>JAHDDU010000006.1:0-108624 GCA_020629175.1 Flavimaricola sp. | reverse complement strand
ATTAGATGATCAAGCATCGTGGTTTTCCCGGGCGGCTCCCCGGCACGGACTATCAGTTTACGCTCCGGCGGGCCTCCAAGTCGGGTGCCACAAAACTGATCGCGCGGGAGCGGCATTTCGACCGCAAGCCTGCGGACCGACGCGCGGACGAAGGGTTCATGGCGGCACTTTGGGCGCAATTCGGCGACGCGCCGTTTGAGCGGGGCAATCTGGATGCCGGACGTCTCAGCTGGCTGTTTGGGCGCGAGGTGATTCCTGCCAGCGATCCCTTTGATCCCGAGGATTATGAGGCGCTTTTGCAAATTGATGAGGCGCGCGCGCGTGCCGCTTTCCCGGATGTTTTTGAGGGATGAGCGTCGAAATGCTCATAAATGGGCCTGTTTTACCTAACGTCAGGCGGAAAATGGCTCATTTGGCGGCTGTGGCCTGCGGCAGCTTGGTCGCGGCAGCTGCATCGTGCCACGGTATTCGTGCAGACGCCGGTCCCAGCAAGCTGGCCTCTGTAAATTGTCAAAACCGTTACCCTTCCCCAATGAAGCGGTCTGAGCCCCTGTGGCGCAGGCCGCTTCTTCGGTTTGGGTCCCTCTCTTCACACCCTTCATTGACGCTGCAGGCACCGGTCTGCGGTGGTCTTCTCTTACTCAAAGGACGGATCTGATGTTCAAGAAAATCCTGATCGCCAACCGTGGCGAAATCGCCTGCCGCGTGATCAAGACCGCGCGCAAGATGGGCATCCAGACCGTCGCGATTTACTCGGATGCGGACCGCAACGCGCTGCATGTGCGGATGGCGGATGAGGCGGTGCACATTGGCCCGGCCCCAGCAAACCAGTCCTATATCGTCATCGACAAGGTGATGCAGGCGATCAAGGACACGGGCGCTGAGGCTGTCCATCCGGGATATGGATTTCTGTCAGAAAACGCCAAGTTCGCCGAAGCGCTGGAGGCCGCGGGCGTGGCCTTTATCGGGCCGCCAAAGGGCGCGATTGAAAGCATGGGGGACAAGATCACCTCCAAGAAGATCGCTCAGGAGGCCAAGGTCTCGACCGTGCCGGGCTATATGGGCCTGATCGAAGATGCCGATGAGGCGGTCAAAATCTCGAACGAGATCGGCTATCCGGTGATGATCAAGGCGTCCGCCGGGGGCGGGGGCAAGGGGATGCGCATCGCCTGGAATGATCAGGAAGCGCGTGAAGGGTTTCAGTCCTCCAAGAACGAAGCGGCCAACAGCTTTGGGGACGACAGGATTTTCATTGAGAAATTCGTCACCCAGCCGCGGCACATTGAAATTCAGGTGCTGTGCGACAGCCACGGCAATGGCGTGTTCCTGCATGAGCGGGAATGCTCGATCCAGCGTCGTAACCAGAAGGTTGTCGAAGAGGCGCCAAGCCCGTTTCTGGATGACGCCACGCGCAAGGCTATGGGCGAGCAGTCGCTGGCCCTGGCCCACGCGGTGGGCTACGCGAGCGCCGGGACGGTCGAGTTCATCGTTGATGGAGACAAGAACTTTTACTTCCTCGAGATGAACACCCGCCTGCAGGTCGAACACCCGGTCACCGAGTTGATCACGGGCATCGACCTTGTCGAGCAGATGATCCGGGTGGCGGCGGGCGAGAAGCTTGCGATCAAACAATCCGACCTCAAGATCAACGGCTGGGCGATGGAAAGCCGGCTTTATGCCGAGGACCCGTATCGCAACTTCTTGCCCTCGATTGGTCGCCTCACCCGCTACCGCCCGCCAGAAGAAGTGGCCGAGGCCGACCGCGCTGTGCGCAATGACACCGGCGTCTATGAAGGCGGCGAGATCAGCATGTACTACGATCCGATGATCGCCAAACTCTGCACTTGGGCACCCACGCGGGAAGCCGCGATTGAGGAGATGCGTGTGGCGCTTGACCGGTTTGAGGTGGAAGGGATCGGGCACAACCTGCCGTTCCTCTCGGCAGTGATGGATCACCCGAAGTTCGTCTCGGGCAACATCACCACGGCGTTTATCGAAGAAGAATATCCCGAAGGTTTTGAGGGTGCGACGCTGGCCGACGCTGACCTGCGCCGTGTGGCTGCCGCGGCGGCCGCGATGCACCGCGTCGCTGAAATTCGGCGCACCCGCATTTCGGGCCGCATGGGCAACCACGAGCGCAAGGTGGGCACTGATTGGGTGGTGAGCCTGGCGGGTGGGCACCACCTCGTGACCATCAGCGCCGACAAGGACGGAGCCGATGTCGCGTTCGAAGACGGTGCAACGCTGCGGGTCGAAAGCGGTTGGCTGCCAGGGCAGCCCCTGGCCGAGCTGATGGTGGATGGCGCCCCGCTTGTCCTGAAGGTTGCCAAGGCCACCGGCGGTTACCAGTTGCGTACACGCGGCGCGGACCTGCGGGTCTTTGTTCGCAGTCCGCGGCAGGCCGAACTGGCTGCGTTGATGCCGGAAAAGCTGCCGCCGGATACGTCGAAAATGTTGCTCTGCCCGATGCCCGGTCTGATCGTCAAAGTCGATGTTGCCGAAGGCGATGAAATTCAGGAAGGGCAGGCGCTCTGCACCGTTGAAGCGATGAAGATGGAGAACATCCTGCGCGCCGAGAAAAAGGGTGTGGTGGCCAAGATCAACGCCGAGGCGGGCGACAGCCTTGCCGTAGACGATGTGATCATGGAATTCGAGTGAGCCGCGCGGCGATCATATCGCCCCGCGTTCAGCGGCCCAGCTCTTGCTGGCGGAGTGGCATCTTGTCGATGGAGCGTGAAATTTCGCGCACGTCCCAAGGGGCCGGTTTGCGCAAGTGCACGCGCCCGTTCTTGTCCATGAGCACAAGCTGGAACGTGCGAGGGCGCAGTTCCTGGCGGACCTCAGTGCGGGCGGCGGGATCGGTGTCGATGATGACGATGACATCACGCTCGACCAGCTCGTCCACGCGCGCGCGCAGAAAATCCAACTGCTCGGCGACACGGGGATCGTTCGGGCTGTTGGCAAAGACCACAAGCGGGCGGGCGACGAATTGCAAGCTTGCCAAATCGACGTCTGCGGCATCGAAAAACAGCGTAGGGTCCGCTTGCCATTGCTCCAACACGGACAGGCTTTCAACCTCTGCTGTCGTGTCCTCTTGGGCCGCGACAGGGGTGGCAAACGGGGCGCAGAGCGCGCAAATCAGGGCAATCCATTTCATTGCTTTGAACATAGGGTGCCGTTTTGCGATTTCGAAGGGGCAAGACCGCGCCACTGCAACAATTTTACCATTAAGCCCATCCTCACGCTCTGGCATGCACAGAGTGCGGCATCTTACACAGGATGCCACGCTCATGGATATTGTCTTGCATTTGGGGGCGCATAGAACAGCGGGTGCCACGCTGCGCGCGGTTCTGCGGCGCGATATGCCGCCGGGCGTTGTGCTCTGGGGGCCAGAGGTCACGCAGCCTGACCTGCTCCACGGGTTTTTGAGCGAGCGGCCTGCCGTGCGGCAGAGGGCCGCAGGACGGCTCGCGATGCGGATAGACGGGTTGCGCAAGGACGGTGTTGAGACGCTGGTGATCAGCGATGCGGCGTTGCTTGGGCCCGGAAAGGAAGCGCTTTATCCGAACGCTGGCCTTGTGATGGCGTCCCTGCGCGACGGAGCGGGGCAGCCGCTGCGGATCGGGCTTGCGGTGCGCGGCGGGGTAAATGCCGAGACGCGTCGCTGGCAGCATGTCATCGCGGACATAGCGCAGGCGTCCCCGCGCTCGGACCTTATCATCTGGCCATCAGAGCGATTTGCCGGGCGGCCGCATTTGCCGCTCGCAGCACTTCTGGGGCAGGCGCGTTTTGCCGTGTCAGGGCCTGTCCCTTGGCTGCGCAAATCATCTGCGCGTCCAAGCACTGCACCATCGGCAAACCGTGGATACGCCGCCGACATCGCATGGCTACGCTCTGGTGCGGATGGCCTTGCCACATGGCTGGAGCCCGTATGCACCCAGCACATCATTGACCACACCGGCGGGCCACGCCGGGTGGCCCGTTAATGCCCTCACAAAGGAGGATCAGACTGTGACATCGAAATCCAAATGGGAAGAGCGCGCCGCAGCCGAACTGCGGGGCAAGTCTGTCGAGGACCTCACCTGGAACACGATCGAAGGGATCGCGGTCAAGCCGCTTTACACCGCCGAAGATACCAAAGACCTCCCGCATCTTGGCACCGAGCCCGGGCAGGCGCCCTACACGCGCGGCGTCAAATCCACGATGTACGCAGGCCGCCCGTGGACGATCCGCCAATACGCGGGCTTTTCCACTGCCGAGGAAAGCAACGCCTTCTATCGCAAGGCGCTGGCCGCCGGGCAGCAAGGTGTTTCGGTCGCCTTCGACCTCGCTACGCACCGGGGCTACGATAGTGACCACGCGCGGGTTGAGGGGGACGTTGGCAAGGCCGGGGTCGCGATTGACTCTGTTGAGGACATGAAAATCCTCTTTGACGGCATTCCTCTGGACAAGGTCAGCGTGTCGATGACGATGAACGGCGCGGTCATTCCGATCCTCGCCAATTTCATCGTTGCGGGCGAAGAGCAGGGGCATGAGCGCGCCGTCCTGTCCGGCACCATTCAAAACGACATTCTCAAGGAGTTCATGGTCCGCAACACCTATGTCTATCCGCCTGAACCATCGATGCGGATTATCGCGGATATCATCGAGTACACCTCAAACGAGATGCCGAAATTCAACTCGATCAGCATTTCAGGCTACCATATGCAAGAGGCGGGCGCGAACCTTGTCCAAGAGTTGGCATTCACCATCGCGGACGGGCGCGAGTATGTCCGAACGGCCATCGCTCGGGGCATGGATGTGGATAAATTCGCGCCGCGTCTGTCGTTCTTTTTTGCCATCGGCATGAACTTCTTCATGGAGGCCGCCAAGCTGCGCGCCGCCCGTCTGCTGTGGAGCCGGGTGATGGCGGAGTTTGAGCCGAAGAACCCGAAATCCTCGATGCTGCGCACCCATTGCCAGACCAGCGGGGTGAGCCTGCAGGAGCAGGACCCGTACAACAACGTCGTCCGCACCGCGTATGAGGCGATGAGCGCGGTGTTGGGCGGCACGCAGTCGCTCCACACGAATGCGCTGGACGAGGCGATTGCCTTGCCGACCGAATTTGCAGCCCGCATCGCCCGCAACACGCAGTTGATTTTGCAGGAAGAAACCGGTGTCACCAATGTCATCGACCCGCTTGCTGGCAGCTATTACGTCGAAAGCCTGACCAATGAGCTGGCCGAAGAGGCGTGGAAGCTGATCGAAGAGGTCGAAGAGATGGGCGGCATGACCAAGGCCGTGGCCTCTGGCATGCCCAAGCTGCGGATTGAGGAGAGTGCGGCCACCCGGCAGGCGATGATCGACCGGGGCGATGAAGTCATCGTGGGCGTCAACAAGTACCGCAAGGACAAAGAAGACCCCATCGATATTCTCGACATCGACAACATGGCCGTGCGCGACAGTCAGATCGCGCGGCTGGATCAGGTGCGAGCGGACCGTGATGCCGCCGCCTGCGACGCGGCCCTTGCCGAAGTGTCAAAACGTGCCGCCGAGGGCGGCAATTTGCTTGAGGCGGCGGTCGAGGCCGCCCGCCACCGCGCCACTGTGGGAGAGATCAGTATGGCCATGGAAAAAGTGTTCGGCCGTCACCGCGCCGAAGTGAAAACGCTCGCCGGGGTATATGGGGCCGCCTATGAGGGCGATCAGGGATTTGCCGCCATTCAGAAGTCGGTTGAAGATTTCGCCGAAGCCGAAGGCCGTCGCCCCCGCATGTTGGTGGTCAAGATGGGGCAGGACGGGCACGATCGGGGGGCCAAGGTCATCGCAACGGCCTTTGCCGACATCGGCTTTGACGTCGACGTTGGCCCGCTGTTCCAGACACCCGAAGAGGCCGCACAGGACGCCGTGGACAACGACGTGCATGTGATCGGTATCAGCTCGCAAGCGGCGGGGCACAAGACGCTTGCGCCCAAACTGGTCAAAGCGCTTGAGGCCGCGGGGGCGGGCGACATCCTCGTCATCTGCGGCGGCGTGATCCCGCAGCAGGACTACCAGTTCCTCTATGACGCAGGCGTGAAGGCGATTTTCGGCCCCGGCACCAACATCCCCGAGGCGGCAGAGGATATCCTGCGGCTGATCCGCGACGCGCGGGGCTGAGCCATTGAAGCTCGACCACCTGGCCGTTGTATGCCGTGATCTGGACGTGGGTTGCGCCTGGGCGGAGGCGAGGCTTGGCGTGTCTTTGCAACCCGGCGGGCAACATGCGCGATTTGGCACCCACAACCGGCTGCTGCGGTTGGGGACGGGCGAGTATCTCGAGGTGATTGCCCCAGACCCAAATGCCGCGCCATTCGATGGGCCGCGATGGTTTGCGCTCGATGACGCGCCAGAGACGCCGCGTCTTGGCAATTGGATCGTCTCTGTGCCGGATATCGCTGCGGCCTGCGCTGTAGCCCCGGTGGATATTGGCCGTGCGCTGGCTCTGCAACGCGGAGATTTAGTGTGGTCTTTGACCGTGCCAGAGGACGGGAGCCTGCCGTGGGGCGGTGCCTATCCCACGGTGATCCAATGGGGCGATGGCGGGCATCCGGCAGAGCGTTTGCCCGATGCGGGCGTTCGGTTGACATCACTGATGATCACCCATCCGATGGGCGAGGCTGCGGGGTGCGGCATCGATGATGCCCGCATTCATTACGAGCGTGGCAAGGACATCGCGTTGCACGCTACTTTTGACACACCAAACGGTCCGCGCAGCCTGTAGGCAAAAAATGCACAAAGCCTCTGCATTTCCAGACTGGTGAGTTCAGTTGGGTTTGGTAACATGCGTCTATGTCACTCTGGTCCCGGATCGCTGATGCCTTGGCCGCCCTCACATCAGGTGAGGGGCTTTCGGCTGTGTTTGAGCAATTGCGCAGCCCGCCGGAGCGCACCGTGGCGTTTACCATTGCTGTTATCGCGCTGGGGGCCAAAATGGCCAAGGCCGACGGACATGTGACACGCGATGAGGTGACCGCGTTCCGCGAAGTTTTCCACATCGCCGCCGAAGATGAGGTCAACGCCGCCCGCGTTTTCAATATGGCCCGGACCGATGTAGCCGGCTTTGAAATCTATGCCCGTCGTATCAGTGCAATGTTCGAGGATCGGCAGGATCCATTGGAGGACGTGCTCGCCGGGCTGTTCCATATTGCTGTGGCGGACGGAGAGTTTCATCCCTCAGAGGAGGCTTTCCTTGTCGAGGTTGCACGTGAATTTCGCATCTCAGACCGTTGTTATGCAAGGATAAAGTCCCAGCATGTGCCAGATGCGGAGCCAGATCCGTACGACGTGCTGGGCATGCCCTATGACGCGAGCCTTGAGGAACTGCGCAAGAAATATCGGCAAATGGTACGCGAAACGCACCCGGATCAGATGCAGGCGCGCGGCGTCCCCGCAGAGGCGCAAAAGCTGGCTGAGCGGCGGTTGGTGGCCCTGAACAAAGCGTGGGAGACCGTCAGCGCGGCCCATGCCGCCACATGAGGATCGCGACCTACAACGTTGAATGGTTTGATCATTTGTTCGATGACAAGGGGCGATTGCAAGAGGATGACCGCTGGTCCGGCCGCCGCGATGTGAAACGATCTGAGCAGATTGCGGCCCTCGGTCACGTTTTTCGCACGATGGACGCGGATGCGGTGATGGTCATCGAGGCGCCCGACACCAGCCGCAAGCGTGACGGGGTGACAGCACTAGAGGCCTTTGCATCTCGGTTCGATCTGCGCGCGCGTCGTGCCGTCATGGGCTTTTCCAACGACACGCAACAGGAAATCACGCTGCTTTATGATCCCGACGCGCTGACAGCTGCGCATGATCCGCAAGACAGCGATAGCGCCCCATCGTTTGATGGCAAACTCTCGCTCGACGTGGACACGGACGCGCGGCCGGAAAAGATTACGTGGTCCAAACCGCCGCTCGAACTGGCTGTGCAGACTGCGTCTGGCGAAACCCTGCGGCTGATCGGTGTGCATGCTAAATCCAAAGCCCCGCATGGCGCGCGGACTGAGGCGGATGTGATGCGCCTTTCAATCGCCAACCGGCGCAAACAGCTCGCGCAGTGCATCTGGCTGCGCCGCCGGGTGGAGGCCCATCTGGAGGCGGGCGACAAGCTGATGGTCTTGGGCGATTTCAACGATGGCCCCGGTCTTGACGAGTATGAAAAGCTGTTTGGCCGCTCGGGGGTGGAGGTGGTGCTGGGTGAGGACACAGGTCTGCAACTCCACGACCCGCATGCACGCCTCGCCTTGGGCAAACGCCTGCAAGCCGCGCCGACCAGTGCCCGGTTCAAAGTGCCGCCCGATGGGCGCTTTTTGTCGGCGCTACTGGATTATATTATGGTCTCGGCCAACCTCAAAGGGGCGGGGCCAAAGTGGCGCATCTGGCATCCTTTCGAAGATCCGGAGTGTTTTGCTAACACTGAATTGCGGGATGCTCTGCTGACTGCCTCAGACCATTTCCCCGTGATGGTCACGCTCGATTTGTGATGTAGTCCCGGCGCGCCTATATTGACCTTATGAAACACTTGCTGATCCCCCCGCTCTTTGCCCTTGCGCTGACCACACCTGTCGCGGCCCAAGAAGATAACGGATTGTCCTTGATGGAGGAGGGCGCCCAGCTTTTCCTGCGCGGCTTGATGACTGAAATGGAGCCTGCCATCGACGAGCTGGAGCAATTCGCCGAAGAGCTTGGCCCCGCGATGCGCGGCATGGCGGCTGAGTTGCGTCCGCTGGTTCGCGATATCCTTGCGGCCATTGATGACATTGAGTTCTACGACAGTATCGAAGTGCTGGAGAACGGTGATATCCTGATCCGCCGGTCTGCGGATGCGCCGCCCTTTGGCATGACCGATGATATGCTGCGCGGCATGGAAGAGGACGACATCGACGCGCCCGAGATTGAACTCTGACGTGCCAATAAGAAAGGGCGGAGACTTTCGCCTCCGCCCTCACGCTTGGATTTGTTGACGTTTAGCCCGCGCGACGTTCGGGGTTAAACCGTGTCTCGTCCGAGACCTGGAAGCGGCCATTGCGCACTTTCATGATCCGGCCCTGACGTAGCAGGGTGCCAAAGGACCGCAGACCCTCTTCACGGCTGTATTCCTGCTCGGACATTTCCTTAACCTTGTTCATGAGCTGCGGACGCGAGAAATCCTCGCTGCCTTCCACAAAGGAGGTGTAGGCGGCTGCGGCCTCAAGCAGATCGGACAGGTCCTGAGCGCCCATGCTGTTGGCGAATTCTGCAAACCCACCACTTTGCTCCCGAGATGTTTGCTGGGCAGGGGCTTCGGCTGCCGGTGCTGCTGCGACACGGCGGGGGCGGACTGGCGTGATAGGGCCAGTGCTTTCAGCAGCTGTTGCCTCGGGCACGTCGATGCGCTGCGATGCTACGAGTTTCAATGGGGCCGCCTGAGGGCGCTCTGAACGCTCGGCACGCTCCGCACGGCCAGTCGGACGCGCTGGGCGGATTGGGCGCGTTGGACGCACGGCCTGTTCGAGATCGTCACGGAACGCTGATTCCGCTTCGCTCTCCGCCGATTGTTCGGCGCTGACTTCGCGATCTGCTTCTGTTGCGGCGACGGCGGCCTTGAGTTGTGCGATGGACTCACGGCGACGGCTTTGATCTGGCGAGGACATCTTGGCCTCGGTCTCGGACATGATGCGGGACATCGCATCCTCGTCGTCATCGATGCTAGACGCCATTTGCACGCGGCGCGGACGCAATGGGGCAGCATCCTCGGCGGCTGGTGCCTCGATTTCGTCCTCGGCGGCGGGCGCCTCGAATTCATCTTCAAAAGCAGGCGCCTCAAACTCGTCTTCGATGGCGTTAAGTTCTTCGCTCAAGTCATCCGTGACCAGGTCATCGTTCGACAGTTCGAGAGGCTCGATTTCTGCCTCTTCGTCTTGATCCTCTTCTTCACCCAAATTGCCGGTCAAAGCGGCAAGCTCGGCCTGAAGATCAGCTTCGGCGTCGGCAGAGAGCGACGTCTCTTCAACAAGCGCTTCGACGTCGCTCGGAAGACCGTCGAGCTGCTCTAGGTCTGCGATGTCTTCGGCGCTCACCTCTTCGGAAATGCCAAACTCGACAGTTTCTGCGGCATCAGTGAGGTCTTCTGAGGCCTCTGAGGTATTGCCTGTGACGCGCCCGATCAGAGAGGACAGATCATTTCCGTCCTGCGCGTCGTCCACGGCACTTGCTGCCGTCGCGGCGATTGGTGCGGCGAGGTCGGCTTTGCGCATGCGGATAACGCGGGCACGAACCGGCGCCGGTGCGGCCTCGGCATCAGCTTCGGACGCGGCGTCCTCGTCGTCGTCAGCATCGGTTTCGGCGACGTCAGGCGCATCGTCGACGGACGCAAACTCTTCGGTGTCTGCCGTGTCGTCCTCTGATGCAGCGTCTTCGTCAGCTGCGACAGCTTCAAAGGGCGAATAGGGGGCGGCAACAGTGTCTTCGGCTTCGACCTCGCGCTCACTTGCTGCTTCGTCTTCATGATCGACGGCTGCTACAGCAATATCTGCCTCAGGCTCGGCTTCAATTGGGGCCGCGTCCGTGTCTGCAAAGATGCTCTCGGCATTGTCATTGGTGGCCGCGTCCGCATCGGTGGGCTGGCCCATAGGACCGCGGCCAACAACGGCACGGATACGCTGCAATTTAGCAGCCACGCTTTCGGCGTCAGGATGATCGGCTGCTGGTGCAGATGCCGGCGCTTCAAAGAAGGCCTCGGCTTCTTCGATGTCGTCTTCGAATTCTTGCGATGGCGCGAGCATTTCGGGCTCTGAATTTTGCGGCATGGCGAAAGCCGGAGCTTCAGCAGCGGGTGGCATGGTTGGGGCTGCCTCGGCCACTGGCTCGTTTGATGGCGTGTCCTCTGCCGCAATCGCCGCCGTCGCGGCCAATGCGCTGCCGGTTTTGAGCACGACATTCGAGCCGTCTGTTCTGGCTTCGACCCGGCGCGACACTTCGCGTTCCGCAATACGGGCAAGCATCTCTGCATCCGGGGAGGGAGGCTCAGCACCAAAGTACCGATCATCGGCGGCAAGATCGCGGAAGTACTCGGCGATGGCCTTCATTGTAGAGAAGGAGTCGTCGAACCCCTCGAGAGTGCAGGAGAAGGTCCCGTAGGACACCGTGAGAATTTTACTCGATCCAACCATGATATGCTCGCTTTATGACGTGTCTTGGCAACACACTGTTCACACTTGAATGGTTCCGAAACCGGAACGAGATAAGGTTTTTGGAGGTATTATTTCGTGACCCTTTTATGGCATAGGCGCTGGATGAGAAACATTGGAGGCCACAATTCGTGATTGTTCAATCCCGCGATCCGGTGCTGCTCTTTGGCGGGTCTCACGTTAGTCGCACAGATGTTGAGGACGCGTTAATCCATGCAAAACAGGCAGTTGCGGCGGATGGCGGCGCGCGCCACGCGGCGGAATACGGCGTCGAGTTAACAGCAGTTATCGGGGACATGGACAGTATTTCCCCAGAAAACGCTGCCACATTTGCCCAAAAGCTGCACAAAGTGGCCGAACAGGAGACGACCGATTTTGACAAGGCGCTGCGGCAGATTTCGGCACCTTTGGTCATCGGGCTTGGGTTTTCGGGGGGTCGATTCGATCATGCCTTGGCGGCGATGCATGTTTTGTTGCGGCACCCGGACAGGCCGTGCCTCTTGGTGGGGGGCGAGACGATCACCGTCCTCGCGCCGCCTGTCATCACGGTGCCAGTTGAGGCTGGAACGGATGTATCGCTTTTTCCCTTTGCGCCCTGCAGCTGCACATCTGAGGGGTTAGAGTGGCCGACGGAAGGGCTGGCTTTTGACCCGCTGTCCCAGATTGGCACGTCGAATATCGCGAACGGACCGGTCACGCTCTCAGTCAATCAGCCTGCCATGATGCTGATCCTGCCGCGCGCGGCGCTGGATATCATGGTTACGGCCTTGCTGTCTGCCGGGCGATGGCCCGCTCCCGTGCGATGACGTAAAGCCCTGCGGCGATTGTGATGCAAATGCCCAATGCGGCGAGGCCGTTGGGCAGGACCTGCCAGATTAAGTAGCCGATAATCGTGCCGAACGGGATTTCGAGGTATTGCATAGGGGCGACTGTCGCTGACGGCGCGAACCGCAAGCTGCCCGTCATCAAAAGATGCGCCGCGGTGCCGAGCACCCCCAAAAGCAGAAGCAGTTGGACCGTCTTTGCATCGCTCGTCAAAACGCCGAAGTCCTGCGCGATCGGGCCAAACACAAGAAGTGGCAAGAGCACGACAGTCGCCTGAGCGCCGCTGATCGCCTGAAGCGAGATCGCGTCAATGTCTTTGGCGATGGTACGGGTGACGAGCATGAAGAGCGAAAAGACTACGGCTACCAACAGCGGCAGCAGGGCAGGTGCGCCGACGGAGGCGAAGTTGGGCTGGATCACGAGGAGCGTGCCGACAAAGCCCACAGCGCAAGCGGCCAGTCGGTGCGGGCCCACATCTTCATTCAGGACCAGTTTTCCCAGTAACAACATGATAAAGGGCATGACAAAGGCGATGGCGATAGCGTCTGCGAGCGGCAGGTATTTGAGGCTTGTGAACATCGCCCAAAGGCCTGTGATATGAAGAGCAGTGCGCAGCGCAATGGTGACAAACATCCGTTGGCTGATCCGAAGGCTATTGCCGAGCAGCAGTGCAACGGGGATCAAAAGCAGT
The DNA here is from genome assembly GCA_020629175.1 of Flavimaricola sp. Classification (GTDB taxonomy): domain Bacteria; phylum Pseudomonadota; class Alphaproteobacteria; order Rhodobacterales; family Rhodobacteraceae; genus JALZWD01. The sequence goes on along the minus strand of JAHDDU010000006.1, from coordinate 95,925 downwards.
GCCTGCATGCCAAAGCGGACAAGGATCAGCAGCGGCACGGCGATGGCTTCGCCCAGCACTTTGGCCAGTGCATCGCCCATGGGTGCAAGGACGCAAAATCCCAGCATCAGGAGAATGCCCAGCATGGGCCTGTCGGCTTTGGGTGTCATGGGCCGACGCTAGGGCCGCGCTTGCCAATTAGCAATTGGGGACATTGACGGCGAGGCCGCCAAGGGCCGTTTCCTTGTATTTCTCGCTCATATCCGCACCCGTCTGGCGCATCGTTTCTATTGCTGCGTCCAGCGGGACGAGATGGGTGCCATCGCCGCGCAAGGCGAGGGATGCGGCGGAGACAGCTTTGATTGCGCCAAGCCCGTTACGTTCGATACAGGGCACCTGTACCAGCCCACGTACGGGATCACAGGTCATGCCCAGATGATGCTCGAGCGCGATCTCGGCGGCGTTCTCGATCTGCTCTGGCGTGCCGCCCATCACAGCGCAGAGCCCAGCAGAGGCCATCGCGGCGGCGGAGCCAACCTCGGCCTGACAGCCCGCCTCAGCCCCGGAAATGGAGGCGTTAAATTTCACCAGCCCCCCAATAGCCGAAGCGGTGAGCAGAAAGTCAGGCACTTTGGCCTCAGACGCGCCGGGGACGTGGTCGAGCCAGTAGCGGATCGTGGCTGGAACAACGCCTGCCGCCCCATTGGTGGGCGCGGTAACGACCTGACCGCCGGCGGCGTTCTCTTCGTTGACGGCCATGGCATAGGTGCTCATCCAGTCGTTGATGGTGTGCGGCGCGGTCAGGTTCAGCCCGCGCTCAGCCATCAGCTTTTCGTGGATATCCTTGGCGCGGCGTTTGACGTGGAGGCCGCCGGGCAGGATGCCGTCGGTGGTGAGACCCCGGTCAATGCAGGTGTTCATCACCTCCCAAATCCGAGCGAGCCCTTTGTCGAGCTCGTTTTGCGTTCTGCGGCTGAGTTCGTTCGTGCGCTTCATTTCCGCGATGGAAAGGCCCGATTGCGCCGCCATGTCCAGCATCTCGGCTGCGGATTTGAATGGGTAGGGGACCGGGGGGCCCTCATCGGTGTCCTTGCCTGCGGCAAGTTCCTCTTCGGTCAGGACAAAGCCGCCACCGATCGAATAGTATGTGATCTGGGTGATAACGTCGCCCTGGGCATCGGTTCCTTTGAGGATCAGTCCGTTGGCATGGCCGGGCAGGGGCGGGCCGTAGTCGAACTCCACATCATCCTTGGGGTGAAAGCGAAGCGTGCCGAGGCCATCCGGGACAACCGTGTTTTCGTCAGTGATCCGCGCAAGCTCTGCCTCGGCCTTGTCGGCGTCGTAGTCATCCGCACGAAAACCCGCGAGGCCGAGGATGACGGCGCGGTCTGTTGCGTGCCCAACACCAGTGAAGGCCAGTGAGCCGTGGAGCGAGGCGCGGACGCCGGCCACCTGGAACGGCTGGGCGCGCAGGTGGTCCAGGAACCGAGCGGCGGCGACCATGGGCCCTATGGTGTGCGACGACGACGGCCCAACGCCGACTTTGAACATGTCAAAAACAGAGAGAAACATTGCTAGATCGCACTTCCTTCGGGTGGGTTGGGTCGAACGGGGGCCGAGAACGGGGTGGGGCCGAGGCCTTCTGCCGCTGCGGAGGCAACGCCGTGGGGGCTGATGTCCATGGCTTGGGCCAGGTCGTGCAGGTGTGGCCAACGACTTAGGTCGTACCAGTCCGGATTTGTATCGGGGTACAGCGCCAGCCAGCGCAGCATGGGGCAGAGATAGCAGCCATGTGCGGAGGTCGTCGACAACCATTCGGGTTGGTCCGCTGCAGTGGCCTCAAGGATGTCGAGCAACGATGTGATGCGGACTTGGGTTTTCAGGCGCAGGTCGTTGACGTCGCTCCCGAATGTTTCGGCGTAGAATATCATGCGCAAGGCAGGGTGCAGGGAATTGGAGAGCCAGAACAACCAACTGAGCGCAGCCCCGTTTGGCCCTTTTGGCATCAGCGCAGCCCCGTCGGTGCGTTGGGACAGCCACAGAAGGATCGCGCCGGTTTCAAAGATCGGCCCGTCTTGCGTCTCGAGCGTGGGGATCAGGCCGTTGGGGTTTAGGGCGCGATAGGCCGTGGTCTTTTGCTCGCTCGCCCTGCGGTCCACGAGGGCGGTTGTGTAGGGGATCGCGCAAGCCTCAAGCGCCAGCCGGATGCAGAGCGAGGCATTGTCAGGGGCATAGTGAAGGCGCAGCGTATCGACCATAGTTGCTGTCTTAGGGCAAATGCGATGCAAACGCCGCAATAAAACGACGCCTCAGCCCTGTCGCGCGGCGTGCGCGGCGGATATACAGAGCGCGACTCTGACGCAAAGCGAGGCCCCCATGTCCGGCGAGCTATCCCCCATCGACAAAGCAAAATTCGTGGCCGCCAAGCGGGCGACGCGGTTCGTGGAAACGGGCATGCGTGTGGGATTGGGTACGGGATCGACGGCGGCGTGGTTGTTGCGCTGTTTGGGGGAGCGGGTGCGCGACGAGGGTTTGCGGATCAAGGGGGTGCCAACCTCCAGCCGCACGGCCGAGATGGCGCGGGATGTGGGGATCGACGTGATCTCGCTGGATGAGGCCAAGTGGCTCGACATCACGATTGACGGGGCTGACGAGTTTGACGCGAACCTTAACCTGATCAAGGGCGGCGGTGGTGCGCATTTGCAGGAAAAGATCGTCGCCACGGCAAGTGACCAGATGATCGTGATTGCTGACGGCTCCAAACAGGTCGAGACTTTGGGCGCGTTTCCGCTACCGCTCGAGATCATACCCTTTGGCTGGCAGACTACAAAAATGCTTGTGGAAGAGACACTTATCGGGATGGACGTATTGGGGCGAAACTCTTCGCTGCGGATGAACGGGCAGGCGCCCTTTGTCACCGACGAGGGCAACCATATCCTTGACCTGCACCTCAACCGGATCGGTAATGCGCGACAATTGTCATTGGTGCTGAACCAGATCCCGGGGGTGGTGGAGAACGGGTTGTTCATCGATATTTGTGACGCCGTGGTGATCGGTTATGGCGATGGGCGGACGGAAGTACGCGATATCAGCAGCGGGTCGGTTGAGCAGGAGAAGATCGACATTCTGGAAGGTGACAACCTTTTTGACGGGATCGATGTGTGACGCAAAGTTGCGATGCACATTGCATACACATCAGATGCACATTCCATGCGGCTAGCTGCGCACATTTCCGTGTTGGGCGGATGCATCCCTGCACATGGCTGACTATCTGGTCTTCCGTCCCCGTGTGTGGGATACCATCCCGGAATTCTGAAAGGCCTGCCCCATGAGCGATTTTGATTTTGATCTGTATGTCATTGGCGGAGGATCGGGCGGGGTGCGTGCGGCGCGTGTTGCTGCCGCCCAAGGGGCCAAGGTCGCGATTGCCGAGAGCAGCCGGATGGGGGGCACCTGCGTTATCCGCGGTTGCGTGCCGAAAAAGCTGATGGTGTTTGCCAGCGGCTATAGTGAGATGTTTGGCGATGCGCAGGCTTACGGCTGGGACATTCCCGACGGTCTGGAGGCGACGTTCCAGTGGGCACCGTTCAAGACCAAGTTGCATGCCGAGTTGGACCGGCTGGAAGGGGTGTACCGCAAGCTGCTAGGCGGCTCGGATGTAGAGATCCATGACGCGCGGGCCGTGCTGTCCGGGCCGCAAGAGGTGACGCTGGACGATGGGCGCAGCTTTACGGCCAAGACGATCCTTGTCGCCACAGGCGGCCACCCGGTGCGGCCGGAGATTGAGAATGCCGAGCTGGGCATGGTCTCGGACGATCTGTTCCATATGGATGAATTGCCCAAATCCATTCTGATCGTTGGCGGCGGATACATCGCCTGTGAGTTTGCGGGCGTGTTGAACGGTTTGGGTGTTGAGGTGACGCAATTCTACCGTGGCGCGCAAATCCTGCGCGGCTTTGACGAAGAGGCGCGAGGCCTGATCGCTGAGGGGATGCAGGAGCGCGGTGTCGATCTGCACCTGGGCACCAACATTGTTGAGATGAAGGAGGCCGAGGGCGGCGGCATTTGGGTGAAGGCCACCAATGGCGACGAGCGGACCTTTGACAAGGTGCTGTTTGCCACTGGCCGTGATCCAAACAGCAAGGGACTGGGCCTTGAAGAGTTGGGCATTGAGGTTGGCCGCCGTGGGGAGGTTGTCGTTGACGCCTACTCCAAAACGTCGGTCGACAGTGTCTACGCGATTGGCGACGTGACCAACCGGGTGAACCTGACGCCTGTTGCGATCCGGGAGGGGATGGCGTTCGTCGAGACCGTGTTCAAAGACAACCCTACGAAGGTGGATCATGAGCTGATCCCGTCGGCGGTGTTCACACAGCCCGAGATGGGCACCATTGGTCTGAGCGAGGAAGCGGCGCGCGAGCAGGAGCCGATTGAAGTTTATGCCACGTCGTTCAAGCCAATGCAGGGCGCATTTGCCGGGCGCAGCGACCGGGTGCTGATGAAGCTGATCGTCAGTCAGGCGACGCGGAAGGTTCTGGGCTGTCATATCGTCGCGGATGGGGCGGGGGAGATGATCCAGTTGGCCGGCATCGCGGTCAAAATGGGCGCTACAAAAGAGGACTTTGATCGCACGGTCGCGGTCCATCCGACCATGTCGGAGGAATTGGTGACAATGAAGGAACCGGTCCGGACGGCTTGAAACTTTGGTCCGGACACACAATTAACCTGATAAGATAAAACGTGCCTGCGCTTAGCAGGTGAGAGTAAGGGAACAGAGAGCTCTATGGCTGGAAACAACGGTGGTCCTTGGGGCGGCGGCGGCGGTGGCCGCGGGCCGGGTGATGACGACAACGACGGCGATCGCCGTCCGAACGGTGGCCGCAGGCCCGGTGCTGATGGACCGCAGATTCCTGAAATCGACGAATTGATGAACAAAGGCCGCGAGCAATTGCGGGTTCTCATGGGCGGCGGTAATGGCCGTGGCGGCTCCGGAGGCGGCGATGGCGGCGACGGGTTCAAGATCACCCGTGGCATGCTGGGCCTTGGCGCATTGGCGGCGGTGGGCCTCTGGGTATTGAACTCTGTTTACACCGTGCAACCGGACGAGCAGTCTGTTGAGCTGTTTCTGGGCGAATACACCGAGAGCCTTGGCCAACCGGGTTTGAACTTTGCGCCCTGGCCACTTGTGACCTACGACATCGTCAACGTGACATCTGAGCGGACCGAGAACATTGGATCGACGGGCAATATCTCAAGCCCTAACGGGCTGATGCTGACGACGGATGAGAACGTTGTCGACATCGGTTTTCAGGTGGTTTGGGTGGTGAATGATCCCTCCAAGCTGCTCTTTAACCTGACCGAGCCGCAAGAGACGGTGCAGGCGGTGTCTGAATCAGTGATGCGCGAGATTATCGCGGCCTCGCGTTTGGCGCCGATCCTAAACCGGGATCGTGGATTGATCGCAGCCACTGCGGTTGAGCAGATTCAGGAAACGTTGGACAGCTATGACGCGGGCATCACGGTACGCCGGGTCAACCTGCAAAAGGCCGATCCACCCGAGCGGGTGATCGACAGCTTCCTCGCCGTGCAGGCCGCCGAACAGCAGCGTGACCGTTTGCAGCGTGAAGCGGACCGTTATGCCAACGAGCGGCTCGCCTCTGCCCGAGGTGAAGCGACAGAGATCATCGAGCAGGCCGAGGGCTACCGCGCGCAAGTGACCAACGATGCGTTGGGTCAGGCCAGCCGTTTCCTTGCCATTCTGGAAGAGTACCGCGAGGCCGAGGATGTGACCCGCCAACGGATCTATCTTGAAACGCTCGAGCAGATTTACGGCGATGTAAGCAAGATCATCCTTGATCCGTCCGTTGCCGGTGGCGGCGGTGGCGAGGGGGGCACAGGTGTTGTGCCGTTCCTGCCGCTTAACGAACTCATCCGCAACAACAGCACGCAGGGGAACTAAGCGATGAACAAGTCAGCCTATCTTATCCCCGCCGTTGTTGTAGCCGCCGTGGGTGTATTGTCGTCGATCTTTGTGGTGGATGAGCGTGAGCAGGCGCTGGTGCTGCAGTTTGGTCAGATCAAACAAGAGATCACCGAGCCGGGCCTCGCGTTTAAACTGCCGCTGATCCAAGAGGTCGTGCGCTATGACGCGCGTATCCTGTCGCTTGATACCGAGACCATTCAGGTGACGCCCTCGGATGATCGTCGTTTGGACGTGGACGCCTTTGCGCGCTACCGGATCGAAAATGTCGTGCAATTCCGCGAGTCGGTGGGTGCAGGGGGCATTCGTGCCGCCGAGGACCGTCTAGGCCGCATTCTGACCTCGCAAATCCGCGAGGTTTTGGGTGCTGATCAGGTGACCTCTGGCACCATCCTGTCCGAAGATCGCCGGGATCTTATGAACCGTATTCGCGACCAGTCCGCGCAAGAGGCGAGCCTCTTGGGGCTCGACATCGTGGACGTGCGGTTGGTGACGACGAATTTGCCTGAGGAAAACCTCGACGAGACGTTTGCGCGGATGGAATCCGAGCGTTTGCAAGAGGCGGCGGACGAGATTGCCCGCGGTCAGGAAGCGGCGCGCGGTATTCGCGCTTTGGCCGACAGAACCGCGACAGAAACGCTGTCTGCTGCGCGGCGCGAACAGCAGATCACCTTTGGTGAGGCCGAGGCGCAAGCCAACGCAACGTTCAATGCGGCCTTCGGCTCTGATCCAGAGTTCTTTCGGTTCTACCGGTCTATGCAGGCCTATCAGCAGGCGTTGCAGGGTGAGAACTCGACGCTGGTACTGACGCCAGACTCCGCCTTCTTTGACTACCTGTATAATCCGGGCGCCGGCGACGGCCTTGGGACGCTGAACGCCACCGATCTTGAAGATATCATGGAGGATGCCGTCGGAGAGATGGAGGTGCAGGATAGCGGGATTGAGCCGCAGGATGCCGATGACCTCAACGTGACAGCTCCGGAAGATGAGGCGCCGGCCGAAGAGGTTGTGGAGTAGTCCATGGAATATGTCTTGGCGGCGCTGGGACTGGTACTGATTGTTGAGGGGCTGGCCTGGGCGCTGGCCCCTTCTGCTATTGAGGCGATGTTGGCCGCATTACGTGATCTGCCGATTGAGACCCGACGGCTGGTGGGGCTCGCCGCGCTGGCCATGGGGGCGCTGTTGCTTTGGGGGGCGATCGTCCTTGGCGCGTGAGCCGTCGAAGTTTGTGAACATCGTGGCCCATGATCCGGCCTGGGCTAACGCGTTTCGGGAAGAGAATAGCGCTTTGCGAGAGGCGGCGGGGGCCGCGCTGGTGCGACTGCACCACATTGGCAGCACATCGGTGCCAGGGCTTGCGGCCAAGCCTATCATTGATTTGCTGGGCGAAGCACGGTCTCTGAAGGCCATTGAGGCTGTGACGCCAGATATCGAGGCCCTTGGGTATGAGGCGCTGGGGGCCTTTGGGCTACCGGGACGGCGGTACTTTCGCAAATGTGCTGAAGATGGGCATAGGACGCATCATCTGCACATCTATGCCGAAGGTGACGCTGAACTGACCCGGCATTTGGCATTCCGCGATTACCTGCGCGCGAATGCAGAGATGCGCGACGCCTATGGCGCGCTAAAGCGGCAGCTCACGGCTGAGGGGCCGACAGAGGCAGAGGTTTATATGGATGGTAAGGATGCCTTCGTCAAACGGATCGAGGCGGAGGCGTTGGATTGGCTGCGGCGCAAGGCGTCAATGGGGGCGTAGCTTTAGCTGGACCCAATCTTCAAACGGCAACCTCTGACAATTGCCGACGTGATCCCACATGAATTCCGGCTGGTGAAAGTGGCCCTCAACGGGGTGCCAGGCGCGGTCTGGCAACGCCCAGTAGGGGCCGTCGCTAAGCGACGCGAGATAGCTTTTGGTGCGCTTCATCGCAGCTTGATCATGACTGATGCGAAACCGCGCACGCGCGTAACACCCAGCGGCAAATCCTGCTTCGATCACGTCCATCAACTCGGCCACAGCAGGCAACGAGACTGCTGGATTGAAAGAGGGCTTCCGCTTCCGCCGATCTTCGATCGAGATGAGGTCAAGGCTTAGAACCATCGACATAATGCTCGCCCGGTCCGCGTTGGCCTGACGGGCGATGGTTAGAAGGGGGCTGAGGTCCGTATTCTCGATGTTGAAATGCAGAGCAATCTCGTGCCACTCGGCCGGGGATTGCTGCAAAAGCCAATCCCGGGTGAAGTTGGGGCAGCCACGGTTGGGCACAAACCGCCAGACGGCGGGCGCATCCTGCCAGGCGGCCCGCAATTTCTTACGTTCTTGGGCGGTCAGGGCCGCTGTCAGATCTGGCACATTCATTGGTTTGAGCCTGTGTTTGGTGCGCGTTGACCATCCAAGTCGCAACACATCGGGGCGCAAGTTGGGCGATGACGCGGCGTTTCCCGGAAAGGGAGAACGCGATGTGGATGGTCCGCGCGAACGGGCATGGCCATCACCGCGTGAGGTGCTATGTTGGGGACAGAAGTTATGGGGTGTCTTGGTGTCGTCGCTGCCGCGCAATCTGGATGATCTGATCGCCTGTCCGCAGTGCGATGCGCTGTACCGCGCCAAGGAATTGGCGCACGGCGAGCGTTCGTCGTGTTTGCGGTGCCACACGCAGTTGATCGCGCCGCGTAAGAAGGCGGGTATGATCATCATTATGCTGTCGCTGAGCATTATGATCCTGATCGGCGGCGCCCTGTGGTTCCCGTTTCTGGAAATCAGCCGCTCAGGCTTCCGCAACTCGGCCACGCTGATAGATGCGGCGTTGGCGTTCTCTGACGGGCTGCTGGTGTTTTTGTCACTCAGCGTGTTGGCGATGATTGTTCTGATACCGCTTTTGCGTGTGATGCTCGTGCTTTACGTCCTGACACCTTTGGTTTTCGACAAACCGCCGCGCGCCCATGCCCGCCCGGCGTTTCGGCTGTCGGAGGCGTTACGTCCATGGTCCATGGCCGAGATTTTTGCGCTGGGCTGTGCAGTCTCGCTCGTCAAAGTCGCCGATTTAGCGCGGATCGATTTTGGTCCGGCGTTTTGGATGTTTGCGAGCGTGGTCGTCATCATCATGGTGCAAGACCGTTACATGTGTCGCTGGTCCGTCTGGACGGCGCTAGATGAGGATCGCGCGTAATGGCGGGCGTCGTTCACATGACCACGGCCCGCGACATGGGCCTCGTTGCGTGCACAACCTGCACAAAGGTCTGGCCGATTGCGACCGAGCGCTGTGAGCGGTGCGGCGCGACTTTGCAATCGCGCGACACGCAGAGCCTCAGCCGGGTCTGGGCGTGGTGGGTTGCGGGCGTGATGTTCTACATCCCGGCCAACATGTACCCGATGCTGTCCACGCGGACGCTGCTGAGCACGTCTGAGGATACGATTGTGGGCGGCGCGGTAGAGCTGATCAAATACGGCTCGGTCGGGATCGCGATCATCATCCTTGTGGCCAGTGTTCTGATCCCGATTGCCAAGTTTCTCTGTATTGCCTACCTCGCCCTATCAGTGCGGCGCGGGACAGAGCTTTCGGCCGGCGCACGGTTCATCATGTACGAGTTGGTCGAATACATCGGCAGATGGTCGATGATTGATGTGTTTGTCGTTGCGATCCTCTCATCGTTGGTGCAGTTGAACGTTGCGGCGTCAATCAATCCGGGGATCGCCAGCTTGTCATTCGCGCTTTCGGTGATCTTTACGATGCTGTCGGCGCAGGCCTTTGACAGCCGCTTGATCTGGGACCGGCTGGACGAAGATGATGTGGCGCGGGCAAAGCATTCAGATTTGGAAGGTGCGCGGTGACTGACGAGATTCCTCAAACGCCCGTAGATGCCAAGCGTCGATCCTTGTGGGACCGGGTGTCGATTGTCTGGCTGGTGCCGCTATTGGCGCTTTTTGCGGCGTTGAGCGTTGCCTGGCAGAACTACAACGACCGTGGCCCGGTGATCGAGATCACGTTTGAAAGTGCCGCGGGCATCGCCAAGGACGAGACAGAGCTACGCTTTCGCGATGTGACTGTCGGGATTGTCGAGGGGGTGCGCTTTACGCCGTCGCTGGATCAGGTCGTGGTTGAGGTGCGGTTGGACAAGGATGCTGCAACCTTTGTTGATGAGGATGCAGAGTTCTGGATTGTCCGGCCCGAGGTGACGACGCAAGGGGTCTCTGGCCTCGATACGGTGTTGTCGGGCGTTTATATCGAAGGGCTGTGGGACGACAGTGTTGGGACCCTTGCCTATGCTTTTGAGGGGCTCGATGTGCCGCCGCTTTTGCCCGGTGGTCGAGCAGGTTTGACACTGACCATGCGGGCGACGGACGGCTCGCTGTCTGGCAATACGCCAATTGTATTTAAGGGCGTTGAAGTGGGGCGGATTGGCCCTGCGATGGTGGCGCTTGACGGTTTCTCAGTCGAAGCCGAAGCGGTTGTCTATTCGCCTTATGACAACCTTGTCACAGAGGCCACGCGGTTTTGGGATACATCCGGCTTTTCGCTGAGCGTTGGTGCAAGCGGCGCGGCGGTGGATTTCGATAGCATCGCGTCGCTGATCGCGGGCGGTGTTACCTTTGATACTTTTGTGTCTGGGGCCGAGCTTGCTGGTGAGGGCGCGGAGTTTACCGTGTTTGACAGCGAAGACACCGCGCGGGCCAGCGTGTTCAACGTGGATGATGGCGTCACGGTCGAGCTTTTGGCGACGTTTGACGGCAATGTCGCAGGGTTGACCAATGGAGCCTCGGTTGAGCTGAACGGCCTCAAGATTGGTGAAGTGACCGGCCTGAACGGCGTGGCCGAGACGACGCCGCAAGGCGGGACGCGGGTGCGGTTGCAGGCGATCTTGTCGATCCAACCGTCGCGGTTGGGTATGGACGGCAGTGGCAACGCGGAAGAGGCGTTGCGCTTTCTGGCGGGGCAGGTCGAGGGTGGGTTGCGGGCGCGCCTTGTTACCGGCAGCATCTTTACCGGTGGTTTGAAGGTGCAGCTTGTCACCCTTACGGGCGTGCCGCCTGCGACGATGGATCTATCGGCGCGACCGTTCCCCAGTATTCCAGTGGCGGCCAGCGACATCACGGATGTGGCCACAACGGCGCAAGGCACGCTGGACCGTATTGACGATCTTCCGATTGAAGAACTTCTCGACAGTGCGACAGCCTTCCTTAGCAATGCGGCGGTTCTAGTGGGCAGCGCCGAGACACAGGCGGTGCCCGGCGACGTGGCCGCATTGCTGGCGGATTTGCGGGCCGTTGTAGGCTCACAGGATGTGCAGGAGCTGCCAGAGCAGCTCGGCTCGCTTATGGCAGAGCTTGAGCAAACGGTCGTCGAGGTGCGGGGCATCTTGGCGACGGTGGAAGAAGAAGATCTCATCCTTCGGCTCGGTGGAGCGATTGACGCTGCGGCCTCTTTGACCACGCAGTTGGATACCGCGCTGAACGGCGTGCCGGCTTTGATCGAGGAGGTCACGGCCTTGGCTGGGCAAGCCGGCGAGCTGGAGATCGACGCGCTGGTGTCACAGATCACGGCGCTGGCCGATCAGGGCGCGGCGCTCTTGGGGTCTGATGATGTGGCAGCCTTGCCTGCGCAGGTGGGCGATGTGATGGGGACGTTGCGGACCACGCTTGCCGAAGCCTCGGTCACCATCGCTGATCTGAACGCGGGCGAGGGGGTGGACCGGCTGCTGGCGGCTGTGGACGCGGCCTCCGGTGCGGCGGCGACGGTCGAAGGCTCGTTTGAGGGGGTTCCCGCGCTGATCGCCCGATTGGACGCCATAGCACAGGATGCCGAAGGGCTGGAGCTGGACGCGCTGATTGATCAGCTGACGGGACTTGTGAACAGCGCGGACACGCTGATTGCCAGTGATGACACCCGCGCCCTGCCAGGAGAGTTGGGGGCCGCCCTTGATGAGGTCGGCGCCATTCTGGCCGAGTTGCGCAATGGTGGGGCGATCAACAACACCAATCAGGCGCTTCTTGCGGCGCGGCAGGCGGCGGATGAGATTGCAGCCGCCACGCGCAGCTTGCCTGCCCTGATCAATCAGGCCAATGCGCTGATCCGGCAGGCCGACACGACACTCGGTGGGTTTGAGGACACATCCCCCGCCATACGCGACGCGCGCGACGCGCTGCGCGAAGTCCAAGAAGCCGCGGATGCGGTACAATCTCTGGCCCGCGCGCTGGAGCGCAGCCCCTTGCTAAGACGGTGATGATGATGAAGCGATTGTTGAGTTTTGGCGCCTTGGCCGTATTGGCGGCCTGTTCCTCGGGGCCAGAGGTACGCTACGCCGTGCCCGAGATTGCGCCAGAAGCCCGGGTGCAGATCGTCTACCGCTCGGTCGAGGTGCGGGATGTGACGTTGCCGTCCTATGCCGAGCTTGAGCAGATATTCATAGAAACGCCCGAAGGTGCGCTGGAAAGCTCAGAGTTGCTGTGGGCCGATGATCCGAGCCGCGGGGCCACGCTGGAATTGTCCCGCGCGCTGGCCATCATCACGCAGCGGCCCGTGGCATCCGAGCCATGGCCGTTTGAGAGCTATCCTGATGCGCGCGTTGAGGTTCGGGTCGAAGAGTTTGTGGCGAGCCAGCGGACATCAGAGTTTCGTCTGTCCGGGCAGTATTTTGTGGCCTCCCTCGAGGGCCGTGGCCGGGATGGATCGGGCGTGTTCCGTGTGAATGTCGCCCTTCCGGCAGAGGCGGGTCCGGCAGAGATCGCAGCGGCGCGCGGTGAGGCGATGAGCCTGTTGGCCGAGCAGATCGCGCGGGAGGGCCTGCGCTAGCTCAGCGCGGCCAGCTGCGCGTGCACGTGGGCTACGGCCCAATCTGCCTCGACCGCGCGGGCGATTTGCACCGGGGTCCTGTCGGGGTGCTCAATCGTTGCGCCATAGTCTGCCGCTTTGGTGCTGACTTGCAGCCCAGCGGGCATAAAAGTGAACCGTTCGGGGTTGGTACAGGCGAGGATGGCTGTCGCATCATGCATGGGGCAGCCTTCTGTCACACCGACTGAGCGGTAGAACTCAAGATAGAATTGCGAGATGCGGTTCACAAAGCCACCGACTTTTGGCGCCGTGGCGGCCATCTGGGCAAAGTCCTCGACGGTGAGCAGGGTTTGCATCGTGGCGTTCAGGCCGACCATCGACATATTCAGATCAGAGGCGAACACCGCATCAGCGGCCAGTGCGTCGTGGTAGATGTTGGCTTCGGCCTGTGGCGTGATGTTGCCGGGGCAGTTGAAGGCGCCGCCCATGATGACAAGTCTGCCAAGGTTTTCGGCAAACCCGCGGTCAAGCTTCAGCGCGTTGGCGATATTCGTGAGCGGGCCTATGGCACAGACGACCAACTCGCCTGGGGTTTGCGCAGCGAGATCGCACAGAAACTCGGCCGCTGGCCGCGGGTCATTTTTACCAACCTCTGGTACAACGTCCAAATCGCCGAAACCCTCGGGGCCATGCACGTTTGCCGAGGGCTCATAAGTGCTCGCGCCATCGGGCAGGCGGGCGCCTTCGGCGACGGGGGCATCAACACCCAGCATGTCGAGCAGATAGCGCGCATTGCGGCTGCTTTGCTCGACGAACGTGTTTCCAAAGATTGTCGTCAGCCCAGCAATCTCGACTTCTGGCAAGGCTGCGGCCAACGCAATGGCGAGGGCGTCGTCGACGCCCGGATCTGTATCGATGATGAGTTTCATGTGCGGATGCTTAGGGGCTGCACCTTGCGACTGCAATCTAACTTTAGATCAGCACGTCCTCAATCAGCGACCGGTCGCGCGGTAGAGGCTCTCCGCCCGCGGGCCGCCTTTGCAATAGCCCAGCACTGGGCCGTCTGCTTGCGCCAGCGCCTCATCCATTGCGGCCACGTCCTCAGACGTGGCTTGACCAGGAACGATGGGGATGTGGATGGCTGTGAGCCCCGCCTGTGTCGCCGCGGCCTTGATCTCGTCAAAGCTCGGCTGGCCGTCTTCCTCGTCATCGGGGCGGTTGCATATGATCGTCGTAAAGCCCGCCTCCTTGATTGCAGCCATGTCTTCAGCCGCGATTTGGGGGGAGACGGAGAAATCATCAGCGATGGGTTTGAGATTCATTATCAGTCCTTCACAGGCCGTTGACCGGCACTTTAAGCATTGGGTTTCCATTGTCGTCCGTCGGCACTTCGCCTGCGCGCATGTTCACTTGCAAGGCGGGAATGATCAGTTTGGGCATGGCGAGCTGCTTGTCCCGCTCTGTGCGGAAAGCGATAAACTCCTCGCGCGTTTTCCCGCCGCCGACGTGGATGTTGTGTGCTTTCTCGTCGCCCACCGTGGTCTCCCACGCGATGTCCCGGCCATTGGGGCCGTAATCGTGGCACATGAAAAGCCGCATGTCGTCGGGCAGGGAGAGCACTTTTTGGATGCTGTCATAGAGCTCTCCCGCATCACCGCCCGGAAAATCTGCACGGGCTGAGCCGCCGTCGGGCATAAAAAGCGTATCGCCGACAAAGGCCGCGTCGCCGATCACATGCACCATACAGGCCGGCGTGTGACCCGGCGTGTGCAGGGTAAAGGCCGTCATGCCGCCGATCTGGTAGGTGGACCCTTCGGTAAAGAGCGCGTCGAACTGGCTGCCGTCGCGCTGAAATTCCGTACCTTCGTTAAAGATTTTGCCGAAGGTGTCCTGCACGATCATGATGTTTTCGCCGGTGCCGATTTTGCCGCCCAGTTTATCCTGAATATAGGGGGCGGCGGACAGGTGATCGGCGTGGACATGCGTTTCGATCAGCCACTCGAGCGTCAGACCTTCTGCTCGGATATGGGCGATGATCTCATCGGCGTGGGCGTAGGTGATGCGGCCAGCGGCGTAGTCAATGTCCATCACGCTATCGACCACAGCGCAGGCCGTGCTGTTTGGGTCTCGCACGATGTAAGAGATCGTGTTCGTCGCCTCGTCGAAGAAGCCTGTGACCTCGGGTTGGATAGTCATGTCGATCGGATGGGTCATGCCAAATGCTCCTGCGCTTGGAGGCCACGTCGTTGCCAGAGGGTTGCAGTATAGAGCCCCGCAATCAAGGATATCATGAACAGCAGGACAGGCGTGCCGCCAATAAGGACAACGGGAAACGCGCCGCCAGGGCAAAAGCCCGCGATGCCCCAGCCTACGCCAAAGGTTGCCGCTCCCAGCACAAGAGGGCGGTCGATGTCACGCCGGGTGGGGAGGTGAAAGCCCGCGTCGAATTGCGGGTGATCCTGACGGAAAGCGAGACGGTATCCGACAAGCGTCACAGCCAGAGCGCCGCCCATCACAAAGATAAGGCTTGGATCCCAAGTGCCTGCGATATCGAAGAAATTAATCACTTTGGCGGGGTTTCCCATTCCGGAAATGACAATGCCCAGACCAAAGATAAGGCCTATGATATAGGTGATGACATATTTCATATCAGGCTCCGATCACGTGGCGGATGATGTAAACCGTGGCTGCACAGGTCAGCATGAATATACCCGTTGCCACCATCGAACGGGGCGAAAGACGGGCGTTGCCGCACACGCCGTGGCCCGAGGTGCAGCCGCCGCCAAACGTCACGCCGATCCCGACGATAAATCCGCCGATCATCAACATGGGGGTTGAAACGGGGACGCTGATCTCTGGCAAGCCGCCTGTGGCAATCCAGTAAAGGGCAGGTGCTGTGGCCATTCCTGCGAGTAAGGTGGCCCGCCAGGCCCAATCGGTCTTGCCCTGCGGCATGACAAATCCGGCCAGGATTCCGGTCGCTCCCATGATGCGCCCGAGGTTCATCATCAGCAAGACTGAGGCAAGCCCGATCAAGGCGCCGCCAAAGAGGGAGAGAAATGGGGTGAATTCGGTCATATGATCCTCCTACTTTTGATATATTAGAAATTCCTAATGTGTTTGCAAGTGGTCGCTTAGCGCCGTAACAAAACGAAAAAAGAGGGACTGCATGACCAGCTACGTGTTTCCGCCATCGAACCTTCCAACACTTCCTATTGTGGGAGCAACGGATGTCTTTCCCGTCGCCCGCGTTTTTTGCGTTGGTCGCAATTATGCCGCCCATGCCGCCGAGATGGGGAATGAAGTAGACCGCGAGGCGCCGTTTTACTTTACCAAGTCGGCATTTGCCGTGGCGCGGTCCGGGTCGGATTGGCGGTATCCCCAGAAAACCAATGACTTACACCACGAAGTTGAGCTCGTTTTGGCGCTTGGTGAAGAGGGCGCTTTGTTTGGCTATGCCGCAGGCCTTGATATGACGCGCCGCGATTTGCAGGCCGCAAGCAAGGAAAAGCGGCGGCCGTGGGACACGGGGAAGGATTTTGAGGGTTCGGCCGTCATAGGGGCGATCACGCCGGTGGCAGAGGCGCCAACGCCTGAAGAGATGTCCATACGTTTGACGGTGAATGGTGCCGAGCGCCAGTCGGCTCCGGTGTCTGACATGGTCTGGTCTGTGCCCGAACTTTTGGCCGATCTGGCTGGGCTTTACCATTTGCGCGCAGGTGATCTGATCATGACTGGCACGCCCGCAGGGGTCGGCGCTGTGGTGCCGGGTGACGTTTTGCGCGGCGAGATTGACGGTTTAGCCCCTGTTGACCTGCACATCTTACCGCAACAATAGCACTTGTGAATCGGTCTTGGGCGGGGGATTGTCTGAGGCTAATGGCGGCCTCTTGTGGCCACTTTGCATTGGAGAAGACAGATGACAATGACGCGCAGAGCAGCACTTGGGTTTGGGACTGCATTGGGGCTTTTGGCGGCAGCACCCGCCTTTGCGCAAGAGGTGACGCTCCGTCTGCACCAGTTTTTGCCTGCGCAGGCCAATGTGCCAGCCCATATCCTTGACGTATGGGCCGATGCGGTAGAGGCCGACAGCGAGGGCCGTATCAAGGTCGAGCGCTACCCTGCCATGCAGCTGGGTGGCACACCGCCTGAGCTGATTGATCAGGCCATTGACGGCGTGGCGGATGTGATCTGGACGGTTGCAGGCTATACCCCGGGCCGGTTCCCGCAGGTGGAAGTGTTTGAACAGCCGTTCATTTCGCCAGATGCAGAAGCCACCAGCCGTGCATTCTGGACGCTCGCAGAAGAGCGCATGATGGACACCGATTTTGCAGCCTTCACACCGCTCGGCCTTTGGGTCCATGGACCGGGCGTGATCCACACCAACGTCCCCGTCGAAGAGGCGAGTGATCTGGAGGGCGTCTCGTTGCGCGCGCCCACTCGGATGACGACCACTCTGTTCACTGAACTTGGCGCATCGGCAATCGGCATGCCTGTGCCTGCTGTGCCGGAAAGTGTCTCGCGCGGTGTGATCGACGGGGCTGTAATCCCGTGGGAGGTGGTGCCCGCGCTGAAGCTGCAGGAACTGGTGGACAACCACACTGAATTCCCCGGCAATGCCCTTTACACGACTGCCTTCATCTTTGCGATGAATTCAGATGTTTACAATGGCTTGCCCGATGATCTTAAAGCAGTGATTGATGCCAATTCCGGGCTTGAATTCTCTGCCTTCGCAGGTCGCACGATGCAGGAATACGATGCGCCGGGTCGTGCGTCCGCAGAAGAGCTTGGCAATAACATCATCTCGCTGACCGAAGAGCAGGCGGCGACCTGGATGGTCGCCAGCGATGGTGTGACCGCGGCTTGGGTGGCCGAGATGGACGAAGCGGGGCTTGACGGGACCGGCCTGCTGGCAGAGGCGCAGCGGCTGATCGCGGAAAATATGCCTGAGTAATACGGCTGCGGGCCGGACCACCGGCCCGCGCGTGACGCGGCATTGGGGACCCAAATGCACAAGCTGATGGACAGTCTGGCGCGCGGTATGGCGCTGCTTGGCGGTGCTGTATTGCTCGCGATTGTTCTGATGCTTTGCGTGTCGATCATTGGCCAATCTTTGCGGACATTGGCCTTTATGGATTGGGTGAAAGACAGCGTGCCGTGGTTTTCTGATTGGATAAGGTCCAATGGGATCAGGCAGATACGCGGTGATTTTGAAGTGGCAGAGGCCGGCGTCGCTTTTGCCGTTTTTGCGTTCCTGCCGATTTGTCAGCTGCGGTCGGGCCATGCGACGGTTGATATCTTTACCCACCCGCTGGGGCGCGGCACGAACCTTTGGCTACGTGCGTTTTGGGATGCCGTGCTTGCCCTCGTCCTCTGTCTGATCGCGTGGCGGCTGGCGATTGGGACGATGGAAAAGTTTCATAACGGGCAGATGACCTTTGTAATGCAATTCCCGCTGTGGTGGGCCTATGGGGCGAGCCTTGTGGCGGCGATTGTGGGGGCGATTGTTGCGCTTTGGACCGCAGCTGTGCGCTTTCGCGGTGCGATGAGTGGTGACGATCCCTTGCCGGAAGAGGCTGTGTCGTGACCAACCTCGAATTGGGCTACTGGTCCTTTCCGGTCCTTCTGCTGCTGATCTTTCTGCGGGCGCCCATCGGCCTTGCGATGTTCCTCGCCGGGTTGGGCGGCCTGTGGTTGATTGATGGAAACCCGTCGATCGCGCTGAACAAGCTCAAATCCGAGACATTCACCACATTCGCGAATTACGATCTGTCCGTCGTAATGATGTTTCTGCTGATGGGGCAATTTGCGAGCTTGTCGGGCATGTCCCAGGGGCTGTTCCGGGCAGCGGCTGCGTTTTTGGGGCACCGTAAGGGTGGGGTCGCGATGGCCTCTATCGGCGCATGTGCGGGGTTTGGCTCTATCTGCGGATCGTCGCTCGCCACGGCGGCCACCATGGGCCGCGTCGCACTGCCGGAGTTGAAGCGGTACGGATATGAGGGCGGGCTGTCGCAAGCCTCGCTCGCCGCCGGGGGCACCTTGGGCATTTTGATCCCGCCTTCGGTCATCCTTGTGATCTATGCGATCCTGACCGAGCAAAACATCGAGGAGCTGTTCCTTGCCGCCGTCATTCCCGGCATCCTCGCGGCCATCGGATATATGCTGGTCATCGCGATCTACGTCCGGCTTTACCCAGGCAGCGCAGGTGCGGGCGAGCGGTTGCCTTATGCGGCGCGGATGCGCGCTCTGGCGGATGTGTGGCAGATTCTGGTTGTGTTCGTGCTGGTGGTCGGCGGCATATACTGGGGGTGGTTTTCACCGACGGCCGGGGCCGCGGTAGGGGCGCTCAGCACCGGCCTTATTGCGCTCTTTACTGGCAACCTCAGTTGGCAGA
This sequence comes from Flavimaricola sp., assembly GCA_020629175.1. Lineage (GTDB taxonomy): Bacteria > Pseudomonadota > Alphaproteobacteria > Rhodobacterales > Rhodobacteraceae > JALZWD01. The sequence continues at coordinate 76,805 of JAHDDU010000006.1, read as the reverse complement.
AATTTGGGCAGGCCTTGATGGGCACGGCGGTGTCCTCGGCGATGATCTATTTCATCATATTTGGAGCTGAGTTTTACAACGGCTTTCTTGCTCTCAGTCAGATGCCGCAGCATTTGACCGGCTGGGTCACGACGCAAGGGTTCAGCCCGTGGATGGTGCTGATCCTTGTCCTTGTGTTTTATCTGCTGCTTGGCTGTCTGATGGACAGTTTGTCCATGATCTTGCTAACCATCCCGATCTTCTGGCCGGTGATGGCGACGCTTGATTTTGGTATGACACCCGATCAGACGGCGATCTGGTTCGGCATTCTGGTGCTGATCGTGGTGGAGGTCGGGTTGATTACGCCGCCGGTGGGGATGAACCTTTTCGTCATCAACTCGATGGACAAAAGCACAAGGATGCCAGCTGTTTACAAGGCGGCCTTGTTCTTTATCGCGTCTGACATTCTGCGTGTCGCGGTGCTCGTCGCCTTTCCGGCGATCACGCTGTTCTTGATCAGGTAATGACGTCCGGCCCGCTGCGGCCAGTGAACTCTTCAATCCGCGCAATCGCATGGGCGGCGTCGATCACGTCGGCGAGCGCCTCTTGCGGATCCTGGTGCAGAAGGGCGGGATCGGTCTCAAGCGCTTCGAGGTAGAGGCGTAGTGTGGCGCCAACAGTGCCGGTGCCAGAGAGGCGCAGCACCGCGCGAGCGCCGCCGTTGAACGTGATGATCAAACCTTGGGCCGCAGAATGCGAGCCGTCGACCGGATCGTCATAGGCGAACTCGGTGGCCTCTGCGACAGTAAGCGCGCCGAAGCTTTGCCCTTTCAGAGAGGGAAGGTTGTCGCGCAGGGTGGAAAAGAGGGCATTGGCCTTCTCACTTTCGATGTCCTCGAAATCGTGGCGACTGTAGTAATTGCGCCCATAATCCGCCCAATGTTGCGCCATCATGTCGGACACGGATTTGCGCGTGGTGGCGAGGATGTTGAGCCAGAGGAGGACGGCCCAAAGCCCATCCTTTTCCCGCACGTGGGTGGAGCCTGTCCCGGCGGATTCCTCACCACAAATTGTCACTCGACCCGCATCGAGCAGGTTGCCAAAGAATTTCCAGCCGGTGGGTGTTTCAAAGGCCTCAATCCCGAGGCGCTCTGCCACGCGGTCCACAGCGGCGGAGGTCGGCATGGAGCGGGCGACGCCGAGCAGGCCGTCCTCATAAGCAGGCGCGCAGCGGGCGTGGGCGGCCAGAAGGGCGAGGCTGTCCGAAGGCGTCACATAGATGCCGCGGCCCATGATCATATTGCGGTCACCGTCACCATCCGAGGCCGCGCCAAAGTCGGGCGCATCAGGCGCCATCATCGCGTCGACCAGTTCTTTGGCCCAAATGGGGTTCGGGTCAGGGTGCCCGTTGCCAAAGGTCGGAGAAGGCACGGCGTTGACCACAGAACCAGGGGCCGCGCCCAGCGTTTTTTCAAGGATTTCAGTTGCGTAGGGCCCGGTAATCGCGTGCATCGCGTCAAAGCGAATGCGGAAACCGCTGGCAAAGAGCGTCTTGATCGCGGGAAAATCGAACAGCTCTTCCATCAGGGCGGCGTAGTCAGCAACGGGATCAATCACCTTGATCTTCATCGGGCCAATGGCCTGATTGCCGAGTTTGGATAGGTCAATGTCCGGGGTGTGCGTGATTTTGTATTCTTTGATCGTGGTCGTCGCGGCAAAGATTTTGTCGGTCACGCCCTCTGCCGCAGGGCCGCCATTGGGCGTGTTGTATTTGAGGCCGAAATCCGCGTCAGGTCCGCCGGGGTTGTGACTGGCCGACAGGATCAGGCCGCCATCCGTGCCGTTGATCCGGATAAGGTGGGACGCGGCGGGTGTGCTCAGCAGACCGTTCTGGCCGACGATGATCAATGCTGCCCCATTCGCCGCCGCCATGCGCAAGATGATCTGGATCGCGCTGTCATTGAAGTAGCGACCATCACCACCCACGACGAGGGATTTGCCTTCAACCCCGCCGATGCCGTCAAAGATCGATTGCACGTAGTTCTCAAGAAAATTCTTTTCCATGAAAACCTTGGTCTTTTTGCGCAGGCCTGACGTGCCGGGTTTTTGGCCCTCGATCGGGGTGGTTTCGATGGTGAGGATTGTCATGTCAGGCTCCTAATCAATCGCCGCGCTTTGCAGCACACATACGACAACGGACGCAGGCTTTACATCCAGAACCGCAGACGCCTTTGCGGCTGTGGCATCTGGGTCCGCCGTGTCGATGTGCCGGACCCAGTGTTGACCATCAGGGGCTGGGGGCAGGCTGACGTCAAGCGCATCCCCTTGATTGAACACGCAAAAGACCGCCTTGTCGCGATTTGCGGCATATTCCGGTGTGCCCGAGGCCGTGCGCATTTCAACAGTCAGGTGAGTTTGATCGGGGTTACTCCAATCATCCTCTGTCATTTCTGCGCCGTCGGCGCGGCGCCAGTAAATATCTGGCACGCCGTCAATCAGCCGGCTGCGGGCGTGCAGGAACCGGGTTTGCGACAGGATGGGGTGGGCTTTGCGAAAATGGATGAGCTTGGCGCAGAACCGTTTGAAGTCACCATCTTCTGTGCTCCAGTTGATCCAGCCAATGGGATTGTCCTGGCAATAGGCGTTGTTGTTGCCGCCCTGTGAATTGCCGATGTCATCACCAGCCAGCACCAGCGGTGTCCCTTGGGAGAGCATCAGCGTCGCCATCAGATTGCGCCGCCGCAAAGCGCGCGCTGCGCGGATAGAGGGATCATCGGTTGGCCCCTCGACCCCCATATTATCGGAGTGGTTGTTGGAATGGCCGTCGCGGTTCTGCTCGCCGTTGGCCTCGTTATGTTTGTCGTTGTAGCTGACCAGATCTGTGAGGGTGAAGCCATCATGCGCTGTCAGGAAATTGACTGATGATGTGGCGGGACGTTTGTCATGGTCAAACCGCAGGGCAGAGCCCGCGATCCGCGTTGCCAGCTTGCGGGTCATATCAGGGGTGCCGCGCCAAAAGCTGCGCACCTGATCGCGGTATTTGTCATTCCATTCGCCAAAGGGTGCGGGGTAGGCACCGAGTTGATAGCCGCCGGGCCCGATGTCCCATGGCTCGGCAATGAGTTTAAGGCCGGACAGGATGGGGTCCTGCCGGATCGCCTGAAAAAACGGCGCATCCCGGTCAAAGCCAGTGTCGAGCCGCCCGAGCGTTGAACACAGGTCAAACCGAAAGCCGTCCACATGCATCTCTGTCGCCCAATAGCGCAGGCTGTCGAGAACCATCCGCAACACCATGGGGTGCGATAAGTCTAGTGTGTTGCCGGTGCCGGTGTCGTTGATGTAGCGGCGTTTCGTTTCCGGCAGACGGTAGTAACTCGCGTTATCAAGGCCCTTAAAGCTGAGCGTTGGGCCTCTTTCGTTGCCTTCGCAGGTGTGGTTGTAGACCACGTCGAGGATCACCTCGATCCCGGCGGCATGCAGGCGTTTGACCATCTCTTTGAACTCGCGCACCGGGTCCGCAATGGCGTAGCGCGGCTCGGGGGCAAAGAACCCCAGAGTCATATAGCCCCAGTAATTGCGCAGGCCCCGGTCCACGAGGTGTTTGTCATCGAGGAAGGCATGCACCGGCAAAAGTTCGAGCGATGTGATGCCAAGAGATTGATAATGCGCGATCATTTCGTCGGATGCGGCGGCGAGGTAAGTGCCAGCATTTGGGATGTCCAGCTCGGCAGTGAGCCCTTTGACATGACCCTCGTAAAAGATCGTCTTGGACATAGGCACATTGGGCCGACGATCATCGCCCCAATCGAACTTGTCCTCCACCACAATGCCGCGCGCATTAAATGGGCCGCTGTCGATCTTGTTTAAGGTCAGATCGCTGTGCATAGCGCGGGTGTCATAGCCCATGAGTGCATCATCCCAGGTGGGATGGCCCGATATGGCGCGGGCGTAAGGGTCGAGCAGTAATTTGTGTGGGTTGAATCTGTGGCCCTCGTCCGGGCGAAACGGCCCTCGGGCGCGGTAGCCGTAGTGTTGTCCAGGTTTCAGGCCCGCGACATGCCCGTGCCAGATGTGGCCGGTGTTCTCGGGCAGGTCGATGTTCAGCGTTTCATGGCCTGCCTCATCAAACAGGCAAAGAGTCATTTTTGTCGCATTTTGCGAGAAGACGGCAAAGTTCACCCCGTCGCCCATCACTGTGGCGCCGAGAGGGTGAGGAAGGCCAGCTGTTACCGCAAGATCGCTCTTCATGCGGGGGGCGTAACATCCTTGTAGAGCGCTGCATAGGCTGCCGCAGAGGGACCCCAGCCCACGGGCTGTTTGAGGGCGTTTTTCTGCAACTGCGCCCAAGTTTTGCGATCTTTGTAGAGCGAGCAAAGACGGTCGAGCGCGGAATTGAGAGAATCGTGACTGATCGGGTGGAATTGAACGCCCGTTGCCACGCCTGTGGCCAGGGCAGCAGGGGAGGCGTTGATCACCGTGTCGGCCAAGCCGCCGGTGAGAGCCACGAGGGGGATGGTGCCGTATTGCAGGCCGTAGAGCTGGGTCAGGCCGCATGGTTCGAACCGCGACGGGATGAGGATCGCATCGCCGCCTGCGATTAGTCGATGGGAGAGCGCTTCATCATAACCGATGGTGACGGCGACGTTTGGATCCTCGGCGGCACGGCGGAAGCCGTCCTCCAAGTGCGGATCACCGGACCCTAGTAGAACCAACTGTCCGCCCTGCGCCAAAAGGTTGGGCAGGCAGTCAAGTAACAGATCCAGCCCCTTTTGCCCCGTCAGTCGTGAAACGACGACGCAGAGTGGGCCATCCGCATCGGGCAGGCCAAACTCGCGACGCAAGGCTTTCTTGTTTTTGGACTTGCCTGCGGCGGTTTTGTAGTGGGCGATAAGTGGGTCGGTGGCCGGGTTCCAGACGTCTTCGTCAATGCCATTCAGGATGCCAGAGAGATCGGCGCGCCTGTGCCGCATCACGCCATCTAATCCCATGCCGAAATGCTCGGTCATCAGCTCGCCAGCGTAAGTCGGAGAGACGGTGGTCAGCTTGTCCGCGCCCATCAGCCCCGCTTTTAAGGCGGAAATCTTACCCCAAAATTCGAACCCATCACGGGTAAACCGTGCCTTTTCGAGGCCCAATACTTTCATTTTTTCAACATCCGCCAATCCGTGGAAGGCGATGTTGTGAATGGTCAGTACGACGCTCGGACGGCCCGCCTTTGGCAGGTATTCGGGTATGAGAGCAGCTTGCCAATCATGCGCATGGATGACGTCGGGCGTCCAATCGGGCAATGCGCCGGTGCCGATTTTGGCGGCGACCTGGCTCAGCGCCGCAAACCGCTCGGGGTTGTCGGGCCAATCTTTGCCGTCGGGGCCGAGGTAGATGTTGCCCGGGCGGTCAAACAGATGCGGCGCGTCGAGGATCAGAAGATCAAGCCCCGCTGCGTTGGCAGATTTCACTTCGGCCGTGCCGCCAAAGAGCGAGAGTTTGTGGACGGTTTTGATGCCGGACAGTTGGGCCATCACTTGGCGATAGCCGGGCAGCAGGGTGCGCATCTCGACGCCATGTTCGGCCAAAGCACCCGGCAATGCGCCCGCGACGTCTGCCAATCCGCCGGTTTTGACCAGCGGCGCGCATTCCGACGTCACTGACAGGACGCGCGTCATGATTTGGTTTTGGCCCATGCGTTCACCATGTCCTGCGTGATCAGGGTGACGCCCTTGTCCGTGACGCGGAAATGCTTGGCATCTTCTGTTGAGTCCTCGCCAACCACGAGTCCCTCTGGGATGACGACACCGCGATCAATGACCACGTTGCGCAGCACCGCGTGCCGCCCGATCGTGACGTTGGGCAGGACGACGGCGTGATCGAGGACAGAGTAGGAGTTTGAATGAACGTTGGTAAACAAGAGCGAATTGCGTACCTCGGTGCCCGAGATCACGCATCCCCCTGATACCATGGATGAAATTGCCATACCGCGCCGGGCCTTTTCATCGTGGATGAATTTGGCAGGCGGTACGGATTCCGAATATGTCCAGATCGGCCATTCGTTGTCCCAGAGGTTCAGATCCGGCGTGAAATCCGTCAGATCAATATTGGCCTGCCAAAAGGCATCAACCGTCCCAACATCACGCCAATAGGCGGGTGCGTCCGGGTGACGGACGCAAGAGACGTCAAAGCGATGCGCCATGGCCTTACCACCCTTCACGATGTCCGGGATCAGGTCGTTGCCGAAGTCATGGCTGGAATTCGGATCGTCTCTGTCCTTCTCCAAGAGCTCCCGCAAGAACGGCCAGGAGAAGACATAGATCCCCATAGAGGCGAGCGCTTTAGTCGCATCGTCTGGCGTGCCGGGCGGGTCGGCCGGTTTTTCGAGAAACTCGGTGATTTGGCCAGCGGTGTCCGTGGCCATCACACCAAAAGCTGTCGCCTCTTCTCGCGGGACAGTAAGGCAGCCGATCGTGACATCCGCCTTGGTTTCCACATGCTGGCGGAGCATGATCTCGTAGTCCATCTTGTAAATGTGGTCACCCGCCAAAATGATAACGTAATCAACATCATAGCTATCAACGATATCGATGTTTTGGGTCACCGCATCTGCGGTGCCAAGGTACCAATTTTCATTTCCACCACGCTGCGAGGCGGGCAGAATGTCCAGAAATTCGTTGCGTTCCGCCCGAAAGAAGGACCAGCCGCGATGGCAATGGCGTATGAGGCTGTGGGCCTTGTATTGCGTGGCAACGGCCATCTTGCGGATGCCGGAGTTCATTGCGTTTGACAGGGCAAAATCGATGATCCGGGTTTTGCCGCCAAAGGGTACGGCGGGTTTGACCCGGCGGTCCGTCATCTCTTTGAGCCGCGATCCGCGCCCGCCTGCGAGGACGAACGCCATTGAGCGTTGCGTCAATCGTCTTGTCTGGTCCATGCGTATCCTCCCGAGTTACGTTGAGCCGTCGAACGTGAATATCAGCGTTGAGAGTGGCGGCAGGGTGGGGTGGATCGAAGCAGGTTGGCCGTGGAGACCCTCCTCCCTAGCCTCTACACCGCCAAGGTTACCGCGATCCCCCCCACCATAAATGCGCGAGTCCGTATTAAGTTCCTCGCGCCAGTACCCTTTTGTTGGAACGCCGATCCCGTAATTAGGCCGTTCAACCGGCGTCATGTTGCAGACGATCAGGCAGGGCGGGTCATCCGGCCCGCCAAAGCGGAGCCAGCTGAGAACGGAATGGTCGGCGTTGCCACCATCAACCCATTGAAAGCCGTCGGGCTCACAATCCTTGGCGTGCAAGGCGGGGCGGTCACGGTAGAGGCGGTTCAGATCCCGGATCAAGGCTTGAAGGCCCGCGTGGCGCGGATCTTGCAGGCAATCCCAGTTGAGTTGCGCGTCGTGGTTCCATTCTTCTGGCTGGCCAAACTCGCAGCCCATGAACAAGAGCTTTTTGCCCGGAAAGCCCCACATGTATCCGTAGTACGCGCGCAGGTTGGCAAAACGGTCCCATTCAGTGCCGGGCATTTTCGACAGCATCGAGCCTTTGCCGTGGACCACTTCATCATGGCTGATCGGTAGGACGAAATTCTCGGAGTACTGCCACAGGATGGGGCGGGTCAGCGCATCGTGGTGGTGTTTGCGAAAAATCGGGTCGAGCTGCATGTAGTGCAGCGTGTCGTTCATCCACCCCATGTTCCATTTGTAGCCAAAGCCAAGGCCGCCATGATCCACTGGCTGCGATACACCGGGAAAGGAGGTGCTCTCTTCGGCCACGGTCATGATGCCGGGGTACTGTCCATAGGCGAGGGTGTTGGTGGTCTTGAACAAGTCAATCGCTTCGTAATTCTCGTTGCCACCGTCTTTATTTGGGATCCATTCGCCGGGCTGGCGCGAATAATCGCGGTAGAGCATTGAGGCCACCGCATCCACGCGGAGGCCGTCGATGTGATATTCATCAAGCCAGTAGAGCGCGTTGGCGGTGAGGTAATTGGCAACCTCAACCCGGCCGTAGTTGTAGATCAGGGTGTTCCAGTCCTGATGGAACCCTTCTTTTGGATCCGCATGTTCATAGAGATGCGTGCCGTCGAATTGGCCGAGGCCGTGCTCATCCGTGGGGAAGTGTCCGGGCACCCAATCGAGCAGCACGCCCAGGCCTGCGGTGTGGGCCGCGTCAATCAGATCGCGGAATTCATGCGGCGGCCCGAAACGGATTGTGGGCGCGTAAAGGCCTACGGGTTGGTAACCCCATGATCCGTCGAAGGGAAATTCTGAGACGGGCATCAGTTCGATGTGGGTAAAACCAAGGTCCTGCACATATTCGACGAGGTCTGTCGCGAGTTCTTTGTAGCTGAGCGGGCGGCCATCCTCGTCGATGCGTCGGCGCCACGAGCCGAGGTGGACTTCGTAGATGGAAATGGGTGCGTCGCGGCTATGTTTGGGGGCACGCGCGTCCATCCAGCCCGCATCAGACCATCCGTAGCCGGAGATGTCGCGTATGACGCTTGCATTCTCGGGCGCGTGTTGCGAGCCAAAGCCCACCGGGTCGGATTTGAGCGGGCCAACTGCGCCATCGGAGCCCGCGATTTCATACTTATACGCCTGACCTTCGCCCGCGCCGGGGACAAAGATTTCCCACACGCCAGACGTGCCACGGCTGCGCATCATGTGCCTGCGACCGTCCCAAGCGTTAAAATCGCCGACGACGGAAACGCGAGAGGCGGCAGGGGCCCAAACGGCGAAATGCGTGCCAGCTGATCCTTCGTGTATCATCACATGTGCGCCAAGGGCGTGCCATAGGTTCTGGTGCGTGCCTTCGGCGATGAGGTACTCATCCTGCTCTGTGAGGACTGGGCCAAAGCCATAGGCGTCTTCATACTCCCAGGCGTCGCCGCGCGCCGCGCCGCGCAGGTGGTAGGGTTTGGTGCCCGGCACTTTGCCCGAAAACAGGGCGCCATCGATGCGGTCCAGCGGATACGCCTTTGTTCCAACGACGGCGCTAAGCGTCTCAGCCCCCGGATCCATGGCTGTGACCCAGCGGCTGCGCCCGTGTTTGTGCGGCCCGAGTGCGGCGAAAGGATCGGGGTGGCGGGCGTGCAGCAGCGCCTGCACGGTTGCGGTATCGAGGGGGAAGGCAGTCTTGGAACCCATAAGCTAGCATAGGCACAGCTTTGCCGGTGTCACAACAAGATTAAGAATTTCCGGTTGTGAGGATCAAATCTGCGGGCAATGCCCTGTCGATCACGCGCTGCGCGTTGGGAATATCGTTGCCTTCGGCGCGTTTGGTGGCTGATGTCCGGCTCAGGCCTTGGGTCAGCCAGCGCTGGATGAGGCGGGCGCGCAAATCCTCCATCGGGACATCAATGCGGGCGGCGATGTCCCAGATAGGGGCCAGTTGCGCCCAAGGGTATTCGTCAAACAACAGGTAGTTGCCCTCAACAATCACAACCGGGCAATCCCCGGGCACGGCGACCGCTCCTGCAATGGCCAGATCACGCGGGCGGTCAAATTTTGGCACGATCACCTCTTCCGGGTCGCGCAAACGCTGGACCGTATGGACAAATCCAAGGGCGTCAAAGGTTTCCGGCGCACCTTTGCGCGGCAATATACCGCGCGCCTCCAGCACTGCATTGTCGAGATGAAAGCCGTCCATCGGGACGACTTCCGCGCCGCATTGTTGCAGACGCAGGCGTTTTGCAACCTCCTCTGCCAAGGTCGACTTACCGCTTGCCGGAGCGCCGGCAATTGCAACCAGCACGCGGCGTTGCTGCGCGCGACGCTCATGGATCATGTCAGCAACTGCTGTAATGTGGGTGGTGATGTCTAGCACGGCATTAACTGCGATTTGTTTCTGTTTTGCAGAATGTTAACCGTATTGCTGGGGCATGCGAGTGGATTCTTGCCTCCCACCGCATCGTCGGCCAAAAAACACCGGGGCTGTTGCGACCCGGTCCGCAGCGGGTGCTGCCGTGTCGTGACGTTTTGGGTTTGTCGCTCTATATAGCGCAGCAAGAGAACGTCCAAAGGGGCATGGTGTGTGGCAAAAACTGAAACGGGCTCTGAGAGTTGGCCGAGATGTCTTCGGCCTTGCGGAGCGTGTGCACCTTGGGCTGATCGCGGCGGGCGTTGCGTTTTTTGGGATGTTTGCGATCTTTCCCGGCATCGCGGCGCTGATTGCATTGTTCGGCTTGGTTGCTGATCCTGTCATCGTCGACGAGCAATTTTCGCTCATGGAAGATATCATTCCGCCAGATGCCTTTGCCTTGTTCAAAGCGCAGATTGAACGTCTGCTGTCTGCACAGACAGGCACTTTGGGGATTGCGACACTAGTGTCCGTGATGCTCGCCATGTGGTCTGCGCGGGCAGGGGTTGCCGCTTTGGTCCAAGGGCTAAACGCGATCAATGGCCGTCCCAATCGGTCCGGTCTGTGGCACTACATCGTTGCGCTGTTTTTGACCCTTGTGCTCATCGGGATTTCGATCTTTGCGCTTTTGTTGGTAGTGATCCTGCCGATTGCATTGGCCTTTGTGCCGCTTGCGGCCTCAATCTCCTGGCTGTTGGAAGTTCTGCGGCTGGTCATCACATTTTGCATCATGATGATCGCTTTGTCGGTACTGTATCGCTATGGCCCCAACCGGCGCGGCTTTCGGATGCGCTGGATCACGCCCGGTGCCTTTCTGGTGGTTATTCTGTGGGTCGCGGCCTCAGTGGGGTTTTCCTACTACCTCACCAATTTTGGCAGCTACAACGAAGTATACGGCTCTATCGGCGCGGTCATCGCGATGCTGATGTGGCTCTATATCAGTGCCTATCTTGTGCTGATGGGGGCCGCGTTCAACGTGATCCTGGAGGGCAAAAAGCCGACGGACGCCGAGCCAATCGTCACACCGGAGGCTGTTTCAGTTTGAGGTAAGCGTTTCGGTGGATGCGAAAAACATCGCCTGGCTGACGGCGGACTGAACCTGATCCTCGAGATACGGCTTGGAGATCAGAAACGCGGGCTCGGGCCGTTCTCCGGTGAGCAAACGTTCAGGGAAAGCGGTGATAAAGATCACTGGGCAATCGATGCCTGAGCCCAAGATATCTCGCACTGCATCAATCCCTGAGGAGTCATCCGCCAGCTGGATGTCGGCCAGTACCAGATCGGGTTTGCGCTCTGCAGCAAGCTTTGCAGCTGCCGTTTGTGTTCTTGCAACGCCTGTAACGCTGTGGCCAAGCGACGTGACGATGGTCTGAAGATCCAGCGCGATGATAGCCTCATCCTCAATGATCATCACACGGCCGAGGACACTGTTCTTGAGGTCCTGCTTGGCCGTTGCCAGCAAAACTTCAGCAGTCTCGAGGGTTATCCCAAGGATCTCAGCCACGTCCGCAACAGAAAATTCCTCGACCGAGTTGAGGAGCAGCGCCTCACGGCTGTTTGGGGTCAGCTTGGCCAAGTGATGCTGCGCGCGCGCTTTGAGGCCGGTTTCGCCATCGCCGGTGGGTTTCCCCGCCTTTTGCCAAACCGCGTGAAAAGCCGCAAACATATGTACTTTGACCGCAGGTTGGCCTGCCTGTGGCGATTGCAGATAGGATTTAAGCGCCTCCATCGCGATGCTGTCGCCCGTGGGCTGATCACCGGTAAGCGCGCGCGCGTACCGTCGCAGGTAGGGCAGGTGGCGTTTCACGCTGTCTGCCGCTTTAGTCAGATCACCCACGATGTCGCAGTCCTCCAAAAATGCTATGGAACAAATAAGCGATTTGCGCATTAGGTCTATGCAAATCGTAACCCTTCGTGGCACGCCGTCAATCAAGTTGGGCGTTTGAAAGGACAAAGGATGTCAGGCGAGCAAGACCGCGATCCACCGTCTGAGGCGATTGATGCGCAGTTGCGGCGTGCGTTTGACGATGTTTTGTCTGAGGACGTTCCCGACCGGTTTCTACAGCTCATCGAGGATTTGAAGAAAACCGATAAGGGCGCGGATGATCCTGAAGGATCGCCACAATGACGGCGCGCGACCCGCGTGAGGAACTCATCGAGCATTTGCCCGCCATGCGCGCTTTTGCCATGGGATTGACGCGTGACGCTGTGGATGCCGACGATCTTGTGCAGGATGCAGTGGTTCGGGCGTGGGGCAACTTTGACAAGTTTCAGACAGGCACGAACCTGAAAGCATGGTTGTTTACCATCCTGCGAAATTCATTCTATTCCGACAAGCGGAAGGCCAAGCGCATAGTTGCGGATGTTGATGGGGCCATGACGGCGAAACTGGCAGAGAAGCCAGCGCACGACGGTCGGTTGCAGATGAATGATTTTCTGCGCGCCTTTGCCAAGTTGCCGGATGAGCAGCGCGAGGCGCTGGCCCTCGTTGGAGCCTCTGGATTTTCCTATGAGGAAGCTGCCGAGATGACTGGTGTGGCCGTGGGAACGGTTAAGAGCCGGGCCAACAGAGCACGGCGGCGATTGACCGAGCTATTAGAACTGAGCCCGGATGAGAGCCCCGAGTTGACTGATCTGGAAACGGCATCCGTTTTGGCAGACGGTCGCGGGCGCCACTGGTGATCCCGCCAGCTGCCACGAGGGTGAGAACGGCTGCAAAGGCCGCGTTGGTCGCTGCTGCGGTGGGTGTGGTCCTTGTTGTGGGTCCGGTTGCGTTTGGGTTCGAGTTCGGCATTCTGAGCGCAACTTTCGCAATGCTGGTTTTGACAATGGCTGTTTTTTGGGTGGTCCAGCGCTGGACTCCTAAGCCAGACGCGCCAAAGACTGAGCAACTGCTGGCGGTGCATCACCACACCGGAAACGCATTGCAAATGATGTCTTCCATCATGTCGATGAAGCGGCGTCTTGTCGCTACGGATGCTGAGCGCGAAATCCTCAGCCGCATGCAAGAGCGTGTCCGCAGTCTGGCAGACATTCAGGACGCCGTATTTCGCACCGATTTGTCCCAGACCGTGGCCCTTGCCGATGTTCTGCCGGAAGTCATTGATCGTATGGAGATGGTCGATGGCCACGCGGTCGAGCTTGATCTCGAAACGATGGAGCTGCCAGCCGATCAGGCCGTTGCGACAAGTCTTTTCGTCACCGAAGTGCTTCGCGTTTTGGCAGGCGGCGACCACCGTCGGGCCTGTCGCGTCATTGCGCGTGCAGAGGGCGAAAGATGCACAATCACGGTCCAGGTGAACGGGGCTGGGGTGCCCGTTACGTCAGTGCCAAAACGACTAGACCTTATCGACGTTTATGCGGAGCAGTTGGACGGCGAGATTGACCGCCATGGGGGCCCGCAGGCGCTGATTTTAAGTTTAGGTTTTCGTAGGAAAGCGTAATTCTCTCACGGCGCGGCACTAAAATTTATCCATTTTTTCCAAAAGCTTGGGTATTTTTTCCTTGAAGCGAAAGAAACCATGCGTGGCATGCTGCCAGCACGCGCTGTCATAGGGCCGAACACATTGCACCAGCGCGATGCCATGCGCCGCGAGCTCAGGGCGGAGCATCGCCATCAGATCACCGCCCGGACCCGTTGGGCAGTAGCTCGCAACAACTTGAGAGACCAGCTGTTCCCGCGCCCAGGCGACGGTATCAGCCACAGTTTTGAGATGCGTAGCGCCATCCGGAGCCGCTTGGCGCAGGGCGTGGTCAGTCCATTCTGTGACCTGTGCTGCGGGCTCGAGAGGGCTGCGGTACTTGACTGCTGACAGCGTTGCTGTCGCGACCGGGGAGGGGGCGAGGTTGGCAAGCCACGCCGGAGAGAGATCATCCTCTGTGATCAAATGCGCGGTGGGCTTTGCGGCGTCAATCGCGTCGCTGACCGGCACATCCCCCAGCGCGGGTTTGGGCCCGTCAGTCAGGGGAGGGGCAAAGGCTGCGAGGTCTGTGGGGCGAAAGCGGTTTTCGGTAAAGCGCGCAATGTTGTCGGCCGTGGCGAGGTAGGTTTTGCCCTCGGTCTGCAGCCCACCGACCCAGCGCCATGAGAGAGTGTTGGAGGCCGCGTCGCCGTCGATCAGGTGCCTAAGGAAGAAATCTGCACCGAGCTCCCAAGGTAGGCGCAGGGTAAAGATCCAGATAGAGGCGAACCACATCCGTGCGTGATTGTGCAGATAGCCAGTCTCTGCCAGCTCGCGCGCCCAGTAATCAAAACATTCGATCCCGGTGTCACCGTTGCACGCGGCTTCCCATTCTTGGCGCAGGCCCGCTTCGGTCGACAGGCGATTTTGAGCTTGGCCGAGGCCGGTTTTGTAGGTCGTCCAAACTGCCGGACGACGCTCCAGCCAGCCTTTCCAGTAAGTGCGCCAAAACACCTCCTGAACGAATTTTTCGACGGTTTTGTAGGAATGTTTGGCCAGAACCGCCTGCAGCACGTCGACCTCGGTCAGCACGCGGTGACGGATCGCCATAGAAAGGTTGGATACGTGTGGATGCCCTTCGACGTCAAAGTTGCGCAGGCGGGCATAATCGGTGACGGGGCCGCTCACAAAGGCATCAAGGCGGGCGCGGGCGGGGGTGTGACTGGCTTGTTCCAAATTCATCTGCCGGAATTAACCTGACCGTAACCGGTTTCAAGGAATGTTGTGGTTAAGACAGCGTAATGGCCGCTTTGGGCCAGAGCGTGTCTTGACCTGCCCTTGAAGCCGCCACAATGGGCCACTAAGACTCGTGCTACGATGTCATTGAGACACCCAAACGTTCCGAAAAGAGGCAGAGCAGATGCACGATCCAGTAGAGACCTACATGAACCTCGTCCCGATGGTGGTCGAACAGACCAGCCGCGGCGAACGGGCCTACGACATCTTCTCGCGCCTCCTCAAAGAGCGGATCATTTTCGTCAATGGTCCGGTGCACGACGGCATGAGCCAGCTGATCGTCGCACAGCTTTTGCACCTTGAGGCCGAGAACCCGAAAAAAGAAATTTCCATGTATATCAACAGCCCAGGCGGCGTTGTGACCTCTGGTTTGTCAATCTACGACACGATGCAATATATCCGACCCAAGGTTTCCACACTTGTTGTGGGGCAGGCGGCGTCGATGGGGTCTGTCCTGTCTGTCGCGGGTGAGGCTGGCATGCGGTTTGCGCTGCCAAACGCCCGGATCATGGTCCACCAGCCCTCTGGCGGCTATCAGGGCCAGGCAACGGATATCATGATCCACGCGGCCGAGACCCAGAAGATCAAGGACCAGATCAACAAAATCTACGTCAAACACACTGGCAATACGCTCAAGAAGGTCGAGTCGGCGTTGGAGCGTGACAACTTTATGAGCCCTGAAGAAGCCAAAGAATGGGGTCATATCGATGAGATTGTTACCAGCCGCGAAACAGGCGACGGTGACGACAAGTAACAGTTACCGTTTTTGATCGGTTTTGGCGTTGTAGCCATCGCGGGGCTGCCCTAGTGTCAAGGACCAAGGGCAGTCCAACATACAGACATGGATCGCGGGATCCGGAGGATTGAAATGGCGAATACTTCCAGCGGTGATGGCAAGAACACGCTGTACTGTAGCTTTTGTGGCAAGAGCCAGCATGAGGTGCGCAAGCTGATTGCAGGCCCCACAGTGTTCATCTGCGATGAATGCGTTGAGCTGTGTATGGACATTATCCGCGAAGAGACGAAGTCGTCCTCGCTGAAATCCTCGGAAGGTGTGCCAACACCCACAGAGATTGCCGAAGTCTTGAACGACTACGTCATCGGCCAAATGCACGCGAAGCGCGTGCTCGCCGTGGCCGTGCATAACCATTACAAGCGCCTGAACCATGCGGCAAAATCCGGTGACATAGAGCTGGCGAAATCAAACATCCTTTTGATCGGCCCGACGGGCTGTGGCAAAACTTTGCTTGCGCAGACACTGGCCCGCATTCTGGACGTCCCGTTCACGATGGCGGATGCCACGACACTGACCGAAGCGGGCTATGTGGGCGAGGATGTCGAGAATATCATTCTCAAGCTGCTGCAGGCCTCGGAATACAACGTTGAACGTGCTCAGCGTGGCATCGTCTACATTGATGAGGTCGATAAGATCACACGCAAGTCTGACAATCCCTCTATTACCCGAGACGTCTCGGGTGAGGGGGTGCAGCAGGCCTTGCTGAAA
This sequence comes from Flavimaricola sp., assembly GCA_020629175.1. Classification (GTDB taxonomy): domain Bacteria; phylum Pseudomonadota; class Alphaproteobacteria; order Rhodobacterales; family Rhodobacteraceae; genus JALZWD01. The sequence continues at coordinate 60,780 of JAHDDU010000006.1, read as the reverse complement.
ATTATGGAAGGCACTGTTGCCTCCGTACCTCCGCAAGGGGGGCGCAAGCATCCGCAGCAGGAATTCCTGCAGGTTGATACGACAAACATTCTGTTCGTTTGCGGTGGCGCCTTTGCTGGTCTGGACAAAATCATTGCGCAGCGCGGCCAAGGGTCGTCTATCGGCTTTGGCGCGGACGTAAAGGATAAGGAAAGCCGCAGCATCGGTGATCTGTTCACAGAGCTTGAGCCGGAAGATTTGCTCAAATTCGGCCTGATCCCGGAATTTGTCGGCCGTTTGCCGGTTCTGGCAACACTGACCGATCTAGACGAAGACGCGCTCGTCACGATCCTGACAGAGCCGAAGAACGCTTTGGTAAAGCAGTACCAGCGCCTGTTCGAGATCGAAGAGACCAAGCTGACCTTCACCGATGACGCCCTTGCCGCTATTGCCAAACGTGCGATTGAGCGGAAAACCGGCGCGCGCGGCCTACGCTCGATCATGGAGGACATCCTTCTCGATACGATGTTCGACCTGCCGGGCATGGACAGCGTGACCGAGGTTGTCGTGAACGAAGAGGCGGTGACCTCTGATGCGGCACCTCTGATGATCTATGCGGAGCCGTCAAAAGAAACCGCAAGCGCCAGTTGATGGACGCGGTCCGGCACATCTCAACCGGATCTCCTTTTGAGGAAAAGATCGGCTATTCGCGCGCTGTTGTTGCGGATGGCTGGGTCTACGTGGCAGGCACAACCGGGTATGATTATGCCACAATGACGTTGCCTGCCTCTGTCGAAGAGCAGTGTGAAAACACGCTCGCCACCATCGCGCGTGCGTTGGAAGAGGCGGGGAGTGGGTTGGACCATGTTGTGCGTGTCACGTACATCCTGCCGGAGAAAGCGGATTGGCCGGCCTGCTGGCCGATTACGTCCAAGGCTTTTGCCGTCGCCCGGCCTGCGGCCACCATGTTCGTCGCGGACCTGCAAGAAGACGCGATGAAGATCGAAATTGAAGTGACCGCGCGGCTGCCGCGCTAAGAAAATTCGCGAAAATCCTTGGCGCGTTTGGCCCGCGTATCATGCTGGACCTTTGGGCCGGATTGCGGCATGTACGGGTCAGCTATTCGGGGAATGATCATGGGCGTTACCAGCTTTATCAAACGGATTTTCACCTGGTGGGATGGGCAAACCCTGGGCACGCAGCTTTGGACCTGGCGCAAGGGTGAGCGGGTCGGCGAAGATGCGCAAGGCAACGTCTTTTACCGCACTGCCGACGACAAGCGTCGCTGGGTCATCTACAACGGCGAGGCTGAGGCAAGCCGCGTCAGCCCGGAATGGCATGGCTGGCTGCACCGCACCTGGGACGAGCCGCCGACAGAACGCCCACTGGTGCATAAAGCTTGGGAGCAGCCGCATCAGGAAAACCTCACGGGTACACAGATGGCCTATGCGCCCGCAGGCTCTTTGCGGAGAGCGGATCCGGCACCACGGCAAGACTACGAGGCTTGGACGCCGGAGTAAGCGTCATGCGTGAGGATACCACAGAGGTTATCGTGGGTGCGGGCGTTCTAGCGGCGGCTTTGTTCTTCGCGGCCTACACTGCGTCTGCCACTGGCTTGATCGGGCGCTCAGATGCGCTCAATCTCACGGCCAGTTTTCGGTCTGTCGAGGGCATTGAGCTTGGTTCAGACGTGCGAATGGCCGGTGTTTCCATCGGGCGGGTGTCTGACATTTCTCTTAACGCCGAAACCTATCGCGCCGACACGTCCCTCAGCCTATCTGCCACCATTCCGATCCCGGATGACAGCAGCGCAGTGATTGCGTCTGAAGGGTTGTTGGGTGGGAACTATGTGGAGATCGTGCCCGGTGGATCCTTGACCAATTTGGCAACAGGCGCGGAAATCGTTGATACACAAGGGTCGGTAAGCCTGCTTCAGCTGTTATTGACCTATGTCGGAGGGGGAGAGGGCGAATGAAGCGCTTGGCATTCTTGATCACCATGCTTACAGCGCCTGCGTTTGCGCAGGAGGCCTCGACCGCGCCGGGGGGCGTTGTTCGCGTCCTCGACAAAATCACTGGCGTTGTCGAAGATGTTGAGCTGCGCAATGGCGAGAGCCGACAGTTCGGGCTGCTGACGATAGAGCTGGGCGAGTGCCGGTATCCCTCTTCCAACCCGTCTGGCGACGCTTACGAGTTACTCACCATCACTTACCGGGATCAGCAGCCGCCTGTGTTTGAGGGCTGGATGATCGCGTCCGCTCCCGCGATCAGCGCGCTCGAACACCCGCGTTACGATGTCTGGGCGTTGCGCTGTATAACGTCATAAGCCGACGCCACCGGGCCGTCTGAGGCAAAGGTTCCATGACCTGCGAGCGCCTGTCGTAGCCGCTTGTGGTAGGTCGCGCGCGGGATCTCAATGGCGCCGAGGCTGGCCAGATGTGGGGTTATGAACTGCGTGTCAAACAACGTAAATCCACCGGCCTTCAAATGATCCGTCAGGTATGCCAACGCCAGTTTTGAGGCATTGGTTGCTGTTGAAAACATGCTCTCGCCGAAAAACGCGGCCCCCATGGTGACGCCGTAAACACCGCCAACCAGATCGTCCTGATGCCAAACCTCAATCGAATGGGCGTGTCCCATCTCAAACAGCTGGCTGTAGAGTGTTTTGATCGGTGCGTTGATCCAGGTTTCCTCGCGGTTGGCACACCCCTCGACCACGGCCTTAAATGCGGTGTCATAGCTGATCCGGTGTGGAGCGCGCAGCATATGGCGGCGCAAGCTGCGTGAGATGTGAAAGCCATCCAGTGGCAGGATGCCGCGCCTTTGCGGGTCGACCCAGAAGACCTCAGGGTCGTCGCGGCTTTCGCTCATCGGAAACACGCCGATGGAATAGGCGTGGAGCAGCAGGTCGGGCGTGAGGCGCTCGTCGTGCATCGCGCCCGGTCCTGTTTAGCTGTTGAGGTTTTGCTCGAGCCAATGCTCCAGCCAGTGGATGTTGTAATCCCCGGTCAACACATCGCGCTCTTGCAGCAACGCGTGAAAGAGCGGCACCGTGGTGTCCACGCCGTCCACGATCAGCTCGCCCAAAGCGCGGGCCAGACGCGCGAGCGCTTCCGGCCGATCGCGTCCATGGACGATGAGTTTGGCGATCAGGCTGTCGTAGTAGGGCGGAATGCGGTAGCCATCATAGAGGGCGCTGTCCATCCGCACGCCAAGGCCGCCGGGGGCGTGGTACTGCGTGATGGTGCCGGGGCAGGGCGCAAAGTTCGGAAGCTTTTCTGCGTTAATCCGCACTTCGATGGCGTGGCCGTTGATCTCCAGATCATCTTGGCTGAACGACATCGGCAGACCGGCGGCAACGTTGATCTGTTCGCGGACAAGGTCGACGCCGAAAATCCCTTCTGTAACAGGATGTTCCACCTGAAGGCGGGTGTTCATCTCGATGAAGTAGAACTCATCGTTTTCAAACAGAAACTCGATAGTGCCAGCGCCGATGTAGTTGATCTTGGCGCAGGCATCGGCGCACACTTTGCCGATCCTGGCGCGCAACTCGGGCGTGATGCAGGGGCCGGGCGCCTCTTCGAGCACCTTCTGGTGGCGGCGCTGAAGCGAGCAATCGCGCTCGGCCAGATGCACAGCCTTGCCCTTGCCGTCACCGAACACCTGAATTTCGATGTGGCGCGGCGTGGTGAGGTATTTCTCGATGTAGACTTCGTCGTTGCCGAAGGCGGCCTTGGCCTCGGACCGGGCGTTTTGGAACGCGGCTTCCATATCATCGGCGGTCTGGGCGACCTTCATCCCGCGCCCACCACCACCGGCGGTGGCTTTGATGATGACCGGATAGCCGATCTCTGCGCCGATTTTACGGGCGTCTTCCAAAGTCGGCACGCCGCCGTCCGATCCGGGCACACATGGCACGCCGAGTGCTTTCATTGTGTCTTTGGCGGTGATCTTGTCACCCATAATGCGGATATGTTCAGCCGTGGGGCCGATGAATGCGATGCCGTGATCCTCAAGCGCTTGGACAAAGCCCGCGTTCTCGGACAGGAACCCATAGCCCGGATGCACCGCCTGTGCGCCGGTGACCTCGCAGGCAGAAATGATCGCGGCGAGGCTGAGGTAGCTGCTGGCCGAAGAGGGGGGGCCGATGCAGATCGCCTCGTCCGCCATGCGCACATGCATGGCGTCGCTGTCGGCGGTGGAGTGCACGGCGACGGATTGAATGCCCATTTCGCGGGCGGCGCGCACAACCCGGAGGGCGATTTCACCCCGGTTCGCGATGAGGATTTTATCGAACATTGCCAATGCCTTATTCGATGATCATCAAGGGCGCGCCGTATTCGACGGGGCCGCCGTCTTCGACCAGAATACGCTTGACTGTTCCGCCGCGCGGCGCGGGAATCTGGTTCATCGTTTTCATTGCTTCGATGATCAGAAGCGTGTCGCCCTCTTTCACCTGTTGACCGACCGATACGAAGGCCGGAGCGCCCGGTTCCCCTTGCATATACACGGTGCCCACCATGGGCGATGTCACGGCGCCCGGCAAATCGGCGGGATCGGCGCTTGCCTCTGCGGCGGGGGCGGCAGGGGCCGCCGCGACCGGGGCCGGGGCAGCGGCAGTTGGCGCTGCAACGGTGACCTGCTGGGCCATTTGGGTTTGACGGCTGACGCGGACGTTAAGGCTGTCATTGTCGCCATAGTCGCGTTTCACCTGCAGTTCGGTCAGGTCATTTTCGCGCAGAAGCTCTGCCAATGCTTTGATAAAGGTGACGTCGCTGTCGTGCGAAGTGGTCTTGCTCATGTGTCCCTCAGCCTGTTGCCTGACGCGTTTACGCTTGCCTGTACATGGGCCATGTGACGTTGGGTCACAAGTCCTGATGTCAGATTGCAAAGTGTATACGCCAAGCGGCGATGAGGGGGAAGACAGGGATTTTAGCTCTGTTCTTCGCCCTCAGACTGCATGAGATCGCCAATGTTTTGTGGTGGCTGCGGAAAGGTTAAGGGCGTGTCCGGGCGGCCATCTGGCAGCATCGTCACACCATAAGGTTTGAGCGTTCGCTCCGCCTCCGCAGGCAGTGAGGCCGGGTTTGGACCAGTCGATACCGTGCCGAACGTTTCCGGTTTTGGCGTGGCGGTGCGCGACGCGTCTGTCGCACGTTCCGAAACGGGGTGAGATGGCGTGAAGCCGGTAGGTCTGACCGGTTCCATGGTGAGGATCCTTTCGTCCAAACACCCCCGCCAACAACCTTCCACAAAAAGATTGAGGAAAGGTTGAGATGTCCGAAAAGTATTGTCTCAAAATGAAAAAAGCGGCGTGGAATGCGCCGCTCTTTCATTTGTCATGAGGATTTGTTCATCCTGTTTTCGATCAGGTCATCCACAACCGAGGGATCGGCCAGCGTGGAGGTATCGCCCAAGGCACCAAAATCATCCTCTGCAATCTTGCGTAGGATACGGCGCATGATCTTGCCCGAACGGGTTTTGGGCAGACCTGGGGCCCATTGGATCAGGTCGGGCTTGGCAATCGGCCCAATTTCTTTGCGGACCCAAGTTTCCAACTCTTTGCGCAACTCTTCTGTTGGCTCCTGGCCGTTCATCAGCGTCACATAAGCGTAGATGCCCTGACCCTTGATATCATGCGGATAGCCCACGACGGCGCTCTCGGCGACGGCGGAATGGGCCACGAGCGCGCTTTCCACCTCAGCCGTGCCCATGCGGTGGCCTGAGACGTTGATCACGTCATCGACTCGGCCCGTGATCCAGTAATAGCCGTCCTCGTCCCGACGGCATCCGTCGCCGGTGAAGTAGTAGTTCTTGTAGTCCGCAAAGTAGGTCTTCTCAAACCTCTCATGATCGCCCCAGACGGTGCGCATTTGAGCGGGCCAGCTGTCCGCAATGCAAAGCACGCCTTCTGCGGCAGTTTCGGTGATCTCCTCACCCGTCGTGGGCTCAAGGATCACAGGTTTGATGCCAAAGAACGGAAGTGTCGCCGAGCCAGGCTTTGTCGGGATCGCGCCGGGGAGCGGGGTGAGGAGGTGCCCCCCGGTTTCTGTTTGCCACCACGTGTCGACAATGGGACAGCGGCCTTGGCCCACAACATCGTTGTACCAGTTCCAAGCCTCGGGGTTGATCGGCTCGCCTACTGTCCCGAGGAGCTTGAGGTCCGACAGGTCATGTTTCTCAACAAATTCATTGCCTTGCCCCATCAGCGCGCGGATGGCTGTGGGTGCTGTGTAGAATTGGTTGACCTTATGCTTGGCGCACACCTCCCAGAACCGGCCCGCGTCGGGGTAGGTGGGCACGCCCTCAAACATCAGCGTCGTGGCTCCATTGGCCAGCGGACCATAGACGATGTAGCTGTGGCCCGTGACCCAGCCCACGTCGGCCGTGCACCAGAAAACGTCCCCGTCGTGATAATCAAACGTATATTGATGCGTCATCGAGGCGTAGACGATGTATCCGCCGGTTGTGTGTACCACGCCCTTGGGCTGACCGGTGGAGCCAGAGGTGTAGAGGATGAAGAGGGGGTCTTCGGCGTTCATCTCTTCGGGCGGGCAATCCGCGGTGACGGCTTCGGCCAACTCGTGCAGCCAGAAATCCAGCCCCTCGCGCCATGCGATTTGCTGGCCGGTGCGTTTGACGACGAGGCATTTGACCTCATCAAAATCGCCGCGCAGGGCTTGATTCACGTTGTCTTTGAGGTTTGTCACACGCCCGCCGCGGGGCGCGCCATCAGCGGTGATCACCACTTTGGCGCCGCAGGCATCCACGCGTGCGCCGAGGGCGTCGGGTGAGAAGCCTGCAAAAACGATGGAATGGATCGCGCCGATCCGGGCAGAGGCGAGCATCGCGTAGGCAGCCTCAGGGATCATCGGCATGTAGATGACAACCCGGTCCCCTTTGCCGACGCCCATCTCTTTGAGAACGTTGGCGAATTTACACACCTCGTGGTGCAACTCATTGTAGGTGATGTGCTGTGCGCCGTCGCCCGGATCGTCCTGCTCCCAGATGATCGCCGTCTGATCGCCGCGGGTGGCGAGGTGTCTGTCGATGCAATTGGCGCTGACGTTCAAAGTGCCGTCTTCAAACCATTTAATGTCAATGTTTCCAGGGGCAAAGCTGGTGTTCTTCACCTTGGTAAAGGGTTTTATCCAGTCGATCCGCTTGCCATGCTCGGCCCAGAACCCCTCGGGATCATTGATCGACGCCTCATACATCGCGTCATAGGTTGCGCGGTCTGCGTGGGCGTTTTTGGCGATGGCGTCGGAGGGGGGGAACATCTTGGTCATGGCAGGTCCTTGGGCAGAATTCGGGGGATGCACAAGTGATGCACATCCGATGCACATCCCATGCATATGGGACGTGCAGGTGGTGTTGGCGTCAGATCGCCAGATATTGCGCGCGCAGCGCCTCGTCTTCAAGCACTTCGGCAGCGGAGCCATCATAGACGACAGAGCCTGTGTCGAGGATTACGGCGCGGTCGGCAAGCTTCAGCGCGGCCACGGCGTTTTGTTCAACGATCACTGTTGTGATGCCCTGATCGCGGATGATGCCGAGTGTTTTGGCAATCTCTTGCACGATGACGGGCGCCAGGCCCTCATAAGGTTCGTCTAGGAGTAGAACCTTGATGTCACGTACCAGCGCGCGGGCGATGGACAGCATCTGCTGTTCGCCGCCTGAGAGAGTGACGCCCTCTTGTTTGCGGCGCTCCTTGAGGCGAGGGAAGAGGTCATAGACCCGATCCAGCGACCAGCCCAAAGGCGGCGCGATTTGCGCGAGCTTCAGATTTTCCTCCACGGTCAGGCCGGGGATGATGCGGCGGTCTTCGGGGACGAGCTGAATACCGGCTGTGGCGGCCTCGTGGCTCTTCATTTTGTGCAGCGGCTGGTGGTCGAGCCAGATTTCGCCAGATTTGAGCGCCGGGTCATCCAGCCGCGCAATGGTGCGCAAAGTAGAGGTCTTACCCGCGCCGTTGCGGCCCAACAGAGCGAGGATTTCGCCCTCGTGAATGTCAAAGCTGACGCCTTGGACGATATAGCTTTCGCCGTAATACGCCTCGATGTTCCACACACTCAGGTATTTTGGGTGGGTCGCGGCGTTGTTGACGTCTTTGTTAAACGGGGCGTTCATCATTCTCTCCGATCAGACGTTAGACTTGGGCTTCGCCGAGGTAGGCTTCGCGGACTTTGGGGTGGCCTTTGATGTTGTCGGGCGTGTCCTCAACAAGGGGCGTGCCCTGGGCCAATACTGTGATCCGCTCGGCCATGGAAAACACCACATGCATGTCATGCTCAATAATGGCCATGGTGATGTCTCGCTTGTCCTTGATCTCTTTGAGCAGGTCGATCGTGTTGTTGGTGTCGGCCCGTGCCATGCCAGCGGTCGGTTCATCCAAAAGCAACAGCTTGGGGTCCTGCACCAGACACATCGCCATCTCGAGCCGCCGCTTGTCACCGCGTGAGAGGGATGAGGCGTCCATGTGCCGTTTGTCCAGCATGCTGACGTCATCAAGCATCTGTTCGGCCTGCTCCCGGATTGCGGCTTCACTGCCCACATGTTCAATCGCGTGCATGCGGAACGCGCCGTCGCGTTTGGCAAAGCAGGGGATCATCACGTTTTCGAGCACGGTGAGATCTGTAAAGATCTCGGGCGTTTGAAACACCCGGCTGATGCCCATTTGGTTGATCTCATAGGGTTTGCGCCCCAGAACCGATTGGCCGTCAAACATGACCGAGCCACTATCGGGGATCAGTTTGCCGACGAAGCAATTGAGCAGCGTCGATTTGCCAGCCCCGTTCGGGCCGATGATGGCGTGGACAGTGTTTTCCTCGACGCTGAGGTTCACGTCCCCCAGCGCTTGCAGACCGCCGAAGCGTTTGTTCACACCTTTGACTTCAAGGATACCCATCGTTTCGTTTCCTTATTCTGCGGGTGTGGTTTCGCCACTCGGGGCGGTGTCAGGCTTTTTCCGACGGAAGCGGTTGCCGATCCGCTGGCCAAGCTCCACCAGACCACCGGGCACAAAGATCACGACGAGCATGAACACGAGCCCAAGGGTCAGGTGCCAGGCATGGCCGACAAAGAAGTTCGCGAGGATGTAGACCATCGCATCTTCGAGCCAGTCGGGCAGAATGCCCAGCCATGTGTGCAGTTGGGACTCAGAGATCGAGGAGAGAATTTTCTCCATATACTTGATCGCGCCTGCACCGAGGATTGGGCCCAAAAGGGTGCCCACGCCGCCAAGGATCGCCATGATCACGATGGTCCCGCTTTCGGTCCAGAACATGCGTTCGGCCCCGGCTTGTGCGTCCATGGCCACCAGCAGGCCGCCTGCCAGACCGGCATAGACGCCAGAGATGACGAAGGCTGCCAGCATATAGGGTTTGGTGTTGAGGCCCGTGTAGCTCATCCGCTGATTGTTGGATTTGATCGCGCGCAGCATCATGCCAAAGGGCGAGCGGAAGATGCGGATCGCGATGTAAAAGCTGATGATCAGGATCAGCGCGCAGAGGTAGTAGCCCGCCTCGAAGGTAAAGGACCAGCTGCCGACCTCCCACGTTGTTTTGGCGTTGAGGTCAAAGCCGAAGAGGTGGGGAACGGTGAGACCGCCTTCGCTTTTGAGGACCATCGGATCGTTGACCGGATCGGGGGAGAGGTTTGTCTCGCCACCCGTGATCGGTGTCAAAACCGAGTAGCTCAGCCGGTAGGCCATCTCGGCGAAAGCCAGCGTCAGGATCGAGAAGTAGATCCCCGTCCGCCGCAACGAGATCCAACCAATGAGCAGCGCGAAGATACCTGTGACCAGCATGGCCATGGGGATTGCGATGATCACGTTGAAGTTCAGAAGTTTGTACATCCACATCGCCGTGTAGCTGCCAATCCCGATAAAGGCTGCGTGCCCGAAGGAAAGGTAGCCGGTAAGGCCAAACAGGATGTTGAACCCGATCAGCACGATGGCAAAGATTGCGAAGAGCTGCATCAGCGCCGGGTAGCCCGCGTTCAGAAAGCTCAGAGAGCTGCTGGCGGGGAAGGGGTTCAGCAGGAAGGGGGCTGCGATCGCCAGGAAGGCGACGAAGAGCAGCAGGCTGAAGTCTTTTTTGTTCAGTCCCAGCATGGGTCAGTCCTCCATGACGCCCTTGCGACCCAAAAGGCCACGTGGACGGGTAAGCAGAATGATGATGGCGATCAGGTAGATGGCAATCTGGTCGACACCGATAATCAGGTTGGCGATGAGGTTGCCGTCATCAAGGCCGAGACGTTCGACCAGCGACGTCTTCCATGTGGGCAGCGAGGCAAAGCTCTGTACGATGCCCAGAAGGAAGCCCGCCAGCACAGCGCCGGGCAGGGACCCCATACCGCCGACGACGACCACCACAAAGCAGGGGACGAGGTACTCCATCCCGAGGTTGTAGCTGGGCGCCTGAATGGGTGCGAACATCACGCCGGCGACCCCGGCGACCGCTGCGGCAAGGCCGAACATCAACGTAAAGTATTTGTTGATGTTGATGCCCAAGAGGCCCACCGTTTCGCGGTCTGCCATGCCGGCGCGAACGACCATGCCGAAGGTGGTGAACTGCAAGAAGGCAAAGACACCGGCGATGATGGTCATCGAGAAGAAGAAATAGACGATCCGCCAGGAGCTGTAGGTGATCGTGCCCACGTCATATCCCAGGAACACGCCCAGATCGACGGGGCCGCTGAGGGACTCTGGCATCGCCGTCTGGATCGGGTTTGCGCCGTACATGGCGCGGATCAAGTCGCCGAGCACGATGGCGAGGCCAAAGGTCACAAGGATCTGGTCCGCGTGGGGGCGGTGGTAGAAGTGGCGGATGAGGCCGCGTTCCATCGCCCAACCGATGAAGATCATGATCGGGATGGAGATCAGCACAGCGATTGGCACGGACCAGTCGCTTAGCCAATTGCCGAAGTTCTCACCAAACCAGACAACCCAATAGGAGGTTTCGACCGATAGCGGCCTGCCTAAGAAGTCGGTTTGGGTGGGGTCCTCCACCACTTGCACAAGCTTGAAGAAATCATCAGCACTGCCCAGCTCGCGGATGTCGCCGAGCAGGTCACTGACCAGAACAGCGACGAAGGCACCGATCATGAACAATGCACCATGGGCAAAGTTGACCACGCCGAGCGTGCCGAAAATGAGGGTGAGGCCGAGGGCAATCAGCGCATAGGCTGAGCCGCGATCAAGGCCGTTGATAACTTGTTGGAGGATCTCTTCCATGCTCGTGCCCCTAAGAGTTCATGGGCCGCAGACCGCGGCAGCGTGGGACTGGCGCCCCCAAGGAAGGGGACGCCATCTTGATTTTGGATCAGTGGCTTAGGCGCCGGGGTTACAGCTGCCCAGTGTTGCATCAGCACCGCCGAAGGAGGGGTGATCTGCTGCGTACTCAACCTGTGCACGTGGTGTAACTTCCACGATCTCAAGGGTGTCGTACTGGTTGGTTGGGTTTTCTTTACCCTTCACAACAAGCACGTCCTTAAAGCACTGGTGATCTGCGCCACGGTAGGTTGTCGCGCCGTTGCCCATGCCGTCGAATTCGAAGTCTTCGAGCGCTTCGACAACTGCACATGGGTTGAACGAGCCTGCGCGTGTTACGGCATCTGCGTAGAGCAGTGTCTGCACGTAGCATGTGTGCGCGGCGTTCGATGGTGGACGACCGTACTTTTCGCCGAAGGAGCGTGTGAAGGCGGCTGTGCCTGCATCCTCAAGCTGCCAGTTCCAGTTCATGGAACCGAACACGCCTTCGATGTTGGAGCCCGCACCAGCGGCCATCAGCTCGGAGTACAGTGGAACAACGATTTCCATCTGTGTGCCATCGACCATGCGGTCGCGGATACCGGCCTGAATGGCCTGCGACAGCGAGTTCACCATGTCCCCACCGTAGTGGTTGAGCACGAGCACGTCAGCGCCCGAGTTCAGAACGGGTGTGATGTAGCTGTTGAAGTCACCGGCACCCACAGGTGTCAGCACGGTTTCAACAGTTTCCCAGCCCATGGCCTCTGTCGATGTCTGAACGGCTTCCTGAGTTGTGTAGCCCCAGTTGTAGTCCGCAGTCAGGTGATACGCGCGGCGCTGGTTGCCGTAGGCACCTTCGAGCACGGGGGCCAGGGCGGCACCGGACATGTAGCTGTTGAAGAAGTGACGGAAACCGTTGGCCTTGCGGTCTTTACCGGTTGTGTCGTTGGAGTGGGTCAGACCGGCCATGAAGATAACGCCAGCCTCTTGGCAGAGCGCCTGCACAGCAACGGCCACACCGGAGGACGAACCACCGTTGACCATGATGACGCCTTCGCGCTCGATCATCTGCTGGGCAGAGGCGCGGGCCACGTCTGATTTGGTCTGTGTGTCACCTGTGACGAACTCAACCTTCTTGCCAAGGATACCTGTGCCGTCGAGGTTCTGCTCGGAGAAGGTGGCGAGCATGCCGCCGTCGCCTTCGCCGTTGATGTGCTCAACCGCGAGCTCCTGCGCGCGCAGCTCGTCGAGGCCTTCTTCGGCGTAGGGGCCGGTTTGTGGCACGTTGAAACCGATTTTCACCGTGTCGCCGGTTGGCGCATTGGTGAAACCGGAGTGGCCGTCAGCGCGCAGGTACGTTGGCAGGGCAAGGCCCGCGCCACCGATGGCACCTGTCTTAAGAACGCCACGACGTGTAAAACGTGATCTGGACATTTATTTCTCCCTTTGGTGGATCGCCCTTGTGCCTCCTCGCACGCCGGGCGCGCACTTTTTCCAGTGCTGCGCAACTATCGTCGCGGGTTACAAAGTTTCGCAACAGGGGGTTGTGACGTAACGACATTTCTGTCAAATAATTTGCAAAAATCGCAAATGTCTTTGTAAATTTACTTTCTCGCACATGCAGAAGGCACCAAAGAATAAGGCAGAAATAAGATGCTGCACCGCAGCCAGCCCGGCAAACGCATTCGAGCCAGACGACTTGAGCAAGGGCTCAGCCAAAAGGATTTGGCGTCTGCAATTGGGATTTCTGCCTCATATCTCAACCTGATTGAGCATGGACGCCGTAGAATCGGCGCTGCTCTCTTGGCGGATGTTGCGCAAGCCTTGGAGGTGCCTGTCGGACGATTAACAGGGGCGGGAGACGCGGCGGTTTTGCAGGTGCTGCAAGAGCGTGATGGGGCGGAGGGCACAGCGGAAGCCTTTGTCGAAGGCTTTCCAAGCTGGGCTGCAGCGATGGCCGATCAGGACCAGCAAATTGCAGAGCTCAAGGGGCGGGTTACCGAGTTGACCGACCGGATGGCGCATGACCCGATTCTCTCGGGCGCGTTGCATCAGGTGCTGTCGACGGTGACCTCCATTCGCTCCACTGCATCGATCCTTGTGGAAGGTGCGGGGGATGCGGAATGGGAGGCGCGGTTTCATCAAAACATCCACGCGGACAGCCTGCGATTGGCCGAGGTCAGTCAGGCATTGGTCACCTACCTTGAAGGGCCCGACGACAGCTTGAGCGTTGGTCCGGCAGAGGAGGCCGCGATCTTCCTCGACCGCTGCGGACATAGAGTGCCAGAGATCGAAGCGGGCGGAGAGGCTGATCTGAGCAGCCTTAGCGCTGGCGGTAAGGCTGCGGTTCAGGGCTGGTTGCGGCAGTACAAGGCGGATGCGGCGGCGATGCCCTTGGAGCGGTTTGACCGAGCATCGAGAGTAGCGGGATACGACCCGGCGGCTCTTGCCGCGGAATTTTCTGTGCCGATGGTGGCGGCGATGCGGCGTTTGGCACAGCTGCCGTCCGGAGTAGGACATCCGGATATCGGGATGGTTATCTGCGATGCGGCGGGTGCAATCGTTTACCTCAAACCCATCGATGGTCTGGCCGTTCCAAGGGCCGGTGGGGCCTGCCCACTTTGGCCCGTGTTTGAGGCGCTTAGTCAGCCGGGCCGACCGTTGCGCCGGGTGGTCTCTCTGCCCACTGCCGAAGCACCGCGACTGACGGCTTATGCATGTGCTACCCCTTATGGGCCGGTTGGCTATGATGCTGTGCCACTCATGCAATCGGCCATGCTCGTCGTGGCGGACGCGCCAACCCAGCTGCCCCATGTCGTCGGGCCGGGCTGCGGGGGTTGCCCGGTGCAGGAGTGTGCCGCTCGCCGGGACGAGATCAGACTTTGACAGACGATCGCAGAGCGAGGATAGTCTCGTTCGAGCGCGGGGGAGCGCGTGGTTGCTTGGGAGGGCGACGTGGCCAGACGGGTTTTGTTGATCGAGGATGAGCCGAACATCATCGAAGCCATCAGTTTCATTCTGACGCGAGATGGCTGGACGGTGCACACCCATGAAGATGGTGAAACCGCCGCGGAGCGCGTGCGCAAACTACCACCTGATCTGGTGATATTGGACGTGATGCTGCCGGGCCGGTCCGGGTTTGACATCCTGCAAGACCTGCGGGGCAATGCGGCGACCAAGGACATCCCCGTCATGATGCTGACCGCGCGCGGGCAGGCCAAGGATCGCGAAATGGCGATGCAGTTAGGGGCCACGCATTTTATGACCAAGCCATTCTCGAATGCTGAAGTGCTTGAGAACGTGCGTGCCTTGGTGGGCGCGTAATGGCGCAGCCGCCCGTTTTTCTGGCTAAGACGCGCTACCGCCAGCGCCGCTTGCGCGACGGGCTGCGGATGCTTCCGGTGCTGGGGGCGTTGCTATGGATGATCCCGCTATTGTGGCCGCGTGGGGCGGAAGGGCAAAGCAATGCCACGGCGCTCATTTACATGTTCAGCGTCTGGACCATGCTTGTCGTGCTGTGCGCTTTGCTCGTCCGGTTCCTGCGACCCGAAGATAACACACCGCCGCCGACCGAGCCGGGCTGATGCTGGCGTTCAATGTCCTCGTTATCGTGTCGCTGCTTTACGTGGCATTTCTGTTTATCGTGGCTTTTGCAGCCGAGCGCCGCGCGAGCCGGGGGCAGGACAATTGGCTCCGTTCGCCCGCCATCTACACCCTGTCGCTATCTATCTATTGCACGGCATGGACGTTTTACGGCGCTGTTGGCTATGCGGCGCGGTCAGGGCTCGAGTATCTGACGATCTACCTTGGCCCTTCGCTGATCATGGTGGGCTGGTGGTGGATCCTGCGCAAGCTCGTGCGGGTGGGGCGGGCACAACGCGTGACGTCTATTGCGGACCTCATCTCTTCGCGTTTCGGCAAGTCACCGGCGCTGGGCGGCATCGTCACGCTGCTCTGCGTGGTTGGCGTGACGCCTTATATCGCGCTGCAATTGCAGTCGGTCACCTTGAGTTTTGGGGTGTTCGCAGCCGAGGGCGGACGGGTGTGGGGAGAGGCCGATCTGAGCCGCGTTGCCCTGCTCTCTGCCATCGGCCTCGCCGTGTTCACGGTACTGTTTGGGACTCGCAACCTTGATGCAAACGAACGGCATCACGGTGTGGTGCTGGCCGTGGCGGTGGAAGCGATCGTTAAGCTGGTTGCATTGCTTGCCGTGGGCATCTTTGTCGTGTGGGGCATCGGGGGCGGCGTGGCGGATACTCTGTCGCGGATTGATGCCTCAGACATTGCCAAATGGGATCAGAGCCCTGGCCGCTGGATGGGGCTAACGTTCCTTGCCGCCGCTGCATTCCTGTGTCTGCCGCGGATGTTTCAGGTGATGGTTGTGGAAAACGACAACGAGGGGCATCTGGCCACGGCAAGCTGGGCCTTTCCACTGTACCTCATGGCGATGAGCCTGTTTGTGGTGCCCATTGCGGTTGTGGGCCTCGACGTTCTGCCAGCTGGATCGAACCCGGACCTCTTTGTGTTGACCGTCCCGCTCAGCCAAGGGCGCGAAGGGTTGGCGACGCTGGCATTCCTTGGTGGGTTCTCGTCGGCCACGTCCATGGTGATTGTGGCGACGATTGCGCTGGCCACCATGGTCTCCAACCACATCGTGGTGCCGATCTGGCTACGCTCACGCACTGAGGGGGCGGTGATGTCGGGCGATGTGCGTAACCTCGTGATCCTGTCGCGTCGCTTGTCCATCGCTGGAGTGATGGCGCTGGGCTATGTCTACTACAGCTTCTCGGGTGGCGGGGCAGCGTTGGCGGCGATGGGGCTGATTTCTTTTGCCGGGGTGGCGCAGGTGCTGCCCGCGATGCTGGGGGCGATTTTCTGGCGCGGGGCCACGCGGGTTGGGGCGGCAGCGGGACTGACCCTTGGCTTTGCGGTTTGGGTCTGGTCGCTATTTTTGCCCAGTTTCTCAGACGTGATCCCCGCACATGTGATGACCGGTGGGCCGTGGGGGATAGATTGGCTGCGTCCGCAAGCGTTGTTCGGGATTGGTGGGATTGATCCGCTGTTGCACGCCGTGATGTGGTCGATGGTGCTGAACACCGGCGCCTTTGTCTTGGGATCGCTTGTCAGTTTTCCAACGCCGCTGGAGCGGTTGCAGGGCGCGCAGTTTGTGAATGTGTTTGAACATTCGGTCGGCACGCAAACCACGCGGGCAAGTGCCGCGCAGGCCGAAGACCTGCTGGTCATGGCGCAGAGGATTTTAGGCGGCGTGCAAGCGCAATCGGTTTTTCAAAAGGCGGCTGCGGCACAGGGGAAGTCCGGCTATTTGCCAGAAACGACGCCAGAGTTCATGCAGATGCTGGAACGCGAGTTGTCTGGCTCTGTTGGCGCGGCGACGGCGCACGCGATGCTGGGACAGTTGACCGAAGGGGCAACGGTTTCGGTTGAGGACTTGATTGCCGTGGCCGATGAGACAGCGCAAATTCTGGAATACTCCAACCGTCTAGAAGCCAAATCGGCCGAGCAGGAACGCACCGCGCGGGCCTTGCGTGATGCCAACGAAAAGCTGACCGCGCTGTCCATCCAGAAAGACGCTTTTCTCAGCCAGATCAGCCATGAGCTGCGTACACCGATGACGTCCATCCGTGCGTTTTCGAGCATTCTGGGGGAGGCGGGTATCGATCCGGACAGCCAGCGCAAATACGCGGGCATCATTGATGCCGAGGCCCAACGCCTGACCCGGCTGCTGGACGAGCTGCTTGATTTGACCGTGCTGGAAAATGGCCAGGTCGTGCTGAACATGGAAAACGGCGTTCTCAGCGATGTGCTCGACCAAGCTTTCATTGCGGCAGGTGTCCCAGCCGTCGGGCTGGAGGTCCATCGCGTCGGGGATGAGGGCCGGGCGCTGCACACTGATCTTGATCGGCTGGCGCAGGTGTTCATCAATCTTCTGGCGAACGCCCGGAAGTATTGTGATGCGGATGCGCCGAAAATCACGGTGACGTCGCATGTTATCGACGGACGTGTGGTTGTGGATGTGTCAGACAATGGCAGCGGCATCAGTGCGGAAAATCAGGCGGTGATTTTTGAAAAGTTTTCCCGCCTTGGGGATCAGTCCAAGGCAGGCGGGGCCGGGCTGGGTCTGGCCATTTGCCGCGAGATTATGGAGCGGCTGGGTGGGGCGATCGCTTATGTCCCCGGAGGCAGCGGCGCAATTTTCCGCGTGACCCTGCCGGATGAAAATGACCAAGATGCGGCCTGATGTTAGGACACTGGTAAGAGCTTGCCCGTAGGACAGGCCTGCACGTGCAAAATGCCTGCGAGGTGGCCCGGCTTATGGAGGATCTTTCCCCGCAATCAGTATTGCGGCGCTTGTTGCGCGACGCGGGTGAGGCGGCCAAATCCTCGACCGTGACGCCTGCACGCGCCATTCGGCTGGCCATGGCGCGCTCTGCGGAGGCGTCCGTCGGGCTAAGCGTGACGGTGCAAGAGGTCAGTGAGAGGGTTATGCCACTCGACGAAGCGCTGGCCGCGCTGGATGACGGGCTGATGCTGATCACGCTGGGGCAGGGGTATGAGATCAAGGGCTTTGCCGCCGTCGATCTTCAGGCCCGCACCGCAGTGGTTGAGGTTCAGACTGTGGGCCGCCCGAGGGATGCTGATGCCAGCCCGCGTAAGATTACCAGTGCCGATGCGGCACTCTGCGCGCCGATGATCACCCACTTCCTGGAGGACCTCGCCCGCACTGCGGAGGATACCGCCCTCGGTGGCTGGGCTGATGACCAGCGCGCGGGGGACCTGATCCCTGATGCCCGTTCGGCGGCGATGATGCTGCAGGACCGGATGCTGCGGATCGTGCGCATGACCTTTGGGCTGGGAGGTGGCACTCGGATGGGGACTATCCTTGTGGCGCTGCCCAGCCAAACAGGCCCGGATCTGATGCCGTCGCCCAAGCAGCCGAGCTTTGCGGATGTTCTGCAAAGCGCAGTGATGGACGCGCCTGCGGAACTCAGCGCCGTCTTGCACCGGATGACACTGAATGTGGCTGAGGTTGAGGCGCTTGAAGTGGGGCAGATGGTTGCGCTTTCGGGCGGATCGGTCGCTGGCGTCCGCTTGGAGGGGCCGGATGGTGACTGCGTGGCCGAAG
This sequence comes from Flavimaricola sp., assembly GCA_020629175.1. Classification (GTDB taxonomy): domain Bacteria; phylum Pseudomonadota; class Alphaproteobacteria; order Rhodobacterales; family Rhodobacteraceae; genus JALZWD01. The sequence continues at coordinate 42,407 of JAHDDU010000006.1, read as the reverse complement.
CGCGGCTGGGGCAGGTCACGGGCTTGCGGGCCGTGCGGATTGAACGTGCGGGCGCGCCGATGATGTCAGACGGCATTGGCATCCGGGGCAAAGCCGAGGACACCAGCGTCGCCGATGAGATGCCGATAGAGCAGGCCTTGATCGCAGACACTGCGCCTGATTTTGCGGCGGAGCCAGCGATGCCCGACGCGGCGCCAGAAGGTTAGCCCTGGGCCAACCGCGGTTCGAGCAGGGACATATCATAGCCTGCTTGTGCTGCTGTTTCGATGATGTCGCAGGGCTCCATCTTGCCCGCCTGGCCAAGACACCAGATGACAGTACACCGCGTGCCTGTCGCGCAGTAGGCAAATACCGGGCCAGACGCTTCGGCCACGATCTGCATCTGCCGGGCGATATTTTCACTGTGCATCGTGTCATGGGTCAGTGGCAGATCAATGAACGTCAGGCCCGCCGCCTCTGCCGCAATGCGCATCGTGGCTGACTGAACCTCGACCGGGATTTCGATATCGGGGCGGTTATTGATGATTGTCGTAAAGCCGGCCTCGACAATCGCGGGAATGTCGAGCGGGGAAATTTGCGGGCAGACGGTGTAGCTTGCGGTGATCTGTCTCATATCCATGGCGATGAGATACATTTGCTTTCCGTCGGGGTCCAGTTGCCTGTCAGCGCAGTTGGCGATAAATTGATCGCATGGCGCATTCCTCTTCCCCTGTGACCATTGAGCAAGTCGATCCCATGCAAGGCGCCGCCCAAGACGCGGCCGAGGTGCTCAAGGTTTTGTCTAATCCCGCAAGGCTGCGGATTCTTTGCGCGCTGGTGCCCGGTCCGCAATCGGTGAGTGCGCTGGAAGAACAGATCGGAGCGAGCCAGTCCTACGTGTCGGGCCAACTGGCAAAGATGCGCAACGACGGATTGGTCGCAGCCGATAAAGAAGGACGTGTGGTGCGCTACAGGCTGCAGGATGCACGTATCAAGCCCATATTGACTGTTCTTTACGAAGTGTTTTGCCCTGAGGCGTAAACCGGTCCGCGACGCGTTCTTTTGACTATATTGATTTGCGCCCCTCATTTGAGGTAACAGGTGTGCTGACGTTGGGGATGGGACCCGACCGTCACGGGAGAGGACTTAGGGAATGGCGAACGGACTCGTTCGTGCGCGCATCGAGAGAGGCGTCGCAGTGATGCATATGACGCATCCTCCACTCAATACGTTGGACGTCCGCATGCGGGCCGCCTTGTCCGAGGCGATTGCGTATTTCGTGCAAGATGAGCGTGCAAAAGCCATCGTCCTTGGCACAGATTCACCAACATTTTCGGCAGGGATCGATGTGCAGAGCCTGACCGGTTCTGCGCCTGACATGCCTTTGCGGACGCTCTGCGCCCAGTTCGAGGAATGTCCAAAGCCGATTGTTGTGGCCTTGAACGGGGCTGTGTTGTCGGGTGGTGCTGAATTGGCGCTTTCTGCGCATGCACGCGTTGCTGACGAAACGACAACGCTTGGATTTCCGGATGTGGGGCTCGGCCTCACACCGTCGGGGGGGGCATCCCAAAGGCTTTCACGGCTTGTGGGTCCGAAAGTGGCACTTCAGCTTTTGCTGAGCGGTAAGCCATTGAACGAAATGGTGGGGCAGCGGCTTGGGCTGTTCGACAAAGTCGTCAAAGAAGATGCGGTGGGCGCCGCTATCACAGTGGCGCGGGCTCTGATTGCCGACGGCAAACCGCCGCAGCGCACCTGCGATGTGGCCAGACATGTGAGAAAGTCCGAAAGCTTTATCAATGACGTTGCATTGGCCCGCAGACGTCCCGGCAACAGTTACGCCAAGGCCCGGATCATCGATTGCGTTGAGGCCGCGGTCCTTATGTCATTTGAGGCTGCGGTGGATTTCGAGGCGACCGCCTATGAAGCCTGTATGACAACGCCCGAAAGCCGTGCCTTGCGCCATGTGTTTGTGGCTGAGACCCGAATTTCGACAGACCTGCTTGCCCCTTTGCAGCGCGGGGCACGCAAGGTCACTAAGCAAGGGCAGGAGGTGTTGGAGAGGCTATTTGAAGCTCAAGACTCGGCGGTCATCGCGCTCATCGAGGGAGGGGCGACGGAGGCCGAGATTGACGGGGCGATGGTTGCCTTTGGGCTTGAAGCCGGACCGTTTGGGGGCCGCGAGGCCGTCGAGAACGCGCGGAGCGGTACTTTGCGTCGCCGGATCCTTTCGGCCGTGATGGCAGAAGGGGCGCGTTGTGTCGAAGATGGCGCCGTGGCCCGACCCTCAGACATTGACGCTTTGGCCGTGCATGGGATGAAATGGCCGCGCTTGACCGGCGGGCCCATGCAGGCGGCTATGGCACTGGGTCTGCTGGGCATCGTCCGCCAGATGGAGGAATGGGCCCGCGAAGACCCGGTTTGGGCGGTTCCGCCCAATGTCTCGTCCGCAGCAATGCTGGCCGAAGGATTTTGGTCTGATCAAATCAGCCCAGCATAGCCCCCACCATCAGGATCATGAGGCCTAGAAAGGCCAAAAACAGGCCGCCAATGTTAAGCGGCAGGGCCGTTTGAAGCCTCGCCCGAAGCTCTTCATCTGACAGTTGGGCCCGCTTGGCCCGCATGATCCGCAGCATTGACAGTACAACCCCGGCAAATCCCAAAAGGGTGATGCCCGCGCCGATCCAGATGAGCCATTGCATGGCAGTCTCCTGTGGTTGTTGCACGGTGTGTAGTGTGGGGCGCGGCTCGGTTCAAGGAGGGCGACTTGGCTTTGGGATTGAACCCTCATGAGGCAGGAGGTAGGAAGCGGAACACACCAAGGGAGACCCATCGATATGAGTGATATCACGGACACCGCCTCTAGCGTCGCCGGTGAAGAACTGCGTCAGTTCGTGGAACGTTATGAGCGTTTGGAAGCCGAGAAAAAGGATATCACCGAGGGTCAGAAAGAGATCATGGCCGAGGCCAAGGGCCGGGGCTATGATACTAAGGTGATCCGCAAAGTCATTGCGCTGCGCAAACGGGATGCTGATGATATTGCCGAGGAAGAAGCTGTACTGGAGATGTACAAAGCCGCCCTTGGCATGTGAGCGCGCACCGCTATGTGCGGGATATGCACAAACCTGACCTCCCCCCCGAGCACGTCAGCGCCATCATTGAGATGGCGCTCTCCGATCATGTAAGTTTTGCCGATATTCAAACCGAATACGGTCTGCGCGAGAAAGACGTCAAAGCGCTGATGCGCCGTGAGCTGAAGCCGAGCAGCTACAAGACGTGGCGAAAGCGGGTGCGGACCTTTGGCGACCGGCGAGAAGTCTATAAATAAGGTGGGGGCATAGTCGCCAGTTCTTTTGCGAGCCCCTTGTTTCGTCTCTGACCCCTTCCGATTAACATGAAGTCTCTGGGTGGCGAGTGTGAACAGAAATGGCAAAACGTAAGCTGGGAACCAATCTTCCTGCTCCCTTCCTACAGCGGCTCACACTCTTGCCCGAGAACATTCCGGAACCGCGGGCCTATCCGTTCAATCTGTCTTGGTTGAGAGCTGAGGATTTTGAGCTGCGATTTACGACGCCGGTGACGATTTTCGTGGGTGAGAACGGCGCCGGCAAGTCGACACTGATTGAAGCGATTGCAGCCCTTAGCGGCTATGATGAATCGGGGGGTGGAAAGGGGTATCGGCCTGTCGATCATTCTAGGGCCGTTGAAAAAAGCGGGACATCCCTCGCCGATGCATTGAGGGCAGGCTGGCTGCCAAAGGTCACCAACGGGTGGTTCTTTAAAGCTGAAACGTTCTTTTCGGTGGCACGTTATCTTGACGATGTCCAAAGCCCCAGTGCTGATTTTTTGTCGTGGAGCCATGGCGAGGGGTTCGTGAGGTTCTTTGAGGAAAGGATGTCCCGTCAGGGAATTTACTTGATGGACGAACCGGAAAGCGCTTTGTCACCCAAGCGCCAGTTGGAGTTGCTGCGCATTCTCCACAGAATTCAGGAGGCGGCTATGTCTCAGGTTATTATGGCAACGCATTCTCCGATATTGATGGCGCTGCCCAATGCCCGGGTTTACGAGGTGACACGTCACGGTATTCGGGACATCGACTATCGGGACACACAGCATTTCAAACTGTACCAATCGTTTTCGAGTGATCCCGAAGAGTTCATAAAAGAGGCGATCCTCGATCCCGACCAAAGCCAGTTCTGACGTGCACTCGGCCAGGATCTTTGAATAGCAGATTTTGTCCCTGCTGCGCGGCAAGTTCCCAATGTTGGCACTTTGTGAAAGTTGTCTTTGCTGTGACGCGGCAAACGACATGGCCGCGCCGATGTGCGCCCCGATAGAGGCGGGCGTCCGAGAAACTTGAACGGTGGGCTGCGGATCGCTAGTCTTTGAGGGCCAGAACGCCGGGTCCACGGCGCTGGTTTCTCGGAGATTTCAATAATGAACCTGATGTCGTTTGCTGCATATGAGCAGCCGATGAAGTGGGTGGCGTTTGTCCTGGGGTTGGGCAGTACGATCTGCGTCGTCCAGGGCTGGCAATTGGGCGCAATGGTGCTGAGCCTGCCGTTCTGCCTGATTTGGATTTACTGCGCCTGGCTGCGGACAGAGCCACAACTCAAATATATCAATATTTTGTTCGCCGTTCTTTATGTTTATGGCATTGGGCGATACCTGATCCTCCACGTTTGACGAGGCGGCGCAGCGGGCCTAGCGTGGTGCGGTAACGCAGGAGAATGCCCATGGCCGACACACCCGTCATCGCCCTTGATATCCCCCAAGAAGATGCGCGCAGTGCTGAGACGCAGGCGTATTTTGATCTGTGTCAGGAGAAGCTCGGCCTGGTTCCGAACGTCCTGATCGCCTACGCATTTAACGAGGGAAAGTTGCGGGCGTTTACGGGCATGTACAACGAGCTGATGCTGGGCGCTTCGGGGGTGAGCAAGCTTGAGCGCGAGATGATTGCCGTGACGGTCGCGTCCGTGAACAAATGCCTCTATTGCATCACGGCCCATGGCGCAGCCGTCCGCGAGATGTCAGGCGATCCGGTGATGGGCGAGGAGATTGCGATCAACTATCGCGTGGCCAACCTGCCGCCGAAACAGCGGGCGATGCTCGACTTTGCGTGGAAACTGACCGAGACGCCGGCAAAGATCGACGCACCGGACCGGCAGGCGCTGCGCGATGCGGGGTGGAGTGATCGGGACATCTGGGACATCGCCAATGTCGCCGGATTTTTCAACATGACCACGCGCGTGGCACAGGCGACGGATATGCGACCAAATACTGAGTATTTTGCCCAAGCACGTTAAGGTGTGATGAAGGTGACGCCGTCCATGTCACTGATGCGGTCAACGTCCGCCTCGTAAAGGACGGTCAGCTGCTCGACCATCGCTTCATCCCAATCCGGCAGGTTGATTTCATCCTCAATCGCCTCGGGGATGGCGTATTTGTCCAGAAAGGCCGCGATCACGCGGCGCAGCTGTGCCTCGCCCTTGGGAGGATGTGTCCCAAGATATGCGTGAAACCGCTTCATGCCCTCTTCGGTCATGATGGTGGACAGCACATCGTATTCGCCGCCCATAGCCGTGCCGTCCGGAGCGCCGGTCATCCGGCGCAAAATCTCGCCCCAGATCAGGGGCGTATCTTCGTTGCACCAAACCGTCAGATGCGCCCGGGGTAGAGCCCCGCGAATGCGGGTCACAAGCTCGGACCATTGCGGCACGCGGGGGTCCACGCCATTCATGAAGCCCGCGAACGAGCGGTTGCGGATCATGCCGAACGCCTCTGGAATAAAGGTCGCCGGGTTGCGCAGCGCCAAATAGAGCGAGATTTCGTCATTCGGAAATAGCTGATCAATGGCGCGCATCTTCATGTTGGTGAGGCCGTAAAACTCGCCTGCCTCGTATATGCGCGCAGGCAAACAGATGAAGGCAGAGTTTGACATCACCAGCCGCTGGGGCGTTGGCAGATCGGTGATCTGGCTGACCAGCCTGTCGCGAGTCTCGGGCAGGGGGGTGCTGCCTTGCAGGTTCTGGATCGTCTCGCGCAGCAGCTTGCGGTATTTGGCGAGCCCCGGAATGGCAGTGCCCATCGGCGCGAAGGTGCGCGCGTTTTTGGTCAGCGAGCGGACGAGCATATCGCCGTCGGTACAATTTGCGCCGATGTGAAGGGCGATGTGCATGAAGAGGGCCTGCGGATTGTTGTTTTGTCGCACTATAGATGTGGTTGATGGACAGGGAAACCGGTTTCAGCTAGGGCAGGGGCGATATGTCCGAGCAATTGAGTCAGATTAGCACAGGTGCGCGCACGCCCTTGGACCGCTGGTCCTTTGGGGCCGTCGTGATTGCAGCTATCGTGATGATGCCGATTGTCGCGATCATTTGGCTCGCGTTTAACCCGACCGAGAATATCTGGCCGCACCTCGTCTCAACCACATTGCCGCGCTACCTGCGCAACACCATTGTGCTTATGGTGTCGGTCGGCATCCTAACGGCCGTGATCGGCACGGTGACCGCATGGCTTGTGGTGATGTACCGATTTCCCGGGCGAACATGGCTGCAATGGGCGCTGCTGATGCCTTTGGCCGTGCCCGGCTATGTCGGGGCCTATGCTCTCGTGGATTTTCTTGAATACGCAGGACCTGTTCAAACCGCCCTGCGCGAGACGTTTGGTTGGGCCACTTCGCGGGACTACTGGTTCCCGCAAATTCGAACACGAGGGGCTGCGGTTATCGTTCTGTCGGCCTCTCTTTACCCTTATGTTTACCTCCTGGCGCGTGCCGCGTTCCGCGAGCAATCGGGCGCGGGCTATGAAGTGGCGCAAGCCTTGGGCGTGGGGCCATTTGGCCGGTTCTGGCGGGTTGGCTTGCCGCTTGCGCGGCCTGCCATCGCGGCCGGCATCGCCGTGGTGATGATGGAAACGGTGAACGATTTTGGCACGGTCGATTACTTTGCCGTGCAGACCCTGACGACCGGCATTTTCAGCGTTTGGGATCAGGCGGGCAACCTGGGAGGTGCGGCGCAAATTTCGTCGCTTGTGCTGATGCTGATCGTGATCCTTGTCACGCTCGAGAAGACCAGCCGCCGCAAGAGCCGCTTTTTCGGGACGGGGAGGGGGCAGCGTCCTGCTACAACGCAGCAATTGCGCGGCGCAAAGGCCGGATTTGCTACGGTACTCTGCGCACTGCCAGTTCTTTTGGGCTTTGTCTTTCCGGTGGCCGTGTTGTTGACGCATGCGATGGATGCCGATCAATGGGTCGCACCCGGCCTGTTGCGGGCGCTATCTGCCACCTTGATCCTTTGCGGCTCGGCGGCGCTGCTGACGGTTCTGGGCGGGTTGTTCATGGTCTACGGCGTGCGGATGTCCGGGCGGCGTTTGCCACAGCTGCTGTTGCCGGTCACCGCCATCGGTTATGCCGCGCCCGGGGCGGTCCTTGGCATTGGCCTGCTTATCCCGCTGGCCTCGTTTGAGCATACGTTGGCAGATGGTGTGCTGGCGCTGACCGGCTGGGATCCGGGGTTGATCCTGATAGGGTCTGGGGCTGCGGTGGTGCTGGCTTATTTCGTCCGCTTCTTTGCCATCGCCCAAGGGACGGCGGACGCCGCGCTGGGGCGCGTGCCGCCCAGCGTGCCAATGGCGGCGCGCTCTCTTGGACGCACGGCTTCGGGCACCTTGCGTGATGTGCATGTGCCGCTCATCCGCGCCTCGCTCGGCTCGGCGTTGCTGCTGGTTTTTGTCGACTGCGTCAAAGAGCTCCCCGCGACCCTTTTGCTCAAACCACCAACGCTGAACACATTGGCCACACGCGTCCACGCCAAGGCCAGCCTCGAGAACATCGCCGAGGCTGCACCGGCCGCGCTGACCATCAGTTTGGTGGGGCTTGTGGCTGTCGTTTTCCTCGCCCGAGCGAACCGATAATTTTGCTGTTTTGGGGGCTTGCGCGATGCCGCGATGCCCGCTAAACCCGCGCGCAGTGCCCCTATAGCTCAGCTGGTAGAGCAACTGATTTGTAATCAGTAGGTCCGCGGTTCGAGTCCGTGTGGGGGCACCATCACCAAACACTTTACTCTCGCCATTGCTTTTATGTCGTGCGGAATTTGCCACAAATGATGGGCGTTTCGTCGGGTCTATTCGCCTTTCGGTTGCGTACAGACAGGGCGTACGCACAGAATATCTCAACGAAAGAATGGTGAGTAAGACAATGTCAGATACCGATCAAAGCAGCCACATGCCGCCATTGGGCGTTGGGAAAATCCTGAGTGAAACGTTTCAGATTTTCTTTCAAAACATTGTCGTGATTATGATCCTTGGGTTCATTGCCGCCTATGTTGGCTACCTCATTACTTACGCGGGCGCGGTACGGTCGCTGTCAGATCCGGGCTTTACGGACGGCGCTTCCACGTTGGCGACAGTCGGTCTCCTGCCGATTGTGGTGAACCTGTTGCTGTCCTCAATAGTAACGGGTCTCGTGATTTTGATTGCATATGACGCAAAGGTCGGGCGCTCTTCCGGGCTGGCTCAACATTTCAAGACGGTTCTGCCGTCCATTCCCATGATAATCGCGGTCACGCTTGTTTCCATGATACTCACAGTTCTGGGCGCGTTTTTGATCCTCATCGGTATGCTTTGGGTCTACGCTGTCTTTTACGTTGTGGTGCCGGCAGTTTTGATTGATCGGGCCGGCTTTGGGTCTTTGCGACGCAGTGCTGACCTTACCCGGGAATACCGTTGGCCCATCGTCGGGATTCTTCTTGTACTTTCATTGGTCGGGCTTGGACTTCAATTACTGATCATGCCAATCGTTGGAACAAGCTTTTCACTAGAGCCTGCGGGTGCCTTTGGCATCACGGGCATTATCTCTTCCGTTTTTTCCGCCGTGTCATACGGTTTGTTGGCGGTGAGTGTTGCCTTGGTGTACGCGAGGCTACGAGAGGTCAAAGAGGGCGTCAATGTCGACAGCCTAGTTGAAATCTTTCAGTGATTTCAGACCGTTGTCCGGCGCGTTTCGCAGGGTAACATTGAGGAAGAGGTTTGTGGTGGGCGACCCTGGAATCGAACCAGGCGTGGGTCTCCCCGGCGGAGTTACAGTCCGCTGCCGCACCTTGCAGCCCGTCGCCCGTTAGCGCCTGAACGGCGTCAACGGATGCGGGATAACTTTGGACACCCGGCCCGTCAACCGTAAAAACGGCTAATCTCTGCCCTCAGCCTGGCACATTTCCATGAGAGCCCGTCCGTGGCGTCATACGCGCGCCATGCCGTACGGAGCCGGGCTATGCGTAGTCTGAAATTTGCCTTGTGGAGCGTGATTGCGACGGTTTGTGTCGTATGCGCTGTCTTTGGAGCGAACCTTGCTCTGGCGCTCTTGGCGGCCAGTTTCGCGATGTTTTTCAACATGCCCTGGGTTGCCGAAGCATCAATCCTCTGGTTGATCCTGGTCTTTTGGGTCCTGCCTAAGGATTGGGCGGCCCGTAAGAAGCCGTATCGCTCGTATGGCAGCGCCCTGATTGATGCGCCGATCGCCGATATTTGGGAAGAGGTTCGGTTGCGCCCTCGAGGTGAGAGTTACCGCCCCGTCGTCTCTCGGATTATCGCCGATCCGAATGACACTTCCTTGTTCTACTACGAGTTCAAGGCCGATTTGGGAGAGGAGGCGCCCGCGCTCGCGCCACGCCGGATGGCGGTTCGTGTGGTCGAGGAGGAGGCGGAGCGTTTCCTTTTGACCGAGTACCCAAAGGCCGATGACGTGCCAGCATGGGCGCGCGATATCATCTCATCCGAAGTGCACCTTGAGCAACGCGAAGATGGTGTGGAGGTGACGTTCGTCGAAAACCTGAGCCGTTTGAGCATTGCGATGATGTTCAGCCTGTTCTTCATCAACCCCTGCCGGGACACAGCGGTTCGCTTGAAGGCGGTAATGGAAGGCGGCGATGACCCGTCGTGGATGGGGCGCTTCATGGCCAACGTCGGACCCGATGGAACCCCTTCCGCTGCGGTTCGAAATGGGGTCACGATTGTCGGTCTGAGCGCGATCACAACAGCCACTGTCATCGCTGTGGGGCTGATTTTGTTCTTTAAGTCAGCAATGGGCTGACTGCGCTACCTTGGCATTTGTATCGTCCGCGCGTAGGGGACGTGTGTCAGGAGGCGCGAGATGAAAAAGCCAAAGTGGGTCATCGAGAAAGAGCAAGCCAAACGTGCTGCGGCGGCTGAAACGGTCTGGCTGTTTGGTCTACATGCCGTGCGGGATGCGCTGCTGAACCCGGCCCGTGAGCGGTTGCGGTTGGTGGTGACACGCAACGCTCTGGCCAAGCTGGAAGATGCTGTGGCGCAAGCTGGGATTGAGCCTGAGATTTCGGACCCCCGCAAGTTTGCCGCCCCATTGAATGCTGACTCTGTGCATCAGGGCGCCGCGCTAGAGGTCAAACCTCTCGATTGGGGAAACCTTGCAGATGTTGTGATGCGCGACGGGCCCATGCCGTTGCGTGTGGTGATGCTTGACCGTGTATCTGATCCCCACAACGTGGGCGCCATTCTGCGATCTGCTGAAGTCTTCGGTGCGCGGGCGGTTGTTGGTGTGCAGCGTCATTCTGCCCCGGAAACCGGCGCTTTGGCTAAAACGGCCAGCGGTGCACTTGAACGGCAACCCTATGTGCGCGTGCGCAACCTCGCGGACGCGATGGAGCAGCTGCGCGACATGGGATTCATCCTGTTGGGCCTTGATGGCGAGGCGGAGCAAACCATTGATCAGGCTGTTCGGGGCAGGGCAGATCGGCCCGTGGCCATTGTGATGGGAGCCGAGGGGCCGGGCCTGCGCGAAAAGACCCGCGAAACCTGCGATCAATTGGTGAAAATCGACGCGGCGGGCGGATTTGGCTCGCTCAACGTCTCAAATGCTGCGGCGGTTGCCCTATATGCTAGTAAAGCGGTGCAGACGGAGTAGTCCATGTCGATCAAAGTTGGAACCTGCAGTTATTGTGGGACACATGCGGCGTTTGTTTTGCAGGGGGAGCGTCAGCACATACTGGCCTGCGGGACTTGTGGCGCGCCGATTTCCGACATGAAGGTTATGCCCAAACAGCGGTCTGCCAAGCTCGCGCATCGTGCTGAACCGCATTCTAGCCACGAACGGGCGATGTCGCGTAAGCCCAAAAAGAAAAAGAAGAGCTTCAAGCGCCGCGCCTTGGGCGAGATATTCGATTTTATCGAAGACATCTTTGATTAACCTGACCGCAATGAGTGTTAACGCTCTGTTCACGAAACGCGGAGATACTCTTGGACAGGCCAGTTGCCATCCACATGTCATGGGTACGGCCACAGAGCGTTGGAACTGCTCTGATGGCAATCACTGTCCCTCGTTCCACACTCAGCGCCCGGCCACCCCGACCGGGCGCTTTTTTCTGATAAGTCGAGATGTATGTGATGCAGACGTCTGATGATGTTTTGCGCAACGTCCTAACGCAGGCCAAAACCATCGCAATTGTCGGGTTTTCGGCCAATCCCGTCCGGCCGAGCCACTACGTAGCCGCCTTTTTGCAGTCGAAGGGGTATCGGATCGTGCCGGTCAATCCGGGGTTGGACGGTCAGGTTCACTTGGGTGAAAGGGTCTATGCGCAGCTTGGCGACATTCCATTTGAGGTGGACATGGTAGACATCTTTCGCGCCTCGACCGCTGTGCCGGGGATCATCGACGAGGCGCTGAAGCGCTGGCCCGATCTCCAATCGGTCTGGATGCAGCTTGGTATCGTGCACGAAGAGGCGGCATCGCGGGCACAGGCGCGGGGTGTTACGGTTGTCATGGATCGTTGTCCACGGAATGAAATCCCTCGGTTGGGGCTGTGAGCGGCCCCCAAAAAAGTCGCAAAATTTATCTGGGTCAGCGCGCCGCTTTTTCCGCGATGCCCGATTGTGCGGTGCGTTTGGCCAATTCCGCCTCAATGTCGGCGAGCGTCACATCGCGGGCTGCGCACATCACCAACAGGTGGTACAGAGCGTCCGCCGCCTCAGAGGCCAGCGCCGCCTGATCTCCCTTGACCGCCTCGATGATCGCCTCGACGGCCTCTTCACCAAACTTCTCGGCGCATTTCTCCGGCCCCTTGGAAAGAAGTTTGGCCGTCCAGCTGCTCTCTGGATCAGCGGATTTGCGGGCCTCGATTGTGGCGGCGAGGGAACGAAGTGTCATGTGAGCCTCATCGGGATACCGTTGGCGGCCATATGGGCCTTGGCCTCGGCCACGGTGAAGGTTCCAAAGTGAAAAATGGAGGCGGCGAGGACGGCGCTTGCATTCGCGAACTTTACGCCTTCGACAAGGTGGTCGAGTGTGCCGACACCGCCCGACGCGATCACCGGAATATTGACGGCATCGGTGATGGCGCGGGTCATCAACAGGTTGAACCCCGACTTTGTCCCATCGCGGTCCATCGATGTCAGGAGGATTTCTCCTGCCCCTTTCGCTTCGATCATCCGCGCAAATTCGACGGCATCAATGCCGGTTTCGCGCCGTCCACCATGGGTAAAGATCTCCCATTTGCCGGGCGAGACTGTCTTGGCATCAATTGCACATACAATGCATTGCGAGCCGAACCGAAGCGCGGCTTCGGTGATGACGTCCGGATTGGCCACCGCGGCGGAGTTGAAACTCACCTTGTCCGCGCCCGCCAGAAGAAGAGCACGGACATCATGATGCGTGCGAACCCCGCCACCGACGGTCAGCGGCATAAAGATGCTCTCTGCCGTGCGGGTAACCATGTCAAACATTGTGCCGCGGTTTTCGTGGGTGGCGTGGATATCAAGAAAGCAGAGCTCATCCGCGCCGGCGGCATCATAGGCCTTGGCAGCCTCCACAGGATCACCGGCGTCGATCAACTGGGTGAAATTCACGCCCTTGACCACGCGGCCATCGGCGACATCAAGGCAAGGTATGACACGGGTCTTTAACATGCAGCTTCTCTAGCCTGACGGAGTTGTGATTGGAACCTCTGATGGCAACGCAGTCTACTTGGCTGCAAACCACAGCAAGGAGCTGACGATGAGACACATCTTAAACGCAGCACTACTCGCAACACTTGGAACAGGCGTAATGGCAGACATGATTGTAAAGGACGCAAGCGGCAGCGTGGCCGAGGTAATGGACAGGCTGGAGGCCGCAGTCACCAATGCTGGGGCAACAGTTTTTGCACGTGTGGATCACGGGGCAGGGGCCGCAGGTGTCGACATGGAGTTGGCCGACGCTCAGCTTCTGATATTCGGCAACCCAATGCTGGGCACGCCTGTCATGCAACAGGATATCCGGGCTGGCCTCGTCCTGCCGCTTCATGTTTTGGTTTATGATGCAGATGGCACGACGCAGATTTCCTATGAAGATATCGACACCATGTTTGGTGATCTTGATGTTGATCTCGAGGCCGAGGTATTTGGTCGGATCGAGGGCGCCTTGGGCAATCTCACAACAGCGGCCGCTGGCGGCTAACGCCGTGTTTTGCGCTTGGCGGCGATGAACCCAAAAACCGGCACAGCGATCACCGTCGGGATGATTGTCGCAAGGCCCGGAATGGACAAGATCTGAAACGGTACGAGCCAGACCGGGCAGGTGTAGGCCTCAGGGTCTGGGCTACAGTTCAGCAAGGGTGGCATGGCCATGAACACAATCAGGCTTAGCGTCGTGATGATACAAAACCAAATCACGCCGTACCACAACAGCCGGGGAAGGGCTTGCCACATCAGGCTTTGAGCGCGGCGAGGGCGGTGGCCAGATCAATCGCCCCGTCATAAAGCGCACGGCCGGAAATCGCGCCCGCGATCACGCCGGTATCGCGCAGAGTGGTGAGGTCGGAGAGTGAGGAGACGCCGCCCGATGCAATGACCGGGATCGACACGGCGCGGGCGAGGGCCTCAGTCGATGCGACATTGGGGCCCTTCATCGCGCCGTCGCGCAGGATATCCGTATAGATGATGGCCGCCACGCCAGCGTCCTCGAACGATCGTGCAAGATCGGTGACCATGACGTCGGTTTCTTCGGCCCATCCCTTTGTTGCGACCCGTCCGTTGCGGGCATCAATGCCCACGGCCACGTGACCGGGAAAGGCGGCGGCAGCTTCACGCACAAGCGCGGGGTTCTCGACAGCAACAGTACCAAGAATGACGCGGGCGAGGCCCTTGCTTAGCCAAGCCTCAATTGTCGCCATATCCCGAATGCCGCCGCCAAGCTGGGCGGGTACTTTGCACTCGCGTAGAATCGCCTCGACAGGGGCTGCATTGATGGGTTCGCCAGCAAATGCGCCATTGAGATCGACGAGGTGCAGCCATTCACAGCCTGCCTCGACAAAGCTGCGGGCTTGCGCGGCGGGGTCATCGTTGAACACCGTAGCCTGATCCATTTCGCCATGCACAAGGCGCACGGCCTGTCCGTCTTTAAGATCAATGGCAGGGTAAAGGATCATGTCGGCCTCCGTGGTGTTGCGCGCCTTATGACGCAGCGTCCGCCCCAGCGCAACGCGACCCCACGTCAGTCTTGCCCGGTTGTGGCAGGCTGTCGCACGATGCGCGTGATTGTTAGGGAGGACATCATGAAAACACTCACACTTTCGCTGGCCGCTTTGGCCCTTTCCGCAGGCGCCGCACTTGCCGATCCGATCGAAGGCCTGTGGCGGACGACGCCGGATGACAACGGCAACTATGGACTGATTCAAGTGGCGCCTTGTGGCAACGCATTCTGCGGGACGCTGGTGCGCTCGTTCGATAGCAACGGCAACGAAATTTCATCTGCACACACTGGTCGCAACATCATCGCTGAAACGGTAAACAATGGTGGCGGCAACTATCGTGGGACCGTGTATGCGCCGGACCGCGACCGGACATATAACTCGCGTCTGGTCCTGTCGGGCAACTCATTGTCAGTCTCTGGCTGTGTCCTGGGCATCTGCCGTGATGGTGGGACCTGGACCCGTCAGTAAATCTGACACGCTGAAATACAAAAGGGCCGCCCAACTGGGCGGCCCTTTTTTGTTCGAAATGGAGCGGGCGATGAGATTCGAACTCACGACCCTAACCTTGGCAAGGTTATGCTCTACCCCTGAGCTACGCCCGCGCCGTTTCGTGAGGCATCATCTATAAAGAGACGACCGAGGGTGCAAGAGGGAAATACGCGTTTCGGGGTCGAAATTTATGACGCTGCCGCGCTTCTTCATCTTTTGTTTACCAAGACAGGCGAGCCATTTGCCATGCGACGGTTTGTTTCTGCCCTGGATGCGATCGCAACAGCTTGGGCTGAGTGTACGGACCGCGTCGTTTCGGCCTGCTCGGTTGCCAAAGGCGGTGCCGCTCGCCGCGCGGCCAAGGATGTTGGCCGTGAGATTGGACATGACGTACTGGCGGCTGAGGCTGTGCGCCGTGGCTATCATGGGGTGCAAAGCGGGGATGAGTTTTGACCCCAGGAACTTTCGCGAAGATTCCCGGGGTCAGATTTGGCTATTCAAATTCGATCAAAAGGTCTTTGGCATCGATCTGGCCGCCCGCTGTAACATGGACCGCGGCAATTGTGCCGTCACGCTCGGCGTGAATACCTGTTTCCATTTTCATCGCTTCGATGGTCAGGAGCAAGTCGCCTTGTTTGACCTCCTTGCCCGCGACAGCCGCGACAGATGCCACGACGCCCGGCATAGGTGCGCCAATATGCTTTGGATTGCCCACTTCGGCCTTAGCACGCTTGGCACTGCTGGCGGCTGCTTTGCGGTTGGGCACACGGATCGTACGGGGCTGACCGTTGAGCTCGAAGAAGACGCGCACTTCGCCGTCATCGTTCGTCTCTCCCACCGCCTGTAGGCGGATTTCGAGGGTTTTGCCGGGGTCAATCTCGGCCGTGATCTCTTCGCCGGGTTCCATGCCGTAAAAGAACGTGCGCGTCGGCAATGTTCTGACCGGGCCATAGGTTTCGTGACGGTTGGCGTAGTCTGTATAGACCTTAGGATACATCAGATACCCATTGAGATCTTCGTCGTCGATCTCGGCGCCCAGTTCATCGGACAAATCCTGGCGGGTCTTTTCCAGATCTACCGGTGGCAAAGATTTGCCGGGGCGCTCGGTCGAGCCTTTTTCCCCCTTGAGGATCTTTTTCTGAATCGCCTTGGGCCAGCCACCCGGAGGTTGGCCCAGATTGCCCCTCATCATGTCGATGACGCTGTCTGGGAACACCACTTCGGTCTTGGGATCCTCAACGTCCGCCTGGCTTAGGTTCTGGCTCACCATCATCAAGGCCATGTCGCCAACGACTTTGGAAGATGGGGTCACTTTGACAATGTCGCCGAACATCTGGTTCACATCTGCATAGGTCTGTGCAACCTCGTGCCAGCGATCTTCGAGGCCAAGGCTGCGTGCCTGAGCCTTGAGGTTGGTGAACTGGCCGCCCGGCATTTCGTGCAGGTATACCTCTGAGGCGGGCGCCTGCAGGCCGCTTTCGAAGGCCGCGTAATGCTCGCGGACCTGTTCCCAGTAATTGCTGATCTCGCGAATGGTCCCAGCGTCGAGCCCGGTGTCTCTTTCGGTCCGAGACAGGGCTTCAACAATGGTTCCGAGCGTAGGCTGCGACGTATTGCCGGACAGAGCGTCCATGGCGCCATCCACCGCGTCCACGCCAGCTGCCGAGGCCGCCATGATCGTAGCGATTGCCCCGCCAGAGGTGTCATGGGTGTGGAAGTGGATAGGAAGATTGGTTTCTTCCTTCAGCGCTTTAATCAGCACAGTCGCTGCTGCAGGCTTCATCAGGCCCGCCATGTCCTTGAGGCCCAGAACATGGGCGCCCGCGGCTTCAAGCTCTTTGGCCATTGAGACGTAGTACTTCAGATCGTACTTCGCGCGGTTTGGATCGTTCAGATCGCCAGTATAACAGATCGTGCCTTCACAGACTTTCTTGGCTTCAATCACCGCGTCCATCGCCACGCGCATGTTTTCGACCCAGTTGAGTGAGTCGAACACGCGAAAAACGTCGACGCCGGATTTAGCGGCTTGGGCGACAAAGCTTTGCACGACGTTGTCCGGGTAGTTCGTGTAACCCACCCCGTTTGAGGCACGCAGCAACATCTGCGTCATAATGTTGGGCATGGCCGCGCGGATGTCGCGCAGGCGTTGCCATGGGCATTCCTGCAAAAAGCGGTACGCCACGTCGAAGGTTGCACCGCCCCAGCATTCAACAGAGAAGAGCCCGGACATTTTGGCGGCATAGGTTGGCGCAACGCGGATCATGTCGATTGAGCGCATGCGTGTGGCCAAAAGCGATTGATGGCCATCACGCATGGTCGTGTCGGTGATCAGCAGTTGCTTTTGATCGCGCATCCAATCCGCCACCGCTTCGGGGCCAAATTGGTCAAGCACCTGACGCGTCCCGGCAGGGGCATCGACTGGAGGTTGCATCGGCGGACGGGGCGTTTTGATGCCCTCAATCGGCTTGGCGCGGCCTTCAGTCTCGGGGTGGCCGTTGACGGTGATGTCGGCCACATACGTCAGGATTTTCGTCGCGCGGTCCCGGCGGGGTTTGAAGTCAAACAGCTCCGGCGTCTCGTCGATGAACTTGGTGTGGTATTCGTAGTTCAGGAATGTCGGATGCTTCAGCAGGTTTTCGACAAAGGCGATGTTGGTCGAGACGCCGCGGATGCGGAACTCGCGCAGAGCGCGGTCCATACGTGAAATCGCAGCCTCGGGCGTCGGGGCCCACGCGGTGACTTTTTCCAGCAGCGAGTCGTAGTATCGCGTAATGACCGCGCCGGAATATGCGGTTCCACCGTCAAGCCGGATCCCCATACCTGTGGCCGAGCGATATGTTTGGATGCGGCCATAATCGGGGATGAAATTGTTGCGCGGGTCTTCTGTGGTGACCCGTGTTTGCAAGGCATGTCCATCGAGCTTGACGTCATATTGGCTGGCGCACCCTGTGGCCTCGACCAGCGACTTACCCTCAGCGATTTTGATCTGGGCCTGGACGATATCGATGCCTGTGACTTCTTCTGTCACCGTGTGTTCCACCTGAACGCGGGGGTTCACCTCAATGAAGTAGAATTCACCCGAATCCATATCCATCAGAAATTCAACGGTACCTGCACATTCGTAATTGACGTGTTCGCAGATTTTCTTGCCGAGGTTACATAGCTGTTCGCGTTGTGTGCCAGAGAGGTACGGGGCAGGGGCGCGTTCCACCACTTTCTGGTTGCGGCGCTGGACCGAGCAGTCGCGCTCCCAAAGGTGGTAAATGTTGCCTTTCTTGTCGCCAAGGATCTGCACTTCGACATGGCGGGCGCGCATGATCATCTTTTCAAGGTAGCCTTCGCCGTTGCCAAAGGCGGCTTCCGCCTCACGGCGGCCTTCGAGGACTTTTTCTTCCAGCTCATCCTCGCCCATGATCGGGCGCATGCCGCGGCCACCGCCGCCCCAAGAGGCTTTGAGCATCAGCGGGTAACCGATCTCTTTGGCCTCGGTTTTGATGGCCTTCATGTCATCGCCAAGCACTTCGGTTGCGGGAATGACGGGGACGCCGGCCTCGATAGCCACTTTGCGCGCGCTGGCTTTGTCGCCCAGCTTGCGCATCGTTTCAGCCTTTGGCCCGATAAAGGTGATGCCGGCTGTATCACAGGCGTCGACGAAGTCGGGGTTCTCCGACAGCAGGCCGTAGCCTGGGTGGATGGCATCGGCGCCGCACATTTTTGCCACGCGGATGATCTCTTCAATACTGAGGTAGGCAGCGACGGGGCCAAGGCCTTCACCGATGCGGTACGCCTCATCCGCTTTGAAGCGGTGCAGGCCCAGCTTGTCCTCCTCGGCATAAACGGCGACGGTCTTTTTGCCCATCTCGTTTGCGGCGCGCATAATTCGGATGGCGATTTCGCCGCGGTTGGCCACAAGGATTTTGGTGAATTCGGACATATTGTCGCCCCCAATGCTGCAGTTGCAGCTTCTTTACGGCCTTTCCGCCGGGGCAGCAATCGGGGTTTGTGGGTAACTTGCGCGTCAATCGTGCGGGCGACCTTCCGATTTCAGAGCAGGGAGATTGGCTGCAGGCGCTGAGGAGGCACCGAAACCCTGCGCGGGATCCTGGTAGGCGATCAAGGCGCGGCGAACTTTGGATCGCGCGTTGGCGCACGCGCTCCGTTCATTGGGCTTTCGCTGCGGTAGTGTCAAAATAACTGCAGGGCGCTTCTGATCTGACTGTACCATCGACAATCCAATGATCCGCTGGGCAGCTCCTTTCATGGCGACGTGGAAGAGGGTCGTGCGCCACTTGCGTGGGGTGTTGTCCAGATGGCGCGCCTCTTCGAACGAAAGGGTTTGGCGGATCTTGGAACAATAGGCAAAGCGGCTTTCGACGCGTGCCCCATCCTCAGCAGACATCAGGTCAGAGGGGCGCATCCCTTCGACATCAGAGGTCTGCAAACCGCTGCATTGGGTGTAGGCGGTGTTCACGCAAAGCAGTCGAAAGGCGTGATGCGCATCCGCGCGCTCAGCAGCAAACATGGGCAGAGGATAACTGTTAAGGAGTTGGCACAGGGTGGCCGGATCAGTCGTGTCGAACATGGTTTCTCTTCGCACAAAACAAGAACGTGCAGAGGTTTTGGCACCGCATTCGTTAATGTATGCCTACCGATCTAGAAAAAATTTGTCAGAAAGTTGTGACAATTTCTGCGCGCCAATCTGATGCATGCACGAGATCATATCGGCCTGCAGGATATCGAGCACATGTTCCGCTCCTTTGGCCCCAAACGCCCCGAGCCCGTAGTGAAACGCGCGACCCAGCATTACGAAATCCGCACCGCTTGCGATCATGCGCAGTACATCCAATCCGCTATCGACGCCACTGTCCGCAATGATCGGCAGGCTGGTCGCCGCGCGAATACCGGGCAATACTTCAATGGGCGCCGGGGCCGCGTCAAACTGGCGGCCTGCATGGTTGGAAACCCAAATCGCATCGGCCCCTGCCTCTTCGATCTGCTTGGCGTCGGTAGGGTTCAGGACCCCTTTCACCATGATTGTCCCGTCCCACTCACGCCGAAGGTCAGCGAGGTAGTCCCAGCTGGGCGATGTCCGCAGCAAGTATCCCACGTGCGCAT
The DNA here is from genome assembly GCA_020629175.1 of Flavimaricola sp. Classification (GTDB taxonomy): domain Bacteria; phylum Pseudomonadota; class Alphaproteobacteria; order Rhodobacterales; family Rhodobacteraceae; genus JALZWD01. The sequence goes on along the minus strand of JAHDDU010000006.1, from coordinate 22,350 downwards.
TCGATGGCAGCGACATGTTTGAGATTTTGGTGTCTGCGTAACTCTCGACAAAGCGCATGCGCGGCATCCCGAGACGCGCTGTTTTCCAAGCCCATTCGGGACACCGCGCAACTTGCGTCATCAATCGGGGCGAAAGGCGCGGCGGTTGCGTCAACCCGCCCCTCGTTTGCCGTTCACGTCGCGATGGAGCAGGAACATCAACGGTGAGGATCAACGCTGTGAACCCGGCGTCGCGTACGCGCGCCAACATGTCCTGCCTGATACCGGCATCGCGCGGTGGGTACAGCTGAAACCACGCATGGTCCCCCAGATGTGGAGCCATGTCTTCGGGCAGGCGCGTCGCCACCGAGGACATGGCGTAAGGTACGCCGCGCACAGCGCCGATCTTTGCCAACATCCGTTCGGCATCCGGCCAGATCAGACCTGACATCCCCACCGGCGCTATGCCGACAGGCAGCGGATAATCCTGCCCCAGAAAACGGGTTGAGATGTCTGGCTCAATCTCTCCATGCAGGATCGACGGCTGGAACAGGACCTCATTGAGCTTTGCGCGATTACGCTGCAGCGTCGCTTCGGTCCCGGTGCCGCTGTCAAGATACTCCCACACGAAATGCGGAATGCGTTTGCGCGCACGGGCGCGCAGGTCAGCGATGGATGGGGCTTTGGCATCAAGCGTCATGGACCTAGGTTTACGGCAATTGCTCGCCGAGCACAGAGATAAAATGCCAGTTTCAATTTGTTGCGGAACAAAGTAAGAACCTTGCTTTATCTAGGGGTGCACTTGGGCTATATCACAAGCTATGACGCATTTTTCCGAAGATGATGCCTTTGAGGCTGCCGCCGTTCCGCTGAGCCAGAGGGCCATGGCGGCCCGGCCCATGCCCTATCTTGATGGGTTGAACCCCGCTCAACGCGAAGCAGTTGAAACGCTGGACGGGCCGGTTTTGATGCTCGCCGGGGCAGGGACGGGCAAGACGAAAGCGCTGACCAGCCGCATCGCGCATCTGCTGACCACGGGGACTGCGCGTCCGAATGAAATCCTCGCGGTGACATTCACCAACAAGGCCGCGCGCGAGATGAAAACCCGCATCGGTAAACTGCTGGGCGAGGCGGTGGAGGGGATGCCGTGGCTCGGCACGTTCCACGCCATCGGGGTCAAACTGTTGCGCCGCCATGCCGAGCTGGTAGGGCTGAAATCGAATTTCACGATCCTGGACACGGATGATCAGATCCGCCTGCTCAAACAGCTGATCGCCGCGGCAGGCATCGACGACAAGCGCTGGCCTGCGCGAATGCTGTCGGGCATCATCGACGGCTGGAAGAACCGTGCGCTGACGCCGGAAAACATCCCTGCCGCCGATGGCAGCGCTTTTGATCACAAGGGTCCCGAGCTCTATGCGCAATACCAGACCCGCCTGCGCGAGCTGAACGCGTGCGATTTCGGTGATCTACTGCTGCATATGGTGACGATCTTTCAACAGAACGAAGACGTGCTGCAGCAATACCAGCGCTGGTTCAAATACATTCTGGTGGACGAATATCAGGACACGAACGTGGCCCAATACATGTGGCTGCGGCTATTGGCGGGCGGGCACAAGAATATCTGCTGCGTCGGCGATGATGATCAGTCGATCTATGGCTGGCGCGGCGCCGAGGTGGGCAACATCCTGCGGTTTGAGCAGGATTTCCCCGGCGCCCATGTCGTCCGGCTTGAGCAGAACTACCGCTCGACCGGGCATATTCTGGGGGCGGCCGCGGGTGTGATCGCCGCCAACAAGGGGCGCTTGGGCAAGACGCTGTTCACCGAAGGCGAGGATGGCGACAAGGTGCGCCTGATCGGCCACTGGGACGGCGAGGAAGAGGCCCGCTGGATCGGCGAAGAGGTTGAGGCGGCCCAACGCGGCACCCGTGGGAATGAAGCGCTGGGCCTTGATAGCATGGCGATCCTCGTGCGTGCATCGCACCAGATGCGCGCGTTTGAGGATCGGTTTCTGACCATCGGCCTGCCTTACCGCGTGATCGGCGGCCCTCGGTTCTACGAGCGAATGGAGATCCGCGATGCGATGGCTTATTTCCGCCTCGCCGTAAGTCAGGACGACGATCTGGCGTTTGAGCGGATTGTGAACACACCCAAACGCGGTCTTGGCGACAAGGCGGTGCAGACCATCCAGCGCACTGCCCGCGCCAATGGCGTGAACCTGATCGAAGGGGCGCGGCTCTGCGTTGAGGGCGGGTTGATCAAAGGTAAGGGGGGCAAGGAGCTTGGCCTGCTCGTTCAGGGCCTTGACCGTTGGCACGGGCAAGTCGTGGCCGAAAGCGACACTCATGTCGAACTGGCGGAGATGATCCTTGATGAGAGCGGCTACACTGGCCATTGGCAAAACGACAAAACGCCAGAGGCTCCTGGACGGCTCGAAAACCTCAAGGAGCTGGTCAAGGCGCTCGAACAGTTTGAGAACCTGCAAGGGTTCCTCGAACACGTCAGCCTGATCATGGACAACGAGACCGAAGAACAGGGCGAGAAGGTCAGTATCATGACGCTGCACGCCGCGAAGGGCCTCGAATTCCCAATGGTCTTTTTGCCCGGCTGGGAGGATGGTCTCTTTCCCTCACAGAGGTCGATGGATGAAAGCGGCCTGAAGGGCCTCGAAGAAGAGCGGCGGCTGGCCTATGTGGGCATCACGCGGGCAGAGAAGATTTGCACGATCTCTTTTGCCGCGAACCGTCGGGTGTACGGCCAATGGCAATCGTCGATGCCGTCGCGCTTCATCGACGAGTTGCCCGAAGCCCATGTGGATGTCCTGACGCCGCCAGGCCTCTATGGCGGCGGCTATGGGGCTGCGGGCATGTCTGCCAGCGCGTCGCCTCAGGCACAGGCCATGGCAGGATCGGATCTGCATCACAAAGCGGCGAGTGCAGATGTCTACAACTCTCCCGGCTGGCGGCGCCTGCAGGCGCGCAGCCAACAGCGCGGCATGTCGCAACCGGCCGAAGCCAAGAACATTACGATTGATCTGACCGCATCCTCGTCCTTCATCGAGGGCGAGCGGGTGTTCCACCAGAAGTTTGGGTATGGAGAGATTATGGCCATCGAAGGCGACAAGCTCGACATTTCCTTTGACAAAGCGGGTGACAAGAAGGTCGTCGCGAAATTTGTTGTCAGTGCGACACAGGCGGATGACGTGCCCTTCTAAGGTACCTGAGTCATGTCTTCTTCCGTCGGAGCCTCCGGCGGGAGTTTATCTGGTCAGACGAAGACAAAGGTCATTCTCATCTTGCTGAAAATACCTCCGCCGGAGGCGCAGATGTCCACCCCGCGCTGCCGTTAGCCAAGCCAGACCGGGATCAGCGTCAACACGAGTAAAACGGCCATGGTCCAATTGAACGTGCGCAACAGGCGCGGGCGGGTGAGCAGGCGTTTGACTTGCGTGCCAACGGTGACCCAGATGGCGATGGAGGGGAAGTTGGTACAGGCGAAAACGATCGCGACGATCAGAATGCCGGTGATACCCCTGCCTTCCGGGGCGAAGGTGGTGATGGCGTGCATTGCCATCCACCAGGCCTTGGGATTGACCCATTGAAAGGCTGCGGCCTGAAGAAATGTGAAAGGTTTTCCCGCCGCATCGCCCTCACGCGGCGGGGCAGCGTTGGCGATTTTCCAGGCGAGGTAGAGCAGGTACCCGCTGCTCAGCACCAGCAGGACGATTTTGCTTTGCGGGTAGCGCGTAAAGAGTGTCCCCAGACCTAGCCCTACGATTGTCACCATCACCGAGTGGCCGATGGAAATCCCGAGCATATGGGGCAGCGTGCGGCGAAATCCGAAATTCGCCCCCGAGGCCATGAGCATCAGGTTATTGGGTCCCGGCGTGATGGAGGAGACGAGCGCGAAGGTGATGAGGCCGATGAGTAATTCGTAAGTCATGGCGCAACGATATGCGACTGAATAGCAAATGTAATTGCGAATCCATATGAGTTTTGGGGTAATGTGCAATCCATGGATAAAATTGATGCAATCAGCGCTGCGATATTGCGCGAATTGGAAGTGGATGGCCGGATCAGTAATCTCGAGCTGTCTGAGAAGGTCGGGCTCTCGCCTTCCGCTTGTCTCCGCCGGGTGCAGGATCTTGAGCGCCGAGGTGTTATTCGAGGGTATCGAGCGCGGCTCGATCCGGTGCAAACCGGGCGCTCTTATGTCGTTTATGTCGCAGTCGGACTTTCAGAGCATTCGAAGGCCGCCCAGGAGGGGTTTGAGCGGGCTATGATGACGGCTGCTGAGGTCGTGGAATGCCACAATATTGCGGGCACGTTTGAGTATCTGCTGCGCGTGGAGGCCCGGGATTTGCCGTCTTACAAGAATTTCCACACCAACGTTTTGGGTACTGTTCCGGCCGTCCGATCCATCACGTCACATATCGTGATGAGCAGCCCAAAGGATGTGCGCGCCTGAGAAGGAGGGGGATTGGGCGAGCGGCACCTTTCAGGGAGGAGGCGAAAGGTGCCGCTGCTATTCACCTACGGGCAGGCCGACCTCAGGGAGGAGGAGAGGCAATGGCGGCCCGTTTGGTTTGGCGACCCAACCGCTCTGGGAGGAGAAAGCGGGGCCGCCGGCATGCGGCGCATCGTGGGAGGACGACAGGCCGCAATCTCAAAAACTTTGGCGGTGCGGCGACAACGGGAAGGAGCGTTGTCGCCGCGCCAGTTGCGGAGGGTGCATATGGGAGGAAAGCACCTGCCGCTGGATTTTGAGCGGCGGCATCAGGGAGGAGGAGATGCCGCCGCGTATTGGTGCGCCCGTCCCAGGGAGGAGGAGGGGTTGGGCGCGGATCGGAGCAGCAAATGGGAGGAGCGCTGCGCCGAAACCCGATGTTACTTGCCGTATGCGGCCTCGAAGGCCACGGCTTTGATGTTGCTGCGTGCAATGCCGAGGTCGGCCAGCTCGCGGTTGGACAGAGCGCCCAATTCGTTCAGTGTTGTGCGGAACACCCGGTTGCGGGCAATCCGGTCCTGAAGTGCAGCGCGCATTTCTGTGAGGCGCTGACCAATCGTTGTGGAGGCGGTGCGTGTGTCGCTTGCGTATGCCATGTCTAAACTTTCATATCTGAGCCCGGTGGCCCGTGGGGTTAAGGTCTGGGACCTGTTCTTGGCCCCTGTCGTCTGGCAACCGTTGCTGCCTTGTCGAGTAAGATAGGCGTATGCTGCAATTGCACAATAGCCCGTCTTTGCAATGCTGCTATGCAGCATACGCAAGTGGTAAACGCTTTGTTATTAGGCAGTTAGTCTGCAACCGGGTGCAAATTTGAGCCCTGACGAAACGTCACCTTGCTCTTTTGTGTAGGAGACAGCATCAACGCACAGAACTTGAGCATGGAGATGATGAGAATGGCCGCGACCAAAGACGAGGTATTGGCGATGTTGGGCCGGATCGGTCTGCCGGACGGTGGTGATCTGGTCTCGCGCGATATGATCCGGGCACTGACGGTCACCGATGGCGCAGTCTCGTTTGTCATTGAAGCGCCCACGCCAGAACTTGCCCGCCAGATGGAGCCGTTGCGCAGCGGCGCCGAACAGGCGGTCGCGGCGATGGAGGGGGTGACCTCGGCCAAAGCGGTGCTCACCGCGCATGGCCCCGCTGCAAAGCCTGCGCCAACAGCCGGGCAGGGCGAGCCGCCGTCGCTCACCATCGGGCGGCATCCAACGCCGCAGGCCGGACCTGCAGCAATCCCAGGTGTGGACCGTATTATTGCTGTGGGGTCGGGCAAGGGTGGCGTTGGGAAATCCACTGTTTCAGCCAATCTTGCCGTCGCACTTGCCAAACAGGGCCGCAAAGTTGGTTTGCTGGATGCTGATATCTACGGCCCAAGCCAGCCGCGCATGATGGGGGTGAGCGAGCGCCCAAAGTCGCCGGACGGCAAGACGATCATCCCGCTGAAGGCGCATGGTGTAACGATGATGTCCATCGGGCTGATGCTGGATCCGGCCAAAGCCGTGGTGTGGCGCGGGCCGATGTTGATGGGCGCACTGCAACAGATGCTGGGGCAGGTGGAATGGGGCGAATTGGACGTTCTGATCGTCGACATGCCGCCCGGCACGGGCGATGTGCAGCTGACGCTATGCCAGAAAACCCATTTGACCGGCGCGATTGTTGTAAGCACGCCGCAGGATGTGGCTCTGCTCGATGCGCGCAAGGCGCTTGATATGTTCAAAACGCTGAACACGCCGGTGCTGGGGCTCATTGAAAATATGTCTCTATATATATGTCCGAACTGCGGGCATGAGGCGCAGCTCTTTGGTCATGGCGGGGTAAAGGCTGAGGCAGAGACGCTGGGTGCGCCGTTCCTTGGGGCGTTGCCGATCGACCTGGAGACCCGCGTGGCGGGCGATGGGGGTACGCCGATTGCGGCGGGTGACGGGCCAATGGCGCAGAGCTATGCCCAAATCGCCAAAGGGCTGATCGCAGGCGGGCTTGCATGATCATCCGGCCCGCCGAGGCTGGGGATTGGGCGGGGCAGTGGGCTGCGCTCAAACCAGTGTTTCGGGCCGGTACAACCTACGCCATTGATCGCGAGATAAGCGAAGCGGACGCCCGGGCTTATTGGGTAGGGACGCCTGCGGCCTGCTACGTGGCTGTTGATGGCGAGCATGTTTTGGGCACATTTTATATAAAGAAGAATGCTGCAGGTGGCGGCGCACATGTGTGCAACTGCGGCTATGTGACAGCCGAGGCTGCCCGGGGCCGCGGGGTAGCCGAAGCCATGTGCCGCGTCTCGCAGTCTGAAGCCTTGCAACTGGGGTTCACCGCCATGCAGTTCAATATGGTGCTCAGCACCAACGACGGTGCTCTGCGTCTCTGGGATCGTCTGGGATTTAGGACGGTCGGAATTGTTCCGGACGTTTTTGATCATCCCGAAGTGGGCCTGATCTCAGGCCATGTGATGTTCCGATCGCTCAAATCGCAGCATTAGGCAGTTTTTGAGCTCGATTTTCGGCGTTGCAACGCCTTTTACCAAGGAATCTGTGCGACTCGCTGTCTGCTGGGATGGCCTGGGAACGCTGGGAATGATTGGGAAACTAGGGGCATTCTAGGCTTTGAGCGGCTTTGCTGGGAATTTCTGGGAAAAAGATGACCGGGCTTCTCTGTTGAGAAAGAGGCGCCGCATTCACCATAAAAACACAAGATGTTGATTGTTGTGGTTCAAAAATCACCATCTAGTGGGTCAAATATTAAATCACGTTAACTTGAAAATCGTCAAAAGTGCCGTTGCAAATCGGCACTTCCCTGCTGATCCCATAAAATCCCTTTGCGTCCCAAGGTTTCCCATGGCAAACATGTTCTCAAGAAAACACGGGCAAACAAAAGCTAATCGGCGCTAAGACCGAACGGTAAAAATAAAGCAGGTTTCATACAGGCCTTCCCTTCCCAAGGTTTTCTTACAACGAGATCCGGCGCGCGAGCGAGCAGACATCCCCCCAGGTGGCGCGCGCAGTCGGACCTTCCCGGAGACGGGACAGGCGGCGGATCGTGCAGTGGCAGCAGCACGATCCGCCGTATTCATTTCAGGGCTTAGCACAGCAGGGCCCACGGACAAAGAGGATCACGAGCGGCGATGCTCCAAAGCTTCACCGGAGAATTCACCCAGAAGGTGGACGGGAAGGGCCGAATGTCGGTCCCTGCCTCCTTTCGGCGTGTTCTCGAAGCGAATGATCCGGATTGGACCGAAGGCCTGCCGGTCAAGCTTTACCTCAACTATGGCGCGCATCTAAAGCAGAACCTGCGTATCTATAGTGTCAACGCGCTGTCCAAGATCGCCGACCGTATCGCCAGCCTGCCCGAAGGGTCCGAGCTGCAAATCCGATTGAACCGCCTCTATCTGGGTCAATCCGAAGAGCTGACCGTTGATAAGGACGGTCGCCTCGTGATGCCTGCCAAGCGCCGCGAAAAGCTGGGGCTGGTTGAGGGCGAGACAACACTCATGGGCATGGGGCCTTACTTTGAGGTCTGGAAGTCCGAGGTGTTTGAAGCCTCCGTCAGCGACGACACTGAGGAGTGGCTGGCCGAAAATGCAGCGGGCGTCGACCCACTCAGCCTGATCCCGGCAGCCCCACCCGGGGCGGTCTAGACAGATGGCTGGAGCTGCCGCGATGCCTGACCATGATCCCCATATTCCTGTTTTACTTCAGCCGCTTCTGCGGCTTTGTTCACCCATTCAGGGTGTCTGGCTGGATGGAACTTTTGGCAACGGCGGATACACGCGCGGATTGCTGGCCGAGGGCGCTGATAAGGTCATTGGCGTGGACCGTGATCCGCTTGTGTTTCGCATGGCGGCCGATTGGGCGGGGGAGTACGGCGATAGGCTCGATCTGCGCGAAGGGCAGTTTTCCCGGTTGGACGAAATCGCAGGCGAGCCTCTGGACGGCGTGACGCTCGATCTCGGGGTATCCTCGATGCAGATCGACACGCCGGAGCGGGGGTTCTCGTTTCAAAAGGATGGTCCGCTGGACATGCGGATGTCAGCAGATGGGGTGTCAGCTGATGATCTGGTGAACGACGCCGAAGAGGCGCACCTGGCCAACATCCTCTATCTCTATGGGGAAGAGCGCGCATCGCGGCGGATTGCGAAGGCTGTCGTTGCCGCGCGACCGGTGAAGACCACGCTGGAACTTGCGGAAATCATTAGCAAATGTTTGCCACGCCAAAAGCCGGGGCAAAGCCATCCTGCAACACGTAGCTTTCAGGCGCTGCGCATCGCGGTGAACGATGAGTACGGCGAGCTGTATCAGGGATTAATGGCGGCAGAACGTGCGCTGAAGCCCGGCGGGTTGTTGGCGGTGGTGACGTTTCATTCGGTCGAGGACCGGATGGTCAAACGCTTTATGCAGTTGCGCAGCGGCGGGGGCGGTAACGCCAACCGCTATGCCCCGGTGATCGAAACCGATGCGCCTGCGTTCAAAATTATCAATAAAAAGCCGGTCGGCGCAGACGAAGAGGAACTGGCCGCAAACCCGCGGTCACGTTCGGCGATGTTGCGCGTGGCTCGGCGCACTGAGGCGGAAGCAGGCGAAATCGACCCAGGCGAACTGGGCATGCCGATGTTACGAGGACGGGCGTAATGCGCGGATTTTTATACTTTTTATCGGTCTGCGGGGTCATCGGCCTCGCCTTTTGGGCCTATCAGGAGAACTACAAGACGCAGACGGCCTTGCGCGAAGTGCGGAGCCTAAATGCGCAAATCGGATCGGCGCACGCGCGGATAAATGTGCTTAATGCCGAGTGGGCGTATCTGAACCGTCCTGACAGGTTGCGCGACCTGGTAGAGCTCAATTTTGACCGCCTCAGCCTTCTGCCGCTTGCTCCCGACGCATTTCGATCAATTGACCGGGTGAGCTTCCCGCTTCCAACGGTTCTGCCGCTGGGCGAGGTGGTGGACCCCATTGATGTCTCCACTGCTGCGATGAATGACCTCCTCAACGGGGAGGATCCGCTATGATTGGCACGCTGCGCCGCCCCCTGCGGCCTTTGGCGCGAATTCTGAAGGCGCGGGACAGAGGCGAAAACACCGAAGAGATCGAGCGAGAGAACCTGCGGCTACGGCATGAGGAAATGCGCGATAGAGCACGCGCCCGCGCTGAGGGGCGCCTGCTGATCCTCGGGCTCGCATTTTTCATGGCGTTCGGCACCATCGGCCTGCGCATGGGCGTGCTGGCGAGCACCGATGCGGAAGAGCCTCGGGCGTCTGTCAGCGGCAATCCAATCATCGGCCAACGGGCCGACATCGTTGATCGCAACGGCCGCATTCTGGCGACGAACTTTGAGACGCATGCGCTTTATGCGCAGCCGCCCCAGATGATTGATCCGCATTATGCCGCGGCACAGTTGGTCGACATTTTCCCCGAGTTGGATCACGACCGTTTGGTGCGTGATTTCACGGGTGAGCGCAGGTTCTTGTGGGTGCGCCGCCAAATTAGCCCCGAACAGATGCAAGCTGTGCATGACATTGGCGAGCCCGGGCTCCTCTTCGGTCCGCGCGAAATGCGGCTGTACCCCAACGGTCCGATTGCCGCGCATATCATGGGCGGAGCAAGCTACGGCCGCGAGGGTGTGGATGCAGCAGAGGTGATTGGCGTCGCAGGCCTCGAGCGGCATTTTGACGATCTCCTGCGTGATCCTGCGAATGAGGGTGCGCCGCTTGAGTTGTCCATCGACCTGACCATCCAGAGCACGATGGAAGAGGTGCTGAACAACGGCATGACGTTGATGAATGCGGCAGGTGCCGCCGCCGTGATGATGGACATCCACACGGGCGAGATTGTTGCGATGGCGAGCCTGCCGGATTTTGATCCCAACAACAGGCCGCGCCCGCTTACCTCGGGAGATCAGGCCGATAGTCCGTTGTTTAACAGGGCCTTGCAGGGTGTTTATGAACTTGGCTCGGTGTTCAAAATCTTTACCGTGGCGCAAGCAATGGAGCTGGGGCTGGTCAACGCCAATACGATGATCGATACCGAAGGTCCGCTGGAATGGGGCCGGTTTCGCATCCGGGATTTTCATGACTACGGCGATGAACTCAGCACCACAGACGTCATCGTGCGGTCTTCCAACATCGGCACGGCGCGCATCGCTTTGATGATTGGCGAGGCGCGGCAGCGCGATTTCCTTGAACGCCTCGGCTTTCTGGAGGCGACGCCAGTTGAAATGGTTGAAGGGCCAACGGGCCAGCCGATTACACCGCGCAATTGGTCCGAGATTTCGACGATGACGATTTCCTATGGCCACGGCCTGTCGGTTTCGCCTTTGCACCTCGCAGCCGGATACGCGTCACTCCTGAACGGCGGCACCTTGGTGGAGCCAACATTGCTGCGACAGGATGGCCCGCAGAATGGCCCGCGCATCGTGTCCGAGAGCGTCTCTCGCCGGTCGGTCGAGATGCTACGTGCGGTGGTTGAGCGTGGCACCGCGTCTCTGGGCGAAGTTGCAGGCTATGAAGTGGGCGGCAAGACGGGAACTGCGGACAAGCCACGTCCGCAAGGCGGCTACTACGATGACCGAGTTATTGCCACGTTCGCTGGCGTCTTTCCGGCCAGCGAGCCGCAGTATGTTTTTGTGGTTACCCTCGATGAGCCGATCGAAACCTCGGGCGATGAACCGCGACGGACAGCGGGCTGGACGGCTGTTCCCGTGGCTGCCGAGATGATCCGCCGGACCGCACCGCTCCTTGGGCTGCGGCCATCGGTTGAACTTGGCACGCTCAGCAATGTAACAGTGACCTCAAGCGAATAACAAAAACACGCGGGGGCGACATGACCGGGCCGAAATCATCCAGCTTGGCGGCATTGGGGCTTCAGGCGCGTGGTGGGCGAGAGGCCAGCATCACTGGCCTGACAGTCGACAGCCGCGACGTTAAGCCCGGCATCCTCTTTGCTGCGCTACCAGGATCAAACGTGCATGGCGCCGAGTTTATTTCGTTTGCTTTGCGCATGGACGCGGCTGCCATTCTGACGGACGCAGAAGGGGCGGAAATTGCAGCAGACGTGCTCGAGGCAAGTGATGCCGCTGTCATCATCAGCGAAGACCCGCGCCAGACCTTGGCCCAAACCGCAGCGCTGTGGTTTGGCCCCGGTCCGCAGACCATGGTTGCGGTGACGGGAACCAATGGCAAAACCTCCGTCTCGTCCTTCGCCCGGCAGATTTGGATCGCGCTCGGGCACAAGGCGGTAAACCTTGGCACTACCGGGGTGGAAGGGGCCTGGACCCATCCGCTGGCCCACACAACGCCCGAACCGATCACGTTGCACCGAGTGCTGGCCGAGGCTGCAGCGGCGGGCGTGACCCATTGCGCGATGGAAGCCTCGTCCCACGGGCTTGATCAACGCCGATTGGATGGGGTTCTGCTGTCTGCGGCGGGGTTTACGAATTTCACGCAAGATCACCTAGACTACCACGAAACTTTTGCCGCGTATTTTGAGGCGAAGATGGGCCTATTTGATCGGGTGCTGCCCGAGGATGGCGTGGCTGTCATCAACCTCGATGATCCCAAGGGGGGCGATGTGGCCAGTCGCGTGACAGCGCATGGTCAGGAGGTGATTGGCGTGGGCACCGGGGCAATGGCGCTTGATGCGACACCGCGCTTGCGGCTGTTGGGACAGCGCTTTGATGCGACGGGCCAAGACCTGCGGTTTGAGTGGCAGGGGGCGGCGCATATGGTGCGGCTCAACCTTATCGGCGGGTTTCAGGCCGAGAATGTCATGATCGCTGCTGGGATGTGCATTGGCGCAGGCGAGACGGCTGAGGCGGTGTTTTCCGCGCTGCCCGAATTGGTGACGGTACGCGGCCGGATGGAGCTTGCCGCGACGCGGGACAACGGGGCTGCGATCTTTGTCGATTACGCCCACACACCAGATGCCGTTGCAACAGCGCTGCAGGCGTTGCGTCCGCATGTGATGGGGCGGATCGTGGCCATTGTGGGGGCAGGGGGTGACAGAGACGCTACCAAGCGCCCGCTGATGGGGCGCGCGGCTGTCGATCACGCTGACATTGTCATTGTGACAGACGACAACCCGCGCACGGAAGATCCGGCCAGCATTCGTGCTGCCGTGCTGGCGGGGGCCATGGAAGGTGCCGATCCCACCAAAGTCAGCGAAGTGGGAGACAGGGCCGAGGCGATCCTGCGCGGTGTGGACGCGCTGACACCGGGCGACGCCCTGCTGATTTGCGGCAAGGGCCATGAGAGCGGGCAGATCGTGGGCTCTGACGTTCTGCCGTTTGACGATGTTGAGCAGGCAAGCGTTGCCGTCGCAGCGCTGGAGGGCCGGATATGACGGTGCTTTGGACGGCGGCAGAGGCCGCACAGGCTACAGGTGGCCAAACCGGTGATTGGTCTGCAACCGGCGTGTCGATTGACACGCGCACGTTGGAACCGGGGGATTTGTTCGTCGCCCTGAAGGATGCGCGTGATGGGCATGAGTTCGTTGCCGCAGCGTTGGCCAAGGGGGCAGCCGCTGCGTTGGTCACACACCGCCCGGAAGGGGTCTCCGAGGATGCGCCCCTGTTGATCGTGCCGGATGTTCTGGAAGCGCTCGGAGATTTGGGGCGCCATGCGCGGGCGCGGACAAACGCGCGCGTTGCGGCGATCACGGGATCGGTCGGAAAGACATCGACCAAGGAAATGCTGCGCGCCGCGCTGGCAGGGCAGGGCAACATTCATGCGTCTGTCGCGAGCTACAATAACCACTGGGGCGTGCCGCTCACCCTCGCGCGGATGCCAGCTGACACCGACTATGCGGTGATTGAGATTGGGATGAACCATCCTGGTGAAATTGCCCCTCTGGCCCGAATGGCCCGCCCGCATGTGGCGATGGTGACAACCGTCGCGGCTGCTCATTTGGAGGCGTTCGAAAACGTGGCAGGCATTGCCCGCGAAAAGGGCAGCATCTGCGAAGGGCTAGAGCCTAATGGGACAGCGGTCCTCAATGCGGACATCGCCGAATACCCCATCCTCGCCGAGGCGGCGACGCAAGCCAGTCGCGTGAGGTTTGGCTCTAGTACAGATCACGAGTATCAGCTGCAATCTACCAATGTGACGGAGGGGGCCACGGTCGCTAAAGTGAGCCTTGGTGGTGAAGCTGCGGTAATGAAGGTCTCTTGTGAGGGGCGGCATTTTGCGCTGAACGCCTTGGGCGTTTTGGCGGTGTGTGATGCGCTTGGGGCTGACCGTGCGCAGGCGCTCTGCGGTCTGGCCGCCTGGGCGCCACCAGCAGGACGCGGTGCACGCGAAACAATCACGCTCGATCCGGTGGAGACACAGCTGAAGCTGACGTTGCTCGACGATGCCTATAACGCCAACCCCACCTCCATGGTCGCGGCCTTGGATGTTCTGGCGTCAACGCGTGTGTCGGACGACATCGGGCGCGTGGGCAAGGGGCGGCGGATCGCCTTTCTGGGGGACATGAAAGAGCTGGGTCCAGACGGACCCGGCATGCATGCTGCCCTTGCCAACGAGCCCGCTATGGAACGCATTGATCTGGTGCATTGCATTGGCCCGCTGATGCAATCGCTTTACGCAGCGTTACCAATTGAGAAGCGTGGACTGCATGTGGATACCGCAGCCGAGCTTGCCCCACAGGTCCGCGGTCTTGTTGATGCAGGCGATGCGGTTTTGGCCAAGGGATCGCTGTCCATGGGACTGGCGCAGATTGTTGACGCGGTCCGGAAATTGGGTCATCCCGACGCGGGTGAGGTTTAACCACATGATGTTGAGGACAGCGTGATATGCTCTACTGGTTGACGGCACTGTCCGATGGCGGCGATTTTTATAACCTCTTTCGCTACATCACATTCCGCGCGGGCGGCGCGTTTCTGACGGCGCTGATGTTCGGGTTTGTCTTTGGATTGCCACTGATCAACGTTCTGCGCCGCAAACAAGGCAAAGGGCAGCCGATCCGCAGCGACGGACCTGAAGGCCACTTTGAAAAGCAAGGCACACCCACGATGGGTGGGCTGCTGATCGTGGGCGCGCTGCTGACCTCGACACTCCTCTGGGCGCGGCTCGACAACCCGTTCGTCTGGATGGTGCTGTTTGTCACGATGTCCTTCGCGCTCATCGGGTTTGCCGACGACTATGCAAAGGTGTCCAAGCAAAATACAGCAGGTGTTTCCGGCAAAATTCGGCTTGCGTTGGGGCTGCTGGTCGCGGCAATTGCGGGGTATTGGGCTGCGCAATACCACCCCGAGGAACTGACCAACCAGCTCGCTCTGCCAATCTTCAAGGACACGCTGATCAACCTTGGCGTCCTTTTCATTCCCTTTGCGATCATCGTGATCGTGGGGGCTGCCAATGCAGTGAACCTGACCGATGGTTTGGACGGCCTTGCGATTATGCCGGTCATGATTGCGGCGGGCACCTTCGGCATCATCGCTTATGCGGTGGGGCGGACGGATTTCACCGAATATCTTGATGTCCACTATGTCCCAGACACGGGCGAGTTGCTGATCTTTGCCGCTGGATTGATCGGCGGCGGGCTCGGCTTTTTGTGGTACAATGCGCCACCTGCCGCAGTCTTTATGGGCGATACGGGATCGCTCGCCTTAGGTGGTGCGCTGGGCGCGATTGCAGTGGCGACAAAGCATGAGATCGTTCTGGCCATCGTGGGTGGCCTCTTTGTGGTCGAGGCGTTGTCGGTGATCATTCAGGTCGCTTATTTCAAGCGCACGGGCAAGCGCGTGTTCCTGATGGCGCCGATCCACCACCATTATGAGAAAAAGGGCTGGGCCGAGCCGCAGATCGTTATCCGGTTTTGGATCATCTCGCTGATCCTCGCGATGATCGGGCTTGCCACTCTGAAGGTGCGCTAGCGATGATACCGGTCCAAGGTGTCGCGGGCCAGATGGTGGCTGTGCTGGGACTGGGGCGGTCCGGTCTGACTGCGGCGCAGGCGCTGCGCGAAGGCGGCGCGGAGGTTGTCGTTTGGGACGACGGCGCCACCGGGCAGGCGGCGGGCGAGGAAGCCGGGTTCGAGCTTCGTGATTTGACACGGCAGGGGGCTTTGCAGGGCGTTGATTTGCTGGTTACGTCGCCGGGCATTCCGCATCTCTACCCCGCACCACACCCGGCAATTGCAGCCGCTATGAAGGCAGGTGTTGCGGTAGACAATGACATTGGGCTGTTCTTTCGCTCCTACGCAACAAGCGACTGGGCGGATTTGGATGTAGAGCCCAAGGTCATTGCGATCACAGGCTCAAACGGCAAGTCGACGACGGCGGCGCTTCTTCACCACATCCTGATCGAATGCGGGCGGCCCAGCCAATTAGCCGGCAACATCGGGCGCGGCGTTCTGGACCTCGAGCCTGCGCATGACGGCGAAGTGGTCGTGCTGGAGCTGTCGAGCTACCAGACAGAACTGGCCCGCGCGCTCACGCCGGATGTGGCCGTGTTTACGAACCTCAGCCCCGATCATCTGGACCGCCACGGTGGGATGGGGGGCTATTTTGCAGCCAAGCGTCGCCTGTTTGCCGAGGGTGGGCCCGACCGGGCGGTGATCGGCGTGGATGAGCCCGAGGGTCAGTTTCTGGCCGGGCAGCTCAGCGGATCATTGGCGGATGACCGGGTCATCCGGGTGTCTTCGGGACAAAAGCTTGCCACCGAAGGCTGGTGTGTGTTCGCGCGCAAAGGGTTTCTGACGGAATGGCGCAAGGGGCGTCAGGTGGCGAGCATTGACCTGCGCAGTGTGCCGGGCCTGCCGGGTGCACATAATCACCAAAACGCCTGTGCCGCCTTTGCCGCAGCGCGCACCGTGGGCCTTGGCCCCCGCGCGATCGAAGCGGCGTTGCACAGCTATCCGGGCCTGCCGCATCGCAGCCAGCGCGTGGGCGAGAAGGACGGCGTCGCATATGTCAATGACAGCAAGGCCACGAACGTCGACAGTGCGGCCAAAGCGCTGCAAGCTTTCAAGGCGATCCGCTGGATTTGTGGTGGGCTGCAGAAAGAGGGCGGGCTTGAGGCGTTGTTGCCGCATGCAGGTGCCGTGCGTCGCGCCTATGTCATCGGGCGCGAAGCGGAGGCCTTTGCGTTGCAGCTCAAAGGCATCGATGTGACGGTCTGCAGCGACATGGCGACGGCGGTGGCGACCGCGGCGAAAGAGGCTGAGGCGGGCGACACTGTGCTGCTCGCGCCCGCGGCGGCGAGCTTTGATCAATACGACAGCTTTGAAAAACGGGGCGAGGATTTTGCGCGCGAGGTGGCTCGGATTATCGGCTGAGAATGTCGGTTCCTGCGGCGTGGGCCGAGGCCCAGGCCCACTGAAAGTTATACCCGCCAAGCCAGCCAGTTACATCCACACATTCGCCGATAAAATAGAGGTTTGGGTTCGTCTTGGCCGCCATGCTGCGCGAATTTAGTCCTGCGGTATCAACACCGCCCAAAGTCACTTCTGCCGTCCGGTAGCCTTCGGTGCCCGAGGGCGTCAGCTCCCATGCGTGCAAAGCGCTGCAGATTGCTTCCAGCTGCAAATCGCTTTGATCCGCGAGGTTCCCGTCGAGCGGTAGGGACGCGCTCAGAAACTCCACCAACCGTGCTGGCAAGTGTTGTGCGAGCACCGTGCGCAGCGCTTTGCGACCGTCGGTTTGGCGGGCGGTGCGTAGCGCATCAAAGAGCTTGGTTTCAGGTAACAGGTTCACAGAGATCGGCATGCCATCGTCCCAATAGGACGAGGCTTGAAGAACGGCAGGACCAGACAGGCCGCGGTGCGTAAACAGCAGCGCCTCGTCAAACGCGCCGACCCCCGCCGTCACGCGCGCGGGCGTCGCCACGCCAGCCAACGGCTTGAACCTATCATCCGTGAACGTGAAAGGAACCAGAGCCGCCCTCGTATCCGTGACGGAGAGACCGAATTGCCCGGCAATTCGGTACGCAAGGCCAGTTGCGCCCATCTTGGGAATGCTTTTGCCACCGGTCGCAACCACGAGCTTGCGGGCGGTGACATGGGTCACCTTCCCGTCCCGCGTTAGCGTAACGCGGTAGCCGTCGGTGACCTCTTCGATCTCGCCAATTTCGGTGCGCAACCACAGCTGCGCGCCTGCGCGGTCCATCTCCGCCAGCAGCATCGCGATGATCTCTTTGGCAGAGGTATCGCAAAACAATTGGCCTAGCGTCTTTTCGTGCCATTTGATCCCGTGAGCCTCGACGAGCGAGATGAAATCCCAAGGCGCAAAGCGGCTGAGGGCGGATTTTGCGTAATGCGGGTTTTGCGACAGGAAGTTCTCGGGCCCTGCATAAATGTTCGTAAAATTGCAGCGACCGCCGCCGGAAATCCGGATCTTTTCGCCCGGGGCTTTGGCGTGATCAACGACCAAAACGCCCGAACCCGCGCGCGAGGCGCAAAAAAGGCCCGCCGCACCGGCCCCAAGGATCAGAGTATTCACCTGCATGGCGGGCGGGGTGCCGGAAATTTCCCCCCTCTGCAAGAGTGCCTTTGTTCTAGCCGTAGCGCGGGAAGTGGGGTATACTTAGGGACAGACCCGGAAAACGGGCGATTTGAGGCAGTAGGCGGTGATCCATGACAGAGATGGTCTATGGGACGGTGCCGGTGCGCACCGGCGACCCTGTGCTCCCCCGTTGGTGGCGCACGATCGACAAGTGGAGCTTGTCGTGCATTTTGATGTTGTGTGGCATCGGGTTGCTCCTCGGCCTTGCCTCTTCGCCCCCGCTGGCAGCGCGCAACGGGCTTGATCCATTTTACTACGTGACGCGGCAGGCCGTCTTTGGTGGCACTGCAATCACGGTGATGTTCATTGTTTCGATGATGTCGCCTACCTTGGTGCGCCGTTTGGCGGTGCTTGGCTTCATCTGTTCATTCATCGCGCTGGCTTTGCTGCCCATTCTTGGGACGGATTTTGGCAAGGGAGCGGTGCGGTGGTATTCGCTCGGCTTTGCCTCGGTACAACCGTCCGAGTTTCTCAAGCCCGGCTTTATCGTAGTCGCCGCATGGTTCATGGCCGCTGGCCATCAAGTGGGGGGACCTCCGGGCAAGACGTATTCTCTTATCCTTGCGCTGATCATCGTGGCCTTCCTCACGCAGCAGCCCGACTTCGGACAAGCAAGCCTCGTGCTATTTGCGTGGGGCGTGATGTACTTTGTCGCCGGGGCGCCAATGACACTGATGATCGTTGCGGCAAGCTTTGTCGTCTTTGGGGGCTTTGTCGCTTATTACAATTCCGAGCACTTTGCCCGCCGAATTGACGGCTATCTTTCCGCTGACGTCGATCCCACGACGCAGCTGGGATACGCGACCAACGCGATCCGCGAGGGCGGGTTTTTTGGTGTGGGTGTCGGCGAGGGGCAGGTGAAGTGGTCTCTGCCCGATGCGCATACAGATTTCATCATTGCAGTCGCAGCCGAAGAATATGGGTTGGTGTGCGTGCTGGTCATCATCGCGCTCTACGCTGTGATCGTTGTCCGATCGCTCATGCGGCTGATGAAAGAGCGGGACATGTTCATCCGGCTGGCAGGGACGGGTTTGGCCTGTGCCTTTGGTGTTCAGGCGATGATCAACATGGGCGTTGCGGTGCGACTGCTGCCCGCAAAAGGCATGACATTGCCCTTCGTGTCATACGGTGGCTCCTCTCTCATTGCGGGTGGAATTGCTGTGGGCATGTTGCTTGCCTTTACCCGCAGCCGTCCACAGGGTGAAATGGCTGATGTTTTGGGGCGGATCGGTCGATGACGTCGCCGCTTCTCATCATGGCGGCTGGCGGCACGGGGGGGCATATGTTCCCGGCGCAAGCCTTGTCGGAAGAGATGCTCAAGCGGGGCTGGCGGGTGAAGCTTTCGACTGATGCACGTGGCGCGCGCTATACGGGCGGCTTTTCTCATGCGGTAGAGATTGAGGTTGTCCCCTCTGCGACCTTTGCGCGTGGTGGGGCGCTTGCCAAACTGGCGGTGCCGTTTCGAGTGCTGACCGGGGTGATGGCCGCGCGGCGCAAAATGCGTCGGGACCGCCCCGATGTTGTTGTGGGGTTTGGCGGCTATCCATCGATCCCGGCCGTCGGGGCGGCGTGGTTGATGCGGTTGCCCCGAATGCTGCACGAACAAAACGGTGTGCTGGGCCGGGTGAACCAAGTGTTTGCCAAACGCGTCGATCTCGTCGCCTGTGGCACCTGGCCAACAGAATTGCCGAGCGGGGTAACAGGGGAATATGTGGGCAATCCGGTGCGCGCGGCGATCCTTGCGCGCCGGGAAGAAGCCTATGTGCCGCCGGGTGAAATACTGAATGTTTTGGTGATGGGTGGTTCGCAAGGGGCTCGTATCCTGTCAGACGTTGTGCCTGCCGCCATCGCCGCCTTGCCCGCCAAGATGCGCGAGAGAGTGCAGGTCAGCCATCAAGCGCGCGAGGAGGATCATGCGCGGGTTGCCGCATTTTACGCCGAAGCAAAGATCCCCGCAGATGTGCAGCCCTTCTTCTCGGACGTGCCCGAGCGCATGACGGCGGCCCAACTGGTGATCAGCCGGGCCGGGGCCTCTTCCGTTGCCGACATTTCCGTCATTGGCCGCCCCTCGATCCTTGTGCCATTGGCGAGCGCCGTCCGGGACGAGCAAACAGCAAATGCGCGCGGGTTGGTTGATGCAGGTGCTGCGATCTTGATGCCGGAAAGCAGGATGACACCAGACACGCTGACCGCGCAAATTGTGGCAGTGCTTAGCGACCCGGAGGGTGCCGCAAAGATGGCCTCTGCGGCGCATGCGCAGGCCGCGGCTGACGCGACGGACAGATTGGTCGGATTGGTTGAACACTTGGGGCAAACCAAGGTAGCAGGAGGAACAGGCTAATGGACGGGAACCTAACGATGCTGGCAGCGACGAAACTACCGCTCGATGTAGGGGCGATCCACTTTGTGGGCATCGGCGGCATCGGGATGTCGGGCATCGCCGAAGTCTTGCTCAACCTAGGTTACACCGTTCAGGGCTCCGATGCCAAAGCCTCAAAGATCACGGACCGGCTGAAAAACCTAGGGGCCGTCGTCTATGAAGGGCAGCGGGCTGAGAACCTTGATGGGGCCGAAGTTGTCGTGATTTCCTCGGCTATCAAACCGGGCAACCCCGAGTTAGACGAGGCCCGCAAGCGCGGCTTGCCGGTCGTCCGCCGGGCCGAGATGCTGGCCGAGCTGATGCGTCTGAAATCCAACGTGGCCATCGGCGGCACTCATGGCAAGACGACAACGACAACGATGGTCGCCACGTTGCTGGACGCAGGAAATTTTGACCCGACGGTTGTGAATGGCGGCATCATCCATCGCTTTGAAAGCAACGCCCGCATGGGGCAGGGCGAATGGATGGTTGTTGAGGCGGACGAGAGCGACGGGACGTTCAACCGCCTGCCAGCGACCATCGCCATCGTCACCAATATTGACCCCGAGCATATGGAGCATTGGGGCGATATTGAGAATCTGCGCCGCGGCTTCTTGGACTTTGTGTCCAACGTGCCGTTCTATGGCCTTGCGGTGTGTTGCACCGATCATCCCGAGGTGCAGGCTCTGGTCGGCAAGATCACGGACCGCCGGGTTTTGACCTACGGCTTTAACGCGCAGGCAGATGTGCGCGCGGTGAACCTGACCTACAAAGCAGGCGTGGCGCATTTTGACATCGCTTTACAGACCGAGGATGCGGTGATCGAAGGCTGCACCCTGCCAATGCCCGGCGATCACAACGTCTCAAACGCCCTCGCCGCTGTGGCTGTGGCCCGGCATCTGGGGATGAAGCAGGCCGAGATTCGCGATGCACTGGCCAGCTTTGCCGGTGTGAACCGCAGGTTTACCAAGGTCGGCGAAGTCGACGGTGTGACCATCATTGATGACTACGGCCACCACCCGGTCGAGATTGCAGCCGTGCTGAAAGCCGCCCGTCAAGCAAGCGAAGGCCGCGTCATCGCCGTCCACCAGCCGCACCGATACAGCCGGTTGAGCAATCTGTTCGATGATTTCTGTGCATGTTTCAACGAGGCAGACGTCGTAGGCATTGCGGAGGTTTTCTCAGCCGGCGAGGAGCCGATTGAAGGGGCCGGGCGCGATGACCTCGTCGCAGGGCTGATCCGGCATGGCCACCGCCACGCCCGGGCAGTGACAGACGAGGCTGATCTGACCCGCCTGGTCCGCGAACAGGCGCGGCCCGGTGACATCGTCGTCTGCCTCGGCGCGGGCACAATCAGCGCATGGGCCAATGCGCTGCCTGCGCGTTTGTCCGAATGATCTTTGGGCTCACACTGACGGTTTTGGCCGGGACGTTCACGGCCGGGGCTCTGCTACTGGGCCGCTATACGATGGTCGTCGTCGGCGGGGCGCTGGTGGTCAGCGGGCTTGTCGCGTTGCAGCGGGGCTATTTTGATGCAGCCCTCTGCGGATTGATGGTGGCCAGCGGGGCAGGCATGCTCTTGATCGGTCGGCCTTCATGGCTGCGGGCGGGGCATCGCGCTCGGACAACACGTGCCGAGGCTTTGGAATGAGTTTGCCCGTCCTTTTGGGCTGCCTTTGGGTGCTGGCCGCGACGGCTACCGCACTTTTGCCGATGCGACGGCAATATGCGCCGGGCATCACGCTACTGATCCTCGCGCCTGTGCTGATCATCTGGCTGTCAGCTGTGCATGGCTGGGGCATCGGGGTTTTTGCGCTTTTGGCTTTCGTGTCGATGTTTCGAAACCCGTTGCGGTACTTTTGGCGGCGGGCGCGGGGAGAGCATCCGGAGATCCCGGAATGACGCTCTCGCTCATCCTTGCACTGCTGTGGCTGGTTGCGGCCAATGTCCTCGCCATGATCCCCAGCAAAGACAATCATTGGATGCGCGCCTATTTTCTGATTGGCATCGGCATCCC
>JAHDDU010000073.1:2847-4932 GCA_020629175.1 Flavimaricola sp. | reverse complement strand
GATTTTCCGGGGTATACGTCTTATGCCTCGCTGACCGACCTGCCCTGGCGGTTTCCGATCTTTGAGGCGGTGAAGGTGGCGCTCGATGCCCATGTGGCGGCCTTCGCCAAAGAGCTGCACTTTGATCTGGGGGACAAGCCGTTGGAGCTTGAGGACCTGTGGATCAACATTCTGCCGGAGGGCGGCATTCATACGGCCCACATCCATCCGCATTCGGTGATCTCAGGCACCACTTATGTGGCGATGCCCGCGGGGACGTCCGCTCTGAAACTTGAAGACCCGCGGTTGCAGATGATGATGGCCGCCCCCGGGCGGACCAAGGATGCGCCGGAGCACCTCAAGCAGTTCGTTTACATCCAGCCGGACGTGGGCGACGTGCTGCTGTGGGAAAGCTGGCTGCGGCATGAGGTGCCGATGAACATGGCCGAGGACGACCGGATCAGCGTGAGTTTCAACTACCGCTGGGGATAGAAGACGCCGCCACCCGTACGGGCGCCGGCGTCGGAGAGCAGGTTACTCCGCAGGCACCGCAGCTTGCGTAGGACGATGCAGCCCAACGACGGCCAAGACTGTGACGCCAAGCACGAGGTAGTAAGCCATTGCGAGGCCAGATAGACCGAGCACAAATGGCGCCACAACAAAGGCCGCGCCGACCAACCCATCAACCGCCAGATGCAGCTTGTATGGCAGCACTTTGATAACACCGGTTTCATGATCGGTGAGAAGTGTCAGCGCGAGCGCTGCAAACCCTGTCAGCACAGACAGCCCAAACGCGACACCCTCAAATCCAAACAGGTAAGGCATAACGATAAGGCCGAGGGCGACCGGATAGTCGATGTAGGCATGAAACTTTTGAGTGAAGAGACCGGACATGAGAATTTCCTTTTGCTAGATGATGTGTCTGCCTCTTTCTCTAGCATTAGGAACCAATCAGTTCCTAATCACAAGGTGGTGAATTGTGGACTGAACGGTTTATAATTATATCGCTGTCGAAAGGATAAACATGGCACGCCCCAGAGAATTTGACACCGACGCCGCGATTGACGGCGCTATGCAGGTCTTTTGGACGCATGGCTTCGAAGATGCCTCCCTTCAGCTTTTGTTGGACGGCACCGGATTGAGCCGGGGAAGCTTGTACAAAGCCTTTGAGAGCAAGCAGCATCTGTTCACGCTGGCGCTGCAACTCTACGCGGACCGCGAGGTGTGGCCCGCCGTGGCACTCTTAGAAGACGTCGGCGCCTCGGACGGATTAGACCGGATCGCAAAGGTTTTTGACGCCGTCCCCCGATCGATCGCCTCGGGCGAAGCAAGAGGGTGCCTTTTATGCTCGGCTGCAGCGGGCCGCGCGGCCCGCGAGGAGGGCATTGCAGATAAAATACAGGACCTGTTGGGTGCCCTTCAGGCTGCTTTTGCCACAGCGCTGCAAGAGACCAATCTCGCTGGCAATGGGACGGCCCATATGTTGATGACCCATTATATCGGTCTGCGAACCTTGCAACGGGCCGGGTCGAGCGAAGCTGATATTCGCGACAACGTTGACGCTTTGCTGGCGCGACTAAAGCCATAGACCTCCGTGAAACGAGTGCTTTCAGGCTCGCGTATGGCGACTTACAGTCCTGAGTAGAGGGACTACCAATGCCAAATCGCGACACCATCGTTGAGACCACACTTCGCCGCCTTGAGGCACTTGATGTGACCCGGATCGAGAATGCGGGCGATTGGGGCCTCGGCCGGATGTTCAATCACTTGGCGCAAGGGGTTGAGTTTTCGATGACAGGCTATCCGCAGCAAAAGCCCAAGCTGTTTCAGATGACCGCCGGCAAGCTGGCCTTTGCCGTGTTTTCGATGCGGGGGCATATGTCCCACGGGCTGGACGAAGCCATCCCTGGCGAAGTTGTGGCCGCGGAAGTTTCGGCCCATGACGGCATGGGACGGTTGGTCCAATCGCTGGAAACCTTCCGCGCCTTTGACGGGCCGATGCAACCGCATTTTGCCTATGGCGCGTTGAGCAAGGCGCAATTCGGTCGGGCGCATTTCATGCATGTCGAGGATCACTTGCGTGAGGTGCGGGGGACGATTGTGCCG
>JAHDDU010000073.1:0-2747 GCA_020629175.1 Flavimaricola sp. | reverse complement strand
GGGCGGCGCTCTCATCGCCTTTGCAGGGCAAAGACGACTGCCGCGCGCTCGGCGTTATCGCTGACGCGAAACGCCGGGTTTACCAGTCCTCGCGGACGATGGTGCGGGTCTTGACTGGAAGCTTCATCGCGGCAAGGCGCAGGGCCTCACGTGCTGTCGCTTCGTTCACGCCGTCGATCTCGAACATGATACGGCCAGGCTTGACCTTGCAGGCCCAACGGTCGACCGAACCCTTACCTTTACCCATACGAACTTCGATGGGTTTCGCCGTCACCGGGGTGTCGGGGAAGATACGGATCCAAACACGGCCCTGACGCTTCATGTGACGCGTCATGGCACGACGTGCGGCTTCGATCTGGCGCGCTGTGACACGCTCTGGCTCGGTCGCCTTCAGACCGTAGGTGCCAAAGTTCAGATCGGACCCGCCTTTGGCGAGGCCTTTGATCCGGCCTTTGTGCATCTTGCGGAATTTTGTACGCTTTGGTTGCAGCATTTCGTCTACTCCTTAGCGATCGCGGCGGCCACCGGCACCACGAGGGACAGCGCCCTCCTGAAGCTCGGCATGCTTGCGGTCACGTGCGGCAGGATCATGTTCCATGATCTCACCTTTGAAGATCCAGCACTTGATGCCGATGATACCGTAGGGCGTCATGGCTTCGGTCAGCGCATAGTCGATGTCGGCACGCAGAGTGTGAAGCGGCACGCGCCCCTCACGGTACCATTCGGTCCGGGCAATCTCGGCACCGCCAAGGCGGCCGGCGAGGTTGACGCGGATACCAAGGGCACCCATGCGCATCGCGTTTTGCACCGCGCGCTTCATCGCGCGACGGAACGACACGCGACGCTCCAGCTGCTGGGCGATGCTCTCACCCACAAGCGCTGCATCCAGCTCGGGCTTGCGCACTTCAACGATGTTGAGGTGCAGCTCGGAGGCTGTCAGAGCGGCCAGCTTTTGACGCAGACCTTCGATATCAGCACCCTTTTTGCCGATGATGACACCGGGGCGGGCTGCGTGGATCGTAACGCGGCACTTTTTGTGCGGACGCTCGATGATCACGCGGCTGATGCCGGACTGTTTGCACTCTTTCTTGATGAAGTCCTTGATCGCAAGGTCCTCAAGCAGAAGATCACCATAGTCTTTGGTGTCGGCGTACCAGCGGCTGTCCCAGGTCCGGTTGACCTGCAAACGCATGCCGACGGGGTTTACTTTGTTACCCATTATGCTTGCTCCTCAACCTGGCGAACAACGATGGTCAGCTCGGAAAATGGCTTGATGATCTTGCCAAAGCGACCACGGGCCCGTGGACGACCGCGCTTCATGATCAGGTTTTTGCCGACATAGGCTTCGGCAACAACAAGCTCATCAACATCGAGGTTGTGGTTGTTTTCGGCGTTGGCGATGACGGACTGAAGGCATTTCTTCACGTCCACTGCGATCCGCTTTTTCGAGAAGGTCAGGTCCGTGAGGGCCTTGTCCACCTTCTTGCCGCGGATCATCGCGGCGACCAGGTTCAGTTTCTGCGGCGACGTGCGCAGCATACGCAGTTTTGCGCGTGCTTCGTTGTCTGCCACGCGGCGGGGATTTTTATCCTTGCTCATGGCTTATTTCCGCTTTGCTTTTTTGTCGGCGGCGTGACCGTAGTAGGTCCGCGTTGGCGAATATTCACCAAACTTCTGACCAATCATGTCTTCCGTGACGTTGACGGGGATGTGCTTCTTGCCGTTGTAGACGCCAAACGTCAGGCCAACGAACTGAGGCAGGATGGTGGAACGACGCGACCAGATCTTGATCACTTCGTTGCGGCCACTCTCGCGGGTGGCTTCGGCCTTTTTGAGGACGTATGCGTCCACAAATGGGCCTTTCCAGACGGAACGAGCCATGCTTAACGACCCTTCTTCTTGGCGTGCCGCGAGCGCAGGATGAGCTTCGTGGACGCTTTGTTCTTGTTACGGGTGCGCGCACCTTTGGTGGGCTTGCCCCATGGTGTCACAGGGTGACGTCCACCAGATGTCCGGCCTTCACCACCACCGTGCGGGTGGTCGATCGGGTTCATGGCGACACCGCGGACGCTTGGGCGGACACCGTAGTGACGCATACGACCGGCTTTACCAAAGTTCTGGTTGGAGTTGTCGGGGTTCGACACAGCACCGATGGTGGCCATGCACTCCTGACGGACCAGACGCAGCTCGCCCGAGGACAGGCGGATCTGAGCGTAGCCACCGTCACGGCCCACGAACTGAGCGTATGTGCCAGCCGCACGGGCGATCTGGCCGCCTTTGCCGGGCTTCATCTCGATGTTGTGGATGATGGTACCGATGGGCATGCCGCTGAAGGGCATCGCGTTGCCGGGCTTGATGTCAGCCTTGGCGCTTGCGATCACCTTGTCGCCAACAGCCAAACGCTGTGGGGCAAGGATGTAATTCTGTTCGCCATCTTCGTACTGGATCAGTGCGATAAAGGCGGTCCGGTTCGGGTCATACTCGATACGAACGACGACGGCCGACATATCCAGTTTGTTCCGCTTGAAATCAACGATACGGTAAAGACGCTTTGCGCCCCCACCGATACGACGCATCGTGATCCGTCCGGTATTGTTCCGTCCGCCCGATTTCGTCAGACCCTGTGTGAGGGATTTGACTGGGCGACCTTTCCAAAGCTCCGAACGGTCGATCAGCACCAGCGCGCGCTGGCCCGGCGTCGTCGGTTTATACGACTTTAGTGCCATGTTAGCTTCTTCCGTTTGCTT
>JAHDDU010000040.1:18720-29217 GCA_020629175.1 Flavimaricola sp. | reverse complement strand
ACGCCCGGCATAAACCGCCGTCTCGCCCAGCATTTCCTCGATGCGGATCAGCTGGTTGTATTTGGCGAGCCGGTCAGAGCGGGCCAGTGAGCCGGTTTTGATCTGGCCGCAGTTGGTGGCCACAGCGAGGTCGGCGATGGTGGCGTCCTCGGTCTCGCCCGAGCGGTGCGACATCACGCAGGTGTAGCGCGCGCGGTGGGCCATATCTACGGCTTGCAGCGTTTCGGTCAGGGTGCCGATCTGGTTGACCTTGACCAGCAGCGAGTTGCCGGTGTCTGTGTCGATCCCCTGCTTGAGGCGCTTGGGATTGGTCACAAAAAGATCGTCACCCACCAGCTGGACCTTACCGCCCAGCTCGTCCGTCAGGGCCTTCCAGCCGTCCCAGTCATCCTCGGACATGCCGTCTTCGATGCTGATGATCGGATAGTCGGCGACCAGTGAGGCGAGGTATTTGACGTTTTCGTCGGAAGAGAGGGAGGCGTTCTCGCCTTTCATCTCGTATTTGCCGTCCTTGTAGTATTCGGTCGCGGCGCAATCCATGGCGAGGTAGATGTCCTCACCCGGCTTGTAGCCTGCCTTCTCCACCGACTTCAGGATGAAATCGAGCGCGGCACGAGTGGAGGAGATGTCGGGCGCAAAGCCGCCCTCGTCACCGATGCCAGTAGAGAGGCCGGCGGCGGAAAGCTCTTTCTTCAATGTGTGGAACACTTCAGAGCCCATGCGCACGGCTTCACGGATGTCGGTGGCGCTCACCGGCATGATCATGAATTCCTGAATGTCGATTGGGTTGTCGGCGTGCTCGCCGCCGTTGATGATGTTCATCATCGGCACCGGCAATACGCGGGCAGAGGTGCCACCAATGTAGCGATAGAGCGGCTGGGCGGTGAAATCCGCTGCCGCTTTGGCTACAGCCATGGAAACCCCGAGGATCGCATTGGCGCCAAGGCGGCCCTTGTTCTCGGTCCCGTCGACTTCGATCATGGTCTGGTCAATTTCAACCTGTTCGGTTGCATCCGCACCGAGCAGCGCTTCGGCGAGCTCACCGTTGACAGAGGCCACTGCCTCCAGCACGCCCTTGCCCATGTAGCGGCCCTTGTCGCCGTCGCGCTTTTCTACGGCTTCATGCACACCTGTAGACGCACCCGATGGGACAGCGGCGCGGCCCAGCGTGCCGTCCTCCAGCGTGACGTCCACTTCAACTGTCGGGTTGCCCCGGCTGTCGAGGATTTCGCGGGCGTGGATGTCGATGATTGTGCTCATGGGAGGAGGATCCTTGTGCGGCTACAGTTAATCTCGCTCGCGCTATACCGCAGCGTCACTCGGGATGCAAAGCAGCAGCCCGGCTTTCGCGCCAAAGCGTGTAGAGGCCCGAGCCCACGACGATCAGCGTGCCAATCAGCATCCAAACATCAGGCCGTTCGCCAAAGACAAACGTGCCGATGATCAGCGCAAAGACGATACGGCTGTAGCGAAACGGGGCGACCGTTGCGACATCGCCGGTGCGAGTGGCGGTGATGATGGCGATGTAGGCGATGACGCCGATGACAATCGCGCAAGCGATGCGTGCGGTGTTTAGTGCGTCGGGTGTCACAAGGCCATCACCGCCCGCGAACATCAGGCCAAGGCCGGTCGGGATAAAGGCGACAAACGCCAGAACCGAGAAATGAGCGGAGGTTGCCTCGGGTGGGGCGAGGCGGGTTAGCAGATCCCGCACGGCAAGCCCAAAGGCGCCCAAGAGCGCAAAGAGGCTGGCCGGTTCAAACCCGTCCAGACCGGGCCGGATGATCAGCAGTACGCCCACGAACCCCACGGCAATAGCGGTCCATCGCCGCCAGCCGACAGCCTCGCCCAGAAACAGCGCAGCGCCGAGGGTTACAATCAAGGGCACGGATTGGATCACGGCAGAGGCCGTGGAAAAATCCGTCCGGCTGAGGGCGGTGACAAATCCGATGCTGCCTATGACCTCTGCCGCCGTCCGCGCAAGCAGGGCGGGGTGCCAGAGCATCGGCGTCCAGAGCGGCATGCGCTGCAAATGTGCAAGCGCAATGAACGACAGCGCACCGCCTGCGCCCAGAATAATGAAAATCTGGCCAATGCTGATCTGCGCCGACATTTGTTTGATCAACATATCCTCAACGGCAAACAAGGCCATGGCAAGGATCATGAACAGGCTGCCGCGCAGGTTATCCATTTGCATCGTCCGCGTCCGATTTGGACAGCGGAACGCCATAAAGTTCGAGCCTGTGGCCCTTGAGCCGGTAGCCGAGACGCCGGGCAATCTTCTCTTGCAGCGCTTCGATTTCGGCGTCGACGAATTCGATCACATCGCCCGAGTTCATGTCGATCAGGTGGTCATGATGCTCGCGGTCCGCAGGTTCATAGCGTGCGCGGCCATCGCCGAACTCGTGCTTTTCGAGGATGCCTGTCTCTTCAAGCAGTTTGACAGTGCGGTACACCGTGGCAATCGAGATGCCCGGATCAATGGCAGCGGTGCGGCGGTGCAGCTCTTCCACATCCGGGTGGTCCTCTGCATCCTCAAGCACCCGCGCAATGACGCGGCGTTGCTCCGTCATGCGCAGGCCGTGCGCCTCACAGCGCTCAAGGATGGATTGGATCATAGCCCGCGCTATCCCAGCTGTACCAAAGCATGTCGCTTCTTTCCGGCGCTCAATTTGATCGGCTGCGACAGATCATCCGCCGTGATCATCAGCCCGGCGTTGGTCAGGGCCGCATCGTTCATCTTTGCCCCGCCGCCGTCGATCAGGCGTTTGGCGTCCTTGCCACTACCCGCAAGGCCCGACCGCACGATCAGCTGAACGATCGACATCCCGCCCGCGACATCCTCGGCTGAGAGCGTCAGCGTGGGCAGGTCATCGCCCGTGCCGCCCTTCTCGAAGACTTCGCGCGCCGTTGCCTCTGCCGCGGCCGCCGCGTCCGCGCCGTGCAGCAGCGTCGTCACCTCGTTGGCGAGGATGATTTTGGCGGCGTTGATCTCCGCACCTTCAAGCGCGCCAAGGCGGTCACATTCGGCAATCGGCATCTCGGTGTAGAGCTTGAGGAACCGGCCAACATCCGCGTCCTCGGTGTTGCGCCAGTACTGCCAGAACTCATAAGGACTGCGCATATCCGCGTTAAGCCACACGGCCCCATCAGCAGATTTGCCCATCTTGGCACCCGACGCCGTGGTCAGCAGATGCGACGTCAGCCCATAAATCTCATGATCGAGCACGCGCCGCGTCAGATCGATCCCGTTGACGATGTTGCCCCACTGATCGCTTCCGCCCATCTGCAGCAGGCAGCCGTATCTGCGGTTCAGTTCAAGGAAATCATAGGCCTGCAGAATCATGTAGTTGAACTCAAGAAAGCTCAGCGATTGCTCGCGGTCCAGCCGCGATTTGACGCTCTCGAATGAGAGCATCCGGTTGATCGAGAAATGCCGCCCGATATCCCGCAGGAAGTCGAGGTAATTCAACTGATCAAGCCATTCGGCATTGTTGATCATCATCGCGTCCGTGTCGCCATCGCCGTATGAGAGGTAGGCCGCAAACACTTGCTTGATGCCTGCGATATTGGCGTCAATCTGCTCGGGCCCCAGCAGCGGCCGCTCATCCGCGCGGAACGACGGATCGCCCACTTTGGTGGTGCCACCGCCCATAAGCGTGATCGGCTTGTGCCCCGTCTTTTGCAGCCAGCGCAGCATCATGATCTGGATGAGCGAGCCCACATGCAGCGACGTCGCCGTCGCATCAAACCCGATGTAGGCCGGCACAACGCCTTTTGACAGCGCCTCATCCAGCCCCTGATAATCCGTGCAATCGGCCAAAAAGCCGCGCTCGATCATAACGCGCATGAATTCGGATTTGGGATGGTAGGTCATCGTCTTGTCCTTGGGCCTTTGGGCGTGCACAACGTCTATAGGCGGTAGGGTGGCAGAGGGAAAGCGGATGTTGAAACGGCAGATGATGCGCGTTCTGGGGGCGATGTCGGGCACCTCGCTCGACGGTGTCGATGCCGCTGTGATCGAAACTGATGGCGAGCAGGTTCTGGGCTTTGGCCCCACCGCTTACCGCCCTTATTCGGATGTAGAGCGCGCGACGCTGCGCGCGGCGCTTGGCCAATGGTCGGGTGCCGCGGTTGAGGCGGCTGCCGAAGTGGTTGAAACCGTGCATGCCCAGCTTCTCAGCCAGTTTGACGATGTCGATCTGGTGGGCTTTCACGGCCAGACGTTGGCGCATGACCCCGCAGGCGGGCGTACCTTGCAGGTGGGTGATGGTTCTATTCTGGCAGACGTGTTGGGCCGTCCCGTCGCCTGGGATTTTCGCAGCAACGACGTGGCCATGGGCGGGCAGGGCGCGCCGCTCACTCCGTTTTACCACTGGGCGCTGGCCCGTCGTATCAAGGCGACCCAGCCACTGGCCATCCTCAACCTTGGCGGCGTGGGCAACCTGACGTGGATCGATCCCAGCCGCAACGCGCCAGAGGCCGAAGGCGCGCTGCTCGCCTTTGACACGGGCCCCGCAAATGCCCCGCTGAATGATCTGATGCAGGCCCGGCTGGGCCAGCCTTTTGATGAGCAGGGCGAACTGGCCGCATCCGGCACAGTCGATGATGGCATCATGTCCACATTCATGGACCACGCATACTTCTACAAAATCCCGCCCAAATCGCTTGACCGCGATGCCTTTGACGATCTCAAAAACGCCATCTCCAACCTCTCGAATGCCGATGCCGCAGCCACGCTCACAGCCTGCGCCGCCGCCGCCGTTATGCGCGGGATGGAGCATTGCCCGGCCCCGCCCGCGCGCCTTCTTGTCACCGGAGGGGGGCGCATGAACACCACGCTCATGGCCATGCTATCCGCGTCGCTGGAGTGCCCGGTTGAGCCGATTGAAGAGGTGGGTCTGGACGGGGACATGCTCGAAGCACAGGCTTTCGCCTACTTGGCGGCTCGTGTGAAATACGGGCTGCCAACCTCCTGCCCTGGTACGACCGGCGTGGGCGCAGCCGTTGGGGGCGGTCAGATCAGCACGCCCCCGTCTTCTTCTGGCTAAAATAATCCCGGGGGAGGCGCAGCCGGGGGCAGCGCCCCCAAGCACCGCTTACGACGGGAGGTGTATGTTGAACTTTTCTCGAATTGCCACATCCAAAGTTGGATCAAACCGCGCAGCCGAGGTTTCGCTCAGGATCTTTTCCTTTCGCGCCACCGCGTTCTCAATGAGGTCGGGGCGATTGTTCTCGTCCCATTCCTTGGGCGACGTCCGGTCCGCAATCTCGGGATAGATGTATTCCGTCTGCATCAGCCCCAGCGTCTGATCCGAGCCGAGATAGTGCCCCGGCCCACCTATGCAGGTCGCCCGCATCGTCTCAAGCGCCAGCGTGTCGTCCGTCACTTCAATCCCGCGGACACAGCGCAGGGCTTGCCCCAGCAGGTCATCACCAAGGATCAGGCTCTCGTGACAAAAGCCCAGCAAGGACGCATGCATGCCCGCCGCCTCATAGACCATGTTCAGCCCTGAGAGTCCGGCCATCACGTTCGAACACATCTGCTCCCAGCCGGCTTGCATATCGGGCAGCTTGGCATCGGCGATACCCGCCGCCGCTCCACCGGGCAGGCCGTAGAACTGATGCATCTGGGCGCAACCGGCTGTTAAAAGTGCCTGTTCGCCAGAGCCCCCGGACATCGCCCCGGTGCGCAGGTCTGACACGAAAGGCCAAGTGCCAAAGATCGCCGGATGACCGGGCGCGATGGAGTTGACATAGACCACCCCGGCCAAGCACTCGGCGACCGCCTGAACAATGGCCCCTGCAATCGGGGCAGGAGCCGTGGCTCCAGCTTGTCCGGCGGACAGCAGCAGCACCGGCATGCCCGCACGGATGCAATGCTCCATCACTTCGCAGCTTTCGGTGGCGAATTTCATCGGTGGGACGACAAAACAGTTGGAGTTGCTTACGAATGGTCGCGCCCGCCATGCGTCCTCTCCACCGGCGATCATGTGCAGCATGTCAATGGCCGGTGGCACAAAGTCAGGCTCGGTGAACGAGGTCCCGATGTGCTTGGTCGTGCCCGAGGTGCAGGCGTAGATGGTGTTGAGGTCCATCTCGCGATTGTCGAGCACGTCGCGGGCGACCATAGGGCGCTGCAAAAAGTGAACGTTGTCGAGCTGGTCCACGATCCTGGCCGCATCATGCAAATCCTGGAGCGTGCTTTCGCGGTACTGTCGTCCATGGACGTCCACCATGTGGACAGCTGCCCCGGCGGTGCCATAGTGAACCCGCTGGCCCGACAGCGTCAGATCATGCTTGCCGTCACGGCTGCACAGCGTGATGTCGCGGGCCGCCAGGGCGAGCATGTCTTCGACCAAGGCGGGTGGAAACCGCAAGCGGCCATCATCGCCCAGAATTGCGCCCTTGGCCGTCATCGCGTCGATACCGCTTTGCGGGGCAAGAGCGATGCCAATCTCTTCGAGCGCTTGTAAAGCGGTGCGGTGGATACGCTGGATCTCGGCATCCGAGAGCAGTTTGAGCGCGCCGCCCGACATGCCAGCGCGCACGGGGCGCACATCGGCGGCGAGAGGGGCGGAACGGGCGGCGTGACGCGCCGCGCGTCCCCCACTGCGGGATTTACGGGCGGGGGCCGTTGTTGTGTCTGTCATGTGAATGTGCCTTTTGGATCGTCGTGTAAGAGGTGTGAAAGCAAAGCCTCACACCGCAGGACGACCTCGGGCGGCACGGCCCCTGCGGGCCCCGATGGTGCGCAAGATCAGCGTCACTCTCCATCCGGTTCGGTACACTTGGGCGCCTCCCAACGCTTTGATTTCGGGTATGGTCGCGATTTTAGAAATGAGGGTCTGCTTCAATTGCGACATCTGGTCGCTTTTGAGGGGTGTGCCGGTGCTTGAAGTGACAGTTGTGGCGTGGCTCTGCGCCAATAATTGCCATTTTATCAGAATGTTACGGCTGTATTTTGCCGATATTTATCGCGAATTCGTGAGGTCTGGAGAGGACAGGTTTTTTGACCAAATAGGCTTCCTAAGTGAGCTGGGTGAGAGCGATCAGAGGGCTCTCCCCGAAAAACAGGAGTATGTTATGACTATTTCCAAAACCAGCGCTGTCGTCGCCACGGCTGTGATGCTAGCCGCGCCAGCCTTTGCAGGCGGTTTGAACGAGCCTGTGGCCGCGCCTCCGGTCCAGACTGTGCCGGTGACGCCTGCGCCGGTTGTGTCCTACGGGGCCGACTGGACTGGTGGGTACGTTGGTGGCTCGCTCGGGTACGCTGATCTGGAGGGGTCCTCGACCTTTGGCGATGATTTCAACGGTGGTGGTGTCGGATTGCATGCCGGGTACAATTACGACCTGGGCACGTGGGTCGTTGGCGGTGAGTTGGAGTATGCGGCCTACGATGTGAGCGATGACACCACCGGTCAGGACCTCGACAGTGTGTTCCGCGCCAAAGCGCGCGCCGGGTATGATGCGGGTGCCTTTCTGCCGTTTGTGACCGTGGGTCTGGCACAGGCCAGCACAAGTGGCGCTTTGGGTGATCTGTCAAGCGACGGCTATCTCTATGGTGTGGGGGCCGAGTACCGCGTCAGCGATGCCATCACGGTGGGTGGTGAACTGCTGCGGCATGAGTTTGACGACTTTGACAGCACAGGCATCGACGTGAACGCGGACACTGCTGCGTTACGAGTGTCTTACAACTTCTGATCGCCGTCCGCTCCCCTCAGGGCGATCAGCGGGGCGTGCCGGTGGCGCGCCCCATCATGTCGACAAGGCGCCGGCATGCGCCAGGAGCCGGGTCATGGCATCGCGAAAGACTGCGTCCTCAATGGTAAAGGCCACGCGCACATGCCCCGCGGCGGCAGCGCCAAAACTTTCGCCCGGCATCACTGCAATGAGCTCATCATCAAGCAGGCGCGCGGCATAGTCCTCACCGCTCAGACCTGTCGCACGGATGTCCAGCAGCGCATACATCGCCCCCTGACTGGGAGAGGCTTTAACCGCGTTTTGCCCAGCCAAAAGCTCCATCGTGATCTGTCTGCGCCTCTTGAAGGGGTCGGCGATGTCCGCCTCGAACGCAGGGCCTTGGTTGAGTGCGAATACCGCGGCCTCCTGAATGTAGCCGGGCAAGCCGTAGGTGGAGTGGGTGGTCAAATCCTCAAGACAAGCGATCACAGGCTCCGGTCCGCAGACCCAACCGATGCGGCTGCCCGTCATTGCATGGCTTTTGGAGAGGGAACCGACCACAAGCGTCCGCTCCAACATACCGGGCAAAGCGCGGGGCGTGATGTGCTCGCCGTCCCAGACCTGGGTGTCGTAAACCTCGTCCGAGATAAGCCAAAGGTCATGCGCCTGACAAAGCCCCGCAATCCCGTCCATCGTGGCCGGAGAATAGACGGCGCCTGTCGGATTGTTGGGAGAATTGATCATGAGCGACCGCGCACCCTCTACTGCGGCCTCCAGATCGCGGATTTGCGGCTGAAATCCGAACTCAGGCTTGGCCTGCACCGGCACGGGGACGGCACCGACGCTGCGGATCGTGCCGGGGTAGGTTGCGTAGTAGGGATCGATGTAGAGCGCGCGGTCGCCCTCATCGCAGGCCGCAAGATGCGCGGCAAAGAGGCCAAATTGACCGCCGGGCGTGATCAGGATGTTGTCCGGTGTCGTCGGAACACCAGTGTTTTCCGCCATCCGACGGGCGACAGTTTCGCGCAAAATCGGGATGCCAGGGATATCCGCATAGCCCGTGTGTCCCGCCTTTGCGGCGCGGTGCATGTCCTGCAAAATCGGGGCGGCGGTGCGGATGTCATGTTCGCCGATCGTAAGCTCGATAACCGGTGCACCGCTTTCCTTCATGGCACGGGCACGGCGGAAGTGATCCCAGCCGTCCGACCCGCCGCCGTTGATCTGGGTGATGCGTGATGAAAGGGGGGCGTGTTGTGTCATGACACCACCGACCATGTTCGCGGTGGCCTGTCAATCTGAGAGGCTGTCCCCCAGCAGATAGCGCGGCCCGGACCCGCGGGCCGCAATCGTATCGTCGGGATTATAGAGTGCGCATTTGTCGAGTGACAGGCACCCACAGCCAATGCAGCCGTCGAGCCGTTGGCCCAAATCCTCAAGCGCTGCGATCCGGTCGTCGATGCGTTTGCGGAAGGTCCGGCCCATGCGGGACCAATCGCTGCGGGTGGGGGCCTTGTGCGCGGGCAACTTTGCGAGGTGTTCGCCAATCTCTGTCAGCGAAAACCCCAACCGCTGCGCAATCATTGCAAACGACAGGCGCCGCAAATCCGCGCGGCCATAGCGCCTGTGGCCGCCGGTGTTGCGCAGGGGCTGCACGATGCCGTGGGTTTCGTAAAACCGGATGGCTGACACGGCGAGGCCGGAACGCTTGGCCAAATCACCGATGCTAAGCCCTATCTGCGCCATATCATTTTTCTCTTGATCTCAAGTTAACTTGAGAAATTACAACATCCCTACTGAACGATTTCAAGAGGAGAATGTGATGAAACAGAAACGCTACTGTATGGCCCCAAAGGACATCGCGCTGATGCAGCGGGACGGGATGGGCTGGGGCCATGACCTTGACGCAGGCTGCGTGCGTCTGCCTGTATTGCCCAAGCGCCGTTTGTTTACCCGCATCTGGAGGAAAGTGTGATGAGTGCTCGTTTGGAACACGTGAATGTCACCGTGGAAAACCCTGAAAAGACGGCAGAAATGCTGATTGAACTGTTCGGCTGGCACATCCGCTGGTCCGGTGACGCCAAGAATGGTGGCCGGACGGTGCATGTGGGAACTGAGGAGGACTATGTTGCCCTCTACACCGGTCCGGGAGGCAATCCGCATGGGTCGCCCGACAGCAGCTATACGATCAAGGGCGGGCTCAATCATCTGGGCGTTGTCGTGGATGATCTTGACGCCACAGAGGCGCAGGTCAAATCGCTGGGCTACGCGACCCACAGCCATGCGGACTATGAGCCGGGCAAGCGCTTTTATTTCCACGAAGAGAACGGCGTGGAGATTGAGGTCATCAGCTATGCCTGAATTGGCGGATGCACACAGCATGCACACCCGATGCACAAACCATGCGCATCGGGTGTGCGATCAAGGAAACTTGGTATGACGATCGCAGATGAGTTGATCACGCCCGGACTGATCCTTGGGACCGAGCGGTTTGACGACTGCGTGGCGTTTTACCGAGACATCCTCGGCCTTCCGGTCTGGTTCGAGAAAGACGGGCTGGTCTGCCTGCGGTTTGGCAGCGGGTATTTGATGATTGAAACGGGTGGGCACGCGGTGGAAGGGCGCAAGAGCAACCGCATGAACCCGACGATGCTGCGGTTCAACGTGGCCGATGTGCGCGACTGCGCCGAGACACTTCGGACACAGGGTGTGGCGGTGGAGGTGACGCAATACGAGTGGGGGCTGGTTGGGACCTTTCTGGACCCCGACGGCAATGTTTGCGAGCTCAAGGACGCGGGCGACCCTTTCTTTGCCTGA
>JAHDDU010000040.1:0-18620 GCA_020629175.1 Flavimaricola sp. | reverse complement strand
GCGACCCAGGAGCGGTGGAAGTAGCGGGCTTTTTCTGCGGCGCCTGCATCTATCAGCATTTGCGCCGTTTCCACGCTGTCGCATTTGACGGCGACCTTGTCTTGCTCGCCCGCCACGCAGGCGAACATTTTGCCACCCACTTTCCAAGACGCAAGCTGCCCTTCGGACGGGTCGGCCCAAGTAGCGCCGGGCAGGCTGGCGCAGATGGTGTTGACGGTGTTCATGCTCATGGCTCCAGCATGACGGTGTGCGCAGAGGGTGACAAGGGGAGGCTGCTTTGCTATGCGTGGAGCATGAACCAGAGCACCTGCATCATTATTTGCATTACTCCCTGCTGCTAAACGCACGCGGGCCGCTCTTTCACATCTAGCATTTTGTCGTGAATTCAGCCAAGCCCGCGGGGGAAAACCGCGCCGCGAAAGGCCACGCTATGACGACGATACGACTGCACAATTCCAAGACCCGCCGGAAAGAGGAGTTTACCCCCCTCGATCCTGAAAACGTGCGCGTCTATTTGTGCGGGCCGACGGTGTATGACCGCGCCCATTTGGGGAACGCGCGCAATGTGATCCTGTTTGACGTGCTGGTGCGGCTGTTGCGGCATGTGTACGGTAAAGATCAGGTGACCTATGCGCGGAATTTCACGGATGTGGATGACAAGATCAACGCGCGGGCGGCTGAAACGGGGCGGTCGATTGGCGAGATCACCGAAGAGACCATCGGCTGGTATCACGCCGATATGGACGCGCTGGGCAATGCGCGGCCCAATGTTGAGCCCCGTGCGACCGAGTACATCGGCCAGATGGTCGCCATGATGGAGCGGCTGATTGATCTGGGTCACGCCTATGAGGCGGAGGGGCACGTGCTCTTCGCTGTCGAAAGCTATGACGCCTATGGGGCGCTGTCTGGGCGGTCGGTCGATGACATGATCGCGGGGGCTCGGGTCGAGGTGGCGCCCTATAAGCGCAATCCGATGGATTTTGTGATGTGGAAGCCGTCTTCGGACGATCTGCCGGGGTGGGACAGCCCTTGGGGCCGCGGGCGGCCTGGGTGGCACATTGAGTGCTCGGCCATGATCGAGGCGCTGTTTGGCGCGTCGTTTGACATTCATGGCGGTGGCAACGATCTGATGTTCCCGCACCACGAGAATGAAGTGGCACAAAGCTGCTGTGCCAATCCGGGATCGGATTTCGCGCAGGTGTGGCTGCACAATGAGATGCTGCTGGTTGAGGGGAAGAAGATGTCCAAGTCCTTGGGCAATTTCTTTACCGTGCGTGACCTTCTGGATCAGGGCGTGCCGGGTGAGGTGATCCGCTATGTGTTTTTGATGACGCATTACGGCAAGCCGATGGATTGGACGGAGAAGAAGCGGGGGGAGGCAGAGAAGACGCTAGCTTCTTGGCGTGGAATTTTGGCGACGCATGGGTTCTCTGCTGACCTTGTTGCGGGCCTGAAGACGTCCGGCGAGTGGCGGCAAGATGCAGAGTTTCTGGGCGTGTTGGCCAATGACATGAATTCCCCGGGGGCTCTGGCGCGCCTGCACGTTTTGTCGAAGGGCAAGACGCCGGAGATGCTGGTGCCTTTTGCCGCCGGGCTCGAAATCTTGGGTCTGATGACGGATTGGTCACGGCTCACGGATTCCGCTAACGGCCCTGATCCTGCGATAGCGGCAAAGGTCGAGGCGCTCTTGGCTGCAAGGGCGTCCGCACGTGCGGC
The DNA here is from genome assembly GCA_020629175.1 of Flavimaricola sp. Taxonomy (GTDB): domain Bacteria; phylum Pseudomonadota; class Alphaproteobacteria; order Rhodobacterales; family Rhodobacteraceae; genus JALZWD01. Next base: position 16,904 of record JAHDDU010000040.1, on the reverse strand, counting down.
CAAAGATTGGGCTGAGGCGGACCGTATTCGCGATACGCTAAGCGCTGCGGGTGTCCAAGTGGCGGATGTCGGTGGCCAAGTGACCTGGGAAGCCGGGCCTGAGTTTGATCCCGCGGTTTTGGAGGACGGATCATGAGCGCCACAGAGGGCAGCCCCCGGCCGCGAGTGGGGGTGGAGCCCCCGCCCGGGGGGGCGGTCGGGGGCTGCCCGGCGGGGCCGGGCGGCGCGAGTGTGTCAGACGTGCGGTTGGATGGCGGGTGCTTTGACACCTCTTTCTTGCCTCCGGCGGGGGTGACGGCCCAAAGAAGTTGGGGGGCGGTGTGATGGAGCGGCTGTATCTTTTTGATACCACGTTGCGGGATGGGCAGCAGACACAAGGTGTGCAGTTTTCAACGGCTGAGAAAGTACAGATTGCTCAGGCGCTGGACGCGTTGGGCGTGGATTATATCGAAGGTGGTTGGCCCGGCGCGAACCCGACGGACAGTGCGTTTTTTGAGGAAGATGTGGCCCTCAAGGCCACGATGACGGCGTTTGGGATGACCAAGCGGGCGGGCCGGTCGGCGGAGAATGATGACGTTTTGGCCGCTGTGATGAACGCAGGCACGCAAGCGGTTTGTCTGGTGGGCAAGTCGCATGAGTTCCACGTGACCAGGGCCCTTGGCATCACGCTGGAGGAGAACGTCGAGAACCTGCGCGCGTCATTCGCACATCTGACGGGGGCGGGGCGTGAGGCCTTGTTTGATGCAGAGCATTTCTTTGATGGCTATAAGGCCAATTCCGAGTACGCGCTCCGGTGTTTGCGCACTGCGCTGGAGGCGGGCTGCCGCTGGGTGGTGCTGTGTGATACCAATGGCGGCACGTTGCCCGAAGAGGTCGGGCGGATCGTGCGCGAGGTGATCGCCGCAGGCATTCCCGGCGATCATTTGGGCATCCATACCCACGATGACACCGGCAATGCCGTGGCCTGCACTTTGGCGGCAGTCGAAGCAGGTGCGCGGCAGGTGCAGGGGACGCTTAACGGGCTGGGCGAACGCTGCGGCAATGCCAATCTCACGACGCTGATCCCGACGCTGCTGCTGAAGGAGCCGTTTGCGAGCACGTTGCAGACCGGCGTGACGACCGATGCGCTCAAAGGGTTGCGGCAGGTGAGCCGGATGCTCGATGATATCCTCAACCGCGTCCCCGCCAAGCAGGCGGCCTATGTGGGGGCTAGCGCTTTTGCCCATAAGGCGGGGCTGCACGCCAGCGCGATTGTCAAAGACCCCACCACCTATGAACACATCGATCCCGCTGCCGTGGGCAACGAACGGATCGTCCCGATGTCCAATCAGGCCGGGCAATCCAACCTGCGCGAGCGTTTGAAGCGGGCGGGGATTGAGGTCGAAAAGGACGACCCGGCGCTGGGCCGAATTCTAGAGCGGATCAAGGCCAAGGAAGCGGTGGGCTATTCTTACGACACCGCACAGGCTTCGTTTGAGCTGTTGGCGCGACGCGAGTTGGGTATCTTGCCGACCTTTTTTGAAGTGAAACGCTACCGCGTGACGGTGGAACGCCGCAAAAACCGGCATGACGCGATGATGTCCGTATCAGAGGCCGTCGTGGTAGTGAAGATTGGCAAGGAACGGGTGCTCAGCGTCTCAGAATCGCGGGGGCCGGATGGATCGGATCAGGGTCCGGTGAACGCGCTGTCTTCGGCTTTGGGCAAGGATTTTGGGCCCTATCAAACCTATATTGACGATATTGATCTGGTCGATTTCAAAGTCCGCATCACCGATGGTGGCACCGAGGCGGTGACGCGTGTCATCATTGACAGCGAAGATGCTCAAGGGCGGCGTTGGTCCACGGTTGGCGTGTCGGCCAATATAGTTGACGCCTCGTTTGATGCGCTGCTGGAGGCGATTGTCTGGAAGTTGGTGCGGGACGGCGCTCCCTCGGTTGGAACGGAGGCAAAGGTATGATGCGGTTTGGTGCGGCGGCGCTGGCGGGGCTTTTGTTGGTGGGATGCGGCGGCGGGCCGGGGAACGTGGCGCCGGACGGTGTCTATGTCAGCGGTGTCAGTGCCTTGCAGGGCGGCAGCGAGCTTGCAGTGTTCCCCAATGACGTGGTGCGCCAGACGACCTGGCCAGCGGGTGGTGCTGCCCCGGTGATTACCGAGCAGACTGTGCCCGGAGTGTTCGGCACGGTGCGTGCTGTGGCTCGACAGGAATTGTCCGGGGTTCGCGCGGTTACTGCCGATACGTGCCTGGATTATGGGACCGACAGCGTGCGCATCATCGAGGGCGGGCAGGTCGTGGCTGAGATTGCGGCCTCTTGTCCCGATGACGCTGTGATCCGCGTGCAGCGGTTGGTCCGCGCGGCGGTTGCCAATGATGGCTCTTAACCTGCGGCGCTGGCTGCGGCGGATTGCTTTTGGCGGTTTGGTGTTCTTCGCACCACTCCTCTGGGCGCGGGCGCTGTATCCTGTCACTCCTGTTGACGAGCTTGTTCCAGCGCAGGCAGCGTTGATCTTTGGCGCCGTGGTGCGGGACGGGTCGATATCGCCTTTGCACGAAGAGCGGTTGCGCGCCGGGATGGACTTGCTGGAGCGCGACCTTGTGCAGACCCTCGTGGTGTCCAATACCGCGGAGGCGGCAACGACCATGCGGGCGTGGTTGATTGCGCAAGGCGTACCAGACCGCCAGATCGAAGTGGATCCAGAGGCCGATCAGACACCGGATACATGCCGCTATGAGCTGCGAGAACGCGGTGGGCGGGATGTTGTCTTTGTCAGTCAGAGCTTTCACCTGCCGCGATTGTCGATGCAATGCGGCTGGGTCGGATTGGCCGGACAAGCGCTCGCGGCGGAAACCTATCGGGCGGCGGGGCCGTCCGGGCTGTCGCAGTGGCGGGTCCTGCAAATCCGGGTCAAGCGACATGCGCGCGAGGCCGGGCTTTTGTGGGCCGGGTTTCTGGGGCTCTATGACGGGTTGGGGGTAAGCGATGAGCCATGAAGAAAATCTGATCGCCTGCGCGCAAATCGTGGAAAGGGGCGATGCGGACCGGTTTGCCGCAGTGATGGCGGTGCCGGTGGAGTTTCGTGAATATCTGTGGCCGCTTTATGCCTTCAACGTCGAGGTGGCGCGCGCGCCATGGGTGACGGAAGAGGCGGGGATTGCGGAGATCCGGCTGCAGTGGTGGCGCGATGCGCTGAGCGAGATTGCTGCGGGCAAGACGCCGCGCCGGCACCCGGTGGTGGAACCACTGGCGCAAGCGATCTGGGACATGGAGCTGGATATCGCCGATCTTGACGGATTGGTCGATGCCCGGCGCTGGGACATCTACCGCGAACCATTCGCCGATTTGGGTGAACAGCGGCGCTATCTGGATGCGACGAGCGGGGCATTGATGGAGGCCGCCTGTGTCGCCTGCTGCTTTGTGGAAGAGGGTTTGAGCGATGCCCAGCGGTCCGCCGCCCGAAAGGTGGGCTTTGCGCAGGGCGTGGCAAATTGGTTCATGGCAGTGCCGGACCTTGAGGCACGCGGGCGCAAACCGATGGTCGATGGCACGCATGACGGCGTGAGGGCCTTGGCCGAGAAGGCGCTGGAGGCGCTGACCGAGACGCGCTCGGTCGCGTTTGGGGATGAGGATCAAGCGCTTTTGGCCGCGTGGCGGGCGAAGGGCGTGTTGCGTGAGGCTGTGCGTGATCCGGCCGCGGTGGCCGAGGGGCGTTTGGGTGGGTCGGAGTTCCAGCGGCGGGTTGGGCTGGCGTGGCAGTCGTTTACGGGGCGCAGGTAGGCAAGGTGTCACGGCGCAGTCGCAGCCAGACGAGCGCACCAACGGCGAGCAACAGGAACGGGACCATCGCGTAGTTTACCGCGTTCCACCCTTCTACAGGTGTGCCGCCTGAGCAGTTCATCAGCCCTCCCGACGAGAGGCTTGCCATCGTCACCACGCCAAAGACGATCGTGTCATTCATGCCTTGGACCACGCCGCGTTCATGCGGAGCATGCGAGCTGGCCAAGAGTGTGGTCGCGCCGATAAAGCCAAAATTCCAACCCAATCCGAGGAGGATCAACGCGCCGAAAAAGTTGGTGAGCGTGACGCCCGAGAGGGCCACAACACCCGCCGCTGCCAAGATGGCGAGACCTGCTCCAATGATATTGGTTACGCCAAACCGGGCGATCAGATGCCCGGTAAAGAACGATGGTGCAAACATGGCAAGCACATGCGCCGAGACAATGTCATTGGCGTTGCCTTGGGTGAATCCGCAGCCGATGACCGCAAGCGGGGTCGAAGTCATCACGAGGTTCATCAGCGAATACGCCACCATGCCGCAGATGATCGCCACGACGATAGCCGGATCGCGCAGGAGCTGCAGGCGCGTGCGTGTCGGTCCAGTAGTGCTCTGCGGGCCGTCCGAAAGCTTGGGCAGGTCGAGGAACCAGAAGAGCGTTGTGCCGATGATATTGAGCAGGATGATCGCGATGTAGCTGCCGATAAAAGGGATCAGCGCCATCGTGTCATCAAGGCCGGGAATGACGCTGGCATCACTGACCAGTTTGTTGAGCTGCGGGCCGAGGATCGCGGCGAGCAGGCCGCCGGCCATGACGTAGGAAATGGCTTTGGGCCGGAACGCCGCAGAGGCAGTGTCTGCGGCGGCAAAGCGGTAGAACCCCTGCGCCGACATGTAGATGCCAGAGAAATAGGAGCCCACGAGGAGAAAGAAAAAGCTGCTGGTGTAGAGACCGTAGGCGGCGATTGCCGCCCCGGCAGCGCCGCCCAAAGCGCCGATGACAAAACCTGCACGGCGGCCATGGCGCTGCATGAAGGGCGAAATCCACGAGGCCGTGGTCATCGAACCAAAAACGATCATCGAGATCGGCAGAGTGGCGAGGCAGGGGTTGGACGACAGCATACTGCCCGCAAGCCCGCCCACGACAAACAGCATCGGCATTTGTGCGCCAAGGATGGCTTGCGCTGCGACGAGGACGGCGACGTTGCGCTGAGCGCGAGCGTCATCAATGTGGGAGGTGGCGTCAGTCATGCGCCCATCGGTAGACCTGTTCGAAGGTGGGGGCAATGGGGGACGGGACGCCGCTGGTGCTTGCGCACCTCGCCCCGCCCGCCGTCCCGGCACAATGGGTCAGGCGCGGTCGATGATGTGGGCAAAGGACCCAGAGACGTTGTTTCGGATCAGGCCCATAGGGGACAGCTCTAAGCCTTCGGCGTCGGTGGCGGCAAATAGCGGGTCGCCCTTTGCGGAGAGCGTGGTGGCGTAGTGGAATTCGTGCGCAGTCCAGGCCCCTGACATCGGGCCTTGGCTGGCAGAGATGTGGCGGTAGCCAAGGTGGCGCTTGCGGTCCGCAAAGGAGGTCTCGAGCGGCAGAAGACCGGCCATGGCGTGGCGGTTGCCGTCCGCATCAATCAGGCCGGTGCCAAGTGTCATGTAGCCGCCGCATTCGCCGTAAATTTGCGCGGCGGTTGCACGCAGGCTGTTTAGAAAGCGGGTGTTTGATGCGAGGCGACCGGCGTGCAGCTCGGGGTAACCACCGGGTAGGAAGATGAAATCTGCTTCTGGGGCAGGGTCATCGTTTAGCGGTGAGAAGGTGAGAATTTCTGCGCCCGCGGCACGCCAGTCTGCGAGCATATGGGGGTAAGTAAATGCAAAGGCAGTGTCCTGGGCCACTGCGATACATTGGGCCGGAGGAGACATACGCGGGTGCGTCATGGCCGAGCTTTGGGGTTTGGCCAAGGCGAGGAGGGCGTCGACATCCAAATGCGCCTCGATCAATTTCGATGCTTTGGCAAGGAAGCTGTCCAGATCCTCCCGTTCCGAGGCTTGAACGAGGCCCAGATGGCGCGAAGGGTGCACTAGATCAGGCGAGCGCGGCAGGGTCCCGAGGATTGGAATGTCAAGTGGCGCGAGGGCAGCTTGGAGCATGCGGGCGTGTTTGTCCGATCCCACGTTGTTTAGCACCACGCCAGCGACCCGCACGGCGGGGTCATGCCCGGCAAACCCGCGCACGATTGCCGCCGCGGATTGGGCCATCTTACCCGCATCGATGACGAGGATGACTGGTAGGCCAAGATGGCGGGCGAGATCTGCCGTCGCGCCGCGCCCGTCTGGCAGCGCGCCATCGAAGAGGCCCATTGCTCCTTCGACAATGAGGGTTTTGTCGGTCTGCGCGAGGCTGCGCAACCGATTGGGCGTCATCGCCCAGGCGTCAAGGTTGAGGCAAGGTGTGCCAGAGGCCGCCTCGTGAAAGCGCGGGTCGATGTAGTCAGGGCCGGATTTCGCAGGCTGTGTAGTGATGCCGCGCAGCCTCAGAGCGTGCAGGAGGCCGAGTGTTACGGTGGTCTTGCCAGCGCCGGAGGCGGGGGCGGAGAGGATCAGGCCTGGCATGGGGACGAGATCGCTTGCGGCAATGACGGAGCCTCCGGCGGGGATATTTTGGGCCAGAAGAAGGGGCTAGGCGGTCGCTGCGTCATCGGACGATGTGCCCAGAGGGTCCAGATTTCGGGGCGCGGCCCCTGCGGCCATGGATTGCCAATCGAGGACCTGCCGCATTTTGACGGCCTGTCCGATGCAGATGATCGCGGGGGGCGTCAGTCTTGCGGCGGCGATGTCGGCCTCTATCGTGCCGAGAGTGGTTTCCAGTACCTGCTGATCGTCGGTTGTGGCGGTGGTGACAACGCCCACAGTTTCCGACGCGGGACGGCCTGCGGCGAGGAGGTGATCGCGGATTTGGGCAATGTGCTTCATGCCCATGTAGATCACGATGACCTGGCTGCCGCGCGAAATTGCGTCCCAATCGAGAGAGGAGGGCGTGTTCCCCGATTGGTCGTGGCCGGTGACGAAGGTGACCGATTGGTTGACGTCGCGGTGGGTCACGGGGATGCCGGCGTAGGCCAGCCCGCCTATGCCCGCTGAGATGCCAGGAATTATGCGGATCGGGATCTGGTTCTGCACGAGTGTTTGTGCCTCTTCGCCGCCACGACCAAAGACGAAAGGATCGCCGCCCTTGAGGCGGAGGACGCGCTTGCCCTCCCGCGCGAGCTGGACAAGGCGGAGGGAGATGTCGCGTTGCAACGGCGAGGGCTTGCCGCCGCGTTTTCCCGCGTAGATATGCTCGGCCTGTGGCGCCCAATCGAGGATCTTTTCCTGCACCAAAGCATCGTAGATCACCACATCCGCCTGACGAAGTGCGTTGACTGCGTGAAGCGTCAGAAGGCCCGGATCACCCGGACCAGCACCGCACAGCCAGACCCAACCGGGATCGAACGTGGGCCACGTGTGGCTGGAGGGCGTGTTAAGCTTCATGGGATCGTTATGGCGTGAGTCTTTGGCCAGCGAAAGGGTCTGCGCGACATGCAATTGCGCATTGGCGGCATACGGCTATGGTTGCGCCATGACACGAAAGCCTGACGGACCATTGCGACGCGGCTGGACGACGGGCGCCTGTGCGACCGCCGCTGTGAAGGCTGCGCTCATGCGGCTCTGGGGCGGAACGATGCCGGGCCGAGTGGGGCTTGTTCTGCCCAAGGGTGAAAAGCCGGAGTTCGAGGTGGTTGACCGTGGCGCGGGCGACGGCTGGGCAGCGGCTGGGATCGTTAAGGATGCGGGCGATGATCCGGATGTGACCCATGGCGCGATGATTTGTGCGCGGGTTGCGACCTCGGGCGGCGGGGTGGAGTTTCAGGCCGGTGAGGGTGTTGGGGTGGTCACCAAGCCCGGCCTGCCCATTGCCGTTGGGGAGCCTGCAATCAATCCGGTGCCGAGGGCGATGATGGACGAGGTGGTGGCAGAGCTTGCGGCCGCCTACGGCATGGCGCCCGATGTGACAATTGAGATCTCGGTGCCTGGTGGCGCTGAGATTGCGCGCAAGACCTGGAACCCGAGGTTGGGGATTGAGGGCGGGTTATCGATCCTTGGGACGACGGGCGTTGTGCGGCCGTTTTCCTGTGCTGCTTGGATTGCCTCTATCCATCGGGGGATCGATGTGGCCGTGGCGGACGGGCTGGGCCATGTTGCGGGATGCACGGGGGCGACGAGTGAGCGGGTGGTGCAGGATATGTTTGGCCTGCCGGATCACGCGATGCTCGACATGGGAGATTTTTATGGTGGACTGGTGAAGTATCTGGCCAAACACCCTGTGCCCCGACTGACGATTGGCGGCGGCATTGGCAAGATGACCAAGCTTGCCCAAGGAGCCGTGGATTTGCATTCGGCCCGATCTCAGGTGGATTTTGAGGCGCTGGCCGAGATGTTGGGAGTGCCGGACGTTGCGGGAGCAAATACGGCGTTGGAGGTGTTGGAGCGGGTACCAGAGATGGGGCGGGTGGTCGCTGAGGCTGCGCTGCGTCGCGTTGCGGCCATGGTGCCGGGCGTGCAGTGCGATGTTGTGGTGATTGATCGGAGCGGTCGTGTGGTAGGGCAGGCCGGTGGATAGGTTTTTTGGGCCTCCGGCGGGGATTATTTTAGCCAGAAGAAGCAGGGGCCTGCGGTGACGATTTTGCTGTTGGCAGGAACCGGGGAGGCGCGGGCTTTGGCCAAGGCGCTGAAGGGGCGGGATGTTGTGGCCTCGCTTGCCGGGGCTGTTGCGCGGCCCGCGCCACTGGATGTGCCGTGCCGGGTTGGCGGATTTGGGGGGCGCGCGGGGTTTGAGGCCTATCTGAGGGACGAGGGCATCCGCGCGGTTGTGGACGCGACGCATCCATTTGCAGAGGTGATTACGGCGCGGACCCATGCGGTGTGCCGCCAGCTTGGGCTGCCGTATGTGCGTTTGGAGCGTCCGGCTTGGGCGGCTGCGTCTGGGGATGATTGGGTTGAGGTAGTGGGCGAGGCGGCTGTTGCGGAGTATGTTGGTGCAGAGGATGTGGTGTTTTTGGCCACGGGTCGCCAAACATTGGACCGGTTCGCCGCATTGGACTGCGCGCGGGTCTATTGCCGGCAGATTGATCCGCCTGAGGGGGCCTTTCCGTTTGCAGGCGGCGCGTTTGTTGTCGGGCGCCCGCCGTTTTCGGTGGCGGATGAGGTGGCGCTTTTCAAGAGGTTGGGGGTGACGCGGCTGGTGGTGAAGAATGCAGGCGGGGACCTGAGCCGGTCCAAGCTGGATGCGGCGCGGGCTTTGGGGATCAAGGTTATCCTGTTGGCCCGCCCGCCGGGGCCCGCGTGCGCGCGTGTCACGACTGTAGACGGCGCTCTGGCCTGGGTCGATGCGCTGTGAGCCGGCGGCTGATTGAGAGTGCTGCGGATATTGCTGAAGGGGCCGCGTGGCTCGTCTCGGTCGAGCCGCGGTTTGAGCCGGTGGTGGCCGAGTGCAGTCCTCTTCCTTTGCGCAGGCGCCCTGATGGGTTTGAAGCGCTCTTCTTTGCCATTGTCAGCCAGCAGGTCAGCGTGGCCTCGGCCACCGCGATATGGGCGCGCTGTCAAGAGGCGGGGCTGACATCGGAGGCTGCGGTCGCGGCCGCAAGTGATGAGGCGTTGCGTGCGGCTGGTCTGTCTCGACCCAAACAGCGCTATGCGCGGGCTTTGGCTGCTGCGGATATTGACTATGCACGGCTGCGCGACGTGCCGGATGCGGAGGTGATTTCTACCCTCGTCGCGGTGCCGGGCATTGGTCCCTGGACGGCGGAGATTTATGCGATGTTTTCGTTGGGACGTCCCGATATCTTTGCGCCGGGTGATTTGGCGATGCAGGAGGCGGCGCGGGTTTTGTTTGATCTGCCTGCACGGCCCACCGAGCGGGTCTTTCGGCAGATGGCAGAAGCGTGGAGCCCTTGGCGGTCGGTCGCCGCGCGTGCGCTTTGGGCGTATTACCAGCACATCAAGTCCCGTGAAGGGATCGTTTAATGTTGCGTATAGCTTGCGTGATTGCCAAACAGGCCATGATCACAAGAGGGGACCCTTATGACACGAGCATTGCAGGCCGGACGCAAAGAGCCAGTGAGCGGCGAGACACGATCCGCGGTGATTTTTCTGCATGGATACGGGGCAAACGGGGCGGACCTTCTGGGATTGGCAGACCCGTTGGGCGACCATATGCCCGACACGCTTTTTCTTGCGCCCGATGCGCCGGAGGCCTGCGCTGGGGCACCCATGGGGTACCAGTGGTTTCCGATCCCTTGGATTGATGGATCGAGCGAGGAGGAAAGCCAGGCCGGTCTGTTGCGCGCAGCAGAAGACCTTAACGCGTTTCTCGATGGGGTTATGGTTGACGAAGACCTTTTGCCCGAGCAGGTGATGATCCTGGGGTTTTCGCAAGGGACGATGATGGCCCTGCATGTGGCGCCGCGGCGTGAAGATGAGATTGCGGGCATTGTCGGGTTTTCGGGGCGGTTGCTGGCGCCGGAGCTGCTCGCTGATGAGCTGCAATGTCGTCCGCCGGTTTTGTTGGTGCACGGCGATCAGGATGATGTGGTGCCGGTGCAATCTTTGCCTGAGGCGGCACAGGCCTTGCAGGATGCAGGCTGGAAAGAGGTCTACGCGCACATCATGAAGGGGACGGCGCATGGGATCGCACCTGACGGTTTGCAGGTGGCTCTTGCGTTCATGCGGGATCGGCTTGGGCTCGGGTGACGTTTACCTTCTGCATCATACATTAACCATTTGATAACCAATTCTGAGCAATGTGCCTTCGGGGAGCCGGAGGTTGGATGTGTCGTATTTGGTGAATTGGTGCGCTCCACGCGGATTGTACCACGGTTTTTTGCTGTTTTGTGTCGTGCAAGTGCTGATCCAGATCACAGCGCTCGCGTTTGAGCTGGGGTTCTTTGGCGTAACGGCTTCGCAGATTTTAACGGAAATGACGCATACGTTCGTGGTGAGCGCGCCGTTTCTTATTGCCGGTTTGTTGATCCTTGCGCGCCAGCGCGAGTTGAAAGCAGAGTTGGTGCGGCTTGCGGATCATGATCCGTTGACGGGGCTCTTGAACAGGCGGGCGTTCTATCGGCAGGCAGAGGATCTGACAGAGCGCGCCGGGCACATCCTCGTGATGATTGATGTGGATCATTTCAAAGTGCTCAACGACACGCACGGTCACGCCATGGGGGACGAATGCCTCTGTCTTATCGCCCAAAAACTCCTGGCAATCGCGGGTGAGAAGGACCTTGTTGCCCGGCTTGGAGGCGAAGAATTTGTCTTGCTGCTGAATGCACCATCGATGATGCGCGCCGGGGCTGTCGCTGCGGCATTGGCTGAAGGGGTGGCGGCCCCGGCCGGCGAAGGGCTTCCGATCCGGGCAACGGCCTCTGTTGGTGTCTCGGTCAGTGCGCCGGGTGTGCCCTTGGACGAACTTTTGGCCCGTGCCGATAAGGCCCTTTACCGGGCCAAAGCAGACGGTCGGGCGCGCGTTGCGACGTGGTCAGCGCTCGGCCCGATCCCGCAATTTGATCAGCTGCATGCGTCGGGCCGCGTCAATTGATCCTAGATGTTGTTACAACAGCGGGGTTGTACTGTTACAAACGCCATATATAGTTTCGACAAAGGGCTTGTGGCACTTGGCCAATCCTTGGTCTTACATATGTGTGCACAGCCCGTTTTTGGACGAGGCGAGTGGCAAGTATGACGATGAATTTTCGAACGAACTTTGTCCGTGATCCGGCGGCATTGAAGCATCACCCTGCCTTGGTGCTGAACGCCGATTACCGGCCTTTGTCCTACTACCCACTGTCGCTGTGGCCGTGGCAGGAGGCGGTGAAGGCTGCTTGGCTGGACCGGGTGGAAATTGTTGCGGAATATGAAGAGGTTGTGCGCAGTCCTTCAACCGAAATTCGTATCCCTTCCGTGGTGGTTTTGAAAGACTACGTTAAGCCGCAAAAGAAGGTCGCGTTCACCCGATTCAACCTGTTTCTGCGCGATGAGTTTTGCTGCCAGTACTGCGGCGCGCAAGGCGAGTTGACGTTTGACCACGTGATCCCGCGCGCGAGAGGCGGCATAACCAGCTGGGAGAACGTGGTCGCGGCCTGTTCGCGGTGCAATCTTAAGAAAGGGTCGCGCAGCCTCAAACAGGTAGGCTTTCATCTGCGCAAACCTCCGCGTCCGCCATCGGCATCTGATCTGATGAATTTGGGCCGCAAGTTCCCACCCGGTTATTTGCACGACAGTTGGGTCGATTTTCTCTATTGGGATGCCGAGCTGCAGGCGTAACCTGCGCCTATGACGGGGCTGCCAAATTCAACTCCTGAGCATTTGCTTGCCTCGGACCGGGACGCCGGGTTTGAGATTGGTCCGGAGTTTGAGCGGTTCGATCAGATGAACGATATGTTCACACGGGCGATGTGGGACCCAAAGGTGCAGAGCAAAGACAGCGATGGCTTCTTTTCTTCGTACCGGATGGAGGCTGCGCCCCGACGGGGCGAGGGGTTCGCACAACGCGATTTTGCATTGCGCAACGCGGCCTGGATCGTCTCGGATGTCATTTCTAATCGCTCTGCCGGTGACGGGCGGCGTGAAGGATTTCAAGGGCACATTCTGAATGACACGCCTGTTGCAGCTGATCAGGTGGAATTGAGGGCGCCAGAAAGGGAAGCGTCTGAAATCAAACGGTTGGCAAAGCTGTTTGGCGCGGACCTTTGCGGCATAACCCATTTTGACCTGCGCTGGCACTACACCCGGCGGCCTGACACGCGCGACATGACGCCAATTCCCGACCCGTTGCCTGAGGGGCTGACACATGTGATCGTCATGGGGCATGCAATGGATTTCGATCTGGTGGAGACCTATCCCAGTGCACTGGCCGGGGCGGCGACAGGATTGGAGTACAGCCATGAAACGGCGATCGTTCTGCAACTGGCCGCCTATATCCGCAATCTGGGATTTGACGCAGTGCCCAGCATGAACGACAGCGCCCTTGTGATCCCTTATGCGATCAAGGCGGGCCTTGGGGAGTACGGGCGCAATCAGATGGTCCTGACGCCGGAATTTGGGCCGCGCGTGCGGTTTTCAAAGATTTTTACGAACATGCCGCTTGCGGTAGATAAAGTGCGTGAACTTGGCCTCTCAGCCTATTGTTTGGATTGTACTATTTGTGCCGATGCCTGCCCGGTCAAGGCCTTGCCTGATGGGAAACCCCAGTGGGCGGGCGGCAGCCCATCTACAATCAAGGGCGTGCGCAAATGGTCCGCCAATTGCGAGGCGTGTTTTGGCTATTGGGTAAAGCTCAAATCAGATTGTGCGATCTGTATGCGGGTATGTCCGTTCAACAATCGTGGTGGCTGGCGCGATGTGATCTGGTGCAAGATTGCCCGCTCGCGCTGGCGGGCTCTTGCGCGGTGGTGGGCCGAAAAACGCGCCCGCACCCGGACGAAACCTCGGATGTGGTGGAATGAAGGAGGCGGAAAATGAGACTGGCCGCTAGACTTTGACAGATTGTCGCGGTAGCAAACGCGCGAGATAATGCGTTAGCGCTAACAAGATTATGGGGCCGCACCCGGCCCGGATAGATGAGGGTCCCATGGTTTCACGCGTAATTCCGGTTGAAGATTTTGACCTTGTGATCTTTGGCGGCACCGGGGATCTGGCGCGGCGTAAGATTCTGCCTGGCCTTTTCCGGCGCTTTCTGTCCGGCCAGATGCCCTCCACCTCGCGCGTGATTGGCGCGGCCCGTTCTGATCTGGACAGCGACGGCTACCGCGCGATGATCCGCGAGGCGATTGACGAATTTGGCGGTGATGAAAAGTCAGAGACGGCCAAGCTCGACGCGTTTCTGGCCCAATTGGACTACGTTCCGATTGATGCGATGGGGACGGGCGGCTGGAGTGATTTGTCCAAACTCATGCGCGACGGGGTGGTGAAGGCGTTCTACTTCTCTGTGGCGCCGTCGCTCTTTGGACCACTGGCAGAACGGTTGCACGATCATGGGATCGCCGGGCCCGACAGCCGGATCGTGGTGGAAAAGCCATTTGGCCGCGACCTCGCCTCCGCACATGAGTTGAACGCGACGTTGGCTGAACATTTTGATGAGCGGCAGATTTACCGGATTGACCATTATCTGGGCAAAGAAACGGTACAAAACCTGATGGCTGTCCGGTTTGGTAACGTGTTGTTTGAGCCGCTTTGGAACAATCACTACGTCGATCATATCCAGATCACTGTGGCCGAGACGGTGGGCGTGGGTGGGCGTGGCGCCTATTATGATCGTTCGGGCGCAATGCGCGATATGGTGCAGAACCACCTGATGCAGTTGTTGTGCCTCATCGCTATGGAGCCGCCGAGCGAGTTTGAGGCGGATGCGGTGCGCGATGAGAAGCTGAAAGTGATCCGCGCCTTGCAGCCTGTTGAACCGCACCACATCGTACGTGGGCAGTACCAGGCTGGGCCAGAAACGGCGAGCTACCGTGAAGATGCCGAGAACGAGCGCAGCTTTACCGAGAGCTTTATCGCCATGCGGACCGAGATCGCCAATTGGCGGTGGGCCGGGGTGCCGTTTTACATGCGCACGGGCAAGCGGCTGCGGGCGCGCACCAGTGAGATCACGGTGGTGTTCAAAGACCTAGGGCACTCGATTTTTAAGGATGACGGTGTCGCACATCACAACATCCTGTCTATCCGGTTGCAGCCCAACGAAGGCATCGACCTGCAGATGACGATCAAAGAGCCTGGCCCAGGGGGGATGCGGTTGGTGGATGTGCCGCTGGACCTGACCTTTGCCGAGGCGTTGGGCGATACGGTCGAAGACGTCGCGGACGCTTATGAGCGGCTGATCATGGATGTGATCCGGGGCAATCAGACGCTCTTTATGCGCGGCGATGAGGTTGAGGCTGCCTGGGCGTGGACAGACCCGTTGATCGAAGGGTGGACCGCCCGCAACGATGTGCCCAAGACCTACGAGACAGGATCGGCCGGGCCGGAAGATGCGCTGATGCTGATGCACCGCGATGGACGGCGTTGGCGGGATATCAAAGCCTGACCCAGTCTTTGGCGGTGGCGCTTTGGGCTGCTGCGGGATATGCCTCCGGCGGGGATTATTTTGGCCAGAAGAAGCCCAAGGCGTTGGGTAGAGAGGGGTGAGCGATGGAATTTGTTGAGTATCCAGACGCCGAGATGATGATGATGGATCTGGCCAATGTTTTGGCCGGGCAATTGCGATTGTCACTAGCGGCACATGACCATGTCTCGCTCGCTGTGCCGGGCGGGACGACGCCGGGGCCGATTTTTGACAGCCTGTGCGCGGCAGAGCTCGAGTGGAGCCGGGTGCACGTCATGCTGACCGATGAGCGTTGGGTGCCAGAAACGTCTGAACGCTCGAACACGCGGTTGCTGCGGCAAAGACTGCTGACAAACCGGGCGGCAGAGGCCGTATACGTGCCACTTTATTCCGGACATGAGACGCCGGAAGAGGGGTTGCCGCATCTTGAGGCGGCTTTGGCCCCAGAGCTGCCGATCTCGGTCATGTTGCTGGGCATGGGAGCTGATATGCACACGGCGAGCATTTTCCCTGGTGCGGACCGTTTGGACGATGCGTTGACGGGAGAGGCACCGCTGGTACCCATGCGCGCACCCGGCGCACCCGAGCCGCGGATCACGCTTTCGGCGAATGTCCTTCAAGGTGCCATTGATCGGCATATTGTCATCGTTGGTCAGGAGAAACGCGAGGCGCTGGAACGGGCCAATGGGTTGAGCCCAGCCGAGGCCCCGGTGGCCGCAATTTTAAAAGGCACAACAGTGCATTGGGCGGAGAAGTGAATGTGATGTGGGATGCTCTGAAGCGGCACTTTGAGGCTGTAAAGGATCGCAAAATCCTGTCGCTCATGGATGAGAACCGGGCCCAGGATTTCGTGGCGCAAACCGGTGATCTGCGATTGGACTATGCCAAGACCAACATCGATGTTGAGGGTCGCGACCTGCTGGGCGACGTGCTGAAGGCCGCGGACTTTGAGACGCGACGCGAGGCGATGTTCACCGGCGAGGCGATCAACGAGACCGAGGGCCGCGCAGTGTTGCACACGGCGTTGCGCAACCTTGATGGTGCGCCGGTGATTGTCGATGGTGCAGATGTAATGCCGGGCGTTCTGGAGACCCTTGCCCGGATGGAGGATTTCGCGACTGACGTGCGCGAAGGCCGGATCAAGGGGGCGGGTGGGGCGATCACGGATGTGATCAACATCGGCATTGGTGGATCTGATTTGGGGCCTGCAATGGCGGCGCTTGCGCTGGCGCCCTATCACGATGGGCCGCGATGCCATTTTGTGAGCAATGTGGACCCGGCCGATATTGCGCAGGTGCTGCGCGCGTGTGATCCGCAGACGACGCTGGTGATTGTCGCCTCCAAGACGTTTACCACGATTGAGACGATGACGAATGCGCGCACCGCCATGGCGTGGATGGGCGAGGCGGTTGAGACCCCCGGCGCGCAGTTCGCAGCGCTCAGCACATCCGAAGAAAAGACCGCGGCCTTTGGCATCGCGCCCGAGCGGGTGTTTGGTTTTGAGGATTGGGTCGGCGGGCGCTATTCCATGTGGGGGCCGATTGGGCTGTCGCTCATGATGGCGATTGGAGCCGAGGCGTTCCGAGCGTTTCTGCGCGGCGGGCAGGCGATGGACGTCCATTTCAGGTCTGCCGAGTGGCAGGAGAATGTGCCGGTGATGCTGGCGCTTGTGGGGATTTGGCACAATCAGGTCTGCGGTCATGCGACGCGTGCTGTGCTGCCTTATGATAACAATCTCAGTCGCTTACCGGCCTATCTTCAACAGCTTGAGATGGAGAGCAACGGCAAAGGCGTGTCGATGGACGGGGCGGATGTGCCTGTGCATTCCGGCCCCGTGGTGTGGGGCGAGCCGGGGACCAACGGGCAGCATGCGTTTTACCAGCTGATCCATCAGGGCACGCGGGTGGTGCCGTGCGAGTTCTTGGTGGCTGCACGCGGGCATGAGGACGAGCTGCACCATCAGCACCAGTTGCTGGTGGCCAATTGTCTGGCGCAATC
>JAHDDU010000039.1:10648-30191 GCA_020629175.1 Flavimaricola sp. | reverse complement strand
TTGGATGTTGACAGGTCTTATCTGCGTTTATGAGTCCTTAACGACTACTGGAATGAGTGATGAAGCAAACTGAGGTTGTCGAGAAACTGGCGCGCTGGAAACACCTTGGCTTCAAAATTGATAGTATTGGCGACGCAATATTCGGAGACATACATTCTGGGCCATGTCTTGGATGGATGGCTTCTGTGATGGCTCCTGTAGACGAGACGCTGTTGAACCAGTTCTGTCGCGAAAACCCTTACATTGAGCTGTTTCCGTACCGTAATCAGTTAAGACTAACGAACGGACTGAACTTATTTTCGGGAGCGTTATACTTATTCGGCGTGCACGTCGTGACGCAAAGAACTGCCGGGATCGTATGGAATATCGTTCCCCACAATGTGGAGATGAGAGAACTAACAGCGAGATTTGATGCAATGGCAATTGGAGGCGCTATTCTTGAGAATCAGACGATATATTTTCTTGAGCAAGCCTCTGGACTAGTCCTTGCTGTAGATGCTGAGACAGAAGAACTGATGTTTGACTATCCTGACTTCGATACCTTTTTGACGACTGAAATCAATCGTCTGACCAGTGTCGCGAACATCGACGGATCGCTCCCTGCCGATTTTCGTTTGCGTAGCTGAACACTTTTGGCGCTCTAGCACCCCACCCCCTGCGACACCCACACCCCTAGACACCGCTCCGCGCCCAACTACTCTCCCCCCATGCCCTACGAATGGATCACCCCTGACACCGCCCCCGATGCGCCCGCGACAGAGCTGCATCTCTGGCCTTACCGCTCGCTCAGCAATCAGGGGTTCGTGACGTTCATCGGCATCACCGCCACCTGTATCGCGGCCCCTTTGATCGGGCTGATCGGGACGCCGGTGCTGTGGGGGGTCCTACCGTTTCTCTGCCTTGCTATCTGGGGCGTCTGGTACGCGATCCAGCGCAACAAGCGCGACGGTGATTTGCTGGAGGAGTTGCGGCTGTGGGACGACCGCATCACCCTCACCCGCCACACCCCGCGCAAGCCCGAGCAATCGTGGGAGGCCAATCCCCATTGGGTGCAGGTGATCGATCACGCGAGCGACGGCCCGGTTCCCCATTACCTCACCCTCCGCGGCGGCCCGCGCGAGGTTGAGATTGGCTCATTTCTGTCTGAGGAAGAACGCGTGCAGCTTCGGCGTGAGATCACCGACAGGCTGCAGGCAATGCGGCCTTAGCTCAGGCGCTCTTTGACCAGCGGGCCAACGCGACCAAAATCCATCTGGCCGGTGTACTTGCCCTTCAGCACGCCCATCACTTTGCCCATGTCGCGGATCGAGCCTGCGCCCACTTCGGCAATGGCTGCGTCCACCGCGGCGGCGCTTTCCTCTTCATCAAGCTGCTTGGGCAGGAAATCCTCGATGACCTTGATCTCTGACAGCTCTTTCTCGGCCAGTTCCAACCGTCCGCCCTCTTCGTAGGCGCGCGCTGATTCCTGGCGCTGTTTGACCATCTTGCCAAGAATGCCGAGGATAACGTCGTCCCCTACACCTTCGGCGTGCTCGCCATCTTCGGCGCGGGTCGCAATGTCACGGTCCTTGATCGCCGCATTGATCAGCCGTAGCGTCGACAACCGCTCCGCATCCTTGGCTTTCATCGCATCTTTAAGCGATGCCGAGATTTTCGCGCGCATACCCATGTGGACCTCTTGTCGCTGGGGAAAGACAGGCCGGGCACATATCGCGCCTGCCGCGCGCTGGCAAGCAAAACACGACAGAACACCCCCTTGACCCTCTGCCAGCTTGGACCTATCCACACACAGATTTTGGCATCGGGGGACGCGCAGATGACGTTGCAAGGAAACACCAAACCAACCGCCTGCCTCGCTCTTGCTGATGGGACTGTATTCTACGGAAACGGGTTTGGCGCCACAGGCACCACCACGGCGGAACTCTGTTTCAACACCGCCATGACAGGCTATCAGGAGATTATGACGGACCCGTCCTACGCGGGCCAGATCGTCACCTTCACCTTCCCCCACATTGGCAACACCGGTACAACGCCAGAGGATGATGAAACCGCCGATCCTTTTGCCGCCGGAATGGTCGTCAAATGGGACCCGACCGAGCCGTCGAACTGGCGCATGGTCGAAAAGCTTGCCCCGTGGATGGAGGCGCGCGGTCGCATCGCGATCGGCGGCCTTGATACCCGCCGCCTGACCCGCGCTATCCGCCAGCAAGGCGCGCCGCATGTGGCCTTGTCACATGATCCTGACGGCAACTTTGATATCGAAGCGCTGGTCGCCGCAGCCCGAGGTTTTGCGGGGCTTGAGGGGCTTGATCTAGCCAAAGACGTGACCTGCGCCCAATCCTACCGCTGGGATGAAATGCGGTGGGCGTGGCCGGAGGGCTATTCCAAACAGGATGCGCCGCAGCACAAGGTCGTCGCCATCGACTATGGCGCCAAACGCAACATCCTGCGCTGCCTGGCCTCTGCGGGCTGCGACGTCACTGTATTGCCCGCCACTGCCACCGCAGAAGACGTTCTGGCCCATAAGCCGGACGGCGTGTTCCTGTCCAACGGTCCGGGCGATCCGGCTGCCACCGGCAGCTATGCTGTGCCGATGATCCAGGGGGTACTGGAGAAATCGGACGTGCCCGTGTTTGGTATCTGCCTTGGGCACCAAATGCTGGCGCTGGCGCTTGGGGCCAAGACCATCAAGATGAACCACGGCCACCACGGGGCAAACCACCCTGTGAAGGACCAAGAGACCGGCAAAGTTGAGATCACGTCGATGAACCACGGCTTTACCGTGGACGCGCAGTCTTTGCCCGACGGCGTCAAGGAAACACACGTCAGCCTGTTCGACGGCTCCAATTGTGGGATTCGCATGACGGACCGGCCGGTCTTTTCCGTCCAGTATCACCCAGAGGCCAGCCCCGGCCCACAGGACAGCTACTATCTGTTTGAGCGGTTTGCCGATGCGATGGCGGCGCAGAAAACAGCATAAGCCGCGGGCCTTAACAACCCCCGATTGCAATCGTCAAAGCGTCCCGCCGTTGTTAACAGCCCGTTAACCACCGACTGCCACACCGGAACCAGTTTTATGGTTATTCAGGTGTTAAAATGGCGCCGCTGCTACTTCGGACCGCACATACTGCGGACCAGATCCAAGTTGCGAAATCGGACAGGAAGGCGGGTCGGGGTCTCAGTGCGACGCTCGGTTTAGAGCATGCCCTGCCCGATCTGACACTGACGCACGACCTCGGCCTCGCAGTCTGCAATCGACACGCGATCTTGCCGTGGCGCCGGATCGGCGGGGAGGTCATTCTACTCGCATCGACTACCGCGCTCCCGGCGGATGTGATGCACCATATCACCACCACGCTCGGCCCCATACGCCTCCATTTGATGCCCCGACGCGCCGTGCGGAGAACCATCGACACCCACTTTGGCAGCATGCTCGCCCATATGGCCGAGACAAGCCTGCCAGCGGTATATTCCTGTCGCACATGGGATCGTCGCGTCGCTGCCCGCGTCGCCATATTCATCGCGGCGATCATAGCGGTTGTGGCCGCAATTAACCCAACCCTGCCACTGATGCTGCTCACACTCTGGGCCTGTGCCACGCTCATCACAAACACCGCATTGCGCTTGGCCTCTGCATCAATCAACCTTTGGCCGCGCAAGCAAACACAGCCCACAAACACCCCCGTCCTCGCACATCTCCCCATCGTGTCGATCCTCGTCCCGCTCTACCACGAGCGGGCGGTTGCCACGCAGATCATTCCCCGGATGGCCGCCCTCACCTACCCCAAGGACAAGCTCGACCTTTGCCTCGTGGTGGAGGATGACGATGCTGAAACGCGTCTGACCATTGAGGCGACATTGCTCCCCGATTGGGTGCAGGTCATCACCGTCCCCCGCGGGACGATACGCACCAAACCACGCGCATTGAACTTCGCATTGCCGCACGCCAAGGGCAGCATCATCGGTGTCTACGATGCCGAAGACACGCCGGCGCCTGATCAGATCGACAAGGTCGTGCAGCGCTTTGCCGAAAGGGGACAGGACGTGGCCTGCCTCCAAGGGATTCTGGATTATGAAAACCCTCGCAGCACGTGGATTTCACGGTGCTTCACTCTTGAATATGCCACGTGGTTTCGCCTGATCCTGCCGGGGCTCGAACGGCTTGGCATGATAATGCCCTTGGGCGGAACAACGCTGTTCCTGCGTCGCGCGGCGATTGACAAGGTGGGCGGCTGGGATGCCCATAACGTCACCGAAGATGCCGACCTCGGATTGCGCCTCGTCCGTCATGGCTACCGCACAGAGATGATTGAGAGCGTGACGATGGAAGAGGCGAACGCCCGGGCTTGGCCATGGATACGCCAACGCTCCCGCTGGCTTAAGGGGTATGCAATGACCTGGGCCGTGCACATGCGCCAACCTGTCCGTCTGTGGAGGGACGTCGGCGCTTGGCGCTTTTTCGGCGTACAAGTCCTGTTTCTCGGCACGCTCAGCAGCTTTGTCCTCGCCCCACTTTTGTGGTCCTTTTGGCTGGTGCTGTTTGGGCTGCCGCACCCTCTCGATGCCGTCGTCCCGCGTGAGACGTTGATTGTCGCAGGGCGGATGTTCCTGTGTGCCGAACTCCTTGGCATTGCGGTGACCATTTTGGCGATGGTTCGCGCTGGCAGGCCAAGGCTCGGTTGGTGGGCACCTGCGCTACAGCTCTATTTTCCGATGGCAACAATCGCTGCCTACAAGGGCCTTGCAGAGATGATCAGCCGTCCGTTCTTTTGGGACAAGACCGAGCACGGTGTGCATGTGACGGCTACTCCGCCGCCTCCACTTTTTCCGCATCAATCCGCAGCCGAGTGACATAAGCCTTGGAGATATGGTCGCGGAGCGCCACATCCGCAGCATCCCCGTCACCCGCCTCAATGGCCGAGACGATGGTGTCATGCTCTTCCAGCGTATCTTCCCCTCGCCCCTCGGCGGCAATAGAGGTTGAGGCCAAGAGCGCCATCGACCGATGAACAAGGTCCAACTGCTGCACCAGAAAGCGGTTGTGCGATGCAAGGTGGATTTGTTTGTGAAAGCGCCGGTTTGCGCGGCTTAAGGCGCTCGGGTCGTCACGCAACGCGCGGTCGGCTTCAAGCATGTCGCGCAGGACCCGAACCTCCTCGGGCGTGGCATGGCGGGCGGCCAGTCGCGCGGCCAGCCCCTCAAGGGTGCCGCGCACGACGTAGAGCTCGGCCAACTGGTTATGATCCAGCGAGGCCACGATCAAGGACCGCCCGTCCCGCGTCAAAAGGCTCTGCGTTTCAAGCCGCTGCAACGCCTCGCGTATCGGGGTGCGCGACACGCCAAACCGATCCGCTAGCTCACTCTCCACAAGCCTGTCGCCGGGGCGATACATACCGGTGTCAATCGCCTCAAGGATCAAGCCGTAAGCATCCTTTTGCGGTGTTTTGAGCTCTGTCATTCTCTGCGCCTTTGCTTGGGTGACACAGTTTTGCGTCAAGCCGCCCTTACAATCAAGACAAACCCCTTGCTGCGCGATTTGGCAGCGCCTAGGACGTTGGCATGAAGACAGAATTCGCACATGTCGACACTTGGGTATTTGACCTCGATCACACGCTCTACCCCCCCACCGATCGTCTCTTTGATCAGATCGAGGACCGAATGCGCAGCTTCATCATGGACATGCTGGATGTGCCGCTTGAACAGGCAGATGCGCTGCGCGATCTTTACTGGCGCGAGCATGGGACGACTTTGGCCGGGCTGATGGCCGAACACGGCATGCCGCCCGAACCGTTCATGTCAAAAGTGCATGACGTCGATACCGCGCATATGCGGCCCGCCCCAGACCTGGCCCAAGCGATCAAGGCGCTGCCCGGTCGTCGCATCGTTTATACCAATGGTTCCCGTCCCTACGCCCAGCGGGTCATCGAGGCCCGTGGCCTTACCGGCGCTTTCGATGAAATTTACGGGATTGAACACGCCCATTTCGTGCCCAAACCGCACGCCGCCGCGTTTGACGCCGTGTTCGCCCTTGCGGGTATCCGGCCTGCAAACGCCGCGATGTTCGAGGACACGCTCGAAAATCTGCAAGTGCCGCACCGTTTGGGCATGCGCACGATCCATGTTGGCCCGCCCGGTCCAGCACTGGATCACGTGCACCACAGCACCAATGACCTCGCAGGCTTCTTGTCGCAGGTGGTGTGATGGGGCTTTTCCCATCCCCGCACGCGTCCTAAGTGTAAGGCATGGACAGACAAAGCGTTGATATCTTTATCTCTGGCGGCGGTGTCGCGGGCCTGACGGCTGCAGCGGCCTTCGGGGCTGCCGGGTTCACCGTGCTCTGTGCCGATCCAACGCCACCTGTGACCGAGGGCTCGGATCCCGACGCGGATCTGCGCACGACGGCCTTCCTGCAACCCGCGCGAACGCTGCTTGAAGAGGCGGGCATCTGGCCGCGCCTCGCCGCGGATGCAACCCCCCTGCAAGTGATGCGGATCGTCGATGCCTCAGGCGTTGAGGGGTCCGTCACTGCTCAGCGTGATTTCGATGCATCCGATGTTGGCGACGCGCCATTTGGCTGGAACCTGCGAAACTGGATGCTGCGACGCGAAATTCTGGCCCGGCTGGACGAGCTGCCCAACGTCACCTTCCGCTCTGGCGTGGGGTTTCGTGCAATGGTTGCCCGAGACAGTCACGCCATCGTCACACTGACCGATCGCACCCAAGTGGAGACCGCCCTCGTCATAGGCGCAGACGGACGCGACAGCCCTGTGCGGCACGCTGCCGGGATTGCAGCCAGGACCAGGCGTTACGGGCAAAAGGCTCTGACTTTTGCCGTCACCCACGCGAACCCACATGATAACGTCTCAACCGAAATCCACCGCGAGGGCGGCCCCTTTACGTTGGTGCCGCTACCCGATCACAACGGGTCTCCCTGCTCCGCTGTTGTCTGGATGGTTGACGGTGCCGAGGCGCATCGGCTGCGCGATCTTAATGACGCGGAGTTCTCGGCCGAAGCCACAGTACGCAGCGCAGATCTCTATGGAGACCTGACGCTCGCCACACGCAGGCAAGTATGGCCAATTATCACCCGCACCGCGACGCGGCTTGATGGGCCGCGCACCGCGTTGATGGCAGAGGCTGCGCACGTCATGCCGCCCATCGGCGCCCAAGGCCTGAACACATCGCTGGCTGACCTGCGCTCCCTGCTTGATCTCGCCATCACGCACCGCAATACACTCGGCAGCCGCGAGATGTTGAGCGCTTATAATCGCGCGCGCCACAGCGACATCGCCTTGCGCTCCCGAGGGATCAGCCTGTTGAATCAGACGTCACAGATCGGCAATCCAATGCTGCAAAAGATGCGGGCCGAAGGCGTGAAATTAATCCATGATATCAAACCCCTGCGCACAACTCTGATGCGCATGGGGCTGGGTCAACGGTAGGGTCAGACGACCTTTTCAAACACCGTCTTGAACCGGTCGACCGTCTGATCAACGTCTTCAAGCTTGTCCAACCCGAACAACCCGATCCTGAAGGTGCGGAAATCCTCAGGCTCGTCCACTTGCAGCGGCACGCCCGCCGCAATCTGCATGCCTTCAGCCATGAATTTCTTGCCGTTCTGCATATCGGGATCATCGGTATAGCTGACCACGACGCTCGGCGCTTCAAACCCGGGAGCGGCCACAGATTTGATGCCTTTACTTGCCAGCAGGCTGCGCACCGATTGGCCCAATGCCGTTTGCTTATCCTTCAGCGCAGCAAACCCCACACCCTGCGTCTCTTGCATCGTGTCGCGGAACGCACGAAGGCCATCAGTTGGCATCGTGGCGTGATAGGCGTGGCCGCCACCCTCATAAGTCTCCATGATCTGCAGCCACTTCTTGAGATCGATCGCGAAGGAGTTCGACGTCGTCTCTTCAAGCCGCGCCCTCGCGGCGGCAGACATCATCACAAGGCCCGCCGATGGCGTCGAAGACCACCCTTTCTGCGGAGCTGAGATCAACACATCCACACCCGTCGCCTTCATATCCACCCAAATGCACCCCGAGGCGATGCAATCAAGGACCATGAGAGCACCAACCTCATGGGCCGCATCTGCAAGTGCTTTGACGTAGTCATCGGGCAACATGATCCCGGCGCTTGTCTCTACATGCGGCGCAAAGACGACATCCGGCTTGGCCTCGTGGATGGCGGCAATGACATCTTCTATCGGCGCGGGTGCAAAAGGGGCACGCGTGTCATTACCCGCCTGCCGCGCTTTGACGACAGTGGTTTGCGCCGTGAATTGGCCCGCATCAAAAATCTGGCTCCACCGGAACGAGAACCAACCATTGCGCACCACCAAAGCATGCGCACCCGCGCCAAATTGCCGGGCGACCGCTTCCATCGCATAGGTGCCACCTCCCGGCACAACAGCCACGTGATCTGCGGCATAAACCTCTTTCAGCATGGATGAGATATCGCGCATAACCTGCTGAAACGATTGGCTCATTGAGTTCAACGATCGGTCCGTAAAGACCACCGAGAATTCCATCAGGCCATCGGGATCAACAGGGGTACGGGGGGCGGCAGTCATGGGCAAATCTCCTCTTTGCGCCTTGATAGGAGGATGACCGCGCGCGTGCAAAGTCTATCTCTGTATACAATGATCAGATCGGCCCGGGCCTGCGCTCTTCACTCAACAGCACGTTGGCTTCCACATCCCCCACACCGGGCAAGGTCATGATCCGGCGCCGCAAAACCCGCTCAAAATCCGCCAAATCCCGTGCCACAACTCGCAAACGGTAATCATAAAGCCCCAGCACATGCTCCACAGTCTGGACCTCCGGGATCGCCGTCACCGTACGCTCAAAATCCTCAAGCGACACCCGCCCCTTTGTGGCCAGTTTAACCCCCAAAAATACGGTCACCCCAAACCCCAGCGCCTCTGCATCCAGCACCAGCCGCTGGCCGCGCAGCACACCTGCTTCGCGCAATGCCTTTATCCGCCGCCACGTGGCAGGCTGGCTCAGCCCCAATTTACGCGCCAACTGGCTCGATGGCTGCGCCGCATCCCGCATCAAAAGACGCAACAATTTATGGTCAATCTCATCCAGGGTCATATTGGCAGCGCCTCTTCCGCCTTGACCACGGCCACAGTCATCAGGCTTTCGATGTCAGCAATATGCGGCAATGTCAGAATGTGATCGCGATAGATCGTCTGATAATGCGGCAAATCCCGCGCCACGACAGACAGCCGCACATCCACGCGGCCCAAAAAGGTCTGAATCTCGATAACCTCGGCCACCTGCCGCGCCGCCGCGATGAAATCGTCAAACGCCCGCGCCGCCGTTTTGTCCAACGTCACGCGCAGGGAGACCTGCACCGCATAGCCCAATGCCGCCCAATCAACGGCAGCCACCTGCCCTTTGATCACACCATCCGCCCGCAGCCTATCCAACCTGCGCCCCGCTTTGCCCGCCGTCAGCCCGCAAGCCTCCGCCAAATCCGCAAGGGTCAACTCAGGCTCTGCTTGCCAAAGGCGCAGCAACCGGCGATCCATATCGTCAAGCATTATTTTCTCACAAATTTACAAGATCACGCATAACAACTTCATCTGACAAATTAAACTCAAACTTCCAACACTCGCCTTCCCGAACAGTACCAACCATAAAGCGCCCAGCATTCTTTGAACCCGAAAGGAAAAACCATGCGCGTTTACTATGACCGCGATTGCGACGTGAACCTGATCAAGGACAAAAAGGTCGCCATCCTCGGCTACGGCTCCCAAGGCCACGCCCACGCCCTGAACCTGCGCGACAGTGGCGCCAAAAACCTCGTCGTCGCTCTGCGCGAAGGCTCCCCCTCCGCCGCCAAGGCCGAAGGCGAAGGCCTCAAGGTCATGGGTATCGCCGAGGCGGCGGCTTGGTGCGACCTGATCATGTTCACCATGCCCGATGAACTTCAGGCCGAAACCTACAAGAAATACGTTCATGATAACATCAAGCCGGGTGCGGCAATTGCATTTGCCCACGGCCTGAACGTACACTTCGGCCTGATCGAGCCCAAAGAGGGCGTCGATGTCATCATGATGGCCCCCAAAGGCCCCGGCCACACCGTGCGCGGCGAATACACCAAAGGCGGCGGCGTCCCCTGCCTGATCGCAGTGGACACCGACGCCTCCGGCAAAGCCCAGGAAATCGGCCTCTCCTACTGCTCCGCAATCGGCGGCGGCCGCTCCGGCATCATCGAGACGAACTTCCGTCAGGAATGCGAAACCGACCTCTTCGGCGAACAGGCAGTGCTTTGCGGCGGCATCGTCGAACTGATCCGCATGGGCTTTGAAACACTGGTTGAGGCCGGCTATGAGCCTGAGATGGCCTACTTTGAGTGTCTGCACGAGACCAAGCTGATCGTTGACCTGATCTACGAAGGCGGCATTGCCAACATGGATTACTCGATCTCGAACACTGCCGAGTATGGCCAATACGTCTCTGGCCCCCGTATCTTGCCCTACGACGCCACCAAAAAGGCAATGAAAGAGGTGCTGAACGATATTCAGTCCGGCAAATTTGTGCGTGACTTCATGCTCGAAAACGCCGTGGGCCAGCCCACCATCAAAGCCTCGCGCCGCGCCAACGACGAACATCAGATCGAGGTTGTCGGCGGCAAACTGCGCGACATGATGCCGTGGATCGCCGCAGGCAAAATGGTCGACAAATCCAAGAACTAAGCCACGCTATGGATTTCCAGCGTCTTGCCCCCTATATTGTGGGCAAGACGTCAGAAACCCAATGAGAGGACATCACACGATGACCACCGAAGGTTTAGGAAACGGCTGATCCAGCCAAAAGATCACCAAAGGGCCGGGCCAAAAGCGCTCGGCCTTTTGCATGAAGAACAAGGCTTAGACACATGGATTTTCTGGATAAAGTCATCAGACCCCTGACAATCCGCATTTTCCCAATCCTCAGCCTGATCTGTATTCTGCCCATTATTCTGGGCCTCGCTGGCGTCGCCTTGCCCGACACCATCGACCAACGTGCACTGGCCACCCTGGCCGCGCTTTTCTTCGGCGTCTTCTCGTTCTTTTACCGCAGCCACGAGGCCGAGGCCCAATCCAAGAAACAGCACACGCTAAAAATCCTCTTTGACACCCGCCTCTCGGCCGAGTTTCGCCGCCACCTCGAATTCCGCAAACTCCATTTCCCCGAAGGCGAGCACGTCGATCCGGCCCGTTTTACCGCCTACCTCAACGCCCAACGCGACACCAAATTGTCCGATGATGAGGCCAAATCCCGCCGCCAAAGCGCCGAGGCGCTCCGCTCGCTGCTGAACTACTACGAATTCCTCTCCATGGGCATCTCCCGCGGCGATCTGGACGAGGCGATGCTGCGTGGCTCGATCCGGGGGATCATGTGCAACCTCGTGAAGGATTGCGTGCATATCATTGTCGATGCGCAGGAAACCAATCCCCGCGCCTATGAAAACCTCTCGGACCTCTATAACGCTTGGCGCGACCCACAGGATCCCGCGCTGCCATGACGGCCACACCGCAACGGCCCGGCCTCACCAACTGGCTCATGATCATAACGCTCGGCATCATCTGGGGCTCCGCGTTCATGTCGGTCCGCCTCACGCTTGAGGGGTTCACGCCATGGCAAACCGCAGCGGGCCGCACGCTCCTCGGCGCGCTCCTCCTGACAGCTATTGGCACAGGCCTCGGTCAAGGCCCGCATAAACTCGGCAGCAAACGCGGAACGGCCATCGCTGTGATCATCGGCATAGGCGCCGTCGCCCTGCCTTTCGCCTTGCTGTCGTGGGGCCAACAGCATGTCCCCTCCGCCTTCGCCGGGGTCGCAATGGGCGCCGTCCCCCTTCTCGTCCTCCCCCTCGTCTGGCTGTTCTCCCCCGAAGAAGGCATCGGTCCGCGCCGCATCATCGGCATGCTCTTGGGCTTTGCAGGCATCCTGACGATCACGGGCCCCGGCGCGCTCAGCGCTACCAATGATCTCACGCTCTGGGGCCGCCTCGCCTGTATTGGTGCTGCACTTTGCTACGCCTGCGGCTCGGTCCTAACCCGCCGCGCACCTGCTATGCCACCGCTCGCCTTCGCTTCGGTCACCCTGATCGCGGCAGCCCTCACCCTGACACCTATCGCCCTGCTGCGCGACGGCCTGCCCGCCGCATGGCCTCGAACACCCACGCTTGCCCTACTCTACGCCGCGGCCCTTCCGACAGCGCTCGCCGCTGTCATCCGCGTCCGCGTGATCACCACTGCAGGCTCGCTTTTCATGTCCAATACCAGCTACATGGTGCCGGTCTGGTCCGTCATTTTCGGCATCGCCCTCATGGACGAAATACTGCCCGACACGCTATATGTGGGCCTCGCACTCATCCTCGCCGGGATCGCCATCAGCCAATCCCGCGCCCGCGCTGCTCATTCTTCTGGCAAAAATAATCCCGGGGGAGCCTGAGGGGGCTGGCCCCCTCAGTCCTCAGGCCACAGCCTCAACTGCGGCTACAATATCATCGACGACCTGTGTCATCAGGCCGTCGTCGGTGCTCTCGGCCATGACACGGATCAGCGGCTCAGTCCCTGATTTTCGGATCAGCACCCGGCCGGTGGCCGCAAGCTGCGCTTCAGCCTCCGCAATCGCAGCTTTGACCGAGGCATCCTCTAACGGTGTCTTGCCCGCCGCATAGCGCACGTTTTTGAGCACCTGCGGCACGGTTTCAAATTGCTGCACAAGCGCGCTCGCGGGCTGACCGGTCTCAACCATCGTCGCCAGCACCTGCAAGCCAGCCAAAAGCCCGTCGCCGGTGGTGCCATAATCCGTCATCACGATATGGCCCGACTGCTCTCCGCCGAGGTTCCAATCGCCTTTGCGCATAGCTTCAACGACGTAGCGGTCACCCACCGCCGTCCGCTCCAGCCGCAGCCCTTTGTCAGTCAGGAACCGCTCAAGCCCGAGGTTTGACATCACAGTCGCAACAAGCGTTCCGCCCCGCAGCTTGCCCCACTCGGCCCACCGCCCAGCGATCAGCGCCATCAGCTGATCACCGTCCGCTACGTGACCATTCTCATCAATGATCATCACGCGGTCGGCATCCCCATCAAGGCAGATGCCCACATCCGCACCATGTGTGACCACGGCTTCTGCGGCTGTCTGGGTGGAGGTCGATCCGCAATTGTCATTGATGTTCAGACCATTGGGCGTCGTGCCCACTGGGATGACTTCCGCTCCCATTTCCCACAGAACCTCAGGGGCGACACGGTAGGCGGCGCCATTCGCGCAATCCACGACGACCTTCAGCCCCGCAAGCGACATGCCTGACGGGAATGTTGATTTCAAACGCTCAGCATAGCGAAACCGACCATCGTCAATTCGAGTGGCGCGTCCGATGTTAACCGCTTGGGCGGGCTCAATCTCGGCCTCAACCAACGCCTCAATCTCGGCCTCGGCCTCATCCGACAGCTTAAACCCATCAGGACCAAAGAACTTGATCCCATTATCATGGTGCGGATTGTGGCTCGCGGAAATCATGATGCCCACATCCGCCCTCATAGAGGTGGTGAGCATGCCAACCGCAGGCGTTGGCACCGGCCCTAGCAACAGGACGTTCATGCCGGTAGACGTCAGGCCAGCCGTCAGCGCATTCTCGAACATATAGCCCGACAGGCGTGTGTCTTTACCAATGACGACCCTGTGCCCGTTTGACCCATCATTGCGAAAATACCGCCCGGCGGCGGCCCCGATCTTCAAGGCCATATCTGCCGTCATCGGCCAGGTGTTGGCCGTGCCGCGCACGCCATCCGTGCCAAACAATTTACGTGTCATCTACCACTCGTTCCCATCAACGCCATCTGCATATCGACGGCTGCTTTAGTGGCCTTCGTATCATGAACGCGCAGAATTTGAACACCCTGCCTGACGCCTTCAGCGGCAACGATCAAAGACCCTGCGAGCCGGTCATCCGCTACCTCGGCACCAGTAATCGTACCGATAAACCGCTTGCGCGACGCGCCGAGCAAAATGGGGCAACCCAACGAGTGAAATGCGTGCAAATTTTGGATCAGAGCGATGTTATGCTCCAGCGTTTTGCCAAAGCCGATACCCGGGTCCACGATCAACTTGTCGCGCGCGATACCCGCGGCCAGCGCCGCCTCGATCCTCTCGGCCAGATGAGCGTGGACTTCGGCCACGACATCCTCGTACCGGGGATTGTCCTGCATCGTATCCGGCAGCCCTTTGGCGTGCATCAGGCAGATCGGCGCACCCGAACGCGCGACGACTTCGGCCATCTCCGCATCAAAAAGCATGGCAGAGACGTCGTTGACGATATCGGCCCCAGCCTCCAGCGCAGCCGCGGCGACCGAGGCTTTGCGCGTGTCGATCGAGATTGACGTCGTCACACCGCCGTCCCGCAACGCCTTGATCACCGGTACAACCCGCGCAGCCTCTTCCTCGGCAGGCACCTCGCGCGCACCGGGCCGCGTGCTTTCCCCCCCGATGTCGAGGATGTCCGCGCCATCTGCAACCATCTGATGAGCTTGATCGACCGCGGCCTCGGGGGCCAAAAATCGCCCACCGTCCGAAAAACTATCCGGCGTCACGTTGAGGATCGCCATGATGCGAGGAACTGCGATCATCGTCATAGGTCCAATACACGCACGGGGACATCCGCCTTTGGCATGCTCGCACCGATCATCACCAATTCACGCGCGTCCATCTCTGCCGCGAACCACGCGACAAGCGCCTCTGCATCGCTGGGGCTGGCGGACGGTCCGTCCACGGCATCAAGCACGATCTTTGAAGGCGCCCAAACCGAGATTTGGCCGTTGCGCATCGCCCAATCCAGCTCTGTCCGCGTTTCAACCACGATGAACCGGTCTGACTTACCCGCGAGGCACCAGGCGTTTTGCTCAATTGCCAAAAGATCAATCCGGCGCTGCGCCATCTTGTGGTGCGCGTCAGGCGCTGCGATGTCAGAGGCACCAACGCAAAGGATGAGCGGCATGCCATCGGCGATCAGCGCATCGACATGGCGCTCAAGACCGCCGTCCTCAATCGCCTCATTGCTCAGAAAAACCACACGCGGGTGCGGGGTGTCGTCCACATTGTCCACCTCGGTCACCGCATCGCGGCTGCGTACAATCTCAACGCCCAAAGCACCCGGGCCACGATCCAACTTTTCAATCCGGACGAACACCCGCTCCGCCTGTGGTTCAATCAGGATGAGCTCGGCAACTTTCGCCGCAAGTGTTTCAAGCAGGTTGAGCCGTTCGGACGCGAGCGCCGCAGCAATGGCCTCGGTCACTTTGTCATAGCTCAGAATGCGGTCCACATCGTCGTCAATCGGGCCGGTCAGAGGGGCCACTTCGACAACGACGTTAAAGCTGACCCGTTGCGTCGTGCCGCGTTCGGCCTGAAAGGCCCCAATCTCGACCGAGACGATGTGGTCTCGCAGCGAGATCCGGTCAAGCGGAGTAGTTGGGTCACCAGCCATCGCATCTGCACGCACCGATGGATGCGCAAAGGCTTGTGTGATCTCATCCGTCATGGCGGCCCCCGCTAAGAATTTGAGGACCGCGATACAAGGCAGATCGCAAAGCATCAACCACGCCAGCCGTCATCTGGGGCGGCGGACGCGACACAAGGGGCGTTTATGACCGGTAAAAGTGATGCGCGCCGATGGATGCCGTGCGGGGAAACACGCGGGACCACGATGGGCTGACGGCCCGGGTGTGATAATGCGTGGCACCGTCGGTCAGCTCACGCGGGGCGCCGTCCATCATCGTGCGCGCAACGATGCCTACCGTGCGCCACGCCGCGGGTTCATTGACCCGATCAGAAATTCCGTCGCAGGTATAGGTGAACTGGCACTGATACCGCGCACCCGTTCCCTGATGGACCACACCGCAGATCGTGTTGGGGTAGGCACCGCTATCCACCCGATTGAGGATAACCTCAGCGACAGCAAACATGCCACGCACGGTTTCGCCGCGCGCTTCGAAATAGAGGGCTTCGGCAAGGCATTGCCACTGCGCACCACCCGTCGCCTGAGGCTGGGCGTTAACATATGTAAGGTCGTAGGAAAAGGACGGCTCGGCAACGTCGACGACGGCCCTGTCGATGGTCGCCGTTGCATGTGCCGCGATCTGCCGGTTTGCACTCGTTGGCAAGGCCGCCCGTTCTTGTCCAAGCAAATCGCCAAGGCTGGCCAAGACCACCTCATCCGCCTGAACTGATGTGAAAGAGCCAAATACCGCAAAAGCCGCGGCGCAAACGCGTCCGGAAAACCGCATATCAAATCCCACCCAAGTCTATTGACGCACAGCAGCAGCGCCAGCGGGGACCGATTAAACGAAGAAGGAACGTGTGTCTAGCTTTGTGGTCTGGCGGCACCTTTGGTTGACAGCCTCACCATAAAGCCACCTTAATCCCGTATTAGCGTTGATTTTCAGTACAATCACTTTGGAAGAACACGGTCCGCCAACGCCAATTGTGCGGCGGAAAGCCGCGCAGCGGGAACACGAAACGGTGAACACGACACGTAATTGAGCCCTTCGGCACGGCAAAATGCGATAGCTGCACGATTCCCGCCATGCTCGCCACAAAGCGAAATCGTGATGTCCGGATTCGCCAAACGCCCGCGTTCCGCGCCGATGTGCAGCAATTCACCCACTCCTTCAACATCGAACGAATGGAACGGATCTTCGGGGAAGACGCCCTGACTGACATAAGCCGACATGAACTTGCCCGCGTCGTCGCGCGACAACCCATAGGCCATCTGCGTGAGGTCATTGGTGCCGAACGACAGAAACGCGGAGTGTGCGGCAATGTCTTCAGCCCGAAGTGCCGCGCGCGGCGTCTCGACCATGACACCTAGCCTGTACTCAAACGCCCGCCCGGTTTCGGCCTGCACGGCAACCGCGATCGCATCAATCCGCAGTTTGACCAATTCAACTTCGCGCATAGCACTGACCAATGGGATCATGATCTCTGGCACGAACCCGTCGCCAACGGACAAGGCAGCTTCAAAGATCGCGCGGGCCTGCATCTCGTAAATCTCGGGGACGGTCACGCCAAGCCGCACTCCGCGCAGTCCCAGCATTGGGTTGTACTCGGCCATCGCCTCGACCCGGGCCGTCACATCCGCCAGCGGCAGAGACAGCTGTTCGGCCATCTCGCGCAGGCCCGTCTTGTCGCGCGGCAGAAACTCGTGCAGCGGCGGATCGAACAGGCGAATGCACACGGGTTTGCCCCGCATGATCTCGAACAGCTCGGCAAAGTCACCGCGCTGCAGCGGCAAGAGACGATCCAGAACCGTCCGCCGCTCCTCGGCGCTGTCGGCAAAGATCATCTCGCGCATCAGGCCGATGCGCGCCTCTTCAAAAAACATATGCTCTGTCCGGCACAGCCCAATACCGTCAGCGGCAAAGTTCCGCGCCGTTTGCGCGTCGGCGGGGGTGTCGGCATTGGCATGGACACCGATGTCACGGAACTCATCGGCCCAGGACAGCAGCGTCTGAAACGCCCGATCAAGTGCTGCCTCAATCATCGGCACTGGGCCGGCCAGAATGTCACCAGTACTGCCATCAACGGTAATCAGATCGCCTTCGCGGAATTCCCGCCCATCGGGTGCAACGACGCGTTTTTTGCGGCGCTCCACCACCAGGTCAGAGGCCCCTACCACACACGGCAGTCCTAATCCGCGGCCAATCACGGCGGCATGGCTCGTCACCCCGCCGCGCACCGTTAGGATCGCCTCAGCTGCATGCATGCCGCGAATATCCTCTGGCGTCGTTTCACGCCGGACCAAAACGCACGGCTCCTTGCGCGAGGCGCTGGCCTGCGCGTCGGCCGCCGTAAAGACGATCTTGCCCGTCGCCGCACCAGGGCTCGCCGCAATACCGCGTACGAGAAGATCGCGCCGCGCTTCGGGGTCGACCTGCCGGTGCAACAGCTCAGACAAAGAGGTGGGCGCCACGCGCAAAACAGCGTCTTCACGCGGGATGATGCCGTCTTCGGCCAAAGCGACTGCGACCGCCACCGTGGCACGGGACGACCGCTGCACCCGGATCGCGTCGAGTATACGCAAAGTGCCATTCTCGAGCGTAAACTCGATCTGCATCTCCTCACGCAACCGCTGCCGGCCGATATCGCCAAACGCCAGCAGTTGCGCAAAGGCGTCTGGGCAACGCTCTTCCAGCGACGGCCCACGTTCATCGCGGGTCAGATAAATGGCGCCATCATTGCCCTTCGCCAAGGCCTCACGCCCTTGGCTTTGCGCCAGATAGCGTCCAGTGACCTGCGCGGCCCCTGTCGCTGCGTCAATGAACTGGATCACGCCCGAGCCGCTGTCTCCCGGCCCAACACCAAGCGCCATCGCCTGCACCACAAGGCCCAGCCCCGCATCTGCGGGCGCGCCTTTGGCCTGCCGCAGCAGACGGGCTGTCGTCCCCTCCCACGCGCGGGCCATGGATCGCAGGGTTTCAGCCAATTGCCCCTCAACGTCCTGTGGAAACGCCTCTTCCATCTCGTCCTCATAGGTTTCGAGCATGGAATGCAGCGCTTCGGCACTTGGGGCATCGGGGAGATAGAATTCATCCGGATCAAGCCGGGCGACGTGGATCGCATAGGCCTGAATGAACCGCAGGTAGAGCGATGTGGCGACATCTTCGCCCAGCTCCCCGCACATCGCATCATGACGCGCATCGTTCATGCCGATATTCAGGATCGCACCCGGCCCACCCCAGTCCGGGTCCAGACTGCTGGGGCGAACGGACAACAACGGCTGTTCGCCAAACGGGGCAAGCAGCTCGCCCATGTCCGGCATCCGGCCTTCGGCGATACCGTGCACGGCATCAAACGAAAGCGCCACCGTCTGCGGCACTGGCATGTCGAGCCGGATCAGCCGCTGCAAACACTTCGCACGCCCGCCATGCACGTCGGCCGACATGGCCGCCGTGGGCGTGATCAGCGTCAGCTGCTGAAATTTGGCATGTTGCTGCATTGCGGCATCCGAGTCTCATTTGTCGCACCACCATAACCATAACACAGGCATGCGTAAACAAATGTGGACAGATGCGGCACTACCCCTCAATCCGCGACAGATCGGCCACAGAGGAACAGACCTGCCGAATACGCGATAGCAAATTCAAACGGTTACGCCGAACGACTTGCCGCTCGTCGTTGACTTGCACCGCTTCAAAGAACGCGTCGATAGGGCCGCGAAGCGCTGCCATCGCGCTCATTGCCACATCAAAGTCTTCTTTCTCTAACGCCGGTGCAAGCGCAGCATCCGCCTCGTCGAGCGCCGCAAACAGCGCCTTTTCCGCACCCTCTTCCGCATACTTTGGGTCCGCACCGTAGGAGTATTCGACGCCGTCCTTTTCCTCTGCCTGTCGCAGAATGTTGTTGGCGCGCTTGAACCCCTGGATCAGGTTTTCACCGTCATCCGTTTTCATAAACGCCGCCAAGGCCTCCGCCCGTTTGACGAGGAGGGTCAGATCATCATTCCCCTCCATCGCAATGCAAGCGTCGATGACATCATGCGG
>JAHDDU010000039.1:0-10548 GCA_020629175.1 Flavimaricola sp. | reverse complement strand
AAAATCAACCGAATAACACCTAAAGCGGACCGGCGCAGCGCAAACGGATCCTTCGACCCCGTTGGCTTTTCATCAATCGCCCAGAACCCGGCCAGTGTGTCCAGCTTGTCCGCCAAGGCCACAGCAATTGACACAGGCCCCGTCGGCACATCGTCCGATGGCCCCAGCGGCGAGTAGTGTTCCTCACACGCCGCCGCCACAGCATCCGACAACCCCGCCGCTTGCGCATAATAGCGGCCCATCAGGCCTTGCAGCTCAGCAAACTCATAGACCATTTCGGATTGCAAATCGGCCTTCGCCACCCGCGCGGCCAAGGCCGCCTCTTCAGCGTCGGCCCCGACGAGCGGCGCAATCTCACGCGCCAGCGCTTCGATCCGCTTGATCCGGTCGCCTTGGCTGCCCAGTTTGTTGTGGAACGTCACGTCTGACAGACCTGCCCCCATCCCCTCAAGACCAACTTGAGAAACGGTGCGCAAGTCATTCTCCCAGAAGAACTTTGCGTCACTCAGCCGTGCGAACAAAACCTTGGAATTCCCGGCCAAAATGGTCGCGCCATTGTCCGCCGTCTCCATGTTGGCGACGGTGATGTATTGAACGATCTTGCCGGTCTTATCGCGCACCGAGAAAAACTTCTGATGGTCGCGCATCGACGTCTGCAACACCTCGGGCGGCAGCTCCAAAAAATCATCGGCGATTTTGCCCATCAACACGACAGGCCATTCCACCAGCCCCGCCACTTCGGCCAGCAGCCCCTTGTCCTCGACGACCTCAAGCCCTTGGGCAAAGGCCTGATTGGTGGCGTCATTCCAGATTGCTTCGGCCCGCTCCTCGTGCCGCAGAACGACATGCGCCCGCTTTAGCTTTGCCTCGTAATCCTCGAACGAGGTTACAGAAAACGGATTTGGCGCGAGGAAGCGGTGCCCTTTCGTCGTGTCGCCAGACGTGATGCCATCGACATCCATCGGCACAACTTCGGCCCCTGCTTCATCCACCATCAGGCAGATGATCGAGTGCAAAGGCCGGACCCAACGCAGGCTGCCGCTGCCCCAACGCATGGATTTTGGCCAGGGGAAGTTGCGGATGGCCTGTTCCAGCACCTCAGCCAGAATGTCCCCCGCCTTGCGCCCCGGCTTTTCGATCACAGCGAAGAGCACCGTGCCCTTCTTGTCCTCACGCTCTTCCACCTGATCTCGGGTCAGACCCGTCGATCGCAAGAACCCTTCGATCGCCTTCTCCGGGGCGTTCACATTCGGCCCCTTGCGCTCTTCGCGCACGGCGGCACTCTCTGCGGTCAACCCCTCGATCGAGAGCGTCAGGCGGCGCGGCGTCGAAAACGCGGCGGCCCCTGCGTAGGTCAGGCCAGCTTCAACCAAGCCGTCGGTGACGAGCCTTTTAAGGTCATCCGCCGCTTTGACTTGCATCCGCGCGGGGATTTCTTCGGAGAAGAGTTCGATTAAAACGTCCGGCATTACTGCTCTCTCTCTGGGACAGGTGGGCAGCCCTCGGGGGCCGGGTCACCGTCAAATACAACTTCGCCACAGGCGTTGATCATGTGCCACGCATAGGCCTGACCGTCGGGCATCACCGCAACAACACGGTCGATCCCATATTCGATGTTTTCGACGCCCATAAAGGCCACGGCGGTGCCACTGACCAACGCTTCGCCAATCTCGCGCGCGTCAAAACAATCGAACCAGCCAGGCGCCACCAAAGGCTCAGCCTCGGTGATCTGATAGGTTTCAGTCAGCGCCGCCTGACTCATCTCCAGCTGGAAGCAGGCGCGGTAGCGAATGGGTGAACTATCGCTGTCAATGCCCTGAAATTCCTCAAAGAACACGTCCTCCGGCACACCGTCCAGCGTCGTCAATTGCACTTGCGCGTCCTCGGCCTCAAGCTCGGTGTAGAACGCATAGACCTGCAGGTAGTACATCGCCACACCGGCGATCAGACCGCTCAAGACAATCCCCAACACAAAAACCTTGCCCGCATTCATGCCGCCCACCCGCCAGCGCGTGTCTGCACGAAGGCGTCGGCACATTGCTTGGCCAAGGCGCGGACGCGCCCGATATAGGCCTGCCGCTCGGTCACGCTGATCACACCACGCGCGTCCAGAAGATTGAACATGTGGCTGGCCTTGATGCACTGATCATAGGCCGGGTGGACCATGATGATCCGCTTGCCGGTTTTCGGGTCCACCTCTTCAGCGGCCAAAAGCGCGGCGCATTCGGCTTCGGCCTCTTCAAAGTGGCGCAGCAGAACTTCGGTGTTCGCCGCGTCGAAATCGTAGCGCGAGAATTCTTCCTCGGTCTGTTTGAACACATCACCATAGGTCAGCGGGATGGGTGATTGTGGATCGTTGAATGGCATCTCCATCACGTGATCAACGCCCAGAACATACATCGCCAGCCGCTCAAGCCCGTAGGTCAGCTCCCCCGAAACCGGATGGCAATCGTGCCCGCCGACCTGTTGAAAATAGGTGAACTGCGAGACTTCCATCCCGTCGCACCACACTTCCCAGCCAAGGCCCCATGCGCCCAGCGTCGGGCTCTCCCAGTCATCCTCTACAAAGCGGATATCGTGGACGGACGCGTCAATCCCGATGGCTGCCAATGACCCAAGATACAGTTCTTGCAAGTCCGGCGGGCTGGGTTTGATGATCACCTGATACTGGTAGTAGTGCTGCAGCCTGTTCGGATTTTCCCCATAGCGGCCGTCCGTCGGGCGGCGCGAAGGTTGCACGTACGCTGCAGCCCAGGCGTTGGTGCCAAGCGCACGAAGGGTCGTGGCTGGATGAAACGTCCCCGCGCCCACCTCCATGTCATAGGGCTGCAAGACAGCACAGCCTTTGCCGGCCCAATAGGCCTGAAGACGCAGGATGATCTCCTGAAAACTGCGGGGGCTCGTGTCGCTAACGGTCATGACAATCCTTACGGGCTCAAATCCTCAGCCGGTGCATATTGCGCAGCGGCTGTAGGGTCAATTGCGCCACGCCTATGGTTTTCCGCATCTGGCCCGCATTTTTCATGCTGCACGGTTAGATCAACCTGCTATTTTGCGCGGAACTCACGCTTTTATGACTCAGGATAAGATTTAGAAATGACTGGTTTACGCGGAATTTCTGCCGCACTTTTGATGACGACGTTTACAACAAGCGCCGGCTGGGCGCAGGAGAATGGCGTCTGGATTCAGATTGAGGCCCAACCGACCCTTGCGCAAGCGCGTGAGCGGGCGCAGGACTACGCCGCGCAATTGCCCGATGTGAATGGCTATGACCTGGGCCGTGGCTGGTTCGGGATTGCCCTCGGACCTTATTCGCAAAGCCAAGCCGCGTCCGTTTTGCGCCAATTGCGAGGCAGCCGTGCGATCCCGTCAGACAGCTACGTTGTGGATGGCTCGAGCTTTCGGGATCAGTTCTGGCCGGTCGGCGGCACGGTCCAAGCCACGAGCGAAACCCCTATCATCGTGGAGATCATTCCGGAACCAGAGCCAGAGCCCATCATCCCCGCCGATGAAACCCCACAAGAGGCCCGCGCCACTGAACGGTTGCTCACTCTTGACGAAAAGAAAGAGCTGCAGATCGCGCTGCAATGGGCCGGGTTCTACAATTCCTCTATCGATGGACTTTACGGGCGTGGAACCCGTAACTCGATGGGCGCTTGGCAAGAGGCGAACAATTTCGAACTGACGGGCATCCTGACAACGAGCCAACGGGCGGAATTGCTGCGGCAGTACAACGCTGTGCTCGAAGGCATGGATATGGCGGCGATCCGCGATGATGCGGCGGGAATTGAGATGCAAATCCCAACTGGCGTTGTGGCCTTTAACAGCTACAGCCCGCCCTTCGCACGGTATGACGCGTCCGGCGATCTTGAGGCGCAGGTGCTGCTGATCTCTCAGCCCGGCGATCAGGATCGTTTGTTCGGGCTTTATGAGATCATGCAGACGCTTGAAATTATCCCCGCCGACGGTCCGCGCGAACGCAATGCGTCCTCTTTCACCATCGAAGGGATGGACCGCCAACGCCATTCCTACACTTTTGCCCGTCTGACAGATGGCGAGATCAAGGGCTTTACACTCGTGTGGCCCGCGGGGGACGAAGAGCGCCGCTCGCGGGTTCTGGACATTATGCGTGACAGCTTTGCCCGCATTGATGGCGTGTTGGACCCCGGCCTTGTCGATCCCGGTGAGGAACAATCGCTCGACCTCGTCTCTGGCCTGTCGATCCGTCAACCGATCCTGTCCCGCTCGGGCTTCTACATCGATGGTGGTGGCACGGTGATTACCACTTCTGAGGCTGTCGAGGGCTGCGGTGAGATACTGCTGGACAATTTGCATGCCGCAACTGTGGCCCATCTGGACGCGGACTTAGGGGTTGCTGTGCTTGCTCCTGCTGAACCGATTGCCCCCCTGGGCCGCGTGTCGTTCCAGACCAGCGTGCCGCGGTTGCAGAGTCAGGTTGCTGTCGCGGGCTATCCCTATAGTGGGTTGCTTTCGGCCCCGTCGCTCGTCTTTGGCACTCTGGCCGACATTCGCGGGTTGAACGGTGAGGATGACATCAAGCGGATCACCGCGATCACCCAGGAAGGGGACGCAGGCGGCCCGGTGTTTGATAACAGCGGCGCCGTGATTGGCATGCTGCTGCCTGCGGCGGATGGCCGGGTCCTGCCTGCCGACACCGCATTCATCGCTGACACCCCTGCGATCCTCACCTCACTCGATGCGGCTGGCATCAGCTATAGCAGCGTGACGGCAGCCGCCGCGATCACGCCCGAGCGGCTAACGCGCGATGCTGCCAATGCGACCGTGCTGGTTAGCTGTTGGTAGCGATGTCCGTGGTGAGGTGAATGAGCGTCGGCCCGTCTGCGGTCAGGGCGGAGCGCACCACTTTTGCCATCTCTTCCAGTGTCTGCGGCTTTGCTGAGGCCGCGCCGTAGGCTTCGGCCAGTTTGCAAAAGTCCGGATTGCGCTGCACCACCGCATTGGGCGCGATCTGGGCTGCGACCATGCTGTCCTCGATTTCGCCCAGCTTGCCATTGTCCCAAATGATGATCGGCAGGCTCAGCCCCAGCTCGACCGCCGCGCCCAGTTCTTGCAGCGTGTATTGGAACCCATAGTCACCCGCGATAGCCACAACAGGCTGATCCCCCACCCCGATCTTGCCACCGATGGCCGCAGGCATCGCATAGCCCAAGGTGCCAAAGCCACTGGGATGATGCCAATGCCCAGGCCGGTCCATCGGCCAAAACTCGAGAGCGGCATAGGCGAACTGCGTCATATCCGAATAGATCATCGTCTCAGGCGGGAGAGCCTCTCGGAGGGCATCGGCCACAGGCATGATGCCGGGGCGTTCGGCATCCACATCATTACGCCATTTGGCCACCATTGTGGCGATGTAAGCGTCGTCCCAATCAGCTTGCGAACCGAACTTTTCGGCAAGCTCAAGCAATCGGCTCAAGGCCGCCTCAGCACGACATTTGATGTGGGTTCCGACAGGCCCGCGCGCCAATGCTTCGGCCTCGATATCAAAGCGGATGAACGGACAGCTGTGTCCCAACGTGTCCCGCCACAGATCGACTTCGCTGAGTTCAGTACCCACCGCGATAACGAGATCCGCCTGCGCCAGAACCTCGGCACTGTCAGGTCTAGCAAGGTTGCTACCAAACAGGCGCGGATGTCCGGCGGGGATAATGCCTTTACCTGCATAAGTCGTGAAGGCGGCGGCATTATAAGCGTCCAACACAGCGCACGCGTCGATGGATACGTGCCGTGCACCACCGCCAAATATGAAGAGCGGCCGTTTAGCCCGCCCGATTGCATCAAGTGTCCCTTCGATCTCAAGCTTGGTGGCTGCCGCAAGCGTAGACTGAGGTCCAAAGCCTTCAGCGCGCGCCTCCAGAACCTTGATCGGAATCTGGATGTGTTTTGTCCGCGGACGGTCCAGTTGCAGCTCGTCGAGCGCGCGGTCAATCAACCCGTAAGCGGCCTCTGACGTTTGAGCCACCTTGGACCAATCGGCAACACAATCGGCAGCGCCTGCTTGATCCAGCATCTGGTGCAACTGCCCCGGCGTGTGCGCCGTCTCATCCAGACAACTCGAAATCACCAACATCGGTACGCTGTCGGAATAAGCCTGCCCCATCGGTGTCATGATGTTGCACAGGCCCGGCCCCGTGATGACATAGCACACGCCGGGACGTCCGGTTGCCCGTGCATAGCCGTCGGCCATGAACCCGGCGCCTTGCTCGTGCCGTGCGAGGACGTGTTGCAACCCCGCCTCTTCGATGCCGCGGTACATTTCCTGATTGTGCACGCCCGGAATGCCAAAGATCACGTCAACTCCGCGATCCTTGAGCATGTGTGAGATTTGCGCGCCGAGCGGTCTATGCATCATTGCCTCCAGAAACTGCGGGTGATCAGCACCAGCACAACCATCATTTCCAGCCGCCCCACCAACATGGCGAACGACAAAATCCACTTGGCGGTGGTGTTCAGCCCCTCGAAATTGCCCGCGGGCCCGATCTGCGTCCCCAGTCCCGGCCCCACGTTGGCGAGCGCCGTCGCAGCCCCTGACACGCTTGTCATAAAGTCCAGCCCCGTGAGGCTTAACGCGACAGAGACAAGGCCCACCGATACAATGAACGCCACAAAGAAGGCCATCACAGAGTTGAGGACTTCATCACTGACCGTACGCCCATCGTAGCGCGGCTGAAACACGCCATGAGGTGCGTGGATTTGACGGATTTGCGCCCGGATGGAAGCAAAAAGGATCTGGTAGCGAAAAATCTTGATCGAACAGGCCGTTGACCCAGCACAGCCCCCGATCAAGCCAATGAAAAAGAACATCATGATCGCGAACGGCCCCCACTGCATGTAATCCGCAGAAGCGTAGCCCGTGCCGGACATCAGGGAGGTGACATTGAAGAGCGTTAACCTGATCGACGTCTCTGTCACGCCGACAAAGGAGGTGAGCGATACCACAATCAACGCGGCACAAACGACGATCAGGACGGCAAAAGCCCGGATCTGACTGTCGCCGAACAACGGTCGCGCGGAGCCGCCCAAAAGCTGCACGTAGCGCACGAACGGCAAGGCCGCGAGAAACATGAAAAGTGTCGCCGCATATTGTGCACCGGCCCCGTAGTCCATGAATGACCTGTCGCTGTTGGCGAAACCACCCGTTGCAATTGTTGTCATCGCATGAATCACCGCGTCAAAGGCGGGCATGCCGGCAAAGATATAGGTAACCGAACAGGCAAAAGTCAGGCCCACGTAGATAACCGAAATGTTGCTTGCAATCTCGGCCGCGCGGGGCAGGATTTTACCCATCGTTTCAAAGCCTTCCGAGCGGAAGACCTGCATGCCACCCACCTTGAGCTCGGGCAGAAACACCATCGCCATCACGATGATCCCGATCCCGCCCAACCATTGCAGGATGCCGCGCCAAAGGAGAAGCCCTTCGGGCAAGCTCTC
Source organism: Flavimaricola sp. (assembly GCA_020629175.1). Taxonomy (GTDB): domain Bacteria; phylum Pseudomonadota; class Alphaproteobacteria; order Rhodobacterales; family Rhodobacteraceae; genus JALZWD01. Next base: position 3,078 of record JAHDDU010000039.1, on the reverse strand, counting down.
AAGCCCTGAGAACACTGTTGATCCAGTCGTGGTGATCCCTGACATCGCCTCAAAGAACGCGTCAGTGACGTTGGCCTGCGTGGCGCCGATCACAAAAGGGATCGCGCCAAAGGCCGGGAGCGCCAGCCACACCAGCGATGTCAGCAAGAACGTCTGGCGCAGAGTCATCGCCCCGGCCACCACACCGTTTGAGCAGGCGATGGAGACAAGGCTGCCGATCATAACCGTCAGGATGGCGCTGGTCAAAAAGATCGGCCAATGGCCATTGCCACTGACCAGATCGGCCACAAGCGGGCCCAGCATGGTCAGCCCCAGCGCCGCCACCAACAGGCCAATGACATATCCAACAGGGCGCAGGTCCAACATGGGCAGAGGGTTGGCCCGCAGGCTCCGGCAAGTCAAGCACAAGCCGTCCAAATCAAAGCCCAATTCAAACCCAGACCGCGCCCCAGAATCGGCGAAAACCATCCGCATAAAGCCCCTATCCGGCATTCCGACCGGGGTTTTGTGCTGCTGTGACCCATCCTTATTCTGATCTTCCCCCAAAAGCCTTTTGGAAAACCGGCGTTGCTGGTGTGCAAAATGGGCAACCGCCCGGGCTGTACACACCAAAAGTGCGGCTAGGGCCACAGACGCGAATTGCCACGGCAGGCAGCTGCTTTGCCCAGCACATCGGACGCGCCTTGCGCTTGGCGGGCTGCGCTTTGCAGGATGCCGAGCCGCAGCCACGGACCATGCCGGACGAGATTGCCCATGAATTTGGCTACGGTTTGTATTCGGGCCGCTATGGCAACATCTACACAGCGCGGCAGATGGCGGAACTCTTGACCGAAATTGCCGACGGCGATCCGGACCCCGCGCTTGTGTGGGAAAATCGAGGCCGATACCGCGACGCCTTGCGCCCAACGGTCGAACCCTCGGGCCTTGGCACAATCGACGAGGTTCTGTTTCACCGCGGCTATCACCTCGCTCGGCTGTCGCAGATGTTGCAGCAAACGGATGTGTTCATCTTCACCCTTGGGCTGACAGAGGCGTGGCAAGATCGGCCCACTGGCCGCACCCTGCCCCTCTGCCCCGGTGTCGCGGGTGGGAAGTTTGATGCAGGTCGGCACAATTTACACGTTTTCACGCATCGCGAAGTCCTGGCCGACCTCGCGACAATCTACCAAACACTCCGCCGGTTTAACCCGGCGATGGAATTGATTTTGACCGTCTCCCCCGTGCCGCTCACCGCTACGGCAACCGGCAATCACGTCATGCTCGCCTCAACCCATGCAAAAGCGACTCTGCGCTCCGCCGTTGGCGATTTTGTCACCGCAACGCCCGGCACCGATTACATCCCCAGCTATGAGGTGATCACGCAGGCCGGATGTGGCGGGCCGTGGTTTGCCCCGAACTTGCGTGAGGTTTCGCCAAAGGGCGTCGAGCGCGTGATGGACATGGTTCTGACAGCGCATGACCTTCTGCCTCCCGACGACGCGACGCATTCGCGGCCCAGTGACGACGGCGAAGACGATGCGCATTGCGATGAAATTTTGCTTGAGAGTTTTGCTCAATGACGCGCCTTTGCTTTTTCGGAAACTCGCATGTCGCAGCTCTCCGGTCCGGCTGGATGGAACACCCCGGCGCTTGGCCCTCCCTCTCGGCCCAGTTTGTGGGCGCGCATAAGGGGCTCTTGCTTGAGACCGAGAACAAGAATGGCACGCTCACCCCGACCACCCGCAATGCGTCGGATGCCTTTGCTAAGCTTGGCGGCGGGACAGGCGTTGATCTGGCCGCATTCGATGCTTTCGTCATCGCGGGTTGTCAGGTGGCTCTATCCCGCGTCACAACGCTTTACCGCGATTTGCGCTGGCCTGATCTGCCCTCGCTCCACACATCCGAAAACCTCGCTGAGATGACAGCAGTGCTCGGCTCACAAGCCGCGGCATTGGCGACGCTGACCTATACGCTGAACGCGCGTCTTGGGCTGCAATTCCTGCGCCACCTGCGGGAGATGACGGACAAACCGATCTACCTGACAAGCCAGCCTCGTGCCTCCGCTGCGTTGCGGTCGATGAAAGACCCCAACACAGCCTCGCATCGCGCCATCTTGCGTGCCGGAGATGCAGCGGCTGTCTCAGACCTTTTTGAGACGGCAGCCGCACGGATCACGGCCGATTTTGGGGGCATCTTTCTGCCGCAACCCGCTGACACGATTGAGGATCATATCCTGACGGCGAAACCATTCATGACAGGCGCAAAGCGGCTGACAGAGCACATGGACGCAGCGCAACCCAAAGAGGATTTGCGCCATGGCAATGCCGCTTATGGCGCAAAGGTCATCAGTCAGTTGGCCGCGCGGCTTTAGCCAACGTGGAACAACGTGCTGAACAGTTTGGGGTCTAGGCTGTCGGCAGCAAAAGTCTCGCCCTCGGTCAAAACCGAGACCGCATCATGACTGTGCAGGCTCTCTTGATGGCTGGCGATCACGCGGAAATCGCTAATCCGGGGATCAAGCTGCAACTGCTCGGTAAAGAGCCGGGCGGCATCCTCGACGAAGATAGGGTTGGCCGCGTTCAGCTCGGCAAAGGCCTGTTCGTCCTCGCGCTTGACCATCACTTGTGTCTCTGTCGGAACAGCGGCGCGGGCCCGGTCGATCAAATCCTCGAACCAGAGGCAGGGACCTTCCTCGACCAGCACCGAAATGCGGGCAACTGAGCGCTGCGAATGCGGTGTGGCCAGCTGGCCCCGGCTTTGCCGCGCATGCTCTGACAGCTCAAGCGAACATGGGCAGGTGGAGGAATAGACGTAGTCGAGATGCACAATCTTTTTGCGAACACCAGCCTGCTCTACCAGTTCCAGCGCGATGTCGTAGTATTGGAAGCCGGTCAGACCTGACCGGAGGCTCTCAACCCTCATTGGGAAGGAGAACCGCATTTGAATGCGGGCGTCAAAGCTCTCAAGATCGGTCTTATAGGCATCGAGCGCCCGTTCGATCACGTCAAAGCTGAACGTTTCTTCGGCATGTTTGTAGAATGTCCGCATGATGCGGGACATGTTGATGCCTTTCTTCTCCGCCTCAAGGCTCACCGTGCC
>JAHDDU010000038.1:29213-30352 GCA_020629175.1 Flavimaricola sp. | reverse complement strand
GTTCTTGTGTTTCAAAGGCAGATTTGCGATGTGGGCGACAGCTAGAAAGAGGGTCGGGATGCAGACGACATTTCAAATCGCAGGCCGTCCGATTGGCCCGGATCATCCGCCCTATATCATTGCCGAGCTTTCGGGCAATCATAATGGCGATTTGGACCGTGCGCTGGCCTTGGTCGATGCGGCGGCACAGACCGGGGCGGATGCGGTAAAACTGCAAACCTATACAGCCGACACGATCACCATCGATGTCGACCGTCCGGAGTTTCGCATTCAGGGCGGTCTTTGGGACGGGCGCAGTCTGCATGATTTGTACCAAGAGGCGTCGACCCCCTGGGACTGGCATGCGGCCTTGTTTGAGCGGGGGCGGGGCCATGGGTTGCATGTATTCTCCTCCCCCTTTGATCCGACGGCGGTCGATTTTCTAGAGACGCTGGAGGCACCCGCCTACAAGATTGCGTCCTTTGAGCTGGTCGACACACCCCTGATCGCCAAGGTGGCGGCGACGGGGAAGCCGATGATCATGTCCACCGGCATCGCCAATTATGCCGAGATCGAGGCGGCCTGTGCCGCGGCCCGCGAAGGCGGGGCGGATGGCTTTGCGCTGTTGCACTGCGTATCGGCCTATCCGGCGGCGGCGGAGGATATGCGTTTGGGGACCATAGAGGCGTTGGCCGGGGCCTTTGGCGTGCCGGTGGGTCTGTCAGACCACACGTTGGGCTCTGCGGTCGCCGTTGCCTCCATCGCGCGGGGGGCATGTATCGTCGAGAAGCATATGACATTGCGCCGCGCTGACGGGGGCCCAGACGCAGAGTTTTCGCTGGAGCCAGAGGAATTCGCCCAGCTCGTCGCGGATTGCAAGATGGCCCACGCGGCTTTGGGTGCGCCGCGGTATGATCGGGCCGGCAGTGGCGGGGCGAATGCGATGTTTCGGCGGTCCCTCTATGTTGTGGCCGACGTGAAGGCGGGCGAGGCGCTGAGCGAGGACAATGTGCGGTCCATCCGTCCGGGACTGGGTCTGGCGCCAAAGCACCTTTCGGATGTTCTGGGCCGTAGAGCGACGCGAGACCTCAGCCGTGGTGAGCCTTTGGATTGGGCGATGGTTGAGGCCGGTGCATGAGGCTTGCTGTCGTTTCAACCTC
>JAHDDU010000038.1:0-29113 GCA_020629175.1 Flavimaricola sp. | reverse complement strand
TTGGATTGGGCGATGGTTGAGGCCGGTGCATGAGGCTTGCTGTCGTTTCAACCTCTGGCAATACAACGGCCATTCTGGAGGAGATGAAACGCAAAGACCCGTCATTGCAGGTGGTCCTGCATCTGGGTGACACATCTGATGATTTCAAGGCCACGACGCTCTCGCGGATGACGGCCCGCCGTGGCACGCGCGGCCATCTGATGGAGGGGCAGCGTTGGACCGGAGCCGCGCACACGATCATCGAAAGCGATGACTTTGCCGAGAAGGCGGAGGAGTTCATCGACCAGTTGCATCGCACGTCGGACACGGTGGCCCACAAGAGCCATCCCTTGCGGACGATGGCCGATTACGCGGACTACTTTCATATCCTGCTGGATGTCATGGCGCAGCGGTTAGAGGAGGAGCGTGTGGAGGCCGTCCTTTTCTTTAACGTGCCGCATTTGACCTATGATTTTGTATTGTACCAAGCAGCCAAGGCCATGGGATTGCCGACCGTGATCGTCACGCAATCGCTGTTCCCGGATCGGTACCTGTCGCTGCGGGATGTGGCGGATCTTGGGGACCTGGAGATTGATCCTGAGGCCGTGCCCTATGAGATACCCAAAGGCTCCAAACCTGATCTGTTTTACATGGCCGGGATCAAGCAGGAGCGTGAAGAGGGCGGGCGGATCAGTGCCAAGGCTGTGGCGCAATTGCTGACGTTTCTGGCGCTGAAACGGCCCCTAAAGGCCCTGAATCCGGTCTATGTCTGGCGGTTGGTCGCGCATATGAAACGCGTTTACGGCCAGATGCCAAAGTGGCGCGATCCGTTTGCAAAGTTCTTTCACGAGGATGCGCTGGCGTATTTTGACCACCTCGCCACGTTTGAGGACCAAGAGCTCGATCTCAGCGGCGATTTCATCTACGTGCCGCTGCAATTGCAGCCTGAGATGACGACCTCGGCGCTAGGCGGGCGGTTCCGGGATCAGGCTTATGCGATTGAGCGGTTGGCGCGGATTTTGCCGGACGGTGTGCGCATTCTGGTCAAGGAGAACCCCAAGCAAGGCGGTTATATGCGGGGGCCGATGTTCTTTCATCGGTTGAAGCGTATTCCCTCTGTCACTTTCTTGCCCAGCTGGGCGAACACCCATGCGCTGACCGATGGCGCGCGGTTTGTGGCGACAATCACCGGCACTGTGGGGTGGGAGGCGATCCGTCAGGGCAAGCCTGTGCTGGTTTTTGGCAAAGCCTGGTACCGCAAATTCGAAGGCGTCGTCGAATGGCGCGATGATCTGACTTATGAAGAGATCATTGGAACCACGATTGATCACGCCAAGGTCGAGCAATCGGCTGGGACATTGTTGGCGCGGGCGCATCAGGGCGTGGTGGACAGGCACTATCAGACGTTGGTCGAGGGATACGATGATGCGGCCAACAACACGCGTGTCGCGCAGAATATTCTGGGGCTGCTGAAAGGCGAAGTCGCGTCAACCTTTGGCTAGCGCGTCCTTGATGGCATTGACCACGGTCAGCTGATCGGCATCGCTTAGCCCGGCATAGAGCGGGATGGAAATGGCGTGGTCGTAGTAGGCCTCGGCCTTTGGAAAATCACCTCGGGCAAAGCCGCGGGCGGCGTAGAACGGCTGCAGGTGCACGGGGATGTAGTGGACATTGACGCCAAGGCCGCTGTCGCGGAGGTCAGAGAAGACGCGGGCGCGGTCGGCCACCTGGATCGGGTAGAGGTGATAGGCGGAGTAGCTGTCTGCTGATTGGGCCGGGCAGCCGACCTCTAGGTCAGTGAGCAGAGCATCGTATTGGGCGGCCAGTTGATTGCGGCGGGCCACGAAATCATCGAGCCGGGACATCTGGCTGAGCCCGAGCGCCGCCTGCATTTCCGTCATGCGGTAGTTATAGCCCAGCGTCACTTGCTGGTAGTACCACGGTCCATCGCTCGGCCCTTGCATGAGATCAGTCTCGCGGGTCACGCCGTGGGAGAGATGCAGCCGCATCCGCTGGGCGAGGTGGTCGTCCTGCGTTGTGGCAAGGCCGCCTTCGGCGGTGGTTATGATCTTGACCGGGTGAAAGCTGAACACTGCAATGTCGGAATGGGCGCAGTTGCCAACGGGGGCGTCGCGGTAGCGCGCGCCGATGGCGTGGGAGGCGTCTTCGATGACGCGGATGCCGTAGTCTTTGGCCAGCGCGCCAATCCGCGCCATGTCACAGCTTTGCCCTGCAAAGTGGACGGGGATCAGCACTTTGGGCAGGGTGCCCGTGGCCTTTGCTGCCCGGAGCTTGGCCTCCAGCGCGTCAGGGCACATCAGGTAGGTGTCCGCCGTGATGTCCACGAAATCGACCTCTGCGCCGCAATAGATGCCGACATTGGCCGAAGCGACGAACGTGTTGGGCACGGTCCAGAGCCTGTCACCGGGCCCGAGGTCGAGCGCCATGCAAGCCACATGCAGGGCCGAGGTTGCGGAATTGACGGCGCACGCATGGGCGGCGCCCACGTACGTGGCAACGGCGGCCTCAAACTGTGGGACTACCGGGCCTTGGGTCAGGAAATCCGAGCGCAGGACATCAACAACCGCGGCAATATCGTCGTCTGAAATGTCCTGACGGCCGTAGGGGATCATGCTCAGAACTTTCCGATTTTGTCGCGGTTTGCCGAAATCCAGTCCTGCAGCGCGCCCGGTTTCATCCACTCGGCGTTGTTGTCAGAGGAGTAATTGAACCCCTCTGGCACGGGTTTGCCGTCCTTGATGCGCACCGGGTCTGTAGACCAGTTGTGGATGGCGGGGATGATCTTGAAATACTTGTCGTATTCGTAGGTGTGGGGGGCGTCCTCCGGGCCGATCATCTGCTCGTGCAGCTTTTCTCCGGGGCGAATGCCCACGACCTTGTGCTTGCGTCCCGGCAAGACTGCATTGGCGATGTCAACGATGTTCATTGAAGGAATCTTGCGGACGTAAATCTCACCGCCCATAGAATCGTCGAAAGCGTGCCAGACGAGGTCCACCCCTTCCTCGAGCGTGATCATAAAGCGGGTCATGCGGGTATCTGTCAGTGGGACGTCTGCCCCTTCGTCCAGCGACATAAAGAACGGGATCACTGATCCGCGCGAGCCCATGACATTGCCGTAGCGCACGACGGAGAAGCGGCATTTGTCCGCGCCGGAATAGCTGTTGCCCGCAACAAAGAGCTTGTCCGAGGCGAGTTTGGTGGCACCATAGAGATTGATCGGGCTGGACGCCTTGTCCGTGGACAGCGCAACGCAGCGTTTGACGCCTTTGTCGATGCAGGCATCAATCAGGTTCATCGCGCCGTTGATGTTGGTTTTGACGCATTCGAACGGGTTGTATTCCGCCGTTGGCACAATCTTGGTCGCCGCGGCGTGGACGACGTAGTCAACACCATCAAGTGCGCGGTAGAGCCTGTCCCTGTCACGCACATCGCCGATAAAGAACCGGATGCGGGGATCGTCGCCGTAGGCCTTGGCCATTTCCCACTGCTTCATCTCATCGCGTGAGTAGATGATGATGCGGCGCGGATTGTACTTGTCCAAGGTCATCGGCACAAAGCGCGAGCCGAAGGAGCCCGTGCCCCCGGTCAGAAGAATGGTTGATCCGGTCAGCACATCGGTCCCCTTTTTGCATGCCCGCAGGTCCCCCTCGGTGTTGCGCAAATTGGCGTGGTATGCAAGACACCGACACCCGCGAAAGCGTGGAAGCATCGGCGGAGAGGCGCTTGATACATCGGTTCAAAACCTGGAAGCGGAACCGGCGGGGGCAGTATTCACATGATATTGTGGACCCGGAAGAGCGCCGGAAATCAGAGCATTACAGCCGCTGGATGGATCATGAGATCTTGCGGCATTGGTGGCGCAATTTTGCAGAAGTGGCGCCAGGGGTTTATCGGTCCAACCACCCGACGCTGGCGCGGTTTGAGCGCTATGCGGCGATGGGCATTCGCACCGTCTTGAACCTGCGCGGAGCCAAGCCTTATGCGCCGTACCACTTTGAGGTTGAGGCGTGCGCGCGGCTGGGTCTGACCTTGATTGACCTGCCGCTTGGCGCACGCTCGGCCCCGTCGAGGGACCGGCTGATGGCCGTGCTTGATGCGCTGGCGACGCTGGAGACGCCCGCATTGATGCACTGTAAATCGGGCGCGGACCGGACGGGGCTGGTGGCGGCGATATACCTGATGGAGCATCAGGGCGTACCGGTGCAACAGGCGCGGCGGCAGCTGTCGCTGCGGTTTATCCATCTGGCGTTCACCCGCACCGGCATTCAGGACTATTTGCTGTGGAGTTATGAGGAGCGGTTGAAAATTGGGCCGATCGCGTTTCGGACCTGGGTTGAGACGGAGTATGACCCGGCGGTGATCACGGCTGGGTTCAACGATTTGAGCTTTCTCCAGAAGTTGCGATTGCAGCGTCTATACTAGGTGTAGGTGATGCGCCCGTCGGCGTTCGTTGTGAGGCTGGCGGCGAAGTGGGTGATGCGGTTTATGTCTGGGGCATCCTCCCATGCCAGCGCGCCGAGGCCCAACATGCGAGGCATCAGCATTGGCCACATCTGTGCGTCTTGTGTGGTGAACTCGGACCAGAACGCGCCTTGGACACCGATGATTTTGTCCGCGAACTCTGGCTCGGGCGTCGGGTCCCATGCGATTGTGTCGGGCAGATCGACGAAGGCCGCCCAGGCGGCACCCCAGTCATCAGGATCAGCCGTTTGGGCCATATCAAAGTAGAGGTGCTGCGCCGGCGTCATCACGATGGAATAGCCAGCGCGGGCGGCTTTAAGGCCCGGTTCGGCTCCGGTCCAACTGAACAGGATGGCGTCGTTGCCGATACCGCCATCTTTGCCGCGGGCGGCCTCTTCCCATGCGGCGGGGCGGATGCCTTTGGCCTGCAAGTTTGCGGCGAGCTGAGATAGGGTCCAAGCCATCAGATCATCAGAGGTCTTTAGCCCCTCTTTGGCCATCAGCGCCTGCGCGCGGGGGCTGCCGGACCACGCGCCGTGGGGCAGTTCATCGCCGCCCAAATGCAGGTGGGGGAAGGGGAAGAGGTCTGAGATTTCGTCGATAAGATCGCCGACCACCTCCCACATTTGCGGCATTGCGGGGTTTACGATGTTGCGGGCGTAGCCCTGGACCGAGCGTTCTGTGCCCGTGTCGTCGGGATCGCGGGTGTCAGGGTAGACTTCCGCCAGCACGAGCGCGTGGGCGGGCACCTCGACCTCGGGCATGATCTCGATGTTGAGGCTTTGTGCATGGGCGATGATGGCGCGCACCGTATCCTTGGAATAGGTGCCGCCCTGCTCGGGTGCGCCGGTGAACAGGCCGGGGAGGAGGTGCCCTTCGCCACGCATGGCGGAGCGTTGCCACAGCTCTGGGCGGCTATCGACTTCGATCCGAAAGGCCTCGTCATCGGCGAAGTGCCAGTGAAACCGGTTGAGCTTGAGGAGGGCCATGAGATCGAGCAGAGCCGTGATGGATGAGGGATCATAGTAATGCCGCGCGGTGTCGAGGTGTTGGCCACGCCATTCGAACCGGGGTTGGTCGGTCAGGGTACCGCAGGGCAAGGGGCCTGATTGCAGAAGGTGAAGCAGCGTGACGCCCCCATAGAACCGCCCGCCGTAATCGCTGGCGTGAAGCGTGACGCCGCCCGGCGTGATGTGGAGTGCGTAGCTGTCAGGCGGCAGGTCCGCGGGTTCGACGGTGATGGGCAAGGTGCCGTGCCATGCCATGCCCTGCCGGTTTGCGAGTGCTGCGACGGCTTCAAGCGCGGGATCGTCAGAGGCAAAGCCTGTTGCTTTGACGCTTTCGCCGGTTGGAGCCCATGCCTTGGGCTTTGGCAGAACAGGGCAATCTTCCGGTGCGAGGGGCTGCGGTGTCGAGGTCGTTTGAGGATGCCGTCCCAACGGGCCGGTGGGAAGGGAAATGATCTCACCGGCGTGGCGCAGATAGGGGCCCATCGGCAACCATGCGCGGTTTCGGGGCACATAGCCGTCCGTGTATTCGATATGAAAGGTGAAGGCTTGGTCTGCCGTCAGATCAGGCAATTGCACCTCTAGATAGCTGCCGACACGGCGGAGCATCACAAGGTCGTCGCAAGGCGCCATGGGGGCCATGCCAGAGCAGCAAAACACGGGGCTGGTGAGGGTGCGATCCGTGGTCAGGACACATTCGATCTGACCGTCCTTGATCTGGGTGGTGAAAATCATGCCTGTTCGATCTTTAGTTCCGAGACGAAGTCGTACATCTCGGAATGGTAGTAGCCGCTGGTGAATTCGATGGGCCGACCGGAGCCGAGGTAGGCCGTCCGCTCGATCTGTAGGACGGCGGAGCCCGCGGCCAGTTGCAATAACTCGGCCACGTTGGGTGTGGCGATGGCCGCGCTCACCCGTTGGATCGCGCGGCTGGGGGCGACGCCGCGATCCTGAAGGACCTGATAGAGGGATGTTTCGACGACCTCAGGCTCGGGCAGGATGTCATCAGGGAGCGAGGAATATTCGAGTGCCATCGGGATGCCGTCGGCCGAGCGCAGGCGGTGAATGCGCGCGACCTGATTGTGCGATGACAGGCCGAGGGCGACAGTTTCCTGCGGCGTGGGGCGAAAGAGACCGTTGCGCAAAACGAGGCTGGTCGACGCATATCCGCGCGCTTGCATATTCTCGGTAAAGGAGACCAGCCGGGAGAGCGACTGCCGAAGCCGGGGAGCTTGTGCCTTGACGAAAGAGCCCGCGCCATGGCGTTGCTCGATCAGCCCTTCGCTGACAAGTTCGGCGATGGCTTTCCGGATGGTCACGCGGCTGACTTCGGTGATGTCGGCCAGTTCGCGTTCTGACGGCAGCTGATCATCAGCGGCATATTCACCGCTGGTGATCAGTCCGCTGAGATGGCGAAACAACTGCTGATACCGTGGTCCGCGGCCTGCGCGGTACCAATGATCAGGGTGAAGGGGCGACAGAGTTTCAGTCATTAGCGATCCATAAAATTGGTATCTACATTACATACCAGTTAAGGCCAATTTGGCAAGGCCTGTCGAAATTGCAAGCGCTATCTAACTGAAACTGGTGAATTTTTAGAGTATCTCGGTATTTTGGTATTAAAGTGGTAGTAAAACGGTTTTCCCGAGGTATAGTTACTTCAGCCACACGATTCGGGGGATCTCTTGTGACAGCTTTGCCCAGGACACACAGCGTGACCGCACCACGGCAGCGAAGGGCCGTGATGTCTGAAAAGACGTTTGGCCTGCTTTTGATCGCGCCGGCTATGCTGTTTATCGCTGTGATCGTTGCCTGGCCGCTGGCCGAGACGATCCGCCTCTCCTTTATGGAGGCCGGGTTGGGCGGCGAGGAATACGTGGGCCTTGCCAACTATCAGGACCTGTTGGAAAGCCGGAAGTTCAACGACACGATTTGGCGGACCTTCTATTGGATGTTTCTGTCCGTCACGCTCAAGCTGATCCTGGGGTTGATCGGTGCAACGCTTCTGAATGCGGCTGTGCCGGGGCGGGCCCTGTTCCGGGTGCTTGTGATGCCGCCATGGGTCATCCCGATTGCGATTGGCTGTATTGGCTGGCTGTGGCTCTACAACGGCTACTTTGGTGTGCTGTCCGGCACGATGATGTCGCTTGGTATCACCGATGGCCCGTTCGAATTTCTGGCGCACAAGCGGTCTGCGTTCTACTCCGCCATTGTAACGGACGTCTGGGTCGGGGTGCCGATGGTGACGCTGTTCTTTCTGGCCGCGATGCAGGGGGTGAACCGCGATCTTTATGAAGCGGCCTGGGTTGATGGGGCAGGGCGGTGGTACCGGTTTCGTCGCATCACGATCCCGCAGATCATGCCGGTGATCGTGTCGATGGCGCTTCTGTCAGCCATTTGGACGTTCAACAGCTTTGAGATCATCTGGATCCTGACCGAGGGTGGGCCGCGCAGCGCGACGACAACCCTGATCGTGGACACCTACAAGACGGCCATTGGCAACTACAAGTTCGGCGAAGGATCGGCGCGGGCGGTGATCATCGTGGTGCTGCTGGGGCTCTTCTCTCTCCTTTACCTGTTCTTCCTGGGCAAGGTGAACAAATACTACGGGGCCAAATAAGATGATGGATCGCTATACCAAGCTGCAGATCGTGGGCATCTATGCTGCCCTTGCGGTGTTCCTCACCTTCATCTTGTTGCCGTTCTTTGAGATGTTCATGGCCTCGCTTCGGCCGCTCGAACATCTGTTCCGCAGCCCCTATCAATTCTGGTCGGACGACTTCAGTTTTCAGGCCTATTCGGACATGTGGGAAACGGTCCCGCTGCTGGGGCGCTACATCTTCAACTCTGTCTTTATCGCCACCGCGGTCACGGCAATGACGATGATCTTTGTGATCCCCGCGGCTTATGCCTACGCCCGCCTCGACTTTCCGTTCAAGAGTGCCAGTCTTGGCGTGTTTCTGGGGGTGAACATGTTCACCGGAGCGGTTCTCTTGATCCCGCTTTACCGGGTTTTGCGGACGCTTGGGATGCTCAACACGTATTGGGCGATGATCATTCCGGGTGTGGCGTTCCTGATCCCCACGGGCATTTGGCTGCTGCGGTCATATCTTGAGAAAATTCCGCGCGAGCTTGAGGAAGCGGCCTTTGTCGATGGGGCGAGCCGACTCTACACGCTGCGCCGCGTGGTTCTGCCGCTGGCGGTGCCGGGTCTGATTGTTGTGGGCGTGGCCGTGTTTATCGGGGCCTATGCGCAGCAGTTCCTCTTTGCGATCACGTTCAACCAGCAGCGCGAGCTGCAACCCCTGCCAGCGGGTCTCTATGAGTTCATCGGCTATCAGGACGTCACGTGGAACCAGATGATGGCCGCCGCACTCGTTGGGGTGCTGCCGGTCATGCTGATTTTCCTCTTTTTGCAGAAATACCTTGTCGCAGGCCTCACCGCAGGCGCGGTCAAGGAATAACCCAAGACCAAAAATGAAAGGGAGAAGACAATGAAGAAACTAACACTGACACTGGGCGCGGCCCTTTTGTCCAGCGCGGGAAGCACCGTTCTGGCCGATGGCCACGCGACAGAGCTGCATTTCATCATGTGCGGTGGCGAAGTGCGCGAAGCCGATCAGGCCGTTGTGGATCAGTTTGAAGCCGATCATGACGGCGTGACGGTGAACCTTGAGGCAGTGCCATGGGGCACATGTCAGGACAAGTCGCTGACGCTGGCCGCAGCGGGTGATCCACCCTCCATTGCCTACATGGGCTCGCGCACATTGCGTCAGCTGGCCAACAACGGACTGATCGTGCCCGCTGAAATTCCTGAGGATGTGATCTATCAGGATGGTGTTCTGAACACCGTCACGATTGAGGGCACGACCTGGGGCTATCCGCATGCGTTCTCGACCAAGGCGCTTTATATCAACTGCGATATTGTCGAAGCCTCGGGTCAGGAGTGCGTTGCGCCGACAACTTGGGACGAAATGTTCACGATGGCGCAGGGGGTTGTCGACAACACCGATGCCGCGGGCGTTGGCCTTGCGGGCAAAGACTTTGACAACACGATGCACCAGTTCCTGAATTACCTCTATTCCAACGGTGGTGCGGTGATTGATCCGGCAACGGGTGAGAATATGCTCGACAGCCAGCAGACCCGTGAAACGCTTGAGTTCTACGGGCGGCTTGCCACAGTGAGCCAGGAAGGCCCGACCGCGTGGGAGCGCGATCAGCTGAAGGATCTGTTCAACGACGGCCAGATTGCGATGTATGTCCAAGGCCCATGGGGCTACGGCCAGCACAACGAGGACATCAACCAGCTGGTGGCACCAGTGCCTGCCGGTCCATCGGGTGAGAGCGGGACGATCCTGATCACTGACAGCATCGTCGTCTTCAACGGCTCTGGCCATGAAGAGCTGGCGCAAGAGCTGGCCCAGCGGATCACCAGTGGAGACAGCCAGTACGATCTGGACAGCAGCTGGGGCCTGACACCTATCCTCGATTACGCGGCGATGGGTCGGAGTGATCTCTATTACGAGGATGGTATCTGGCCAAACTTCACCGCCACAATCTCTACCGGAGGACCAGAGCCTTTGGTTGAGGACTTCAAATCATTGCAGTCTGTCTTCACCAACATGGTGCAGGGGATCCTGCTTGAGGATGACACGGTCGACAACCTCGTCACCATCGCTGGCGAAGAGCTCGACGACGCGCTCTAAGGCGTTCTCCCAGGTCGGGGGCGGTCTTTGGGCCGCCCTCACCATTCCTTACTTTCCACTCATGTCTCGGAGCACTCGCCATGGCGACGCTAGACCTTTGCAACATCAGCAAATCCTTTGGGGCGGCTCAAGTCCTGCACGACATCTCGCTGGCCATTGAGGACAAGGAATTCGTCGTCTTTGTCGGCCCCTCAGGTTGTGGCAAGTCCACGCTCTTGCGCATCATCGCGGGGCTTGAAGAGGCGACGGAAGGCCAGATTGTCATCGGGGGCGAGGATGTGAGTGCCGCGCATCCGGTGGATCGGGGCATTTCCATGGTGTTTCAATCCTATGCCCTTTACCCGCATCTGAGCGTGTTTGAGAACATCGCCTTTCCGCTTCGGGTGCAGAAGATGCCGATGCCGGAGCTGACGGAACGGGTGCAGAAGGCCGCCGACATTCTGCAACTGACGGACAAGCTGCAGCTCAAACCCGGGCAGTTGTCAGGCGGGCAGCGCCAGCGCGTGGCGATCGGCAGGTCGATCGTGCGCAATCCAAAAGTGTTTCTGTTTGACGAGCCGCTGTCCAACCTTGACGCAGCGCTCCGCGGGGACATGCGGGTGGAGTTGAGCCAGCTGCACAGCGATCTGGACGCCACCATGGTCTATGTCACCCACGATCAGGTTGAGGCGATGACGATGGCGGACCGTATCGTGGTGTTGAACGCAGGAAAGGTGGAGCAATTTGGCACGCCGCTGGAGCTGTACCATCATCCGAAAACGAAATTCGTGGCCTCTTTCATTGGTCAGCCCAACATGAACCTGATCCCCGCTACCGTGCAGGGAACAGACGGCAATGGTGTGACTGTTGAGATGGAGGGGGGCACGCGGCTGACGCTGCCTGTGGACACGACAGGAGTGGCCAAAGGTGACAGTGTTGAAGTGGGCATTCGGCCGGAGAATGTAACGCTGGGCGGTGCCGCGCTCGACGTTGCGGTCAATGTTGTGGAGCGGCTTGGCGGGTTGTCGATCACCTATGGCAAGCTGGCCGGAGGGACACGGTTCTGTGCTTCGCTGCCCGGGAATGCGGCGGTGGCGCAGGGGGGTGCGATCACATTGGGCGTTGATCCCGCCGACTGTCATGTGTTTGACGCGCGGGGCGACGTCCTGCGCCGGACAGCCGCACCGGAGCTTGTATCATGAGGGCCGTTGTTGCCGGGGTCGGGCTACGCGCGGCGCATGTTCTGACGATTTTCAAAGAGCAGATGCCCGAGCTTGTATTCGACGGATATGTTGATCCGCAGCCGGGGTTTCTGGATGCAATCGGGACGGACACGCCTGCCTTTGAAACTGTGGAAGAGATGTTGGCCGCCACCGACCCCGAGCTTTTTTTTATCTTTTCACCCAACGGGTACCACCTTGATCACATCCGTGCAGGCCTGCAGGCCGGTGTGCGGATGTTCGCGGAAAAACCGATTGTGACGACGGAGGACGAGTCCTTCGCGCTGGCTGAACTGCTCGCCGAATACGGCAGCGATCAGGTCATGGTTGGCCTCGTCTTGCGCTATTCGCAGCATATGGTTGATCTGCGCGCCTCTTTGGATGTGCTTGGTCCCATCGCGTCGATTGAGGCGAGCGAGTACATCGCCCCCTATCACGGTGCGTTTTTCATGCGCGACTGGCGGCGCAAGGAGGGGCTGTCGGGTGGCTTTATGCTCGAGAAATGCTGCCACGATCTGGACATTTACAACATGATCATGGGCGCGCGGCCCATGCAGGTTGCAAGCTTTGGCGGCAATAGATCGTTCTTGCCTGAACATGCGCCAACCTCGAACGCAGAGGCGCAGATCATGCATCAGAAAGCCTCCATCTGGGAATCCGCCGATGATCCGTTTTCGTCAGATGCGGATATCATCGATTTTCAGACGGCCATGGTTCAGTATGAAAATGGTGCGGCACTTAGCTTTCACACCAGCCTGAATGTCCCCGACGAGCATCGCCGCTTTTGCGTGTTGGGCGCGCTTGGCATGGCGGAGGGGGATTTTGTGCGGGGGGGTCTGAAGATCACCGCGCGTGATGGCACAACGGTGCAAGAGTTCGACTACACGCAAATGGCGAAGGAGCGCCGATCCGCCCATTATGGTGCAGATCACATGATGGTGGCCGAGGTTGTGGAGTATCTGCAGGGCCGGTCTGCTGCGCTCAAAGTTGGTGTGCTGGATGCATTGGAGGCCGGGCTTTTGGCGCTGGCCATTGATCGTGCCCGCAAGACCGGGCAGGTCGTTTCGATGGCGGATATCTGGGCCAGGTACGACAGCTATGGATTGCGCGGATGATGCAAGATGTTCCCCAACCTGGCCGCCTGATGGCAGCGGAATCTGCGGAAGCGGCTGGCGCGTTCTGCAGGGCTGCGCAACAGACCGTGCAAGGCCCGACATTGGCCGGTGCGCAGGCGGTGTACACCATTGCCCGCGGGTCATCCGATGCTGCAGCCAACATCCTGAGCTATGAAATCATGCGCACCATGCGTCGCCCGGTGACGAGCCTGCCGCCTTCGGTATTTTCCATTGGTGCCGGTGTTGCGATGCAGGACAGCGCCGCCCTCATCATCAGCCAGTCTGGCGCGAGTGATGATCTGGTGCGCGCGGCAAAGGGGGCGTCCGGGGCAGGGGCGCGTGTCCTGGCGATCACCAACCAGCTGGACAGCCCGGTTGAGGCGGCGGCGGATGCCACCCTTCCAATAGGTGCAGGGCCAGAGCTTGCCGTGCCTGCGACCAAGTCTGTCGTGGGCTCGGTCGGTGCGGGGCTGGCCTTGCTGGCGGCGAGCGTGCCGGACTATGCCCCCGCATTGGACACGTCGGTCCGCACCTTTGCCGCGGCCCCGGCGGACCATCCGCGAAAGGCAGAGATAACGTCAGCCTTCCTTCGGGCGCGGCATGTCTATGTGATTGGGCGTGACACGGGCTATGGCGCGGCGCAAGAGATGGCGCTGAAGTTGAAGGAATGCTGCGCGCTGCATGCGGAAGCCTTCTCAAGCTCTGAGGTTCTGCACGGGCCGCTGCAATTGGCCACCAATCCGCTGATGGTCCTTATCCTCGACACCGGCGCGCCCGAAACGCAGGACAGCCTTGATCAGGCGGAGGCGCGGTTTCGTGGGGTGGATTGTGATGTGATCCGTATTCGCCCGGCTGATGTTGGATTGGCAGAGATGTTACCTGCCGTAGCGGCATGCTGGCTCCTGACGACGGTTTATCCAATCATCTTGAACACGGCCCTTGCATTGGGGCTTAACCCCGATGCGCCCAAAACTCTTTCAAAGGTGACGCAGACCACATGACCCAAGACCTCATCAGATGGCACACCTGGCGCGAGATCATGCAGCAACCGGCTGTGTGGCGCGCGTGGGGAGCCGCCTTTGATCTGGAGGCGGCGCGGGGCTGGATTGCGGAACAGTCGTTCGATGAGGTTTGGTTTTGCGGTGCAGGCACCAGCGCTTATATCGGCGACATCCTTGCCGCACAGTTGCCCGGCACCCGGAGCGTGCCGTCTACGGATCTGGTCGCGCGGCCGCGCCATCTTTTACAGGGGCGCCATCCGCTGGTGGTCAGCTTTGGCCGGTCTGGCAATAGTGCCGAGAGCCTTGGCACGCTCGACGTGCTGGACGCGCTGGCCCCCGAAGCGCCGCGTCTGAATATCACGTGCAACGGCGAGAGCACGCTCGCTACACGCGCCTCTTCCGGCCCGAACCGGTCCATCGTTCTGCCGCCTGAGACGCATGATCAGGGCTTTGCCATGACCAGCAGTTTTTCAACCATGCTACTGACGGCCTTGGCGCTGTTTGATGCGCCGTGTGATTTTAGTGCGCGCATGAGCGCTTTGGCCGAACAGGCAGAGGCCATCTTGGCAGGACCACAACCCGCACGACCGCCGGGGCGCGTGGTTATGCTGGGCACTGGACCGCTGGCCTTTGCTGCGCGAGAGGCGGCCTTGAAGGTTATGGAACTGACGGTTGGTGATATTCCAACGCTGTGGGACAGCACACTGGGGTTTCGCCATGGGCCAAAATCCTTTGTGACAGAGGATACGCTGGTGACGCTGTTTCTGAGTGATGAAGTTCCGGCAACGGCGTATGAACAGGACCTCGCTCTTGAGCTCAGCGTGCAATTTCCGAACACAGCACTGCAAACCGTCGGTCCTGGAGGCACGACAGATATTGCGATGCCTTACGGCGCGATTTGGGCAGCCCCCTTGTGTATGATGACGGCACAGATCGCCAGCGTGGTCTGGTCAGACGCCATGGGCCTGAACGTCGATGATCCGTTCGCCGGGCGCGGCACGCTGAGCCGCGTTGTCGCCGATGTCAGATTGCACGGGGTCGGGACATGAGCGCGATTGGCATTGATCTTGGCGGGACAAAGATTGAGGCGCAGGTCTTTGATGACGATTGGGCAGAGGTCGGGCGTCATCGCGTGCCCACGCCGAAGGACTATGAGAATATTGTTGCCGCTGTAGCTGACGCGGCGCGGTGGGCCGCGGCCAAACTGCCAGAGGCCGCTCCCATCGGCATTGGCGCTGCGGGTTTGATCAATCCTAACAGTGGGCTGGCCCTCACCGCCAACTTGCCTGCGACGGGCCACCCCTTTGCCGCCGACATCGCGCAGGCGATCGGAGGCCCGGTGACCTTTATCAATGATTGTCGTGCATTGGCTCTGTCCGAAGCACAGTTCGGTGCGGGGCGGGGGCATCGCTGCGTTTTGGCGTTGGTGCTAGGCACAGGGATCGGCGGTGGGATCGTTGTGGACAAAAAGCTGTTGCAGGGGCCGACGGGATTGGGAGGAGAGTTTGGACATATCGCGGCACCTGCCCATGTGATTGCCGAACACGGTCTGCCGATCTTGCCGTGTGGCTGTGGCAAGTTGGGATGCGTGGAAACCTATGTCTCTGGCCTCGGTATAGAGAATTTGGCGGAGGCATTGACCGGAACGCGCGTCAGCGCGCGGCAGATAGCCGCGGGCCGCGATGAGGCCTATGCGCGGGTGTGGCGCGTTTGGTGCGCGCTCGCGGGTGATTTCCTGAACACGTTGGCAATGGTCACGGATCCGGACGTGATCACCCTCGCCGGTGGGTTGAGCCAGATCGACGGCATCGTGCCCGCGCTGACAGAGGCTGCAACAGCCGCCGGGTTCGACGGGTTTGGCCCGATCCCTCTGGTGCTGGCCGAAGGCGGAGACAGCAGTGGCGCCCGGGGGGCTGCATTTGCAGCATGGCAGGAGGCGCAGGATGCTTGAAGATCTGCGCCAGACGATTGCCCGCAACCGCACGGGTGAGAGTGTTGCGATGCCGTCAGTTTGCACTGCGCATCCGGATGTGCTCGCTGCGGTGCTGACACAGGCGGAAAGATTGGACCGCACGATCCTGATTGAGGCGACGTCCAATCAGGTCAACCAATTTGGCGGCTATACCGGGCAAAGGCCTGCTGATTTCGTCGCGAGTCTGCAGGTGATGGCAGAGCGTTTGCGCGTCGATCCAAACCGTCTGATTTTTGGAGGTGATCATCTGGGCACGCAGGTTTGGCGGCATCTGCCACCTGCCGAGGCGATGGAGCATGCGCGTGTTTTGGTACGAGAGTATACCGCTGCGGGATTTGCAAAAATTCATCTGGATTGCGCCGAAGGCTGTGCGGGTGATCCCGCGCAATTGCCCGATGAGCTCACGTCTGAACGCTCTGCCGATCTGGCGCGGGTTTGTGCCGACGAGGCCGATGATCTGCTCTTTGTCATTGGCACAGAGGTGCCGCCGCCGGGCGGTGCACGCCATGATGAAGAGGGGCATATTCCGGCAACGGACCCGGCGGCGGCGCGGCGCACGCTTGACATGCATATGGCGGCGTTTGGACCACTTGCTGATCTTATCGGCGGATTGGTTGTTCAGCCCGGCGTCGAGTTCAGCCCGACCAAAGTGTTTGAGTTGCCCCTTGCCCGCGATCCCGGGTTGCGGGCCGCGTTGGCGGGATATCCCAAGGTTTGTCTTGAGGCGCATTCGACGGACTATCAGCCAGCAGAAACCTATCCGCGTCTGGCTGATCTGGGGTTTGCCATCCAAAAGGTGGGGCCCGCCCTTACATTTGCCTATCGCAAGGCCTTATACGCGCTGGACCAACTGCGTCCGACACGCGGGGCACTAGAGGCGGCAATGGAAAAGATCATGCAAGCGGACCCCAGCCATTGGCGCAACCACTGCCACGGCACCACCGAGGCGCAATATGCCGCGCGCCACACAGGATTTGCCGACCGCATCCGCTATTACTGGGCGACGCCAGCGGCGCAGGCCGCCGTGGCCGCCCTCAAATCTGATCTGTCTGAGACGATCCCGGAGGCGAAGCTGTCCCATGTCTTCACGCTCGAGACGCTTCATGCAGCTGAGGATTTGGCCGGGTCGCAGGTTGAGCGGCTGATTGCGGCAGAGGTCGAAGGCGCGCTCAACCCCTACTATCTGGAGCAGGCTGATGGGTGAGGGGTGGCTCCTCCCTGACCGTCTCTTTGACGGGCAACGCCTTCGTGAAGGGGTTGGCCTGCGTGTGGCGGCTGGCAAAGTGGTGGAGGTGGGGGCAGCACCTGCGTCTGCGCGACGGGTCCGTGGAACGCTTACGCCTGGATTTGTGGATTTGCAGGTGAACGGAGGGGGCGGCGTCCTTCTGAACACCAAGCCGACGCGCGATGGCATCGCGACCATTGCCGCCGCCCACCGGCGGTTTGGCACTGTGGCGATCCTGCCCACCGTGATCACGGATCACCGGGATGTTCTGGCGCAGTCGGCCGAGGCCGTGATGGCCGCACGTGACGTGCCCGGGGTGATCGGGTTGCATATCGAAGGGCCGCATATCTCGGTTAGTCGCAAAGGCACCCATGCGTCAGAGCATGTTCGACCCATGGATGCGCACACGATGGAAATCGTGCAACGGCTGCGCCAGAATGATGTGCCGGTCATGATCACGCTCGCGCCTGAGGCGGTGACTGCGGCTGAAATCTCAGCGCTGGTGGAGATGGGTGCCGTCGTCTCTCTCGGTCATACTGATGCGACGGCCGAAGAGGTTGAGGCCGCGATGGCGGCGGGTGCGACCTGTGCTACACATCTGTTCAACGCCATGTCCCCGATGCTGAGCCGCGCACCCGGCGCAGTGGGGGCCGTGATCAATTCGGAGTGCTTTGCCGGGATCATTTGTGACGGGCACCATGTGGCTGATAGCATGGTCGGCCTTGCCCTGCGTGCCCGGCCACGGCCGGACCGGATGTTTTTGGTGTCGGATGCGATGGCCTCGGTCGGTGGACCGGACGCCTTCACGCTTTATGATGCCGAGGTCAAACTCGTCGACGGGCAATTGTTGAACACGGCTGGCACGCTCGCAGGCGCGCATGTGACACAGGCACAGGGCGTGGCCCGGCTTGTCCATCACGTGGGGGCGACGCTGGAAGACGCGCTGCGCATGGCGATCACTGTGCCTGCGGACGTGATGTCGTGCCCCGAATTACAAACGCTTGTGGGCCGCAATGCCTCTGACGTTCTGCTTCTCGACGCGGCATGCACCTTGACGGCGACGCTGGAAGAGAGCCTTGCCACCGTAGATTCAACAGATTGACACACGCCCAGCGATCATTAATTTAGTCGATAAAATATAATGCGGGGTCGTGATGTTTGTAGGTCTGGATATGGGAACATCCGGGGTCCGTGGGATCCTGATTGATGAGGCAGGGACGCTCCTTGCCGAAGCCGATGCCCCTTTGGACACGCAGCATCTGCATCCCGGTTGGTCCGAGCAGGACCCCGACAGCTGGATCACCGCCTGTGATGAAGTGATGCAGTCGCTGCGTGCTGCGCGTGGCGCGGCCTTCGCCGACCTTAAGGGGATTGGTCTGAGCGGGCATATGCATGGCGCTACGCTTGTCGGCGCAGATGGCAAGGCATTGCGCCCCTGCATCCTCTGGAATGACACGCGCTCTGCTGCAGAAGCGGCGGTGCTGGACGCCAATCCTGTCATGCGCGAGGCGTCAGCCAACATCGTTTTTCCCGGCTTCACCGCACCAAAACTGGCCTGGGTTGCGGCGCACGAACCGGAGATCTTTGCACAGGTTGCCAAGGTGCTGCTGCCCAAGGACTATGTGCGTCTCTGGCTCACCGGCGAATACCTTGGCGATATGTCCGACAGTGCGGGGACCTCCTGGCTTGATGTGGGTGCGCGGGCGTGGTCCGAGGCGGCACTCTCGGCCTCTGGGATGCGGGGCGATCAGATGCCAGGCCTTGTGGAAGGTAGCGCGCCGGGTGGTATGCTGCGTGATGGCCTACGGTCGGACTGGGGGATTGATGGGTCTGTCGTTGTGGCGGGCAGTGCCGCGGACAATGCGGCAGCGGCCTGCGGCATCGGTTGTTTGAACGAAGGGCAGGGCTTTGTCTCGCTCGGGACGTCGGGTGTGCTGCTCGCCGCGCGCGGCGGGTTCGCGCCTGCACCCGAGACAGCGGTGCATACGTTTTGCCATGCAGTGCCTGAGCGGTGGTACCAGATGGGAGTGATCCTGTCGGCGACGGATAGCCTCAACTGGCTTGCGCGGACGTGTGGCACCGGGGCAGGGGATTTGGCGCGCGCGTTGCCTGACCGGATCAATGGGCCGTCGTCCACCCTGTTCCTGCCCTATCTGTCAGGCGAGCGGACGCCGCACAATGATGCGGCCATTCGGGGGGCGTTCCTTGGCCTTGATATTGCAAGCGGGCACGAGGCGCTGACCCGCGCGGTGATGGAAGGGGTGGCCTTTGCGCTGCGCGACAGCCACGACGCATTGGGTGCGACGGGTGCCGACCTGCAGACGGTCTTTGCGGTTGGTGGCGGGTCCCGCTCGCACTTTTGGCTTGAGACGTTGGCGACGCTGCTGAAGCTGCCGCTCTCGCTGCCCGCGTCCGGGGAGTTGGGGGCTGCGATGGGGGCGGCGCGTTTGGCGATCTGTGCTGTGACGGGTGCTGACCCGGATGAGGTGATGACGCCGCCTGCCACAGCGGATGTAATTGAGCCGCGCGCAGACCTGATGGAGGCCTATGAT
Organism: Flavimaricola sp.; assembly: GCA_020629175.1. Classification (GTDB taxonomy): domain Bacteria; phylum Pseudomonadota; class Alphaproteobacteria; order Rhodobacterales; family Rhodobacteraceae; genus JALZWD01. Next base: position 9,875 of record JAHDDU010000038.1, on the reverse strand, counting down.
GCCGCTCATGCCCGCTACCGCGCGGCTTATCCCGCCATTCGTGGTGTAATGTCATGAAGCGCCTTGCGGCCGGGCTAACCCTTGGTGGCGCGGTCGCCATGAGCGTTCTGGCGAGTGATTTCGGCCAGCCGCCGCAGTTTCGCGAGCGGGATATGGAGCGGGTCAGGCTCGGCCAATTGCTGTTCTACGATCCGATCTTGTCGGGCAACCAGGAGGTCAGCTGCGCGACCTGTCATCACCCGCGCTTTGGCACAGGCGACGGCCTTTCGCTGTCACTGGGGGATGGCGCGCGGGGTTTGGGGCCTGACCGGGCGAGCGTGGCCGATAATTTGCCCGAGCAGCGCATCCCTCGGAATGCGCCGGGGCTCTGGAACCTTGGGGCCTCCGAGTTCACCGTGTTTTTCCATGACGGGCGGCTTGAGATTGACCCCAGCCAACCGGACGGCATTCGCACGCCCCTCGGCTCGGACATGACCTCTGGCTTTCAATCAGCCCTTTCGGCACAGGCGATGTTCCCGGTTCTGTCACCTGACGAGATGGCGGGCCATTATTCGGAGAATGACGTCAGCGAAGCGGTCCGCCGGGGGATGCTGGCGCAAGAGGGCGGGGCCTGGGACATCATCGCGTCCCGCGTTGCGGCGGTGCCTGAATATGCAGCCGCGTTTGAGCAAATCGCGCCGGGAAACGGTGTCACCTTTACCGAGATTGCGAATGTTGTGGCGGATTTCATGGCGCATGAATGGCGGGCCGATAACAGCCCGTTTGACCGCGCCATGCGGGGCGGAGAACCGCTTGATCCCTTGGCCGAAGAGGGCCGGGTTCTGTTTTATGGCTCCGCCGGGTGCAGCGGGTGCCACGCAGGCTGGTTGCAGACCGATCACGATTTTCACGCCATTGCGATGCCGCAGATCGGGCCGGGCAAAGCCGCACGATTTGAGAGCCATGCCCGCGACGATGGACGCTTTCGGGTGACGGGTGACCCCGCAGATGCCTTTGCCTTTCGCACGCCATCGCTGCGGAACGTGACACTGACGGCGCCCTATGGACATTCAGGGGCGTATCAATCGTTGGAGGATGTGGTGCGCCATCACATTGATCCGGTCGCGTCGCTCTATGCCTACCGGATTGAGATGGCGCTTTTGCCCGAATTGCCCGGTGCAACAGACGATCTGATCCTGACATCGCCAGACGATATGGCGGCCATTGCCGCGGCGAACGAGTTGGAACCGATGGACCTGACGGACCATGACATCGCAGCGCTTCTTGCGTTTCTGGAAGCGCTGGAAGATCCGACAGAGCGCCTCGGCGTGCCTGAAACCGTGCCGAGCGGGCTTCCCGTTGATCAATAGATCGCGTGTTGGTTGATGCGACGAGGAGCAGTGTGGTGCCCTGCGTAAACTTTCAAAAACTTGACGCGCGGCAAAAGTTACGGGCAATGTAAGTTGACGTTGTAAAGATTAGGCGCCGGATATGTCGGACACCAAAATCAGGAACATGGAGGAGTTCTCGGCAATCTCCGGTCTGTCGCGGCCAACAGTGTCAAAGTATTTCCATGATCCCGAAAGCGTTCGCGCCTCGACCCGCGCCAAGATTGAAGAGGCGCTGGAACGGTACGATTACCGCCCCAACATCTTTGCGATGAACCAGAACCGCAAGCTGACGAAAAACGTCGGTATTGTCGTACCACTGTTATCTGATCCCTACTTTGCCGAGATTGCCCGCAACCTTGAACAGCGCTGCCTGGACGCCGGTTACAGGCCGACCCTTTTCAGTGCCCACGGCGATCCGGAGTTGGAGGTCGAAGTTCTCAACACATTGCGGTCAATGAAACCGGCTGGGGTTTTACTGGCCCCGCTGGGCCGGGCGTCACAAACACGGGAGCTGAAGAAGTTTTGCGATGATATACCGACGCTGATCTTTGACAGCAGCGTTGATGAGCTTGGCCTGGCCTTTGTCGGGTCGGACAATATGCAATTTACAACGCACATCTCAGATTACCTCTGCCGGACGGGCGAGCCACCGTGCTTCTTTGAGATGAAGACCCCGGCCAACCCGAATGCGCACCGCAGGCGGCAGAGTTATCTGAACGCGATGGAGAGCTTTGGGCACACGCCGCAAGTGATCTCGATTGCAGGTGAGGGCTGGTCGTTTGAGGAGATTGGCCGCACAGGGGGGCATGAAGCGCTAAAGTCCAAGCAGTTTGGCACGAATACGATCCTGTGCAGCAACGACCGTCTTGCCATCGGTTTGCTGACCGCCTGCTATGAGCAGGGCGTGGTTGTTGGCCGCCATCCAGAGGCCGCGATTCGGATCGCGGGACAGGACGGGCATCCCCATTCGCGCTATACCTGCCCGCCACTAACAACGATTTCGCATGACTATGATGCCGTCTCCAAACATGCGGCAGAGGCCTTGTTTGCGGCGATTGAGGGGCATGTAGAGCCTTGGAAAAGCACGCGTTTGGAGGGCAAGTTGATCTTGCGGGATTCTGCCTAGCCGGCCTAAAATTAACGCGCGTAAAATTTATATTGACGTCGCGTCTTCATATCTCTTAGCGTGGGTGCACAACATCCAATCAGGGAGGATATGGGATGTCTTTGAAAAGCACTTTGAGTGCCGCGACTGCGCTTGGGCTGATCTCAGCTGCCGGTGCATACGCTGACGGTCACAGCGAGCTCACAATCGCCATCGTCAACAACGGCCATATGATCAACATGCAGACCGTTGCCGAAGCCTACACCGCAGAGACCGGCGTTGAGCTGAACTGGGTATCGCTCGAAGAGGGTGTTCTGCGCGAGCAGGTGACATCTGACACGGCGACAGGTGGTGGCCAGTACGACATCATCAACATCGGCATGCAAGAAGCGCCGATCTGGGGTCAGGCTGGCTGGATCGAGCCGCTGAACTTCAGCGACGATTACGACGTCGACGACATTCTGCCCGCCATGCGCGCCGGTCTGTCCTATGAAGGCACGCTTTATGCGGCGCCGTTCTACGGCGAAAGCTCCATGGTCATGTACCGTGGCGATCTGGCCGATGCGGCTGGCGTCTCTATCGCCGACAATGACAGCTGGGAAAATGTAGCTGCTGCTGCTGCCGCGATGCATGACCCTGACAACGGCGTCTACGGCGCGTGTTTGCGCGGTAAGCCGGGCTGGGGTGACAACGGTGCGTTCATCACAACGGTTGCCAACTCGTTCGGTGCCGCTTGGTTTGATGCCGACATGCGCCCACAGCTGGATAGCCCAGAGTGGAATGCGGCTGTGACGTTCTACGTCGACCTGCTGCAGTCCTACGGCCCTCCAGGCTCTGAGGGTAACTCGTTCAACGAGATCCTCGCGCTCTATAACGAAGACCGTTGTGGTCTGTGGATTGATGCGACAATCGCCGCCTCGTTCCTTGAAAATGAGAACGTGCGCTACGCGCAATCGCCAAACGCTGGTAACCCTGTTGGGGCCAACTGGCTGTGGGCATGGGCCTTTGCGATCCCAGCAGGCTCGCCAAACGCCGAAGCTGCTCAGGACTTCATCGAGTGGGCCACGTCTAAAGACTACGTGCAGGCCGTGGGCAACCACCCTGAGTTTGGCTGGGGCTCTGTCCCAACTGGTCAGCGGGCCTCGACCTACGAGATCCCTGAGTTCCAGGCCGTCGCTGGTTTCGCTGAAGCCGAGCTCGCAGCAATCGACTCTGCTGCGCCAGAAGCCACCGACCTGAAGCCATACGTTGGTGTGCAGTTCGTTGCGATCCCTGAGTTCCCAGAGATCGGTTCGGCCTTTGGTCAGGAAATGGCAGCGGCTCTGTCCGGCGCCAAGACAGTCGAAGAGGCGCTGGCCGCTGCGCAGGCAGCCGCTGACGCCATCATGCAAGAAGCTGGCTACTACTAAGCCAACCTCCCAAGGAACGATCCGGCCCAGCCGGGTCGTTCCGACCCTTCCGTTTCTTCGGTGACCGCCCCGCAGCTGGTATAAGCTGAGCAGGAGCACACCGCCCGCGCACCGCGTTCGTCCCTTTCACTTTGCTGAAAGCCTCAAGACCATGGCAAACCGAACCGTCCCCCGACTTCTTCAGACCCCAGCTGTCGTGCTGTTGTTGTTCTGGATGCTTGTCCCGCTGAGCATGACGCTCTTCTTTTCGTTCATTCGCTATGTTTTGAACAACCTGCGCAGGCCAGAGTGGACGTCGCCGTCGATCGAGAACTGGCGGGGTTTTGGCAACTATCAATACGTTTGGAACCAGGATTCCTTTTGGCTGGCGATCCAGAATTCATTGATCATTGTGTGCGGTATTTTGTTTTTGACCGTCGCATTCGGCATTGCGATTGCTATTTTGATCAACCGCAACTTTCCGGGGCGGGGCATCGTCCGGGTCATGCTGATCTCGCCCTTCTTTGTGATGCCCGCCGTGAACGCCGTGTTGTGGATCAACATGTTGCTTGACCCGGTTCTGGGCCTGCAGGGCATCGCAGTCGCCGGGATCAATGATATCATCTCAGGCCTGCGCGAAGCGCCGCTTGTGGGTGGCTTCTTCTCCCTCTGGCCAGAGTTTTCACCGATTTCATTCCGCGGTGCGCAGGCGTCCTCCTACGCTGTGATCATGATGGTCACATGGCAATGGACGCCCTTTGCCGTACTGATTTTCATGACCTCGCTGCAATCGGAAGATCAGCAGCAGAAAGAGGCAGCTGTTCTGGACGGTGCCAGCGCGTGGAACCAGTTCCGCTTTCTCACCTTGCCGCACTTGGGCCGCCCGATTGCGATTGTGGTGATGATCCAGGCAATCTTTCACCTGTCGCTCTATGCCGAGATCGAGATTGTCAGCCGGGGCAGCGGCAACAAGAACCTGCCGTATTACATCGGCGAACTGGTCAACAACAACATTGGTGCGGCCAGTGCGACGGGCATCTTTGCGGTGATCCTCGCCAATATCGTCGCCATCTTCTTGCTGCGCATGATCGGCAAGACGTTGATGGAATAGGGGGCTGTTATGGCGATTGTTGCGCAACAAACGAAACTGTCGAAAATTCTTTGGCCTGTTCTGGCTTGGGCGGTGGCGCTGATCATCTTTTTCCCGATCGCGTATATGGTGATGACGAGCTTCAAGACGGATGCCGATGCAGTGAAACCCGAGCTGTTGTTCACGTTCACGCCGACGCTCGAGAACTATGCCAATATGACCGAGAACTACGATTATTGGCGGTTTGCCAGTAATTCGATCATCACCTCTGTCGCAGCGACTCTTTTCACGCTCTTCGTGGCAATCCCCTGCGCTTATGCAATGGCCTTTACGCCCAGCCGCGGGACAAAAGACATCTTGATGTGGATGCTGTCGACCAAGATGCTACCGGCCGCCGCTGTTCTGTATCCAATGATCTATATGACCAAGGCGGCAGGGCTCTACGACACCCACTTTCTGATCATCATGGTGCTCAGCCTGATCAACTTGCCCATCGTGATCTGGATGCTTTTCACCTACTTCAAGGATATCCCCAAAGACATCATCGAAGCGGCGAAGATGGACGGTGTGAACACTTGGGGCGAGGTGCGCGAAGTGCTGATCCCGCTGGCGTGGGGCGGGATCGCGTCGACCGCATTGCTGTGCTTCATCTTTTGCTGGAACGAGGCCTATTGGACCGTGCGTCTGACCACTACAGAGGCCGCAACACTCTCAAAACTGATCGAAGGAAACCGCGCGCCGGAGGGGCTATTCTTTGGCCGCTTGTCCGCCGTGTCCACTGCTGCCGTGGGGCCCATCGTGGTGCTGGGGTGGTTCTGCCAGAAACAACTTGTCCAGGGCCTGACCTTTGGCGCTGTGAAATAGAGGACGACATGGGACGTATCGTACTTGAAAACGTGCAAAAGACCTTCGGCGAGGCCGAGGTCATCCCGCCGCTGGATCTGACGATTGAGGATGGCGAGTTTGCGGTCTTTGTCGGCCCGTCGGGTTGTGGCAAATCCACATTGTTGCGGCTGATTGCCGGGCTGGAAGAGGTGACATCGGGCGCGATCAAGATTGACGGCGCGGATGTCACGCAAGTGCCGCCCTCCAAACGTGGGCTGGCGATGGTGTTCCAATCCTACGCGCTGTACCCGCACATGACGGTGCGCAAAAACATCGGCTTTCCCTTGCGGATGGCCAAGATGGAGCAGGCCGAGATCGACGCCAAAGTGGAACAGGCGGCCTCAGTGCTGAACCTCAAGGACTACCTTGATCGCAAGCCGGGTCAGCTGTCGGGCGGCCAGCGTCAGCGAGTGGCCATTGGCCGCGCCATTGTTCGCGAGCCCGAAGCCTTCCTCTTTGATGAGCCGCTGTCAAACCTCGACGCAGCACTACGCGTCGGCATGCGGATGGAAATTTCTGAGCTGCATAACAAGCTCAACACCACAATGATCTACGTGACCCACGATCAGGTTGAGGCCATGACAATGGCCAACAAGATCGTCGTGCTGCAGGCAGGTGTCATTGAGCAGGTCGGCTCACCGCTGGAACTCTACCGCACGCCGCGCAACCGCTTTGTCGCGGGCTTTATCGGGTCGCCCAAGATGAACTTCATTGATGGCGATGCGGCAGAAAAGCTGGGTGGGCATTCCGTAGGTATCCGGCCCGAGCATATCGACGTTGTCGAGGGTGGGCTGTGGCAGGGCCGCGTGGGCGTGGCCGAACACCTCGGCTCGGATACGTTTTTCCATGTGCATGACACGGGGCTGGCCGAGACGATTACGGTCCGCGCGATCGGCGACGTAAGCCTGCGGCATGGCGACACCATTGGTCTGAGCCCTCGCATGGACGAGTTGCACCGGTTTGACGCCAAAGGGCTGCGGATCTGATGAGACGGCTTGCGGGAAAAACGGCGCTGATCACCGGGGCCGCACGCGGCATCGGCTTAGCCTTTGCCAAGGCCTATGTGGCCGAAGGGGCGAATGTCGTCTTGGCAGACGTCGATATTGAAACCGCCACGGCAGAGGCAACGGCCATCGGGTCTGCCGCCCATGCAGTTCGGATGGATGTGACCGATCAGGCAAGTATTGACGCAGGTATCGCCGAGGCTGTCGCCGCCTTTGGTCAGCTGGATATTCTGATCAACAATGCCGCGATTTTCACCGCAGCGCCGATCACCGAGATTTCGCGCGACGACTTTGCCCGCGTCTTTAGCATCAACGTATCCGGCACGCTCTTTACGTTGCAGGCCGCAGCCCGGCAGATGATCGCACAAGGGCAGGGGGGCCGCATCATCAACATGGCCTCACAAGCCGGGCGGCGTGGCGAGCCTTTGGTGGCCGTGTACTGCGCGAGCAAGGCGGCGGTGATCAGCCTCACGCAATCGGCAGGGCTGAACCTCATTGAACATGGCATCAACGTAAACGCCATCGCCCCCGGCGTTGTGGACGGCGCCCATTGGGACGGCGTGGATGCGTTCTTTGCCAAATACGAGGGGAAGGCACCCGGCCAGAAAAAAGCCGAGGTTGCAGCCGCTGTTCCCCATGGCCGCATGGGCCGGGCAGGGGATTTGACCGGGATGGCTGTTTTCCTCGCATCGGACGAGGCGGATTACATTGTCGCCCAGACGTACAACGTCGACGGCGGCAACTGGATGAGCTGATGAAGGACCATGGGCGCGAGGGACATCAGATGAAACTCAAACAGGCAACGCTCTCCGACCTGCCAAGCGCCATCGGCGTGCCAAACTACGATCGCACGACCCTGACGCCGGGGATCGTTCATATCGGGCTCGGGAATTTTCACCGTGCGCATCAGGCGTGGTATCTGCACAGGCTGATGCAAGACGGCCATGCCCACGATTGGGCCATCATCGGCGCTGGCGTACGACCCGGTGATGCCGCGCAGCGCAAAAAGCTTGCCGCGCAGGACCACCTCACGACCCTTATTGAGCTGCGCCCAGACGGGACAAGCGCCGAAGTCATCGGCTCAATGATCGGGTTTGTTCCGGTCGAAGAGGACAACACGGCCCTGATCGCACAGATGGCGGACCCTGCCATTCGCATCGTCTCTCTCACTGTGACGGAAAGTGGCTATTTTGTTGATCCGGCGACCAAAGCGTTTGACGCGGAACACGCGGATATCGCCCATGATGCTGCTCATCCTACGACCCCGCGCACAGCGTTTGGCGCAATCATTGCCGCCCTTGCCGCCCGGCGGGCGGCCGGGCATGGGCCTTTCACCTGCCTGAGTTGCGACAATTTGCAAGGCAACGGTGATATCCTGCGTCAGACGGTTTTATCTCTGGCCCGGATGTCTGACCCGGCGCTGGCGGAGTGGATCGCTGAACGCGGCGCGTTTCCCAACTCGATGGTTGACTGCATTGTGCCCGCCACAGGACCAAACGAATTGGAGCTCGCACGCGATCTGGGCGTGGACGACGCAGCGCCCGTCACGCACGAGGCCTATCGCCAGTGGGTGATTGAGGATCGCTTTTGCGCGGACCGACCCGACTGGGACAGGGTGGGGGCCACATTCACCGACAACGTCCACGATTTCGAGGCGATGAAAATTCGCGTGCTGAACGGCGGGCACCAGATTGTCGCCAACGCGGGTGAACTGTTGGGGATTGAGACGATCGCAGGCTGTATGGCGCATGAGGGGATCGCCGCGTTCTTTGACCGGGTCGCGCGGCACGAAATTATTCCGCATCTGACCGCCGTGCCGGGCATGAGCGCGGAAGACTACGTCGGGCTGATCACCGAGCGTTTTGCCAATCCGCGCATCGTGGACACGACCCGCCGCGTGGCCTTTGACGGATCGTCCCGGCATCCGGGGTTTCTGCTGCCGTCAATTCGCGATGGTCTCGCCTCGGGGCAGCCTGTTGCGGGCCTTGCCTTGGCCGAGGCGATCTGGTGCCGGATGTGTCTGGGGCAGCGCGAAGATGGCAGCGTGATCGAGGCGAATGATCCGCTGTGGGACATGCTGCACACTGCGGCTATTGCGGCGCAGCGTGATCCGCAAGCCTGGTTGGACTGCGGGCAAATCTACGGTGATCTGGCGCAGAATGCGGACTTTCAGTTGGCCTTTGCCAAAGCGCTTGCCGCCGTTGCGGCGCATGGCGTTGCGGGCGCGATCGAGGTGTATCTGAGCGCTTAGGTCTTTGGCGGTTTCGCCTTTTCCAGATAAGCCTCCATCGCGGGTTTGTAGGCGGCAAGCTCGGCGGCCACCTGCGCAAACCCCTGCAAGCGGGCATCATAGGCGAGCACCTCTTGCGGCCATGTGATGCGTAGTCCGATCGCCTCTTCAAAGGCGCGGATCCAGGCGAATGTGACGGCAAACCCGCAATCGCACATCCACAAGGTTCCAGGGTCCAGCGGATCGGTTTGCAGGAACAGCGCGAGCGCGCTCAGATGCTTGGAAATCGCAGCGCTACCGGCGGCCACGGCCTCGGTGTCCCGCGTGGCATAGGCCACTTGCGGGTAGATCGCCCGAACCGCTGGCTCCAACCGCGTGTCATGCAACCGGCTCTTCTCACGCGCCTTGGCCCGCAGGGGGATGGTGGCAGGCAGCATCGGCGTTTCGGGGAACGCCTCCTCGATATACTCGGCTATCGCCTCACTATCCGCGAGCGTCAGATCGTCATGGATCATCGCAGGCAGATTGCCCGACGGGACCCGCGCCTTGTACTCCGCCGAGCCATAGCCGCCGGGCGGGGGAAGCTCGGTGAACGGGACGCCCTTGTGGCGCAGGAGAATGCGCAGCTTGGCGTTGTAGACGGAGACGGGGACGGCGTAGATTGTGAGCATGGGTGGCTTTCAAAATGTAGCAGTAGTGCGGCGCGCATGATCTAAACGGATTTGCTGGTCGAAGCTAATGTCCGCTATGCGGACGAAGTTGCCATTCGCATTCAGCGGCGAAACGGACCTATTGCAAAAGCA
>JAHDDU010000037.1:18219-30468 GCA_020629175.1 Flavimaricola sp. | reverse complement strand
CGCCGCTTGGCACGCCGCAACTCCGGGCCAAGGTCTGCCAGCGGCAGCTCTGCCACCCGCGCCAATTCCGCCGCCAGCGCCGCATCCGGATCCGCCCAGACCTGCGGCAGCCAGTCGGCCTCCTTGCCCATCAGCCCACGCAGATACGGGCTGCACCCCGCGACACCGGCGACCAACTCCGCCAATGCCCCCGACACAGCGGCGGCATCCACGGCCTCTGCCCCGATCCTGGCGTCAAACGGGCGGGGCATCGCGGTCATTCGGGCTTCAAACGTCATGGGATGACAATGTGACCCCCCGCTGGCATGGTCAATGGACAACCAAAGGAACGGAGACCTGTCATGAGCAAATCCCTCCGTCGCGTGACAGCCGCCCTCGCTGATGCGGGCGTACCGATCACACCGGTCGAGATGCCGGGTGAGACCAAAACCGCCCAGCAAGCCGCCGAGGCTGTGGGCTGCGAGGTGGATCAGATTGCCAAGTCGATCATTTTCGCGGGCGAAACGTCCGGGACAGCCCTTCTCTACATCACCGCTGGCACCAATCAGGTCGACACAACCAAAGCTGCCGCTTGCGCTGGAGAGCCGCTCGTCCGCGCCGATGCGGCCCTTATCCGAGCGCAAACAGGCTTTGCCATCGGCGGCGTATCCCCTGTAGGCCATATCACTCCCATTCAGGCTTGGTTCGATCCTCGGCTCCTCGACTTCACCGAAATTTGGGCTGCCGCGGGCACGCCCCGGCATAATTTTCCGATCAATCCGCATGATCTCTTGCGAATTTCCAGTGCGCAACTGGCTGATTTTACGACCTAATCGAAATAAATGTAAAAACCTTTCACATTGACCCTTGCCAAGCCAAGGACCGCTCCCAATATTGGTGATGTGAAACGAGTTAACATTGAAACGAACAGGAGACAGACATGACCACCACTGACATTCACCCGCCGTCACCGTCCTACCGGATTGACGACCGCCCGGGCTTTTTCTCCCGCGCCGAAGCGTGGCTGGACGAGCGTGGCAAAGGCGCCTGGATCGCCGCAATGGTCCTCGGCTTTGTCTTTCTCTGGCCGGTCGGCCTCGCCCTTCTCTTCTACATGATCTGGAGCAAACGCATGTTTTCTGGAAATTGCACATCCCGCCGCAGCCACCGCATGGCAACCATGCACAACATTAAGGCCGCCGCCCGGCCCTCTGGAAACGCCGCGTTCGACGCCTACAAGGCCGACACATTGCGCCGTCTGGAAGAAGAGCAGACAAGCTTTGAAGATTTCCTGGAGCGGCTGCGCGAGGCCAAAGACAAAGCCGAGTTCGATGAGTTCATGAACGAGCGCGCTCGCAAGTCTGACACTGGCGACGCAAACGCTTCTGACAACAGCTAAACCATCATGCGGGCCCCCTAAGCGGGGCCCGTTTTCGTAGGGGAGTTAGAAAATGACACAGACACCAAACATGACAGCCACCTCTGGCACGCCAACATCTGTACTGATGCTGTCCACCGTCCTGTTCGCGGCCTTCGCCTTTGTCGTGACCATCGTCGCGCTGAATATCTTTTGGCCCGCAGGCTTTGCCCTTGCCGTGATCCTGGGATGGCGCGGCGGTTTCGCCCCCAGTTCCGGGAGCCACATGGATACCGCAGCCCTGACCGAAACGATCAAGGCCCTCTCACCCGAGGCCGAGAGGCGCACCAGCGGCAACACAAGCTTTGACGCCTACCGCGCCGACACGCTTGATCGGCTCGAACAGGAGCAACACAAGTTTGAAGGATTTCTCGATCGCCTCCGCGCCGCCAAGGACAAAGGCGAATTTGACCAGTTTATGGACGACCGCGCTGCCCGTCTGACCGCGCAAGCCAATGGATCGGCGTGACCATGACAGCCTCCTTTGCCCTCAGCGCGCAGCCTGATCCCGCAGTCGAGCCGCGCTATTACGCAAATGTCCCCTCCAAACGGTTGGTTGCATGGGTCATCGATGTGGCCCTGATCGGAGCGCTCAGCGCGGCCATCCTGCCTTTGACGGCCTTTACCGGTGTGCTCTTCTTTCCCGGCCTCATGCTGTTCACCGGCTTTTTCTACCGCTGGTTTACCCTGGCTTCGGGGTCTGCAACATGGGGTATGCGGATCATGGGGATTGAACTGAGGTCAGGCTGGGGCGAGCCATTGTCCGGCAAAACGGCCCTTCTGCACACTGCCGGCTACACCGCTTGCGTGGTCATTGCCCCCATGCAGCTCATCTCGGTGCTCTTCATTGCCCTCTCACCCCGGGGTCAAAGCCTCCCTGATCTGGCGCTGCGCACCGTGGCCATTAATCGCCCATGACGACCTTTCAGTCTCCGCGTCTCAAGCGGGGGTTGGCGTTTCAGCCGCTTGACGCTAACGTAGCCCAAAACAGAGCTCAAAGGTTTCATGCGGCACACGCTTCCCATCGCGCCACAGTTTTATGTGACGGCCCCACAGCCCTGCCCCTATCTTGAGGGCCGGATGGAGCGAAAGCTGTTCACCGCGTTGCAAGGGGAACAAGCCGAACGCCTGAATGATACCCTGTCAAAACAGGGGTTTCGCCGGTCCCAAAATGTGCTTTACCGCCCGTCCTGCGCCGAATGTGCGGCCTGTCTGTCCGCCCGGATCAAAGTCGCAGACTTTGCACCCAGCCGCAGCCAGCGCCGGATCCTCAACCGCAACAAACATCTGACCCGCCGCGCCACATCACCTTGGGCCACCGAAGAACAATACACGCTGTTCCGCGATTACCTCGACAGTCGTCATGCAACCGGCGGCATGGCCGACATGGACCTGTTCGAATTCGCGGCCATGGTCGAAGAGACGCCCATTCGCTCGCGATTGATCGAGTACGAAGATTTGGCCGAACGCAACACGGGCCCTCGCAACGGCCTCAAAGCGGTGTGCCTGACCGACATTCTCGATGACGGGCTGTCGATGGTCTATTCCTTCTTCGATCCAGAAGGAGAGCGGAATTCCTTTGGCACGTATATTATCCTCGATCACATCCAGATCGCGCGGGAGATGGGCCTGCCTTACGTCTACCTCGGCTATTGGGTCCCGGGCAGCCCCAAGATGGGCTATAAAGCGAACTTCAAAGGGGTTGAGATCTACCGCGCCGGCACGTGGCAGCCCATTGGCGACCCGGACGATTACTCGGCGGAGACTCATCCTTTGTCTGTTGATCCCATCGCCGAACAGGTCGCCCGCATCCATCTGCCGGACGTCCGCCCCGTAGGCGACTGACCTTCATCTTCATCTGACCAGATAAACTCCCCCCGGAGGGCCGATTGGCCATCCGGGCAAGAGGTTTCATCAAAGGGTCAGCCCCCCATAAGGTTCGGCACAATCGTCACCACCGCAGGGAAGGCTGCCAGCAAGGCCAAACCTGCCACCTGGATCAAGACGAAGGGCAATACGCCGCGATAGATATGCCCGGTCGTCACCTCCTTGGGCGCCACACCGCGCAGATAAAACAGCGCAAAGCCAAAGGGCGGCGTCAGGAATGATGTCTGCAGGTTCACCGCAATCATGATCGTCACCCAGGCCGGATCCATCGTGCCGCCATAGATCACCGGCCCTACGATAGGCACGACGATGTAGATGATCTCAAGGAAATCGAGCACAAACCCCAGAATGAACAGGATCAGCATGACCAGCAGGAACACTGTCCACTCATTGTCAAAACTGCGCAGGAACTGCTGGATGTAATGCTCTCCGCCGAACGAGATGATCACCAGGTTCAGAAGCTGCGAGCCAATCAGGATCGCGAAGACCATCGAGGTCACCTTCGCCGTCTCACGCACCACCGGGCTAAGAACGCCGCCTGCAAACAGCACGTAGCAAGACCAGAAAAACGCGAACATCGAGAAGAGCATCATCACAAAGGCCACGGTGAAGGCGACATAGGTCTCGAACGACACATCCGGCACGCCAAGCTTGAGGTCAAAGTTCACCCCGATAAGCAGCATGATCGCGATGGAGGCGGTGCCCATGAGGACGACCCGCGCAGATTTGCCCTGCTCGACCCGCTTGCGATAGGCCGCCAGCAGGATCGCGCCACCAGCTCCCAAGGCCGCGGCAGGTGTCGGGTTGGTGATACCGCCAAGGATAGAGCCCAACACCGCCACGATCAGAACAAGTGGCGGGAACACCACCCGCAGCAATTCGTTCTGCCCAAGATAGCCCACAGCCCCCCACACGCCCCAAAGCGCCAAGAGCATTGGCAAGGCGAGGATCAACGTCGTGCCCCCCGCCGTGGTGACGGGCGAAACAAAGAGGATGTCGGCAAGGGCCACAAGTACCAGCCCCAATGCGCCTGCATAAAGCGGCACGGGGCTCTTCATCGGGGCGACACCACGCGCCACTGCAAGGAGGAGGCCAAGGAAGACCAGCGTGATCGCGATACCGGTGCCAATCGGAGCAGCTGCCTCGATCCGCTCGGCACGCAGCGTCTCTCGCTCTTCATCGCTCAAAAGCCGCGCCTGCTCGGCACCACCGGCATCTGCAATCGCCTGCGTCTCGGCCACGGCTTGATCCCAGGCCTCCTGTCCATGTTCGATGATCATGGCAGCCTGACACTCGGGGCTAACGTTGGTGCGCAAGGATGCGCCCTCGCCCGCTTGGGTGTAGCTGTCAACGACCACATCCTGGCTGCCAACAACGTTCAGCTGACCAAGGATCATGGTCCCTGCAACAAGCGCCACAGGCACACCAAGGAACCATGTGAACTTTTCATTGCGCGTGGCCAGGCTGCCGGTCCCGCCATCAATCTGGACCGGCGGCGCTTTGCTCGGGTTGAACAGCGCAAAGCCAAAGGCATAGGCCGCATAAAGGAACGCCAGCATGATGCCCGGCAGCAACGCCGCCTGGAACAACGTACCGACCGAGACAACCGCAGGTTCGCCCAGATAGGTCAGACTGTCCGTACAGCCGACCATGCGCGCACGTTCTTCCTGAGCGGTCGAGTAGATGTCGCCCGCCAGCGTGCCCAAAAGTACGATCACGATCGATGGCGGGATGATCTGACCCAGTGTGCCTGACGCTGCGATCACACCGGTCGAAAGCTCTGGCGAGTAGTTGTTCTTGAGCATCGTCGGCAGTGCCAACAGCCCCATGGTCACAACGGTTGCCCCCACGATACCTGTCGAGGCCGCAAGAAACGCGCCCACAACCACGATAGACACGGCCAGACCGCCGGGCAGCGGGCCAAACACCCGCGCCATTGTCGTCAGCAGATCATCCGCGATCCGGCTGCGCTCGAGCATGATGCCCATCATCACGAACATCAGCACCGCCAGCAGCGTCTCAATCGACTGCCCCGCCAGCACCCTCTCATTCACGCGGTTCACGATGAACGAAAGATTGTCGGTAATGGCCAGTTGCCAACCTGCCTCGCCGTTAAAGCCGGGCAAGAAAACGGGCTCCGCGATGCGCGGCAAATCGGGATATCTAAAGACCGAGATCGTGTCCGGCCTCACGTTCTGCGCAATCAGCGCTGCGTATTCCGCGCTGTCTTTGTCAATCGCCTGATGGATCAGCAAACCGTTGCTGTCCAACACCGCAATGATCGCGAACGAGATCATCGCAGCCCCCGAGATGGCAAAGGCCACCGGGAAGCCGGACAAGATCCCCGCAAACAGCGTGAGGAATACGATGATCAGGCCGATTTCGACGCCGTCTAATCCAAACAACATAATCTCTGGTCCCGATCTTTAGTGAATTTGCGCGGCAAGTTCTGCCGTCTCGTCGCCAAGGCTGTCCTTGTCGAGGTACTTGCCCGCGCTCTCCTCGCCCTCTTTCCATTCGAGGTATGAGCGACAGAAGAACGCGACAGCCTGCACCATGATCATAAAGACCATGAACATCAGCAGGATTTTGAAAAGGATGTACAGCGAGAAGCCATTCTGCCCGCTGAAGCCCGTCGTCTCGACGTTCCAGCGCACAGCCCGCCACTTCTGCTCAAGCAGTTGCTCGTATGTATTCGTCGCGTTCAGCGGCGGCGTGATTGTGCTCCGCCACATGAAGAACCACGCATAAAGCCATGTGAGGATCGCGGCGGGCAGCATCAAAAAGATCGAGCCGAACATGTCGATCAGCCGTTTGGTCCGGTGCGACACTGCCGAATAGATCAGGTCCACCCGAACATGCCCGCCCTGCACGAACGTGTAGGCAAGGCACAGCGTCACCACCATCGCGTTGAAGAGTTTCAGTTCGTCCGCCCACCAGCTGACCGGAAACGAGACTGTCATCCCGAACCCAAAGGAAATCTCAGACACGGCAAAGACGCGCTGCATGAAGACGATCATAATCTGTTGCAAAACCATGATCAGGCCTGCCCACGCAAAGAACCGGCCAACGCCGTTCGCAAATCCTTCGAGGACGCGCACCGTCGCCCACATGAACGCGTTGCGGAACATGCCGATCCCTACGATCACAATCACGACAGCAAAAAAAGCAAACAGCAGTTCTTGGCTCGAACCGTAGTAGACGAACCGCATGATGGATTGTTTGTCTTCTTGAGTGTTGTCCCAAGTGATCCAGTCAAGCCAGAGGACCGGGTGGGTGATCGCGTAGGCAATGTTGTAAAACGCCATCGCAAGCTGCGTGAAGAACCAGCCAATTGCACTGAGAACTGCCATCCATGCCCCCTGTCAACGCCTCAGCACGCCCGGACCTGCCCCCATCGGGCGATCAACGAGTTGCGCGAAGCAAGGCCCCCAAGGGCCTGAAAATTCTATAAAAGATGCATCCCCCGCAGTCGTAGCACGGGGGATGCGAAAGGTCGGGCCTTAGCCCATTACGCGGTCGCGCTGCGCACGGTAGGCACCCTCAGAGCGGGAGATCCAGCTCGAAGAGTTCGCCATGCTCTCGTTGTAGCTTGCGCGGATGCGGTCGTAGATCTCATCGCCAGCATAGCTGTCCATAGTCTCAACGGCTGCGGCACCCATGGCGTCCCAAACGCTGTCTGGGAATTCCAGAACCGTCACGCCACCGGCCTGAAGACGACCAAGGGCTGCGCCGTTCTCGTTCATGAACTGCGACAGGTTCCACTGGTGGGCCTCACCGGCTGCGATCTCGATGATCTTCTGGTGCGCAGGCGACAGGCTCTCAAACACGTCACGGTTTGTCGCGAGCGACAGGGCAGCGCCCGGCTCGTGCATACCGGCGGTGTAGTAGAACTTGGTGATCTCCTGGAAACCAGCCTTCTCGTCCGCCCACGGGCCGATCCACTCGGTGCCGTCAATCGCACCAGAGGCCAGCGCCTGGTACACTTCGGCACCTGGCAGGTTCTGCACAGACGCACCCATACGACCCAGCGCTTCGCCACCCAGACCGGGCATACGGAACTTGAGGCCCTGGAAGCTCTCAGGACCGGTCACTTCGTTGGCGAACCAACCACCAGCCTGTGGACCAGTGTTACCAGCCAGGAACGACTTCAGACCAAAGATCTGGCCCAGCTCGTCGTGGAACTCGTGGCCGCCGCCCTGGTAGTACCAGTTCATCAGCTCCTGCGGCGCCATGCCGAAAGGAACAGATGTGAAGTAAGCGTAGCCTGGATGCTGGCTGGTGAAGTAGTAGTCTGCACCGTGGTACATGTCGGCCTGACCAGAGGTCACGGCGTCAAACACTTCGAACGCGCCGACGAGTTCGCCAGCCGCTTTGAGGTCAACCGTCAGGCTGCCATCAGACATTGCTGTGATCGTGTCAGCGGCGCGCTGTGCCGCATCGTGCACACCAGCAAGGCCGCGGCCCCATGTTGTCACCAGTGTCAGCGTGCGGTTGCCCTGTGCGTAAGCAGGGGCTGCCAGAGTGGTGGCGGCAGCGGCGGTACCGCCAACTGCGGATGTTTTCAAAAATGAACGACGGTCCATTAGATCCTCCCAAGGATATTTCTATGCACGAAGGTCTCCTCCGACCCTCGCGTGTTCACGTAGCGGAACCTTAGCGATAGGCAATTTTTTGCGACATACCCAGTGCTACGTATTTTGCGCCAACAATCGGGGTCTGAGGACGGTTTTTTGTTTGTCCGCATGTGAAAACAGCGAAAAACCTGCCATCCAAAGGAGGCCCTTAACGATTCGGCAGAAGTGATTCGATGTGATTCCCACGGCCTTGCGCAGCCTCAGTTTGACCTACCGGCAAAAGGTGTTCCTGCTTGCCGCCCTGCCCCTGTTGCTCGCCGTTTCCCTGATCGCCGTGGTCGTTGCCAATCAATCCCGCCAGCTTGCCGCACGCGAAATTGCGGCGCTTGAGGCACAGTTGATTGAGGCCAAGCGCGATGAGCTGCGCAACTATATCTCTATCGCCCGAACGGCCTTTGTGAACATCTACGGCCGCGCCGCGCCCGATGACGAAGACGCAAAACTCGAAGTGACGCGCATTCTTTCGGCCATGCTCTATGGTCAGGACGGCTACTTCTTTGTTTTTGACTATGACGGCAACAACCTCGTCGCGCCCCGCCAAACCGACCTGATCGGGCGCAATTGGATCGGACTGACCGACGCCAACGACACGCCCATCACCAATCGTCTGATCGAGCTGGCCCGATCCGGGTCCGGCTACCATTCGTTCGACTGGCCCAAACCCTCCACCGGTGAAACCGCCCGCATGATCGTCTATGTCAGCGGTCTGCAGGATTGGCAGTGGGCCGTCGGCACCGGCATATTCATCGACGATGTGCTCGAAACAGTGGCCATCGCCCGAGCGGATGTGGAGGCCCGGATTGACAGAACGACGCTCTATATCATGTCCATCGCCATCGGCGCCTTGATGACCGTGTTCCTCTCTGGCCTGATCCTCAACCTCAGCGAACGCAGGCTGGCGGATGCCAAGCTCAAGGAGCTGACCCAGCGTGTGATCGACGTGCAAGAGGAAGAACGCGGCCGCGTGGCGCGCGAGCTTCACGACGGCATCTCGCAAATTCTCGTTGGCGCACGATATACATTCGAATTGGCCCGCAGGCATTTGATCAAAAACGACAATCGCGCAACGGACAGTATGGATAAGGGCATCGCGTCGCTCGGCGGCGCCATCCAGGAAGTTCGCCGCATCTCGCGCGATCTGCGTCCCGGCGCACTGGACGACCTGGGCCTTGGCCCGGCCCTGAAAGCGCTCACCGATGACTTTGCGGCGCGCACCGGGATCGCTGTGGAATTTGAAACCGTCGTGTTCCGCAACCGCCTCGATCAAAACAGCCGCATCGCACTCTACCGTATCGCACAAGAGGCGCTTACAAACATCGAGCGGCACGCAAACGCCACCGCCGTCACCCTCACCGTCCGCGGCACCCGTAATGGTGCCGTGTTGCGCATTTCCGACAACGGCACTGGTATTCCGCAGGCCCCCGGCGAAAACCGTGCGAGATCCGGCCTTGGCCTGCGCAACATGGCGGAGCGGATTGAGCAGCTGGACGGCACCCTCCGCGTCCTGAGCGCGGGCGATGGAACAACAATTGAAGCCCAGGTTCCGCTGAGCCATATGCTCACCCCCGAAACACAGGCCCCCCGAAAGGACAGCGCATGACAGACAGCGCCCGCATTCGCGTCATGATCGTTGACGATCACCCAATGGTCACTGATGGGATCAAGTCCATCCTCGAAACCTATGATGATATTGAGGTAATCGCGACCATGACCAATGGGCAGGAGGCGGTAGACGCCGTCTCCGGACTTGCCCCTGATGTGATACTGCTCGATCTCAACATGCCGGTCCTTGGTGGCCTGCCCGCCACCGAAATCATCCTCGAATCCGCCCCGGACACCCGCATCCTGATCCTGTCCATGCACGACAGCCCGGAATACATCTCGACCGCACTTGCCCATGGCGCAATGGGCTATGTCCTAAAGGACGTGCCGACCGAAGAGATTAAGACCGCCATCGACACGGTCATGGCCGGTTCGAAATACCTCTGTACCGGTGCCAGCGGATCGCTCACCCCACCAACGGCAGGTGGGCGCGAAGTCCTCACCTCTCGCGAGCAGACGATCCTATTGCAACTCGCCCGCGGCAAATCCAACCGCGAGGTGGGAGAGGAGTTGGGCATCTCGGTCCGCACCGTTGAAACCCACCGCAAGAATATCAAGCGCAAGCTTGGCATCAGCTCAACCGCAGGGCTGACCCGCTACGCGATGGAGCACGGCGTTCTGCAGGGCACGGGAGTCTAACCTTTGCCCAAACGCCAACTCCTTGCCGCCGTCCTTGTTCTCCTGTCACTCGGCGCATTTGCCGCCTATGTCGCGCTCCGCCCACCGTCGATGACACTGGAGGAAACGCGCACAGCCATCCTCAGCGGTGCCCCCTTGGAGGAAGAGGTGTGGGACGCTCTGCGCTACTACGCCGACCGAGACGATCCCGTGGCGCAAAACAACTTGGCGGTGGCGCTATTGCGGTCGGACACGGTCTTGCCAGAGGTGTCGCCTATGGCGCTACTCGAAGCCGCATCGGTCTCTGGCCTGCCCGCCGCGCGCTATAACCGCGTTATCCTCAGCCCCAAGGATCGAGACCTCGCCGCTGATCAGATCGATCTCCAAATCAATCTCTTGCAGCAAAATATCGAAGTGGGTGACAGGCCCTCCATGCGGCTCCTGTCTGACAGGCTCACGCCAAACACTTGGCGCGAGCGTCTACCAGACGGGACCGATCCCCGCAGCGAACTCCTCGCACAGGCCGCAACCGATGGCACCGCGAACGCACATCTTCTCCGCGCGCAGTACAATTGGCGGCAGGCCCGTGGCAGCGATGACCCTGCTTTCGTCACAACCGCCCTCACCGCCTATCACGCGGCTTTTGAGGCGGGCGATGCACGCGGGGCTGAGGGGATTGGGCACATCATGCGCCTCAATCGGCCCGAACATCGCGCCGCGATCCACGCCTCTGGCCTGTCTCCGGACCCACTGGTCTGGTTTGCGCGCGCAGGCGACATGGGGCTGGTCACAGCGCGCTGTTCCTACGGCCTGCTTGTGATGGACGACTTTACCGAGTTTCAGGCCGTCCGCGCCAACGCAGCCCTTCTGACCATCTTGATGAGCAACAATCCAAACGTCCCCCGCGCCATCTCTGATCTTCAGGCCTGCGCCAATCCCGCACCGCGCCCGCAAACGCCCAATCCGCCCTTCGGTGATCCCGCGCTCTATCTTTCTGAAGTGCGCCCTACGTGGACGTCACTTGCCAACTCCCCGGGTTGGGCAAACCAAACTCTCGGCATTCTCTCACTTTATGGCATCGGCCTGCCGCGCGACGAAGACGCGGCCCGCCGCTACCTCACGACCGCGGCCGAGCCGCACGGATTCTCAAGCGCTGCCGATATCCTGCAAAGCCTCTCCGCGCCGTGACGCACAGGCCATGTGCCTTTTCGCTATTTGATTCAAATGGCAAAGACCCCAAGTAACACGCGATATGATAGACCGGAGCCACAACAATGACTGACTACACGCCCCCTAAAGTCTGGACCTGGGACGCGGAATCCGGCGGCCAGTTCGCCTCGATCAACCGCCCCATTGCCGGGCCAACGCATGACAAAGAGCTGCCGGTGGGCAAGCACCCACTCCAATTGCACTCCCTGGCCACGCCCAATGGTGTCAAAGTCACCGTCATGCTGGAAGAGTTGCTGGCCGCAGGTCACACTGGTGCCGAATACGACGCATGGCTGATCAACATTCAGGAGGGTGATCAGTTTGGCTCGGGCTTTGTGGGCATCAACCCCAACTCCAAAATCCCGGCGCTGCTGGATACCACAACCGGCACCCGCGTGTTTGAGAGCGGCCACATCCTGCTCTACTTGGCCGAAAAGTTCGACGCGTTCCTGCCCAAAGACCCCGCCGCACGGGTCGAGGCGATGAACTGGCTGTTCTGGCTGCAAGGCTCCGCGCCCTACCTCGGCGGCGGCTTTGGCCACTTCTACGCCTACGCGCCCGAAAAATTCGAATACCCGATCAACCGCTTTGCAATGGAAGCCAAACGCCAGCTCGACGTGCTCGACCGGCGGCTGGGCGAGGCAGAATACCTCGGCGGGGACGAGTATTCCATCGCCGACATCGCCACCTGCCCCTGGTACGGCGTTCTGGTCAAAGGCGACATCTACGGCGACGCGGCCACCTTCCTCGACACGGCCTCCTACAAAAACGTCAACCGCTGGGCCGACACCATCATGTCCCGCCCCGCCTACATCCGCGGCCGCATGGTCAACCGCGCTTGGGGGGATGAGAGCGAGCAATTGCTAAACCGGCACGATGCGAGCGATTTTGAGGGGAAGG
>JAHDDU010000037.1:0-18119 GCA_020629175.1 Flavimaricola sp. | reverse complement strand
TATGACACGGATCGTCGTCGTACTTGTAGGAATATCGCGCATGGGCCTCTGACCGAGGATGACCAGACCGGTTCCCATGCGCCCCCGAAGATCGGGGGTTTTTTTATGCCAAACGCTCAACAAACGGACAGATAAAATGGCAAGCACAGCAAAGAAAGATCAGATGACCGGCGCCAAGATGGTCGTGGAGGTTCTCCGCGAACAAGGCGTTGACACTGTGTTCGGGTATCCCGGCGGCGCTGTGCTTCCGATTTATGATGAGATCTTCCAGCAGAACTCTATCCGCCACATTCTGGTCCGCCACGAACAAGGTGCAGTTCACGCAGCCGAAGGCTACGCCCGTGCAACAGGCAAGCCCGGTGTGGCCCTCGTCACCTCAGGCCCCGGTGCCACCAATGCGGTGACGGGCCTGACGGACGCTTTGATGGACAGCATCCCGATCATCGTTCTGACCGGTCAGGTGCCAACCTTCATGATCGGCTCGGACGCGTTTCAAGAGGCCGACACCGTGGGCATCACCCGCCCCTGCACCAAGCATAACTGGCTGGTCAAAGAGACCGATGCGCTGTCCGGCACCCTGCATGAGGCGTTCCATGTCGCCACCTCAGGCCGCCCTGGCCCGGTGCTGATCGACATCCCCAAGGATGTGCAGTTCGCCACCGGCACCTACACCGCCAAAAAGCAGACCGCCTCGCATTATCAGCCCAAGCTGAAGGGCGACATCGAAGGCATTACCGACCTCGTCGCCGCGATGGAAAAGGCGAAGAAGCCGGTGTTCTACACCGGCGGCGGCGTCATTAACTCTGGCCCAGCGGCCAGCCAATTGCTGCGCGAGCTGGTCGCGGCCACAGGCTTTCCCATCACGTCCACGCTGATGGGGCTCGGCGCCTATCCCGCCTCCGGTGAAAACTGGATCGGGATGCTGGGGATGCACGGCCTCTATGAGGCCAACATGGCGATGCACGATTGCGACCTGATGATCAACATCGGGGCGCGGTTTGATGACCGGATCACCGGCCGGATCGACGCGTTCAGCCCCGGCTCAGTCAAGGCGCATATCGACATTGACCCATCGTCGATCAACAAGGTTATTCGCACTGATATCAACATCGTAGGCGACGTTGCTCATGTCCTCGAAGACATCCTGAACGTCTGGAAATCACGCGGACGCAAGGCCGACCGCGACAGCCTGAAATCCTGGTGGGCCGAGATTGATGCGTGGAAAAAGGTCAAATGCCTGTCCTACAAGCAGGAAGGCAAAACCATCAAACCGCAATACGCTCTGGAACGGCTCGAGGCGCTGACCAAGGGACATGACCGCTACATCTGTACCGAAGTGGGCCAGCACCAGATGTGGGCTGCGCAGTACCTGGGGTTTGAGGATCCGAACCGCTGGATGACGTCCGGCGGTCTGGGTACCATGGGCTACGGCTTCCCCGCCTCCATCGGCGTGCAGATGGGTCATCCCGATGCGCTGGTCATCAACGTGGCGGGGGAAGCCTCATGGCTGATGAACATGCAAGAGTTGGGCACCGCGATGCAGTACAACCTGCCGGTCAAACAGTTCATCCTCAACAACGAACGCCTCGGCATGGTGCGTCAGTGGCAAGAACTGCTTCACGGCGAGCGCTATAGCCAAAGCTGGTCCGAGGCCCTGCCCGATTTCGTAAAACTGGCCGAAGCCTTTGGCGCCAAGGGCATCATCTGCTCCGACCCTGCCGACCTCGACGACGCGATCATGGAGATGCTGAACCACGACGGCCCGGTCCTGTTCGATTGTCTGGTGGAAAAGCACGAAAACTGCTTCCCGATGATCCCGTCGGGCAAGGCGCACAACGAAATGTTGCTGGGTGAGGCAAGCACCAAAGACGCAATCGATGCGTCCGGGTCGGTTCTTGTCTGATGGACAGCGGACTAAGGGCAGCCTCCGGTCCGCGGGGTGGGCGTAATGCGCCCGCCCCGGGGGGGCGGAACGGGCGCTGCCCGGCGTTGCCGCCGAGCAGTCTCTTAGCTCTGACGCACGCGCACCACGATGGCGGCGACCACAGCAAACAGGATGTGGCCCCAAAGTGCGACCCATGTGATACCCGTCCAGTTCAGGAACGGTGCATTGCCGGCGATCAGATGCGCCATGAAGTAGAGGGCAAAGACCCAGAGGATCACGCCGTAGATCACGGCACTGGCCAGCCACGGGAACCATGGGGCGATCTTCTTGCGCAGCGGCTCAGCGATCAGGACCCAACCTGCGGGGTAAGCGATCAGCCCTGCCAGAATATGCAGCCCTTCGGCGCCTGGGTTCCAGCCCGCGCCAAACACGCTTTTGATCACGCCATTGGCCAAAGGCACAGGCGCAAGTTTTGCATAGCCCAAAGCCGGGGCCAGCGATTTGCCGAAAAAGTCAAAGGCGATCGTCGCAAACGCGCCCGCAGTCAGAATGGTGATGATCAGCGCGGCCACATTTGGCATCTCGCGGCGGGCGCTGGGGGTGGCAGTCATGGTTGTCATATCGTGTCTCCGAATGGGGTTGTGTCTTCTGTTGACACCCACTTGGAAACCCGATCACGCACTTTCAACAAATCCGCACAAACCTTTCACAGATCAAACGGACCTGTGCATATCTGTAACAATTCCACAGCCGCACGGCGTATGCACCAGATGTGCATGCCATGTGCATCGGCTGTGCATCCGCAAATTTAGGAAAAAAGGGCCAAAGCAATGTCCGCATTGAAACTCAAAAAGGGCGCGTCATCAAAATCGGCGTATAACCTCCGCGACCCGCACCTCGACGGGATCGAACGCCACACGCTCGCCGTGATCGTTGAAAACGAACCCGGTGTTCTGGCCCGTGTGATCGGCCTGTTTTCTGGCCGTGGCTACAACATCGAAAGCCTGACCGTGGCCGAGGTCGACCACGAAGGCCACCGCAGCCGCATCACCATCGTCACCACCGGTTCACCCCATGATATTGAACAAATCCGCGCCCAAGTCGGCCGGATCGTCCCTGTGCATGAAGTGCATGACCTGACGGTAGAGGGCGCGTCAGTTGAGCGGGAACTCGCGCTCTTCAAAGTCAAAGGCCAGGGCAACGACCGGGTCGAAGCGCTCCGTCTTGCAGACATCTTTCGCGCAAATGTCGTTGATTCCACACTGGAATCTTTCGTGTTCGAGATTACCGGCACGCCCGAAAAGATCGACGCCTTCGCCGATCTGATGCGTCCCATCGGGCTGTTGGAAGTCGCCCGAACAGGCGTCGCCGCCCTTTCACGCGGCGAAGCGGCGCAAAGCTAAGAAGACCCCACGCGGCACCTTGGGGGATTACCGCGTGGGGGCCATATCGGCCGGATATCCACCCTCCGCCCGATATCTGGGAGGAGATGGGGAGCTTAACCTTCGGTCGGCGCGATCATCCCGGCATCAACCGCATCCGCGATTTCAATCACGTCGAGCAGGCCATCGCCTGAGACGTCCATCGCGGTGAACTGATCTTCGGTCAGATCGGGATAGCCTGCCTGCAACTCTGGAAAGCTCATCATGCCGTCACCATTGGTGTCCAGCGCCGGATCAACACCCTGGGCCAAGGCCGGTGTGAGGAACGCGCCAGCAACGGCAGCCACAGTGAGGGTCTTGGTCAGTGTCATGATCTTCATTGGGGTTCTCCTTTTGGATTATGACGAAGACGTCTGTCTTCCCGAGAGAGGAAAACAGCCCGCGCCCCATGGCTAAACCCGTGGGTGGCCAAAACCCCAAACTGCGCAAACCTTGGCCCGACAGCACTCATCCACACCGCAATCCTTTGCTGACAAGGCGCAGGCTTTCGCCACCCGGCAGAACCCCGCAGAGGGCCATGCGCCAAACGCGCGACTCACCGCGCACAGAGATTCCCTTGCCCTTTGCGGAATGCTCGCTGGACGCCCTGAACGATTGCTGAAATGGTAGCCTTACCCCAAGCAAAGGCCTGACATGACCGCCCGCAAAATCATCATCGACACGGACCCCGGCCAGGATGACGCTGTGGCCATTCTCCTCGCCCTCGCTTCACCAGAAGAGCTTGAGGTGCTTGGCATCACTGCCGTCGCCGGCAATGTCCCCCTCCCACTCACATCCAAGAATGCGCGTATCGTTTGCGAACTGGCCGGGCGGCCGGACTTGCCCGTCTATGCCGGTTGTGACGCGCCGATGGCCCGCCCTCTGGTGACCGCTGAACATGTGCACGGTAAAACGGGACTCGACGGGCCTGAAATGATTGAGCCGACGATGCCGCTGCAAGATCAGCACGCCGTAGATTTCATCATTGAAACCTTGCGCAGCGAGCCCGAAGGCACGGTCACGCTTTGCCCGCTCGGGCCACTAACGAACATCGCCACCGCGATGGAACGCGCGCCCGACATCATCCCCCGCATTCAGGCGATCGTTTTGATGGGCGGGGCCTATTTTGAGGTGGGCAACATCACTCCCTCGGCAGAGTTCAATATCTACGTCGATCCGGAAGCTGCGAAACACGTCATGGCGTCGGGATGTGACATCACCTTTCTACCGCTCGACGTCACGCATCATGCGCTGGCCACCCAAGCACGCGTCGACGCCTTTCGCGCGATTGGAACCGAGGTGGGCAGAACCGTGGCGGAATGGACTGGCTTTTTTGAGCGGTTCGATAAAGAGAAATACGGCTCCGCAGGGGCGCCGCTTCATGACCCAACAGTTATCGCCTATCTCCTCTGGCCCGAGCTGTTCAGCGGGCGGCACATCAATGTCGAGATTGCGCTGGAGGATCCCCTGACGCTTGGCATGACTGTTGCGGATTGGTGGCGCGTATCAGATCGCCCGGCCAACGCGACCTTTATCCGCGATCTGGACGCCGACCAATTCTTTTCACGACTGACAGAAAGGCTCGCCCGGCTATGAGCACCGCAATCACCCTGGCCAACGGCGAGAACATGGGCCCCCTCCTCTCCTTGATGAGCCGACGCGCAACAGAGGCCACAGCCGAGGAGGACACCGACGAGGCGCAGTTGGCCCGCCAGCACGCGATCAAGCCGCTCTTGGAGGGCGGTCAGGAAGGTGCCGTTTGGCTCGTGGGGCCGGTGCGGGCACCATTGGGTTATGTCATCGTGACCTTTGGCTGGTCCGTCTCCGCGGGTGGCCGTGAGGCTTGGGTCGAGGACATCTTTATCCGCCCCAGCGTGCGCAGGCGGGGCATCGGAACAGAAGTGATGCACGCCATTTCCACCACCCTAAGCAAAAGCGGGCTGGCGGCGATGCATGTGCGGCTGAGTGGCGGACAGGCGATTGCGGCCAGCTTTTGCGCGCGCGCAGGCTTTGCGCCGCAAAGCGACGTCATCGTTATGTCGGACGTTTTGCGCCCGCGGGCCGGTTGATCAGGACGATCCCCACGGCCACCAGGGTGAGCGCCGCAATCAGCACAGGCCCCACAGGCTCGCCCAAGATCGCCCAGCCCAAAAACACCGCCAAGACCGGTGCGAGAAAGGCAAAGGAGCCGACGCTGGACGCCGGATAGATCGAGAGCAGCCAGAGCCAGGCCAGAAATCCACCGGTGACAACCGCCACGATCTGGAACAGGAGGCCCGCGTAGTGGATTGGCTGCGGATCGCGCAGCAGATCACCAAACAGCGGCGCCATCACGAGCAGAACCGGGGCTGAAACGGCGACCTGCCACATCAGTTGGCTCTCGGGGCGCACCTCGCGCAATCGGGTGCCTTTTGCCAACAGCGCCGTCATGGCCCAAAGGACTGCCGCGACAAGCGCCAGGAGATCACCCGTCCAGGATGCTACGCCCCCCTGCCGGTCCATCATCGCCAGCCCGACGCCGCTCAGTGCCAAACACAGCCCAAGCGCTTTGCGCATCGTCAGCCGGTCATCCGGCAAGAACACATGCGCCCCGAGCGACAACCACAGCGGCATCGAATAGAAAATCACTGCCGAGCGCACGACAGTCGTCCGGTCTAGTGCCAAAAACAGAAACATGAATTCAAAGGCAAAGACAACGCCGAGCAAGACGCCGAGCGCCCCATGCGTCCGCCATCGTAAGTCGAGCGGTTTGCCGCGTATCGCCAGCCACAGCCAAAGGCAGAAAATGACCCCGGCTGAGCGCACGCCCGCAAAGAAAACGGGTTGAAAGCCACCATTGGTCACTTTGACCAAGACCTGATTGAACGCCAGCAGCAGCGACACGCCCGTCAGGGCTAAAACGCCAAATTGATCAAGTTGTTCTTTGCGGTCCATGCCCGCCCGCATGAAGGCGCAGGGCCGGGCTGTCAATCACCTCACTGGCCGAGCATCCACATCCCCTCGGGCCAGAACGCATGATAGGCAAAGGCAAACATCACATCATGCGGCAGATCGTGGCCCGCGGCGTCCCGCACCCGCACCGTGCCCACATCACGCCCCTCAGCGATGTTGCGTGTGTCGAGTGCGCTTGCCTGCCCGGCCCGCCAGCTGAGCGTCACGCCCGCCTCGGTGATCTCACCCGCATCAGACAGCCTCGTCATCGGCCAGGCCCGATCCCCCACGCGCACGACGCGTGCAAGGGACGGGATGCCATGCGGCGGCTCCTCTCCAGCATAGAGGAATGGCCGGTCAGAGCTGTCATACTGCACATAGGGGTTTTGACCGTAATTGCGGCCAAACCCGGCGGGCACCTGCATGACCAACCCGTCCGGATTTCGCGCCGCAAATTCGCCCCAGCTTTCCATCCAGCTGGGCAATGTGGTCAGTTCCACCCCTGTCAGTTCGCCAACGATGGCCGTTCCGAGGGCCTGTTGCCACCAACTCTCGGTCTGGCGGTCATACATCACCATGTCTGAGTTGCGCAGCTTGCCCGAGACGCCAAAGGACAGGACCCCGGCCTCTGTCCGCCGATCAAAGGTGATGCCGGAATTGCACAATGGGCAGAAGGTGACGGTGACAGGAATGCCGCCCACCTCGTCATTCACGATTTCATGCCACATCAGATAACGGATCGGATAGGCGCGCGGCACCTCTCCCTCAATCTCCAGCGTGATGACAGGTTCGCGGGCGGAGAGCATCTCCTCATCGCTGACCCCGTGAAACGACGGCGCATCAATCGCGGGAATGCCATCCTTCGGCGGCCCGCCAGAGAGGATTTCGGTCCAGCTATCGACAGATGTGGTCGCAAAATCGGTGCGTGGCCATTCGCTTTGCCAGCGGTCCGGGTTAGCGGCAGCAGGCAGTGCGAGAGCGAGCGAAAGAATAGCGGTGGCGAGCAGGTGTTTCATCAGACCCTCCCTTGATCTGATGAAAATGTGGGGCAGAACGCGGCTCGGCGTAAGCCCCCTCGCGCCAAAGTGACCTTGGCGCGAGGAGTGGGTTAGTCGATCACGCGCACTTCGCGCATATAGTCGGGCGGCCCGATAACCGCGCCGTTGAAGCCTTCGCCCTTTTTGATGGCGTCAAACACTTCAAACCCCGCAGTGATCCGGCCGACGACGGTGTAGTCGCCGTCTAGATGGCTTGCATCGCCATATGTCAGAAAAAACTGCGAATTCGCGGTGTTAAGGTCGAGCCCTCGGCCCATCCCGACGATGCCGTACTCAAAGCCGATCTCATCGGTGAGTTCAGCGTTCAGGTCCGGCAGGTCCGAGCCTCCAAAGCCCACGTTGCGCAAGCTGCCAGTGACATCACCATATTGCACATCACCCGTCTGGGCCATGAACCCTTCGATTACCCGGTGAAAGGCGATACCGTTGTAGGCCCCCTGCTCGGCCAGCGTCGTGATCCGCTCCACATGGTTTGGGGCCACCTCTTCGAGCAGATCAATCGTGATGACGCCGCGGACCGTGCCCGCGACCTCAATTTCGATCCCCGTTGCGGAGGCTGGTCCCGCGATAAGAAGACCAAGCGCAAGCGCCTTATACATCAGCGGCCACTTTGACGCTGATCATGCGATCGGGATTCATTGGCGGCTCACCACGGGTGATCGCATCCACATGCTCCATCCCTTCGATGACCTGGCCGTAAACGGTATATTGGCCATTCAGGAAATCATTGTCAGAGAAGTTGATGAAGAACTGGCTGTTGGCCGAGTTGGGATTCTGCGAGCGTGCCGCACCAAGCGAACCACGGGCGTGTGGGATCTTGGAGAATTCAGCCTTGAGATCCGGCAGGTCAGAGCCGCCTGTGCCCGCCGCACGAATGTTGAAGTCTTTTTCCATGTTGCCGTTGGCCACATCACCCGTCTGCGCCATGAACCCGTCAATCACACGGTGAAACGCGACGTTGTCGTACTTGCCGGCACGGGCCAGCTCTTTCATCCGCTCCACATGGCCCGGAGCCACCTTCGGCAGCAGTTCGATGATCACGTCACCGCCCTTAAGGGTCATGATGATGGTGTTTTCGGGGTCTTTGATATCGGCCATCGGGCGCTCCTGTCAGTCAATCTGGCGCGCAACCTAAGGCGCGCGCAGCAGAATGCCAATGGGGATAGGCGGTTGACGGCACGGTCCCATCACGCCACCTAGGGGCAACTATAGGAACAGGGGATCAGATGATGGCTTGGAAAACGCTCGATCAGATGGAGATTGCTGGCAAAAAGGTGCTCACGCGGGTCGACATCAACGTCCCCGTCGAAGATGGCACCGTCACCGACACCACCCGGATCGACCGTATCGTGCCGACGATTGAGGCGATTAAAGCCAAGGGCGGCATCCCCATCCTGCTGGCCCACTTTGGCCGGCCCAAAGGCAAAGTCGTGCCAGAGATGTCCTTGCGCATCACCCTACCCGCGCTGGAAGAAGCCTTTGGTCAGACCGTCAAATTCGCCGATGGCAATTACGCCGATGCAGTCGCGCAGCTTGAGACCGGTGATATCCTGCTCCTTGAAAACGTGCGTTTCGCGCCGGGTGAGGAAAAGAACGACCCCGAGTTTGCTGCCCGTCTCGCCACGCTGGGCGATGTCTACTGCAACGACGCCTTCTCTGCCGCGCACCGCGCCCATGCCTCAACCGAAGCGCTGGCAAAACTGCTGCCCGCCTGTGCCGGTCGCCTGATGGCCGAGGAACTCGGCGCACTGGAAGCCGCTTTGGGCTCACCCAACCGGCCTGTTGGCGCCGTCGTCGGCGGGGCCAAAGTCTCGACCAAGCTCGACCTTCTTAACAACCTTGTTGAGAAGCTTGATGTTTTGATCATCGGCGGCGGAATGGCAAACACGTTCCTCTTGGCCAAAGGTGCCTCTTTGGGTGGCTCGCTGGTCGAGGCGGATCTGACCGACACCGCGCGCGAGATCATGGCAAAGGCCAAAACCACAGGCTGCCGTATCATCCTGCCTGTCGATGGACTGGTTGCGCGAGAATTCAAGGAAGGTGCCGCCGCCGAGGTGATCGCGCTGAACGCTGATACGACGCTGGAGGCCGATCAAATGGTTCTCGATGCGGGGCCTGAGTCCGTGCACGCCGTTTTGGCCGAGTTCTCTGGCCTCAAAACACTGATCTGGAACGGCCCGCTTGGCGCTTTTGAAATCCCGCCCTTTGATACCGCCACAGTCGCCGCAGCCAAAATCGCGGCAGAACTCACGGCTGACAAGCGCCTCGTGTCGGTTGCAGGCGGGGGCGACACGGTCGCAGCCCTCAATCAAGCGGATGCCGCTGACGGCTTTACCTACATCTCGACCGCCGGTGGCGCATTCCTCGAATGGATGGAAGGCAAGACCCTGCCCGGTGTTGCGGCCCTTGATCAACAATAGCGGCGATAGCAACAGACTTTGCCGCTGAGAGCGCTACCATCGTCCACGTTAGCGCAACCACGATTGGCAGCCGATTGCCCCCTGCTTAGAAGGCCTTAAGGCGGTGGATCCGCCACAGGTTAATCAAGCAAGGGTCGTCATATGTCGCAATCTGAAATGCTCGAACAGGTCCGCAACGGAAATGGGTTTATCGCAGCACTGGACCAAAGCGGCGGGTCGACCCCAAAAGCCCTGCGGCTCTACGGTGTTGAGGAAAGCGCCTACGCCAACGATGTGGAGATGTTTGACCTAATTCATGGCATGCGCTCGCGCATTGTGAATGCGCCGGCCTTCACCGGGGCCAAAGTTGTCGGCGCTATCCTGTTTGAGATGACAATGGACCGTCAGATCAATGGCAAACCGTCCGCACAGTATATCTGGGAGGACCGCCGCGTCGTCCCCTTCCTCAAGATCGACAAAGGGCTGGAGGACGCGAAGGACGGCGTTCAATTGATGCGCCCAATGCCCGGTCTGGACGACCTGCTGGCCCGGGCTGCCAAAGGCGGCATCTTTGGCACCAAGGAACGCTCGGTCATCGGGGAGGCGAACGCAGCCGGGATCGAGGCGATCGTGGCCCAGCAGTTTGATGTCGGTCGTCAGGTCCTCGCCCACGGATTGGTGCCGATCCTCGAGCCAGAGATCACAATCACAATGGACCGCAAAGCCGAGGCCGAGGAAATGCTCCGCGACAGCATCCTGAGGCATTTGGGCGAACTTGGTGATCAGCAGATCATGCTGAAACTCACCCTGCCAGAGCAGGCCAACATCTATCAGCCGCTGGTGGACCATCCCAACGTGCTCCGCGTCGTGGCCCTTTCAGGCGGCTACAACCGGGCCGAGGCCAATGCGCGTTTGGCGCAAAACACCGGCATCATCGCAAGCTTTAGCCGGGCCCTGACCGAAGGGTTGAGCGCCGACCAAAGCGATGAGGCGTTTAACACCGCGCTCTCGACCACGATCGAAGAGATCTTTGCCGCCTCTGTCGCAGGATAAAATCAAATCCCCTGCAATTAGGGGATTCACAACCCGAATCAGATGTGCGATTCTGAGGTCATAGCAGCGATCAAGACTGCTGGGACCTGAGGCACATGACACGACGCAACCGCCCGGCAATGGGCGCGCTCTTCTTTCTGATGACGATGTTTCTGCTCGCGGTGTATTTCACCTTTGCCGCGGTACAGGGCGATTTCGGCGTGTTCAAACGCGCCGAGGTTGAGGCGGAAACACGCGTCCTGCAACAAGAGTTGGCCGAGCTTCGGGCCGAGGTTGCGCGGATGGAAAACCTCACCAGACGGCTGTCAGATGACTATCTCGACCTTGATTTACTGGATGAACAGGCGCGCGACATGCTTGGCATGATCCGCCCGGACGAGATTGTTATTCGCTGACCTGTCAGCGGCTATGCAACAGCCGCCTTACCAAACGTCAGAAAATTTCTGGAACGATGGAACCAACTCCTGTATGAGATAGTTTAACGCTAAACTATTTTGCGCAAACGGGAGGAGCCGCAACCATGGCCGCCAAAAAAGCCACCGCGAAGGCGAAAGCCAACGTGTCCGCCGAGGAGCTGCTCGGCCATTACCGCGAAATGCTTCTGATCCGCCGGTTTGAAGAAAAGGCCGGTCAGCTCTACGGCATGGGCCTCATCGGCGGTTTTTGCCACCTCTACATTGGACAAGAAGCCGTTGTTGTCGGCCTTGAAGCGGCAGCCAAAGACGGCGACAAACGAGTTACGTCCTACCGCGACCACGGCCATATGCTGGCCTGCGGGATGGACCCTAAGGGCGTGATGGCCGAGCTGACGGGCCGCGAAGGCGGCTATTCCGCCGGTAAAGGCGGCTCGATGCACATGTTTTCCAAGGAAAAGCACTTCTACGGCGGCCACGGCATTGTCGCAGCCCAAGTGCCAATCGGCGCCGGCCTCGCCTTTTCCGACAAATACAAAGGCAATGACAACGTGACATTTGCCTACTTCGGTGATGGCGCAGCCAACCAGGGCCAAGTGTATGAGACATACAACATGGCCGAGCTTTGGGACTTGCCCGTCGTCTTTGTGATCGAGAACAACCAATACGCCATGGGCACGTCGATGCAACGTTCCACCAAATCTCCCTCCCTGTGGGAACGCGGTGCCGCCTACGGCATCCCGGGTGAAGCAGTCGACGGTATGGATGTGCTCAAGGTCAAAGAGGCTGGCGAGAAAGCCGTCGCCCACTGCCGCGCGGGCAAAGGCCCCTACATCCTCGAAGTGAACACCTACCGCTACCGCGGCCACTCAATGTCGGACCCTGCGAAATACCGCACCCGCGAAGAGGTGCAGAAAATGCGCGAAGAGCGTGATCCGATTGAGGCCGTGCGCCAAATGCTGTTGACCGGCAAGCACGCGTCAGAGGACGATCTCAAGGCCATCGACAAAGACATCAAGGCCATCGTCAACGACAGCGCCGAATTCGCCAAAGACAGCCCTGAGCCCGCGCTCGAAGAGTTGTGGACAGACATCTACGCCGAAGAAGCGCCGCAGGAGGCAGTATAATGGCAACCGAAATTCTCATGCCCGCCCTCTCGCCCACGATGGAAGAAGGCACGCTCGCCAAATGGATGGTCAAGGAAGGCGACACCGTTTCTTCCGGTGACATCATCGCAGAGATCGAAACCGACAAGGCCACGATGGAATTCGAGGCCGTCGACGAAGGCGTGATCGGGAAAATCCTCGTCGCCGAGGGCACCGAAGGCGTCAAAGTGAACACCCCCATCGCCGTGATCGGCGAAGAAGGTGAAGACATGAGCGCGGCCTCCTCAGGCGGCAGCATCACAAGCGTTGGTGGCAAAGAACCAGAAGCCGCAGCGCCAGCCGCCCCCGTTGCTGCCGCACCTGCCGCCCCCAAGACGGACGCCACGCCTGATTGGCCGGAAGGGACAACCATGCGCACCGCAACAGTCCGTGAGGCGTTGAACGAGGCAATGGCCGAGGAGATGGAGCGCGATGAGACCGTGTTCCTGATGGGCGAAGAGGTCGCTGAATATCAGGGCGCCTACAAAATCTCGCAAGGGTTGCTCGACAAGTTCGGCTCTAAACGGGTCATCGACACGCCAATCACCGAGCATGGCTTTACCGGCATCGCCGTTGGCGCATCGTTTGGCGGTTTGCGCCCGATTGTCGAATTCATGACGTTTAACTTCGCCATGCAAGCCATTGACCAGATTATCAACTCCGCTGCAAAAACGCTCTACATGTCCGGCGGCCAGATGGGGGCGCCCATGGTGTTCCGCGGGGCCAATGGTGCGGCCGCCCGCGTGGGCGCGCAGCACTCTCAAGACTACGCCGCATGGTACATGCAGGTGCCGGGCCTGAAGGTCGTCATGCCCTACTCTGCCGCTGACGCCAAAGGTCTGCTCAAGACAGCGATCCGCGACCCCAACCCGGTGATTTTCCTCGAGAATGAGATCCTCTACGGCCGGTCGTTTGAACTGCCTGAGGTCGATGATTTCACCATCCCCTTTGGCAAGGCCAAGATCGAACGCTCGGGCGAGGATGTCACCATCGTCAGCTTTGGCATCGGGATGCAATACGCCCTCGAAGCGGCTGAAAAACTTGCAGAAGATGGCATAAGCGCTGAGGTGATCAACCTCCGCTCGCTCCGTCCGATGGACATGCCCACCGTGCTCGAAAGTGTCCGCAAGACCAACCGCTGCGTCACCGTCGAAGAAGGCTGGCCCCAAGGCTCCGTCGGCTCGTGGATCGCGTCCGAGATCATGCAGCAGGCATTCGACTACCTTGATGCGCCCGTGATCACCTGCACAGGCAAAGACGTCCCAATGCCCTACGCGGCCAACCTCGAAAAGCTGGCGCTTGTGACCACCGACGAGGTGATCGAAGCCGTCCGCAAAGTGACTTACAAGTAAGGGAGAGCCGCAATGCCTACAGAAATCCTGATGCCCGCCCTCTCCCCCACGATGGAAGAAGGCACGCTCGCCAAGTGGATGGTCAAAGAGGGCGACAGCGTCGCCTCCGGTGACATCATCGCCGAAATTGAGACCGACAAAGCCACGATGGAGTTCGAGGCCGTCGACGAAGGCACTATCGGCAAGATCATGATCGCCGAGGGCACCGAAGGCGTGAAGGTCAACACGCCCATCGCCGTGTTGCTCGAAGATGGCGAAAGCGCGGACGACATTAGCTCGTCGCCTAGCGCGCCAACAGAGCCCGCTCCCGCCCCCGAAGCGAAGAGCGCAGAGCCCGCAAAAGTCGCGGCGCCTGCCCCTGCCGCCCCGATTAAGGACGGGACCCGAATTTTCGCCTCCCCTCTCGCGCGGCGCATCGCGGCTGACAAGGGCGTGGACCTCGCCGAAATCACAGGCTCGGGCCCGCACGGTCGGATCGTGAAAGCAGACGTCGAAAATGCGCAACCCGGCGCTGCCAAGCCAGCAGCCTCAGCCGCAAGTGCGGCCCCGGCAGCCGCACCTGCTCTGGCCAGTGGTCCGTCCGCAGAGGCGGTGATGAAAACCTACGCGGACCGCCCGCACGAGGAAGTCACTCTCGACGGCATGCGCAAGACGATCGCCGCCCGCCTGACGGAAGCCAAACAGAGTGTGCCGCATTTCTACCTGCGCCGCGACATTCAGCTCGACGCCCTGCTCAAGTTCCGCAGCCAGTTGAACAAGCAGCTTGAGCCGCGCGGCATCAAGCTCTCGGTCAATGATTTCATCATCAAGGCCTGCGCACTGGCACTGCAGCAAGTCCCTGATGCGAACGCTGTCTGGGCCGGTGATCGGGTGCTAAAGCTTGAGAAATCCGACGTCGCCGTCGCCGTTGCGATCGAAGGCGGACTGTTCACACCGGTCATTCTTGACTCGGACACCAAGAGCCTCAGCGCCCTCTCAACCGAGATGAAAGACCTCGCGTCCCGCGCCCGTGATCGCAAACTGGCCCCGCATGAATACGTCGGTGGCAGCTTTGCAATCTCAAACCTCGGGATGTTCGGGATCGATAACTTCGACGCCATCATCAACCCGCCGCACGCCGCAATTCTTGCCGTTGGTGCAGGCGCGAAAAAGCCTGTCGTGGGTGAAGATGGCGAACTGACAGCCGCCACTGTGATGTCCGTCACATTGTCTGTCGATCACCGCGTCATTGATGGTGCACTCGGTGCTGACTTGCTGAACGCCATCAAGGACAACCTTGAAAGCCCGATGGTCATGCTGGCCTAGGTTAATAACGGGCGGCCGAGCGCCGCCCGCGCTTAATTTTGGCCGCGCAGAAGTTGGTCCATTGACACCGAAGGCTGCGCACAGCCGGCCTCGCCTACGATCTTGGCCGGCACACCGGCCACAGTTTTCATTGGCGGCACTTCCTGCAGTACGACTGAGCCCGCAGCAATCCGGCTACAGTGGCCAACTTTGATATTGCCCAAGACCTTCGCGCCTGCCCCGATCAAAACGCCATCACCAATCTTCGGATGACGGTCGTCGTCCTCTTTGCCCGTACCGCCCAGCGTCACCGAATGCAGCATAGAGACATTGTCACCCACCACCGCTGTCTCACCGATGACAATAGAATGCGCGTGGTCGATCATGATCCCGCGGCCAACACGCGCCGCCGGGTGAATATCTACGCCAAAGACTTCACTGATCCGCATCTGGATAAAATAGGCGAGGTCTTTGCGGTCCTGCTCCCACAACCAATGGCCCAGACGGTAAGACTGCACCGCCTGAAAACCCTTAAAGAACAGGATCGGCTGCATCAGCCGGTGGCATGCCGGATCGCGCTCATAAACCGCGGCCAAATCGGCGCGAGAGGCGGCGACAAGCTCGGGCTCGGCGGCAAACGCCGCATTCGCGATGTCGCGCAACGTCTGCTCTGACATCTCCGGCGAGGCGAGCTTCATCGCAACCCGATAGGCGAGTGCCGCATCGAGGCTGTCGTGATGCAGGATACCTGCATGCACAATACCTCCCATCAAAGGCTCCTGCTCAATCGCAGACCGGGCCTCATCACAGATTTTCGCCCAAACGGGATCAATCTTTGTCAAGTTTGGCTTTGGCTGTCCCATGGCATGGTTCCTCGCTCGGCGTCTGTCCCTCTATATGGCCAATATAGACCGAAAACCAAGCCATGGGGTACGATATCACAAATCTTTATCCCCTCGCCGCCGCCACGTGCCCAGCGCATCAAGGGTGGTGCGAAGACATTCCTCGTACACCTCTCCACTCCAAAGCGCCGTCGTAGGCGTTTGGTCACGCAGAATGATGGCGCCAAGGGACCCGTTTCCCCAGAGCGGCAAACACCGGCCATACCGCTTGCGATACCGGTCTGCGACGTCGGCTTTCCAAAGCCAGGCCATCACAGTGTCGTACCTTAGGTTCATAGGCATCGCCACCAACGCTCGCGCAGCGAGGTCAAGCTCTGCCGGTGTGACGGGCCGCATCAGATCTCGATACTCCGCGCAGGTCCCGCGCCAAAGCGGTCAGAGACCTGTGCCACTGAAACGGTCTTGGCACCCCCGCCATCCGCACTACGCATCGCAGCGGTGTAGTTCCACAACGGGCTACCGACGGTCGTTTCCCGCACAACCGTGCCATCGTGCCGGACCTGCACGCGATAAAGCTCGGCAGCTTCATGCAGCGGAACATCTTCAATCCCCCAAACATCCCCGTCCAGCCGTGTCCGCCGTATCCAACTCAGCGCTACATCGCCGGCTGTTACAAGGCCGCGCAAATGCGCCACCGAATAAGGCCGCAGCCCTACGCCTTCAAACCGTCGCACCTCATGCTGCAAAGTGGGATCGGTCAACCTTCGCGACGCCGCCCCATAGCGGTAGTGCCAATCCTGATTGCGCGCCGCCGCAGGGTGCTGGATTTGCCCAACGGCGCGGCCCAACAGAACTACGCGAGATCCGGCCGGCCAGACAGCAGGCATCACCCCATCCGTCCCCGCCTGCCCCCGAAGCCGCTGAGACACCGCATACGTCCGCAGCCCCACAGCCTCGGCGTGGGCAAACTGAAAGACTTCCCAAGTCTCCCCATCCCCAATAGCCGCCACATTGTGTCCGGCCAATACATCCGCCTCCTCAGCACTCGACAGGCTACCTTGGACCAGCCGGACCACGAATGGCGCACCACGATCCCAGACGCCGCAGTCAGCAGCCACTAAATCCGTCTCTGTCGTGCCAACCGTCGCGGCGGCAGCTGCCAGAGTGTTAAAGCTATAGTTGCTATCGGTGGCCGACGCATAGAGCGCGACCTGTCCCGGCCATGGCCGCGCGGTAAAGGCCACATGCGGCGCCTCCGGCTGCTCCTCCCCCGTCAGCAACGGCAGATCAAGGAACAGCGCCGCCACCGGAACCGCTGGCACAAAGGGCTTGGCCTTTGGCACATCATCCGCCAGATCATGGGGCAAGTATACCTCAGGCTCGACACGCACAGCCTCAACCGATTGCGCCTCCGCAGCGATAGTCCGGTCAATTCGGTATAAAGCTTCATCGTTGCCCAGCTGGACAACATCCCCTGACGCAACATCCCGCAAGGATGGCGGCAAAGCAAACTCCGCCCCATCCCGCGCCAACCGTGCTTCAGCCAGCCAACGCTCGGAAATGCGCCGCGCTTCCGACCGGGTCAACGCCAACGGCAGTTCCGAATGGGAAACCGCTTGCGTGCTGTCACCCGGGAACACGGCCTCGGCAGAGGCTGTCTCGTAATCCCCCTCACTCTCAACAAAGTTCAACTGAACGCGGCCCGTCAGTTCCGCCTCTGACGCCCGCAACAGCTGCAAGGCTCCGTCACGCCCCTCCTCTTGCACCAGGGTCTCCGCCCCAATCGTCCGCAATCGCTTGCCATCACGCGTCTTGAAAACCAGAACACCCTCGCGCTCAAACGCGTCAAAGCCGTAAGCCATCATCAACGACTGCAACGCCGACCGCGCCGTCTGGGTGTCATCCATTCGATACCCCCGCACAACACCATGCAAGGCCGAGGTCTCGATCTCGGTCACCCCCGCCGCCGCACACATCTCGCGCACAACCGAAGCAAGGGATCGCGAAGAACTGCGCCCGTTTAGCCAGTGCCCCCGCGCATAATTCGCCCCATCGCTCCAAACAGCATCCTGCGCCGGGAATTGCGGGAAAGGCCGGGCATCCCAGGCCCAAACATGTGCCCGCGACATGTCCACCATCGGCCCTCCATAGGCCGAAGAAACAGGGTTCGCCCCCGGATGCCCGAAGTGACGATGCACCGCCCGCAAATACTGCATCTGGATGTAATCATCGCGATACCCGTTCGAATGGCGCGGCAGCGTCGACTCCGAGGATTTCGGATCCAGAAACTTGTTCGGCTGATTGGTCCCCCGATCAATCGCAGCACAGCCAAGTTC
>JAHDDU010000036.1 GCA_020629175.1 Flavimaricola sp. | reverse complement strand
AGGATTCTTTCTCGAATTCTGAGTCGCAAAACGAGCGAAGGCGGGACGCAGCGTCCCGCCTTCGTAGATGGTCCCGGGTGGAGGACCGTATCCTAGTGCACTTCTGGCACCAGAATCTCGCGTTTGCCGACGTGGTTGGCAGATGAGACGATGCCTTCGTCTTCCATCTGTTCGACCAGAC
The DNA here is from genome assembly GCA_020629175.1 of Flavimaricola sp. Taxonomy (GTDB): domain Bacteria; phylum Pseudomonadota; class Alphaproteobacteria; order Rhodobacterales; family Rhodobacteraceae; genus JALZWD01. The sequence goes on along the minus strand of JAHDDU010000036.1, from coordinate 30,976 downwards.
GTGCGGCCTTGTTGTAGCCGATCGCCAGCTTGCGCTGGATGTAGGAGGTGGAGCACTTTCTGTCTTTGGCGACGATCTGGACGGCCATGTCATAAAGCGCATTCTCGCCGTCAGTGTTGCCGCCAAGACCCAGCACCTGGTCGATGCTGCTTTCGGCCTCTTCGGACGGGCCTTCGACGACGCCGGACATATATTCAGGCGGGCCAAAGCTCTTGAGGTGGTTGACGATTTCCTCAACCTCTTCGTCCGAACAGAATGGGCCGTGGATACGGCTGATCTTGCCGCCGCCGGCCATGTAGAGCATGTCGCCCATACCCAAGAGCTGTTCGGCACCCATTTCGCCTAGGATCGTGCGGCTGTCGATCTTGGACGTCACTTGGAAACTGATCCGGGTGGGGAAGTTGGCCTTGATCGTGCCGGTAATGACATCGACCGATGGGCGCTGTGTGGCCATGATCAGGTGGATGCCTGAGGCACGGGCCATTTGGGCCAGACGTTGGATACAGGCCTCAATCTCTTTGCCTGCAACCATCATCAGGTCAGCCATCTCATCGACGATCACGACGATATAGGGCATAGCTTCGGGGGTGATGCTCTCCGTCTCAAAGATCGGATCACCTGTCTCGTCGTCAAAGCCGGTTTGGACGGTGCGTTCGAATTGCTCGCCCTTGTCCAAGGCATCGCGGACGCGGCCGTTATATCCTTCAATGTTGCGCACGCCCATTTTGGACATCTTGCGATAGCGCTCCTCCATCTCGCCTACGGTCCATTTCAGGGCCACAACGGCCTTCTTTGGGTCCGTCACAACGGGGGAAAGGAGGTGCGGGATGCCGTCATAGACGCTGAGTTCGAGCATCTTGGGATCAATCATGATCAGCCGGCATTCTTCGGGCGTGAGCTTGTAGAGGAGTGACAGGATCATGGTGTTAATCGCGACGGATTTACCGGAACCTGTGGTACCCGCGATCAGCAGGTGAGGCATCTTGGCCAGGTTCGCGATGATCGGCTGGCCGCCAATATCTTTGCCAAGGGCCAACGGCAGGCGCATCTGGCTGTCGCCAAAATCTGAGGCCGCGAGCATTTCGCGCAGGACGACCATTTCACGCTTTTCATTGGGCAGTTCGATGCCGATGACCGATCGGCCGGGCACGGTGCTGACTCGTGCAGACAGAGCTGACATAGAGCGCGCGATATCGTCAGACAGGCCGATCACGCGCGAGGCTTTGAGGCCTGGAGCAGGCTCTAGCTCGTACATTGTGACCACTGGACCGGGACGAACACTGACGATCTCGCCCTTGACGCCATAGTCGTCGAGCACGCTTTCGAGCATGCGGGCGTTCTCTTCAAGTGCTTCGTCAGACAGGTGATGGCGTTCCACATTGTCCGGGCTGGTGAGCAAGTTCAGCGGTGGGAACTCGTAATCCTTGTACTTGTCCTCAAGCGGCAGGGTGGGCTGCGCCTCTGCCTTGGCACGAGCGGAGGGTTTGACTTCGCGCACTTCGCGTGGCTGCACGACAGGCTTTTTGGGCACAAAGGCAGGCGGAATGTCGCGCTGGGCGATGCGGGTGGGTTCCTCGGGCGTGCGTTCGATGACACGGGCTTCTTCCGCTGCAGGTGTCTCTTCAATTCCTGCAATATCTTCGAACAGATTGTCCTCAACGGGTGCTTCGAGCGGTGTCGGCGCAGGTGAGAGGTTCAAAACCAAGGGGGTCGGGCCTTTGGGGCGCGTCACTTCTGGTTCGACGCGGGGCGGATTCTTCGCCTCTTCGCGGGCGCGGATGGCGTCACTGATGCGGGATTTGATGCGGTCGTTGCCAAAGGCGTCCGAGCTTTCGGATTCGGGCTCTGCGATTGGCTCGGGCATGCGCGGTTCGCTGCGCTTGAGCAAGGAAGGCATCCGTGACAGGAGGCCGCCTTGCGCCGCAGGGACCTCACGCTGCGGGGCAACGAGAGGAGCTTGCCCCGATGGGTAGGCCCCTGGCGGCATGGCATACTCGCCGTAGTCCGGAGTTTCGGCCATCTCTTCGGATGTGGGCATGACGGGATTGGCGCGGACGACCGCTGCGACGCGGGCCGTGTCCTGTTCGGAGGCGTGATCGACGGCGGCGGCGATGTCTGCGCTCGTCTGGACTTCGGCCCGTGCGGTGGCGCGGCGTTCGGCCATCGTCTGCCCTGCAGATTTCGCAGCGGCAATGCCAGCAGAAGCGCCACGGCCCAAAAGGCGCATGATGAAGTCATAAGTGACAAGCAGACCAAGCAGGAAGGCGCGCCAGCCTGTATAGATCTCGCGATTGGTAAAGCCCAAGGCATAGGCCCCGAGCAGAAGCATCACCAAGCCGGTTATCAACGACCAGATTTTGACCGCGATGCTCGCGCCGATTGGAAGGACGGTCAGCAGAATGCCGAGCATCGTGTCCCCGAACAGACCACCAAGGCCAAAGCTGTGCACCCATCCTTCGGGTGTGACGAGGGTGGCCGCATAGATCGTGGCGACAGCGGCGGCGATCGGGGCAAAGATCACTCGGCCTAGGAAACGATCAGCACCGTGATGCGTGGCAATCCGCAGGCCCCAGACACCCAGCATGAGCGGAAAGGCCCACGTGGCGTAGCCTGCGATCATGAAGAGCGGGTGGGCGAGGCTCGCGCCAAAGCGCCCAAGCCAGTTTTGCACCGGCGCATCTGTTGCAACCATCAGGTTGGGATCATCTGGCGAGTAAGACACAAGCATAGCTGCAAACATCAGCGCCACTATCACCAGGCCGATGCCGATCAGCTCTTTGGAGCGTTTCTCAAGTGCGGCTTGCGTTGTGCTGTCCAAAAGCGGGTCACGTCCGCGTGTCGGGTATGCCATTTCTGTCCCTCGCCTTTATCCGTAGATGCAATCGCGCAGGGCTGTGAGCCCGCGTTGCATGTCTTGTGTTGGGGTCACCATTGCGACCCTAATGTAGCCTGTGCCGGGGTTTCCGGCGTCTGTATCCTGACTAAGGTAGGCACCGGGCAAAACTTTGACGCCGGTTTCTTGCCAAAGCTTTATCGTGCTGTCCTCGCCGTTTTTGACAGGCAGCCAGAGGAAGAACCCTGCCGCAGGGCTTTGATAGCCAGGCACACCGTCCATGATCTGATCAGCCACAGCATACTTTTGCTGGTAAAGCCCGCGGTTCTCTTCAACGTGGGTCTCATCGTCCCAGACTTTGGCGGCAACTGCCTGCAACGGCAGGGGGAGCGGCGTGCCAGCATAATTGCGCAACTGGTTCATGGCCGCGATATTTTTGGGGCCAGAGGAGGCGAAGCCAGAGCGCAGGCCCGGCATGTTGGACCGCTTTGACAGCGAATGGAACGCGACAACGCGTTCGGGATCTGCGCCGACCTTCTTTGCGATTTCGAGCGCACCGGGTGGCGGAGCATCGCGCCAGATCTCGGAGTAGCACTCATCAGCGAAAATCTTGAAGTCGTGCTTCTCGGCCAAGGCCAGCAAGTCTGTCCAATAGTTCTCGTCCGCCACTGCACCTTGCGGGTTGGAGGGCGAGCAAATGTAGGCCACTGCGGTTGCGTCTAGTGTGGCGGCATCAAGGCTGAGGTAGTCGGGCAGGAATCCCGTCTCGGCCGTTGCGTTGACGAAGATCGGCTGTGCGCCTACCGCAAGCGTGGCCACGAGGTAGACCTGATAAAACGGGTTTGGGATCAACACCTTGGAGGTTTTGCCGCCGCGTTTCTCCTCGGGGCATAGCGCCATGAGCGTGTTATAGAGCCCTTCACGGGTGCCGTTCAGCGTCAAAAGCTGTGTTGCGGGATCGATTTGTACATCGTAGCGGCGGTCAATCCAGTTGCTGATTGAGTTCAGAAGCTGCTCGCTGCCCTGATTTGGAGGGTATTTGTTAAACCCGGCAAGGTTTTCTGACAGGATCTGACCGACCCATTCGGGGAAAGCATGCTGCGGTTCGCCAATGGTCATGCTGAGCTCGTCGCCGCCCGCAGGATGGGACGCCAACAGCTGCCGCAAGCGCGGAAACGCATAGGCCGGTAGGTTCGAAAACCGCTCGGGTTGGTTCATATCTGCCTCATCGCCGGGATCATTGATCGCCCCGGTCGGGAACAACCTAGCCGCGCGAGGGCATCGCTGTCCAGAATTCACGTGACAATTTAATGAGTGAGAGAAGGGGGTTGTGGCATTTAAGCCAAGGCGCGTTCTGCCGCTGCGGAAACGCGCAGGAGCGCGGCATCCCGCCCGGCAAGCCCCATGAGCATGAGGCCGCACGAGGCTGTGCCAGTGGGCAATGTCACAGCGCACAAGCCCATCAGATTGCCGATGCGGGTGTTGCGCAGGGCTTTGAGGTTGGTCTCAACATAGGTGGCCTCATCCGCCAGAAGAGTGGCGATCTTGGGTGGTAGGATTGGCACAGTCGGCGCAAGGATTGCATCGTAGCCTGCTGTCTGCGCTGCAAATTCGGCCCGCAAGGCGCGCAGCTTGGCCCATCCTGCGATAAAGTCTGCGGCATGGACGTCGCGACCTGCGCTCACACGCTCGCGGATGCGGTCGTACATCTTGTCGCCTTGTGCCTCAACAAAGGGGCCCCAATACGACCACGCCTCGCCGGTATAGAGCGGTGCTGAAAGCGTGAATGCGTCGGCAACGCTGGAGACTTTTGCGCGGGTTAGCGTGGCACCTGCTTCTGTCAGTCGGGCGCAGGCATCGGCAAACGCGCGAGCAGGCGCATCGTCCACTGCGTCGAGCGCGATGGTCTCCAAGATCAAGAAGCGCTTGCCTGTGAGAGAGGTCCCGCGCAAGTCGATGGATGGGCCGCCCATCGCGGTGAAGGCCAGCGTTGCATCCTCGACAGTTCGGGCGAGGGGTCCCACTGTGTCAAAGCTCGCACAGAGCGGGACGGCCCCATAGGTTGAGAGGGCACCGTGGGTGGGCTTGAAGCCAACCAGATCGTTCCATGCCGCCGGAATGCGCACCGATCCACCCGTGTCAGAGCCAATGGCGAGTGGGGCGAGATTGAAGGCCACCGATGTGCCGGCGCCGGACGAGGACCCGCCGGGCGCTGCTTCGGGATCATTGACGCAGGGCGGGGTCGCAGCGATGGGGTTGTAGCCAAGACCGGAGAACGCGATTTCGGACAGGTGGGTTTTGCCCAGGCAGACGAGGCCCATATCGGTCGCGTTGCGTAGAACAGTTGCATCCTTGTCAGGCGTGCGGCCCGCCATCATTGCGGTGCCGGCTTCTGTCGCGACGCCTGCTGTATCAAACAGGTCTTTCCAGGACACGGGCACGCCATCTAGTGGGCTGCGACGCTGGCCAAGTCTGGCGCGCCTTGCAGCAGCCTCTGCCTCTGCCAAAGCGCGGTCCGCTGTCGTGCGGGCATAGATCGTATCCCTATGCGGATGCGCTGCAATCGCATCAAGGTAAGTCTGCGCAAGCGCGACAGGATCAATCTCACCCGCAGCAATGCTGCGCCCCAGTTCAGCTGCGGTCATGGTCAGCCATGTTTGCATGGAGGGTTTCCTTCATTTTCACAGCGGCCAACGGGCGCATGGACAAGGGGCATTTGATGCACATATTGCAAGGTATGACAACGGATACTGACCTTATCATAGTGGGCGGTGGGCTGAATGGCTCGGCCCTGGCTTTGGCGGCCGCGCGGGCCGGATTGCGGGTGCACCTTTTGGATGCGCAACCGCGCGCAGAACAGGAAGAGCGGGATTTCGATGGGCGGGCCTATGCGCTGGCCCATGCGTCGTGCCGAATGCTGCGGGCGCTGGATCTCTGGGAGAGTGTTGCCACCCATGCGCAGCCGATGCTGGAGATCAAAGTTACAGATGGCCGAGCAGGAGAGGGGCCAAGCCCTTGGATGCTGCACTTTGATCATGCCGAACTGGAAGAGGGGCCGATGGGCCACCTTGTTGAGGATCGCCATTTGCGCCGCGCGATGGGACGGTCTCTGGCCGCCATGCCGGGGATCGTACATGAGGCCCCCGCGCGCGTGGTAGCGCAGCGGGTGGATGCAAGCCGCGTTGTTGTCACACTGGACGATGGTCGCGAAATCTCGGGCGCGCTCCTCGTTGGTTCTGACGGGCGGCAGAGTGGAACGGCGGAACGGGCCGGGATTGGCCGCCAAGGCTGGGGATATGGGCAGACGGCCCTTGTCTGTGCCGTGGAGCATGAAAAGCCTCACGGCGGTATTGCGCATCAATTCTTTATGCCTGGCGGGCCGCTGGCGATATTGCCGCTCACAGGCAATCGATGTTCCATAGTGTGGAGCGAGGAAGAGGCCCGCGCGGCTGAGGTTGCGGCAATGGATGATGCGGGGTTTCTTGAGGCCTTGCGCCCAGCTTTTGGCAGTTTCCTAGGAGAGATTTCGCTCGTCGGTGCGCGGTTCACCTACCCGTTGGGACTGACGCTTGCCGATAGCTTTGTTGCCGAGCGCGTGGCGTTGATCGGGGATGCGGCCCATGGGGTGCACCCCATTGCAGGGCAGGGTCTGAATGCAGGGCTGCGCGATGTGGCCGCACTCGTCGATGTGCTGGCCGAGGCACGACGGCGGGGCGAGGATATAGGTGGCGCACAAGCCCTCGCCCGGTACCAGGGTTGGCGGCGGTTTGATACGGCGACGCTCGCCGTAGCCACTGATACATTCAACCGGCTGTTTTCAAATGATAACCCGCTGTTGCGCGCTGTGCGGGACATGGGCATGGGGGCTGTGAATGCGATGCCGGGACTGCGGCGCAATTTCATGCGCGAAGCGGCTGGTTTGACGGGTGATCTACCGTCTCTGATGCGCGGCTAATCGAGCGTTCGCGCCTCATCAATGAGCAGAACTGGGATGCCGTCGCGGATTGGAAAGGCAAGGTTGGCAGAGCGTGAGATAAGCTCCTGCGCTTTGGCATCATAGTCCAGCGATGTGCGTGTTTGTGGGCAGATCAAGGCCTCGAGCATCTTCGGGTCAAAAGCGGGCGTGGTCATTGCATTATCTCTTCGTTTGAACCGCCGCGCAGGGCGAACTCGATCAATGTGACCAAGGTTTCCCGTCGTGTCGAGAGGGAGGGCGCCTCAAGCAAAGCTTGCCTGTCCTCCGGTTCAAAGGGGCATAGCATAGAGAGAGAATTGATCAGCAACTCATCTTCCGCGTCTTTCAGACTGTTCCAGTCGGTCGACAGGCCCCGTTCTTCAAAGTAGCGTCCTAGGAGCGACATGAATGTCGGACGATCAAAGGCTTTGTCTGTTTCCGTTGGGCCCAGATCTCTGCCAAAGCCCTCCCAACTCACCTCGCACCGGCGATAGGGCGTAAACCCTTCCACTTCTTGTATGATCCGAAAGCGCGACGCCCCTGAGAGCGTCAGCATATAGCGGCCATCTTCCGTCTCGGAAAACGCAGTGACGCGGCCGGCGCAGCCGATACTGTGCAATTGGCCCGCTTTGCCGGGGGCATCGTAGGGCTGCACCATGCCGATCAATCGCTCGGGTGTTTTCAGGACATCGTCCAGCATCGCCAGATACCGCGGCTCAAACAGATGCAGCGGCAGCGGTGAACGCGGCAGGAGCAGCGCACCGGGAAGCGGGAAAACCGGGATCGTGCCGGGCAGGTCCATAGCGTTTATCATGCCGATGAAACTAGGCCGATCTGCTTATCAGGCAAATATGAGCGAAGACAGCTTGCGCCGCCCGGCCAGTACGACAGGGTCTTGCGGCGGCAAGGCGTCGAAAATGGTGAAGAGCTGTGTCTTGGCGGCCGCGTCATTCCATTCGCGGTCCAGCTTGAACAGAGCCAAGAGGACATCGACGGCCTCTTTGGTATCGCCATTGGCGTGCATGGCGACGGCGAGATCGAGACGGGCCTGCTTGTTCGATGGATCGGCCTCGACTTTATCAAGCAACTCCTGGATCGGACCTGCTGCAGAGGCCTGCCGCGCGAGGTCAAGTTGTGCGCGGGCGGCTTCGACTTCGGTAGCCTCTGCTATTTCGACGGGCGCGCCGTTGAGCACGGCCTCAGCTTGATCGAGATCACCAATGGCGATGTGGCTGCGCACGAGGCCGCCGTATGCCGCGGCATGTGCAGGCTCTTCTTGCAAGATTGCGGCAAAGGTCTCTGCAGCATCTGCCGCTTCGCCCGAGGCCAGCATCTCTTCCGCGGCTGCCACCGCGTCATCGAGGCCGTTGTCTGGTTCGCCTGCAAGATTGGCGACTTTGGTAACGAACTCGTCGAGCTGGCTGGCTGGCAGAGCGCCTTGAAATCCGTCAACCGGCTGGCCTTTCCAAAAGGCATAGACTGTCGGGATCGATTGGACTTGCAGCTGGCTTGCATAGGCTTGGTTTTGATCAACGTCGATTTTGACGAGTTTGACGCGCCCGCCCGCTTTGGTCACGGCGGCTTCGATCGCAGGGCCGAGGGTTTTGCAAGGGCCGCACCATGTGGCCCAGAAATCCACGATCACCGGCACTGTCTGCGACGCCTCAATCACATCAGCGGCAAAGCTGGCGTCGGTCCCGTCGATGATGATGCCCTCTGGGGCGGCGGCGGTGGGCTGATCTCCTAGGCCGAGCATGGCGGTCTCTCCTGACGTTGGTTGGCCCCTATATGTGCCGGGTGGCACGGTTCGCCAAGGGGCAAATGGCTTTTCCCACAGGGCTGCGGCAGATTAAGGTGTCTGTAGGCAGCCGTCTGGAAAGGACAAATATGCTGAGAGTTCTGTGTTACGGGGACAGCAACACGCACGGGACACCGCCAATCCGTGACCAAAGGGTGCGAGATCCTCGGTATGGAGCCGATGTCCGGTGGCCCGGAGTCATGCGGCAAACCCAGCGCGATTGGGATGTCATCGAAGAGGGCCTGCCGGGGCGGACGGCCCAATTTGCAGACCCGGTGATGGGCGCGCATATGGAAGGCGGAATCGGGCTGCGGATTGCGCTGGCCAGTCACGGCCCGATAGATGTGCTGACGATCATGCTGGGGACCAACGATCTGAAAACACGCTTTGGCGCGGATGCAGGCCGCATTACCGCCGGGATCGCAGGCCTCTTGGCTATTGCCAATTCGGCTGAGATCCAGGACCGCCATGACGGGTTCAAGACGCTGTTGATCTGTCCGCCACCCGTGATCGAATGCGGCGTGCTGGCTCCTGAGTTCTATGGCGCTGCGGAGGTGTCGCGGGCTCTGGCGACGCGCTACGAAGCGCTTGCTGTGGCCAATGATGCAGGGTTTCTGGATGCCAGTCAGGTGATTGAGGTCAGCCCGGTGGATGGTATTCACTATGATCCGGCGTCGCACGCCAGTCTGGGTCAGGCTGTGGCGGCGGCCGTTTTGGACCTCATTGCGTGATGCCCTTTGATGCACCTGTCTGGCGGCTATTGAGTGCGGCGGCCAGCAGTGATCCTCAATGCCCGGCCCAGGCGCCTGAAGGCCGGTTTCATCATGCGGGACAGATCGCGGCCTATGCGTCGCTGAGTGCGGAAGGTGCCGAAGTGGCGGTCAAGCGATACTTGAACGATGGCGTGCCTCGGGTTCTGGTCCCAATGCGACTGGTCTGTGATCGGCTTGCTGATATCAGCGCGGAGCCTGAGGCCTCTATCATCTGGCAAGATATCAGGGCGACTGGTGCCCCCTCTCCCACTTGGACGTTTTCCGACAAAGCGCGCCGGGATGGAGCAGAGGCGATGATATATGCGTCGAGATCTCGCCCTGATTTGCAGCACGTGGTGGTTTTTGAGCCGTCCTGCCTGCGCTTTGTAGGGCCAGTCACGCCGTTTGTGCCAAAAACCTAGACGTCAAAAGTTGCGAAGACGGGGGCGTGGTCGCTAGGTTTTTCCCAGCCTCGGGCGTGACGCAAGACGCGGCTGGAGTGGGCGGACCCTGCGATGTCTGGCGTGGCCCAGATGTGGTCTAACCTGCGGCCTTTGTCGGCGCTGTCCCAATCCGGGGATCGGTAGGACCACCAACTGTAAAGCCTGCCCTCGGGGATATCTGCGCGGGTGACATCCACCCAATTGCCGGCATCTTGAACGGCGGCGAGATGCTCAACCTCGATCGGAGTGTGGCTGACGACTTTGAGCAGCTTCTTATGATCCCACACATCGTCTTCACGGGGGGCAATGTTGAGATCGCCGACAAGGATGGAGTTTTCGGGCGTATTGGCTTGGAAGTGATCCCGCATATCCGTCAGATAGTCGAGTTTTTGGCCGAACTTCTCATTCACGTTGCGGTCAGGCACATCGCCGCCCGCGGGGACATAAAAGTTGTGGATCGTAACACCATTTTCCAGCCGTCCGGCGATATGACGCGCATGGTCGAGGCCCGCGAAGTCGAATGATGCAACTTCCGTGATGGGTTGTTTGGAAAGGATCGCGACACCATTGTACCCTTTCTGACCCCGCGCCACCATGTGCGGGTAGCCCGCTGCCGCAAAGGCTTCGAGCGGGATTTTGTCGACGGGGGATTTGCACTCTTGCAAGCAGAGAACGTCTGGCGCCTCTTCAGTCATCAGCTGCGTTACCAGAACTTCGCGCAGGCGGACCGAGTTGATGTTCCAAGTGGCAAGAGTGAAGGACATGGCAGGCGCTCCGTTGGCTTTGGGCCTTAGGTTTAGCTTGCCATGTCGGGGTGAGCCAGAGCTGTTTCTCGTGTGATCTGGCAGTCCCAGCGTAGGGAGCAGCCGAACACACGATCAGCATTAATCAGTTGATCGTATAGGTTCCGACCCGGCAGATGTTGACCACATCTGTTCTGACCTGACCGTTGGTGAACTCCATGCGGAAATCATACATGCAGTTGTTCACGTTGCGGATTGTCAGATCAAAGGTTTGACGGTTGTTCAAAACGCGGCTGCCCAGCAGATCATTTTCCCAGGAGTTGTTACGCGTGTCGGACGCGTGAAGGCTATAAAGCGTCATGCCGGATCGATTGACAACGCTGATGCGCTCGGTGCCTTGGGCGGCTGCGGGCAGGGCTGCGCTGGCCAAAATTGCGGCGGCGGCGGCTGTTTTCAAAGTGTTAAGCATGAATTCTCTCCTAAAGTCATTTTGGTCTGTTCTAGAGGCCAGTCGGCCCGGTCATTGTGAAATGTAGACGGCTGTCTTTTGCTCTTTCTTGGAACCTCACCCAGAAAAATATGCAGGTCAGGAAATTGGCAAAAAAATCCCGGATGCGTCGTAGGACAGCACCCGGGCTAAGTCGACAGGGAGGTTGATGGCGTAACCCGGCCATCGGCGGGATTCTTAGGCAAATCATCACGTACATGACGGTTAAATATCTGCGTCGAGTATCTAGATCGCATTAGGTTTGGGCAAACCTGTGAAACAATCGCGGCATTTTTGGGATAATGTTTGTCTTTTGGGGGAAAAACTTTCGCGAAACCTCAGATATGACGCATGCAAAAAAAGCCCGGCAGCACCAAAAGGCGCGCCGGGTCAAGTCGACAGGGAGGTTGGTAGCAAGGGGACCCGCTACCGGGGGTATGTCTGTGTGACGAACGTCAATCGTTCATCCTTGGCCTGCTTAGGCGACGAGTCTGTAACCGCCACTTTCAGTGACCAGCAATCGGGCATTCGTGGGATCGGGCTCGATCTTTTGACGAAGACGGTAAATATGCGTCTCTAACGTATGGGTCGTCACACCAGCGTTGTAGCCCCACACCTCGTGCAGCAGCACATCGCGGGCAACAACACCATCGGTTGAGCGATACAGGAACTTGAGGATGTTGGTCTCTTTTTCTGTCAGACGCACCTTTTTGTCGTCTTCTGTGACCAGCATCTTTTGCGCGGGCTTGAACGTATACGGCCCGAGCGTGAATACGGCGTCCTCCGATTGCTCGTGTGTCCGCAACTGAGCCCGGATACGTGCGAGGAGGACGGGGAATTTGAACGGCTTGGTGACGTAATCATTGGCACCTGCGTCCAGACCAAGGATCGTGTCACTGTCGCTGTCGTGGCCGGTCAGCATTAGCACAGGGCACTTAACCCCCTGCTTGCGCATCACCCGGCAGAGCTCGCGTCCGTCCGTGTCGGGCAGGCCGACATCAAGGATCACGAGATCATAGAGGCCTTCGCGGGCTTTGGTCAGTGCACTTGCGCCGTCATCGGCCTCGAACACATCAAAGTCCTCTGTCATGACCAGCTGCTCGCTGAGCGCTTCACGCAGATCGTCGTCATCGTCTACGAGCAGGATTTTCTTCAGTTGAGCCATGATCTTTCCTCTTTGCTTGGACAACAGATGGAACGGGATCACGCAGCTGACAAGATTTGCTGCAAACCGCTCACGCCTCTGTGTCGGGATCACGGGAAATGTTTCACATTCTTGCGTTTGAGGGCTATTTGAGGCCGCAGAGGAGCGCCAATGTTTACAACACTTTCTCCAACACAGCAGGTTGCGCGCGCGGTATCGGACTTCCGCATGGGCCAACCAGTGCGATTGGCGGGGATGGAAAACACCTATGTTTTGTCCGTCGAGGCGCTCTTTCCCGACCAACTGGCCCTGATCAAGCGCACAGCGGCGTCGATGTCGCTTGCGATCACCAGTCGCAGAGCCCAGGTGCTGCGTGTTCCCTCATATGACGGTGACATGTCTCGAATTAAGCTCGATCCCACGACTATAGCCTTTGGGACATTGCAAGCCGTCGCAAACCCTGCGCTGGATTTAGAAACCCCGATGAAAGGGCCGTTTCAGAGTTTGAGAGGCGGTGATCCAGCCGCCCACCGAACGGGAATTGCACTTTGCAAGTTGGCCCATCTTTTACCGACAGCCTTGGTCGTGACATTTGAGGGCGATCAGGCCGACCAGGTCCTGCAGCAAGGCCATCTGTGGGTCCTCGCGGATCAGGTCGAGCAATTCGCGGCCGCCCCCATCGCCTTTGGAGAGGTCTCTGCGGCGCGTGTGCCGCTGGCTCTTGCCGATCAAGGGCGTGTCCATGTGTTTCGCAGCTCCCCGGCTGGGGAAGAACACTATGCCATTGAAGTTGGCCGCCCAGATCGGCACGCACCCGTGCTCTCACGGCTGCACTCGGCCTGCTTTACCGGGGATGTTCTGGGCAGCCTGAAATGCGACTGCGGCCCGCAATTGCGCGCGGCATTGTCACAGATGGGTACTGAAGGGTCTGGCGTTCTGCTCTACCTTAACCAAGAGGGACGCGGCATCGGTTTGGCCAACAAGATGCGGGCCTATTCGCTGCAAGATCAGGGCTTCGACACGGTCGAGGCCAACCATCGCCTTGGGTTCGAGGATGACGAACGAGATTTCCGTGTGGGCGCCGATATCCTTAAACAGATGGGGTTTTCGAAGACCCGGCTGATGACGAATAACCCGGCCAAGGTGGACCGGATGCAATCCTGCGGGTTGGAGGTTACCGAGCGCGTTCCCCTCCGCGTCGGTGAAACGGCCCAGAACGAAGCCTATCTCGCCACCAAGGCCGCCAAGTCAGGCCATATCTTCTGATGCTCATTTCCCTGTGATCACGGCATCGCGTGATTGCGTTCGCGTTCAACAGCGGTCACGGCTGTTGAGGCATCAACAGGATAAGATCATGAACCTCAGACCCTTCACGCGCCGCGCACAACCCGCTGTCGCACCCCAAACCGCCATCCTTGCAGGGATTGGTGCGGCCATCGCAATCGGCATTCTTGGGATGCTCACATCTCTGACAACGGTTGTTCTCATCATGGCTCCCTTCGGTGCAAGCTGTGTGCTCTTGTTCTCGGCACCCGCAGTACCGTTGTCTCAACCTGTGAATGTCGTTGGCGGGCACATCGTTTCAGCTGCTGTTGGCCTGATCCTGTTGTGGATCCTGCCCAACGCATGGTGGGCGGTGGCGCTCGCCGTTGGTGCGGCAATCACCGCAATGGCGCTTTTGAGGGTCACTCACCCACCAGCTGGGGCTAATCCGCTGGTCATCTTTGCACTGACGCCCGGTCCGCTCTTCTTGATAACCCCCGTCGCAATTGGGGCTATCCTTCTGGTCATCATCGCCACAGCCTATCATCGCACGACAGGCACACCTTATCCGGCACAAAACTGATCTTGTGCTTCATCTGACCAAAAAATTTCGCCGGAGGCGCAAGTTCCCTCCGGCGAGCTCTCTCAGTTTCAGGTGACGTCGAACTCAAGCGCTTTGACTTGCGTGAACATACCCGTGCCGCGCAGCTCTTCCAGAACCGGTTCGGCCACAGGCTCGTCGACGTAAAGAAGCGCAATCGCTTCTCCCTCTTTCTCGGCACGACCAAGCGTAAAGTTGGCGATGTTCACGCCGTTTGCACCCATCGTCTGACCGAGGGTACCGATGATACCGGGGACGTCCTCGTTGGTTGTATAGATCATGTTCGCGCCAATCTCGGCATCAATGTTGATCCCCTTAATCTGGATGAAGCGCGGCTTGCCGTCGCTGAACACCGTGCCGCCGACACTGCGCTCCCGTTTGTCTGTAACCACCGTCACTTTGATGTAGCCATCAAATGTGCCCGACTGGTCCTGTTTAGTGGTCGAGACCTGAATGCCGCGCTCTTTGGCGATCACCGGTGCGCTGACCATGTTGGTATCAGGGTTCACCTTCTTCATGATGCCCGCAATCACAGCACAGGTCAGCGCCTCAAGGTTCATTTCCGAGGCTTCGCCGTCATAGAGAATGTTGATTGCTTTAATCGGCTCGTCGGTGAGTTGACCGATGAAATTGCCCAGATGCCCTGAAAGCGTGATCCATGGTCCCATGACCTTCGCTTCTTCTGCAGTCACAGACGGCATGTTCAAAGCGTTGGAGACAGCGCCCGTCAGCAAGAAATCCGACATTTGTTCCGCGACTTGCAGCGCAACATTTTCCTGCGCTTCTGTTGTCGCCGCTCCCAGATGTGGCGTGACCACAACGTTGGGCAGGTTGAATAACGGGCTATCGGTGGCAGGTTCCTCGGCAAACACATCAAACGCTGCGCCGGCGACGTGCCCGGATTTGAGCGCCTCTGCCAGCGCGGCCTCATCCACCAAACCACCCCGGGCGCAATTGATGATCCGCACGCCTTTCTTGAGCTTTGCGATATTCTCGGCCGACAAAATGTTTGCAGTTTGATCAGTGAAGGGCACATGCAGCGTGATGAAGTCTGACTTGGCCAGCAGCGCATCAAGCTCCACCTTGGTCACACCCATTTTCTCGGCTTTCTCTTCGCCGAGAAATGGATCGTAAGCCAACACCTTCATTTTCAGGCCACGGGCGCGGTCACACACGATGCCGCCGATGTTGCCAGCACCGATCACCCCAAGCGTTTTGCCCGTCAATTCCACGCCCATGAACTTCGACTTTTCCCACTTACCGGCATGGGTGGACTCCGACGCTTCAGGGATTTGGCGAGCGACGGCAAACATCATGGCGATCGCATGTTCCGCTGTGGTGATCATGTTGCCGAACGGGGTGTTCATAACGATGATCCCGGCCTTTGAGGCGGCATCCTTGTCGATGTTGTCTGTGCCAATCCCGGCGCGGCCGATGACTTTCAGGTTTTTGGCATTGGCAATGATCTTCTCGGTGGCTTTGGTCGCCGAGCGGATCGCCAGACCATCATAGTCTGGGATCGCCTTGAGCAGCGCGGCTTTGTCTTTGCCGAGATCAGGTTGGAAATCGACGTCAATGCCGCGGTCTTTGAAGATTTGCACCGCAGCGGGTGAGAGTTTGTCAGAGATAAGCACTTTAGGGGCCATCATTGGGGTCCTTTGACTGTTGGCGGCGGGCCGAAATCAGATGATCTTGGCAGCTGCCGAATTTGAATAAATTTGGATCAGGCTTCGATTTCGCGTGCGAAGGCCCAGTCGAGCCACGGGAGCATCGCTTCGATGTCCGAGGTCTCAACGGTTGCACCGCACCAGATGCGCAACCCAGCAGGCGCATCGCGATACGCCCCGATGTCGAGGGCCACGTTTTCATCGGCCAGCCGTTTGGCCACCGCCTTAGCAAAGGCAGCACCGTCTGTGATGCGTGGGTCGGTGAATTTCAGGCAAACGGAGGTATTCGACCGGGTGGCCGGATCGACAGCCAAATTCTCAACCCAGTCACGCGCCGCGCAAAAGTGCCAGATGGCTTGGGCGTTCGCGTCTGCACGATGCTTAAGAGCATCCAGCCCCCCGAGGGATTTTCCCCATTTCAGGGTAAAGAGATAATCCTCCACCGCGAGCATAGAGGGTGTGTTGATCGTCTCACCGCGGAAGATGCCGTCGATCAATTTGCCGCCTTTGGTCAGGCGAAAAATCTTTGGTAAGGGCCATGGTGGCGTATAGCTTTCCAGCCGCTCAACCGCACGAGGGCTGAGGATCAGCATGCCGTGTGCCGCCTCGCCGCCCATGACTTTCTGCCACGAGAAGGTCGCGACATCGAGCTTGTCCCAAGGCAAATCTTGCGCGAAGGCCGCCGATGTGGCGTCGCACAGGGTAAGGCCCTTGCGGTCTGTGGGGATGGCGTCACCGTTTGGCATACGGACGCCAGAAGTTGTGCCATTCCACGTAAAGCAAACGTCATGATCGTAGTTCAAAGTCGTCATATCGACGATTTGGCCGTAGTCCGCGATATGCGAGGTGGCTTCAATTTTGAGTTGTTTGACCACATCCGTGACCCAGCCCGCGCCAAAGCTCTCCCATGCGACCATTTCGACAGGTCGCTCGCCAAGCATGGTCCACATCGCCATCTCGAAGGCGCCAGTGTCCGATGCGGGGACGATCCCAATCCGGAAGTCGTCTGGTACGCCCAAAATCTCGCGAGTGAGGTCGATGGCCTCAGCGAGCTTCGCCTTGCCTTCAGCGGCGCGGTGAGACCGGCCAAGCGGCGCATCCATCAGCGCCTCATACGTCCATGTGGGGGGTTTGGCACAGGGGCCAGAAGAGAAACGCGGGTTTGCCGGCCGCGTTGCCGGTTTTGCTATCGCCATTGCTGGTATCCTCACAGATATGCGCCCTTCGTTGGGGAAGGGTGTCCCACAGCTGGGCGTAATGGGATCGATGGGATTCCACAACATAGGCGCTGTCGAAAATGGCCGCTTTTCCGCAAAAAACTGTCGTTCATGGTTCATTATCGGAAACACCGAGGATTGCGCATGCTGGTGGGTTTCAAATCTGCGGTTTCGTGGTGGGGATGAAGAAATCTAAATTTTGAACGTATTTTGTGCGAAAAAAGTCACAATTCCGAAAATCGGGCTTCGTTCGCCAATTGTTAACCCAAAGATGATTCTCTCTCCCCGCCAAATTGGGCAAACACGAACGCAACAAGAATGGCGCGGTGCGTAGATATCGCAGCCGATAAAATGAGGCGTAAGGTGATTATTTGTTTGCAGGTCGTGGCGCAGTATGCGCCATCGGCCTTGGAATTGTCTCGTAGAGTCAGAACTGCTGTGGTTGCCCTCGCAGCGCTGGCCATTGCCTTGCCAAGTCTGGCTTTGGCAGACTGCCCTGTTGTTCCTCGCGGCGACCATCTCGATCCGCTCGGGGGTGGGTGCTATCTGTATTCGCCGCGTGAGTGGGATGAGCCTTTCGGTTTAGGCAAATCAGGTCTACGCGCCCGTCCTCTGTGTTTGCCAAATGCTTGCGATGGTGCGCTCACACGGGATGCGCTGGCCATGCGGATTGTGGGTCGACCCGTCACCGACGGTGAATGGGATGCGTATTATGCGCGCTATTCAGAGTATTGCCGTGCAGAGGCTTTGGCTGCGCAAGAATGCTCGCAGGACGGTTCGCCGCCAATCGGTGTAGGCTCTGGAATTTCCTTTCCGCCCGCAGGACCCGAGGAACAGTTTTCATTGCTGCCACCTGTTTTTGGTGGCGGGTTTGTTCCCATCACTCCTGTGGTTGGCGGCGGTACTGGCGGCGGCTCCGACAGCGGCCCTCCGGTCTTTGGCGGCGGCGAGTTGACACCGGGCACACCGACCGGCCCGATAGTGCTTAGCTCGGATAGTGGGACGTTGATGCCTGCAGTACCATCGCCAGTGCCTTTGCCCGGCACGCTAGGTGCGCTGCTTGTTGCGCTTGCAGGTTTGATCCTGCTGCGGCGAAAGTGAGCGAGCAGCTTTTCGTGGATCAGTATTCGCGTTAGGTCGCGATCAGACTTTGCCGCGAAAGGATGCTATCGATGTTTGCTTGCACCGCTATTGCTGCCGAAGGTGGGATGACTGCTGGAGCCTTGGCGCTGCTGCGTCAGTCCTTACCAAATGCAACAGAGATCATCCTGAGCGAGGGTACCGCTGTTGATTTTCTGCTGCAGGCAGAACCGGAAAACTCCAATGCGCTTTGGCAACAGCTTCAGACTGCGGGCATAGATTTTATCGTCCAACCGGCAGAAGGGCGACGTAAAAAAATGCTGCTCGCTGACATGGACAGCACCATGATCCAGCAGGAATGCATTGACGAATTGGCAGAGGCCGCAGGTGTTGGCGCAAAAGTGGCGGATATCACGGCGCGCGCCATGAATGGCGAATTGGAATTTGAAGGTGCCTTGCGCGAGCGCGTAGCGCTGCTGCGTGGATTGCCAGTTGAAGTCATAGACGAGGTGCTTCAATCGCGCATTACCCTGATGCCGGGTGGGCCAGTGCTGTTGGCCACTATGAAGGCAAACGGTGCCTATGCCGCTTTGGTGTCGGGCGGATTTACGGCCTTTACACAGTCCATTGCAGCGCAATTGGGTTTTGATGAGAACCGCGCCAATGAGCTTGGAGTTGAGGATGGTATGCTGACCGGGGAACCCGTTCCACCGATCCTTGGAAAGCAGGCCAAGATTGATGCTCTCATCGATATCACAACAGCGCGTGGGCTGAGCACAAAGGATGTTCTGGCGGTTGGTGATGGCGCGAACGATCTTGGCATGCTGGGTCTTGCCGGAACTGGGGTGGCCTTGCATGCCAAACCTTCGGTGCAGGCCCAATGTGATATCCGCGTCAACCATGGGGATCTGACGGCCCTGCTGTACTTGCAAGGTTACGCCGAGGCTGACTTTGTACCTGCGTAACGTAACGCCGCGCACACTACTATGGACCATACTCGGTGCGCTGGCTTTCATGGCGCTGAGCGCTCCAGTCGCGCAGGCTGACCCGCCATTTGGAGGGACGATCTATGCCGTTCCTGGACTGCTGAACGACAGCGACCCAAGCACGTTTGACGCGCTCGCGTTTGAGGCCGTCGTACAGGCTGAGCATTTTGATCACCGGCCGGGCGCTTGGGTGCGGCAGGATTTCTTCAGGTTTCGCGCCTCGTTTGCCGATGGTCAGGTCGTGACATTTGACGTGAATGTCGAGTTTGCGGATCAGCGAAAGGCCCATCAAGTTGCCCGCTTGTATGCGCTTATCCTCGGGCAAATTCCGGTCATTCTGCGGCAAAGCGTAGTGACTGTTGTTGTCCATGCGACGGGTGCGGATTGGAGTGCGGGATCCGGCGAGATCAATATCCACCATGGTAACTATGAGGCGGATCTCGCTCTTGGAATTCTCGAGGAATCGATGATCCACGAAGGGGCGCATCTTGCCCTTGATGCGCTGCACGAGCGTGCGCCTGGATGGCGCAGAGCCCAAGAGCGCGATGACGCATTTATCTCGGACTACGCTGCCACCTTTCCCCGGACAGAAGATGTGGCGGAGAGCTTTGTTACGTATCTGGCGATGACGTCAGACCCAGATCGCGTGCCAGATACCGTACGGCGGCAGATTGCCGCGACTATCCCCGCGCGATTGGCCTATTTTGATGAGGTCTTCACAGCTGGCAGCTTGTGGCCTTAGCGGTCCAATAGCGCGGTTTTCGGTGTGATGCGGCCAGTGATCAAACCCGCAAAGTTGCGAATATCAGGCGTCATAAAGGCTTTCAGAGCGGGATGCTCCATCTCGAGTATGCCCAACCGATGGAGGATCGCTGCGAGGGCCGGGACGCTTGCGCGCTTGGCGCCATCTGTAATCTTCACCGCCACGCCTAGCTGATGTTCAGGCAGAATGGCCACGTAGACACCATCGGCACCGGTCTTGATGGCGGCCTTGCCAGCGCAGGCACGCATCAGCTCTGTGCAGGCGGTGCCATTCCCCGAAATCAACTCAGGATGGGCCATCATCGCTTGGGTGAGCTGCGATTGCGCGTCGGCCTCTGCGGTCTGACAGCGACCGACGCTTGCAAATTGCGCCATCGCACGTGCGAGCCCATGGACGGTGCAGGCGTGGTTTGGAGCAGAGCAACCGTCAATCCCAAAGCCGGGCGAGGTCTCATCGGTCAGTGCCTCGAACACATCTTTGATCATCACCTGAACAGGATGCGCGGGATCAACGTAGTCTGGCCCCGCGCCAAGGTGGTTGGCAAGCGTCAGAAACCCGCAATGTTTGCCAGAGCAGTTGTTGTGGGCCCGGCAGGGCGTCTTATCAGCCTTGATCATCGCATTGCGCACGGACACATCGCGGGGCTCTTCCTCGCCGCAGCGAAAATCGCTGTCAGATTTACCGAGCGTTGCCAGCCAGTCTTGGACCGGATCAACGTGATAGTGCGCGGCGATGTGGCTTGAACACGCGAGCGCCAGCTGCGCTGTCGTGAGGCCGTGTGACTTTGCGGCGCCGCTCAGTATCAAGGGGAGAGCTTGGATCATCTTGGCCGAAGAGCGTGGGTAGATCACGGTCGTCGGGTCGCCCCATTGATGGCGGATCTCACCGCGCGCATCGCAGACCACCGCATGCCCGCGATGAATGCATTCGATTCGATCTCCGCGCCAGACTTCGATCATCTCTATGTCATTCATTTGGTCATTCCCCAACATGTCGTGGTGAGTGGCAGGATGCCGCGCAGCGTTGTGATCAAAGAGGGCTTTCGCAAAGGCCCAGTTTCTTGTTAAACCCCTGCCTATCGCGTTGACCCTGCCGCGGCCAGTCGAATGCACCGGTACAAGGTGCCACGATCTGCGGCAGTCAGAGGCACGGACAGTTTGGAGTTTACACGATGAAATCATATCTGATGGCGGCCGGTGTGGCCTTGGTGGGCACAGGTGTTTTCGCTCAGGAGCAAACGGACAATCGCGTGGGGGCCAATACCGATTGGTCGGTGTTTGAGGAAACAGATCCGCGCGAGTGTTTTGCCGTGTCTGCGCCAACCGAGCAGGTCAACACCCGCGATGGAAACGTCGTGACAGTGAATAGGGGCGAAACCCGCTTGTTCGTATTCTACCGCCCAAGCGAAGGTGTACGAGGGCAAGTAACCTTCACTGGTGGCTATCCTTTCGCAGGTGGGTCGACTGTAACGGCGGAAATCGGTGGGACCGAGTATCAATTGTTCACCGAAGGTGAGTGGGCTTGGCCCGCAACACCAGAAGATGACGCACGGATTGTTGCGGCAATGCGGGCTGGTGCGGCGGCAGTCTTGACCGGCGTATCGGGCCGGGGCACGACAACGCGGGATACCTTCTCGCTGTTGGGCTTTACAGCGTCTGTTGAGGATGCAGCCGCACGCTGCTCGGGCTAAGCGCTAAAATTTTTAGCGAAAAACTTCGCGCGTGTAGTCACGGATTGGGAGAGCGGGCCAGAGCTTGGCCTGCTTTTGTATTTGGAGAAACCTGATGGCTGAGACTGAACAAGCAGTTCCGCAAGCGCCGATCACGCAAGATGTTCTGACGATTCCGCGAAAAATGCCGGAGGGTCCCGTCAATCTGATCGGCCTGTCACGAGGCCAGATGCGGGATGCGCTGATCGAGATCGGCACGCCCGAAAAGCAAGCCAAGATGCGGGTCGGACAGATTTGGCAATGGATATATGTCTGGGGCAAACGCGACTTTGCCGAGATGACGAACCTCGCCAAAGACTATCGGTCTAAGTTGGCGGATCATTTTGTGATTGCCCTGCCTGAGGTCGTCTCGCGCAATGTGAGCACAGACGGGACCCGGAAGTACCTCGTCCGGATTGCCGGGGGGCATGAGGTCGAGGTGGTCTATATTCCCGAGACCGATCGGGGAACGCTGTGTGTGTCAAGCCAGGTAGGCTGCACGCTGACCTGTTCGTTCTGCCATACAGGTACTCAGAAATTGGTTCGGAACCTGACGGCTGGTGAAATTATCGGTCAGGTAATGCTCGTGCGGGATGATCTGGGCGAGTGGCCAGAGCAAGGCGCGCCCAAGGACGAGCAGCGCCTGCTGTCCAACATCGTGCTGATGGGCATGGGTGAGCCGCTTTACAATTTTGAAAATGTGCGTGACGCCATGAAGATTGCGATGGACCCGGAAGGGCTGAGCCTGTCACGCCGCCGCATTACCCTATCGACAAGCGGTGTGGTGCCTGAGATCGCGCGTACGGCTGATGAGATCGGCTGCCAGTTGGCGGTGTCATTTCACGCGACGACGGATGAGACGCGCGATAAGTTGGTGCCCATTAACAAGCGTTGGAACATTGCCGAGTTACTGGACGCCTTGCGCGCCTATCCCAAGCTGAGCAATTCCGAGCGGATCACCTTCGAATACGTGATGCTTGATGGTGTGAATGACACAGATGAGGATGCCCGGCGGCTGATCAAACTAATTGATGGTATCCCGGCCAAGATCAACTTGATCCCGTTCAACGAATGGCCTGGAGCGCCCTACAAGCGGTCTTCAAACAACCGCATTCGCGCCTTTGCTGACATTATCTACAAGGCGGGCTACGCCAGCCCAATCCGTACACCACGGGGCGAAGATATCATGGCCGCCTGCGGGCAGCTGAAATCCGCGACGGAGCGTGCCCGCAAAAGCCGGGCCCAGATCGCGGCAGAGACGGGGTTGTGAAGGACAGATCATGCAAATCAAGCTGAGCAACATTGATTTCGACGTCGTGCAAGTGCCCGGCAATGTGCGGGCCGCTGTGTTGGCGGATCCGATCATTGCTCAGGTGGTTTGGCGCGATGTCTACAAGTGGGATCACACCAAGGACGCTGGTCAGGTGTTGGTCAAGACCAGCGAGAAGGGTGGTGTGCCTTTGCCCAACGGGATGGTCTTCTTTGTTGGCTCACCGTCCGAGCCCGCAGCAAAAGATGACAGCCGGTCCCGCACGATGGCCAAACGCGTGCTTGAAGGGATCGGTGCCAAAGCCCCATCAGACATTATGGGCGCAATGCACAAAATTCTGCACATGCCGCAGAAACTCCTGCCGCTTGAGGCATGGGAACCGCTGAACAAAGCAGCGTCATACGTCGTGAAAATGCACACCGAGTTCAACGTGGTGGAACTGAAATCTGCGAGCCGGAACATGGCGTTCTACGTTGTCATTCCGGGGCAAGTGGCCTTTCATCACGAGATCACAGCCAAAGATGATGCAGCCTATGATGCGCTGGACTACGAGGCGCCGCAGACGGCCTATGTCATCCCACCACACTCTCGCGCAAACCAGACCATTCGCACTTTGGCCTTGGCCCAGCGGATCAAGGAGATGCAAGAGGAATTGACAGCGCGTGCCGCAGCCGGGGAAAAGCTGGACGGCGATGCCGTTCAGCGCGCGTTCACTATGACGGTGGGGGAATGGCGGCTCCTGACACAAGGCCAAAAGGCTGCCTGATGTCTGGGCGGCCCGATTGGCTCGGACCGCCTGATCATTTAAGCAAGCAGCGCCTGTGCAGCATCAGACGATAGCGCTTCGGGCCGCTCACAAGACGTGGACAAGTCGATGAAACGGCGCTCTTCGCCCGCTTTCAGGATCGACGTCATTACATCCACCGCATGGACGGCCAGGTCGATATTGCAGCGGTGCTCGCGCCCCTCAGCAATCGCTGTGGCCATATCGGCGAGACCTGCACAGCGATAGTTGGCCCGTCCACCGTCACCATCCTCGTTAATGCGCGAGAATGGGTGATCGCGCTCTGCGACCGCCTCGATCTCGCCGCCTTGGGCGGACGCTTCCACTGTGCCGCCAAAGAAGTTGGGATCAGGCACAAAGAGGCTGCCTTCGGTGCCGTAGAGTTCCATGTTGGCATGGCGGTGCTTCCAGACATCCCAGGAAGTACCCATCGTGATGGTCGCGCCGTTGTGGAATTCGAGCAGCGCGTGGATGTTGGTCGGGGTGTCGACAGGCACTTCCTCCCCAAGCCGAGGCCCGTTGCCAATCGTGCGTTTGGCAAATGTCGTTGTGGCAAGCGACGCAACCGTCTTCACTGGCCCGATCAGCTGGATCAGGTTTGTCACATAGTAGGGCCCGATGTCCAAAACAGGTCCGGCACCGGGCTGATAAAAGAAGTCCGGATTGGGGTGCCAGCTTTCCATACCGTGGCCCATGACGTGGCAGGTCCCGCCGATGATCTTGCCAACGGTCCCTTCGTCCAGAACGGCGCGGGCCAGTTGGTGCGCACCGCCCAGGAATGTGTCCGGCGCAGAGCCAATGCGCAGGTTCTTGGAGGCGGCGAGATCGCGCAGGGTTTCACCCTCTTCCAGCGTGAGGACGAGTGGCTTTTCAGAATATGCGTGTTTGCCCGCCTCCAGAATACGCTTGGTGACCTCAAAGTGCACTGCGGGGATCGTAAGGTTGACTACGACGTCGATGTCAGGCGCCCTCAACAGGTCTTCCACCGTTTCTGCGCGAACGCCGAACTCCGCTGCACGGGCCTCGGCTGTGTCCATGTTGATGTCCGCAACTGCGCGCATGTCGAGTGCTGCAAAGAGCGGCCCAAGTCGTAGGTAGCTGGTTGAAATATTGCCGCATCCAATGATGCCGATGCCGAGTTTGGCCATAGTTTTCTTCCCTTAGAATGCGGAGATGGTTGCCAGCGAGCGCTGAGCGAAGCGGGCGTGATCGTTGGGGTTGTCGTGTTCGGCCACCAAGTGATCGATCCCGATATATTTCAGCGCATCAGTAATTGCCGGCCAGTCCATGACGCCATGGCCCACATCTGCCCAACCGTCTTCGTCGGCATTTTCGCCGTTTGGCGCGATGTCCTTAATGTGGACGGCGGTGATCTGACTGCCAAATTTGTTGATCCAGTTGACCGGGTTCTCACCGGCGCGCTTGACCCAGCCGAGGTCCAGCTCGAGCTTTACCTCGTCCCCACCAGCGGCGATCAGATCAAGTGGGCGGTCTGCGCCGCCGAGGTCGATCAGTTCAAAGTCATGATTGTGCCAACCGAGCGACAGGCCCGCATCATTGAAGGGTTTGGCTGTTTCAGCGACTTGTTGGCCGATCTTGGCCCAACCCGCCGCATCACTTGGCCGATCGTCGGGCGCGAGAAAGGGGACATAGACCTTTTGTATGCCCAACGTCTTTGCTGTCTGGATGGTCGCTGCGGTCTCTCCCGCGCAAACATCCAGGCCCATATGGCAGGATGTCATTGATAGGCCATGGTCATCGAGTTTGCCCCGAAACGCTGCGGCGTCTGTCCATAGGCCACGGTAGCCTTCAACCTGGCTGTACCCGGTCTTAGCGAGCATCGGCAAAACCTCATCAATCGGCCAGTTTCGCGAGCAGTAGAGTTGGTATGAGACGTTGGCCATGAAGGGGTCCTTTCAGGTAGCGACCGTTGCAGAAAAAAGGTCGCGGAAGGTGAATGTGGGCACGTATTTGGGATCGTTCGGTGTGAAAATCAGGCGGGCTGGTTGATTAGGGCTGACGTGAACGGCGTTGTGATCAAACCTGCCCGGTATGTTAGATGTGGCTGTCACAAATAGGCCCAGGGCCTGCGCTGTGATCGTCAGTACATAGCTGCCGCCCTTCTTTTTCACGGTCTGGTCAAGGCCAGGGTCCTGCAGGCGGTACTGCTTCCATGGCTTCGGCGCATAGACGTTATTGCCACTGGACCCGTCTGATGCCGTCCAGCGGTGCATCAGCAACTCATCCACGGCCAGTGTGTCAGCGCTCAGGGTGACAACGGTTACAGCATCCTTGCCGATGGTTTCATCGGCTGATCCGAGCGCGCGTTCGCTGCCGTCGGGTTTGACGGCAAAGGCGGCGAGGGAAATGTCCACGGGATCGGGATGATCATTCACCGCACGCAGCTCGATCACGTCTTTGACGGGGACAGCGGTCACAAAGGCCGGGGCGTAGAACCTGCGGGCCATGTGGTGCAGCACTTTCCAGCTTCCCCCGTGGTTCAGCGACGACCATGAGCATACGGGCCATGTGTCGTTCAACTGCCAGATCAGCGTGCCCATGCAATGAGGCTTGAGGCTACGCCAATAGGACACGGCGGTCTGGATGGCGATGCCTTGCTGCACTTGGCTGAGCCAAACGAAGTCTTCGAACGTCGTGGGCCAGCGAAAGTAGCGGAACATCGTCTCGGCAATCCGCGCGTTGCCGCCAGCGTTCTTTTGGTGGCTTTCGAGGACCGGAGCCGCGATGTTGAAGTCTTCTGGTTCAGCGTACCGTTCGATCACATCCATGGACGGATAAGACTGAAACCCGAATTCCGAGCAAAAACGGGGTTTCACATCGCGGTAGTGCTCAAAATCCCGCCCTTCGTGCCAAACGGACCAAAAATGCATGTCGCCTGCGCCATCACCATGCCACGCATCGCTGAAGTCCAGCGGGCCCTTGGTCGGTGAGGAGGGCCACCAAATCGCGTTGGGATCCGTTTCCTTCAGCGCCATTTCGATGGCCCGGTTCAGGCGATCATAATTAACGAGGTATCGATCACGGTTTTCACGCGTCACCTCGTACCAGTCGAGCGCGCCGACAAGCTCATTGTCACCGCACCACAGCGCCAGACAGGCGTGGTGGTGAAGCCGGGCGACGTTGTCATGAACCTCTGCCCGCACTTCGGACAAGAATGCCTCGTCTGACGGATAGATGTTGCAGGCGAACATAAAGTCTTGCCAGACCATTAGGCCCAGTTCGTCGCAGAGGGCGTAGAACCAATCGGCCTCATACCGGCCACCGCCCCAGACGCGGATCATGTTCATATTTGCGTCCACCGCAGATTGCAGCAGATCGCGCGTTTTCTCAGGCGTGATGTTCCCGGCGAGCGCATCTTGCGGTATCCAATTGGCGCCTTTTGCAAAAACCTCGCGGCCATTGACACGGAACAGAAACGATCTTCCCGCCTCATCCTCTTCGGCGATCAACTCCATCTGGCGCAGGCCGATCTTGCGCGTTGTGCTGTCGTCCGCACAGGTTACTTTCAGATCATAAAGTGGCTGATCCCCCTGACCGGCGGGCCACCAAAGGCGCGGGTTGTCGATCACAAACCGGGCGCTGGGCGTGTCTGTTTGCGCTTCAAACTTCTGTTTTTGACCGGCCAAAGCAAAGCTGACGTCCTGCCCGCGCGAATGTGACAGATGCGCCGTGACGTCAACGATTACGCGCCCCTGTTCGTGGGTTTGCGCGATGTGCAGCGTGTCGATGCGCGGCGTGAGCGCAGGTTCTACGACGATGCTGCCAAGCAAACCAAACGGCGCTAGCGCAATGTTCCAATCCCATCCGTAATCACACTGAACCTTGCGCAGCATATTCACGTTGGCGATGTCGTTGTTTCCCTCCTGGTAGGGGATAGGAAAGGGCTGCTGTCGTTGCAGCGCATCCGCAGCACGAGTGGAGGAATGGAAGGTAATGGCAATCTCGTTTTCGCCGATCACAGCCGCCTCTGACAGGCCAAAGCGATGTCTACGAAAGCTGTTTTGCGCGGTCCCGATACGGGTTGCGTTCACCGTGATCGTGGCGACGGTATCCAGACCCTCAACGACCAGATCGACGTCTTGTTCTGTCAGCTGAAACTTGCGCCGAATGGTCCAATCGCGGTCGGCCATCCAACGCAAGTCATATTCATTCCGGCCCCAGTAGGGATCGGGGATAAGCCCTGCCGCATGCATCGCGGTGATATTGTCACCGGGAATGGCCATGTCGCAGGTCGTGTCGCCACCGTCATCGGTCAGGCGCCAAACGCCAGAAAGGTCAACGGTGGACTTTGTCATCAGAGACGTGCCTCTGAGGCTGTGTCAAAGAGGGACGCGCGCGCTGGATCGAAACCGATTGCGAGGTTTTCGCCCTGTTTCACGCGCGCTTGTCCATCCATCCGGATGCGGCACGTCTTGCCCGCGATCTGGGCATAAACCAATGTGTCAGATCCCATCGGCTCAACCAAATCGATTGTCACATTGGCCTGAACTGGCGCACTGGCCACCAATTCGCCTGTGATGATGTGTTCGGGCCGAATGCCAATGGTCACATTTCCGTCTGCGGCTTTGGGCTGTGCAAAGGCATAGCCAACCATGGGAAGATCCAGCCCATCTGTTTTGAAAGTGCCGGCGTCAAGACGTCCTTCGAAGAAGTTCATAGACGGCGAACCAATAAAGTCAGCGACATAAAGGTTCTGCGGTTGATTATAAATCTCATCTGGTGTGCCCAGCTGCATGATTTTGCCGCCTTTCATGATCGCAATTCGGTCGGCCAGCGTCATGGCTTCGACCTGATCGTGGGTCACATAGATCATCGTGTTCTGCAACTGGTTGTGTAGCCGCTTAAGCTCGACCCGCAGGTCGGCCCGGAGTTTGGCATCAAGGTTGGACAAGGGTTCGTCAAAGAGGAACACATCCACATCCCGCACCAACGCGCGGCCAATAGCCACTCGTTGCCTCTGACCGCCAGACAGAGCGCCGGGCTTGCGGTCAAGCAGCGGCTCGATTTGCAGGATCTCTGCCGCACGGGCCACGCGCTTTTCAATCTCAACCTTGGGCACCCGCGCGTTTTTCAGACCGAACGAGAGGTTCCCCTTTACCGTCATCTGCGGATAGAGCGCGTAGGACTGGAACACCATGCCAATGCCGCGTTCCGACGGTTCGGCCCAGGTGACGTTGTTGCCCTTAATCCAAATTTGCCCGTCTGTCGGCTCCAGCAAGCCCGCGATGCAATTCAGCAAGGTCGACTTGCCACACCCGGATGAGCCGAGCAGCACCAGGAATTCGCCTTCTGCAATGTCGAGGTTCAGGTCCTGCAGGACTTTGACGGCACCAAAATTCAGGTCGAGTGATTTGATCGCGACGGATGGGTTTTCGATATTCATAAGATCAGCCTTTCACGGCACCCGCGGCGATCCCGCGGACAAAGAGTTTGCCAGAGGCAAAGTAGATGATGAGGGGCACAAGCCCGGTGAGCAGGGTGGCAGCCATGTTGACGTTGTATTCCTTGATGCCCTGAACCGAGTTGACGATGTTATTGAGCTGGACCGTCATAGGATACGTCTCCGGCTTGGTGTAGATCACGCCAAAGAGGAAGTCGTTCCAGATACCGGTGACCTGCAGGATGATCGCCACAACAAAGATCGGCAGCGCCATTGGCAACATGATCTGGAAGAAGATTCGCCAGAAGCCTGCGCCATCAATGCGTGCTGCTTTGAACAGCTCTTCGGGGATCGAAGTGAAGTAGTTGCGGAACAGAAGTGTCAGGATTGGCATTCCAAACACGGTATGCACCAACACAAGGCCTGTGAGCGAGCCCATGATCCGAACGCGGCCTGGTCCCTCAAGTCCAACCCACTCGAGTGGCTCGTTGAGGATCCAGGTCAGGAAATCGCCCCCTTCACGCAGCATGATCACAATGGGGTACAGCATCGTCTGATACGGAATAAATGCACCGATGATCAGGATGGTGAAGAACGTCTCCGAACCTTTGAACTTCCAATGGGACAGGGCGTAGCCGTTCACCGAGGCGATAGCGATCGACAGGATGACCGAGGGCACGAGAATTTGGACAGAGTTCCAAAATCCACGAGACAGGCCGTCACAATTAATCCCGGTACAAGCTTCGGACCATGCCTTGACCCAAGGTTCGTACGTAACTTCGAGTGGGGGAGAAAAGACGTTCCCCAACCGGATTTCCGGCATGCCCTTCAAAGATGTGACAATCATCACATAGAGCGGCAGCAGGTAGTACATCGAGAACATGAGCAGCGTGCCATAGACGATGATATTGCCCCGGCTGAGCCGTTTCTTGGGTTTGGGCCCGGTGGGCCCTGAGAGTGCGTGCATTGTCGTATCAGCCATTTTTCTTGCCTCCAAACTCGAGGTAGGCCCAAGGGATGAGGATGATGATCACTGAGACGAGCATCATCGTGGAGGCGGCAAAGCCTTGGCCCAAGTTCTGGGCCTGGAACATGTAGTTGATCACGTACTTGGCGGGTACTTCCGAGCTGATACCCGGGCCGCCGTTGGTCTGTGCAACGACAAGGTCGTATAGCTTGATGATGCCGGAGGCGATCAGAACAAGCGAGGTCACAAAGACTGGCCGCATCATCGGAATGATGATTTTGACATAGGTTTTGACGGTGCCAATGCCGTCCACTCGGGCGGCTTTCCAGATGTCTTCGTCGATGCCGCGAAGGCCGGCCAGCATGATGCACATGATCAATCCGGTCCCTTGCCAAATGCCAGCGATCAGAATGCCGAAGATGACGATATCTGGGTTATTGAGAGGGTCAAAGTTAAAGCTCTCCCACCCCCAGCTGCGGACAACACTTTCAACGCCAAATTGGGGGTTGAGGATCCACTGCCATGCAAGCCCTGTGACAACGAAAGATAGGGCGAAGGGGTAGAGAAAAATGGTGCGAAAGACGGATTCTCCGCGGATCTTGCGGTCCAGCATTGCAGCTAGGGTAAAGCCGATCACGAGGGTCAGGATCATGGAGCAAAGCCCGTAGACACCGAGGTTGGTGATCGAGATCCACCAGCGGTCGTTGTTCTCTCCCCAGAGGCGCTCGTATTGGGCAAGGCCCACAAAATCGAGCTTTGGCAGCAGCCGCGAGCTGGTGAATGAATGGAGGACGGTCCAGGCTGTGCCGCCGACAAAGACAAAGAGCGCCGTCAAGATCATCGGGATCGAGGCGATTTTGGCCATGCTGTTCTGAAAAATTCTGTTTGGGCGCTTGGCGCCGTGCCCGCTGCCCGGCTGTTCGGTGACCATCGTCATCCGGTGTCCCCCATGAGTAGTGTGAGTGATGCAGAAAAGGGCCGATCCACGAGGACCGGCCCTTTCTGGGAGGTAAGCTTAGTCTGCGCTTGCGATGATGCTCGCGTAGCGGGACTGTGCGTCTTCTGCAGACATGTCAGAGGACCAGAACTGTGCCATCAGATCTTCGATCTGTGT
>JAHDDU010000035.1 GCA_020629175.1 Flavimaricola sp. | reverse complement strand
CGCGACCTATTTGGGATGGTGCAGAGGGCGCGTTAGTCCGTCAGTCAGATCACTCTTCAGGCGCGTCGGGGTCCGCTTGCCCCACACCTTTGAATACCGCTTTGAAGGGCAATGCCCAGAGCAGCCCAAGTCCGAGGTAAATGCCCAGTTCAATCCAAATGTTGGGCCGCTCAAGCAAGCTTACCAACGTCACGGAAATGATGATGTAAAGCGGCAGGCCCACCAGTAGGATCAAAAGCGAATACCTGCGTTTTTGTTTGTGCGTCAGCGCCATGGCTTTCCTCAGTCCGCGAAGGGATCTGTGACAAGAATTGTGTCGTCCCGTTCGGGTGAGGTGGAAAGTAGGGCAACTGGGCAGCCAATCAATTCCTCAACCCGGCGGACGTATTTGATCGCCTCTGCCGGGAGGTCCGCCCAAGAACGCGCGCCTTCGGTCGATTGGCTCCAGCCGGGCATTTCCTCATAGATCGGTTCGCAACGGGCCTGTTGATCGGCGGCAGTTGGCAAATAGTCGAGCCGCTCGCCGTCAAGCATGTAGCCAACGCAGATCTTGAGCGTTTCAAATCCGTCGAGCACGTCGAGCTTGGTGAGTGAGATGCCAGTTACTCCTGAGGTCACACAGGTCTGCCGCACGAGGGCTGCATCAAACCAACCGCAGCGGCGCTTGCGGCCTGTAGTGGTGCCAAACTCATGGCCCCGTTCGCCCAGACGCTGGCCGTCATCATCATGTAGCTCGGTCGGGAATGGCCCCTCGCCCACACGGGTGGTGTAGGCTTTGACGATCCCAAGGACGAAATCAATCGCACCGGGGCCCATACCTGTGCCTGTGGCCGCTTGTCCTGCGATGATGTTGGAGGAGGTCACAAACGGATAAGTGCCAAAATCCACGTCCAACAATGCGCCTTGCGCGCCCTCAAACAGGATACGTTTACCGGCCTTACTCTTCTCGTTCAGCACTTTCCAAACGGGGGCCGCGTATTCAAGGATTGCGGGCGCAATTTCGCGCAGCTGGGCGATCAGCGCATCGCGATCAATGGACGGCAAGCCCAGCCCGTTGCGCAGCGCGTTGTGGTGGACAAGGGCGCGGTCGACGCGCAGCTCCAGCGTGGCGTCATCTGCAAGATCGGCCACGCGGATCACGCGGCGGCCCACTTTATCCTCGTACGCTGGGCCTATCCCACGACCTGTGGTGCCGATCTTTGCCACGGAATTCTGGCTTTCACGGGCGCGGTCCAGCTCGCCATGGAACGGCAGGATGAGAGGGGTGTTTTCCGCGATCATCAGTGTCTCGGGGCTGATGGTCACGCCCTGGCCGCGCAGGGTCTCAATCTCTTTGACCAGATGCCAAGGGTCCAGAACGACACCATTGCCGATGACACTCAGCTTGCCGCCGCGCACCACCCCGGATGGCAGAGCGTGCAACTTGTAAACCTCGCCGTCGATGACAAGCGTGTGGCCCGCGTTGTGGCCGCCTTGGAAGCGCGCGACGATGTCGGCCCGCTCCGAGAGCCAGTCCACAATCTTGCCTTTACCCTCATCACCCCATTGAGCGCCGACGACGACCACATTTGCCATTTCAGACATCCTTGTTGGTAAACCCCGGCGCGGTATAGCGGCGGTTGCGCTGCTCGGAAACCGCAAAGTGAGAAATCGGCGCGCTCCCTCCCGTGATCAACAGAACTGGAACAATCTTAGAATTTTGGATAGATTGTTGCAGTTCCCGGAACGAATCTCCGGGCAAATGGGGGAAATAATGGTTAAGATGTTTGGCGCAGCGACTGCCATTGCTGCGTTTTTTGCCGGAGCTGCAAATGCGGTTCCTGTCACAATTGACAATTTTGGCGCTATTTCTGGCGGTGCTGAACGGTTCGCGGGTGAGCTGACCGCTGGGTTCGTGGATTGGTACTCCGTCGAGATCGCGGCAGATGCCGCCTATTTCGACATCTACACAAGCGATACGGAAATCGACCTGGAAGTCGGCATTTATTCCGCTGGCGGAAATCTTGTTGCGATGAACGATGACGCGGTGGCCTTTGCAGGCGATGCGGCGCTGTCATTTGGCACCGGATCGGGCTTCGAGCTTGGCGATATGATGTTTGATGGACGCAGCGGGCCGATGCTCGCGGCCGGCCTTTACTACATCGCCGTCGGAGCCTTTTTTGTGAACTTTGAGGAAATGAACTTTCAGGCGGAGTCGGAAAACACGACGGCCTCCGGGTTCTACAATCTGACCGTTAAATCGGACGTTGCCGCGACACCTGTTCCGTCACCGGTGCCCTTGCCTGCCTCACTGCCGCTGCTGGCGATCGCACTAGGCGGGTTCGCCGGACTGCGCCAATTCGGCACACGCCAATAATCGGTCGATAGATGACGTGGCGAACGGCGGGCCTTGGCCTGCCGTTTTTGTCTTGGCCTCCCCTTGTTGCTTTGCAACATAGCGGCAAACACGACAGCCTGAGAGGTGACCGATGGGATTCGTAATCAGATGGGCCTGCGCCTTCGCCTTACTTTCCGCAACCTACAATCCGACACAGTTCAACTTTGTCCGCTGGTCCCAGGAAAACTATGCTGAACAATTGCCGCTAACAGTGCTGTTCGGGCTGCTCCTGCTTGTCGGCTACATCATTTACGTGCGCGCAACACTGCGATCGATTGGATTGTTTGGTGTTGTTTTGTTGCTGGCTGTCGTCGCCACGATCGCGTGGGTCTTGTGGGATCAGGGGTTTATCAGTTTTGAAAACCCGACTTTCAACACATGGGCCGCACTTGTGGTTTTGTCTGCCGTTTTGGCCATTGGGCTGGGCTGGTCCATCGTACGCCGTCGTATCTCTGGCCAAGCGGATGTGGACGATGTGGACGCCTGAAAACCACGGCGATCAGGGGTTGCGACATGGGCGCACCGCCTTTAGATAGCCTTGACCGATATGCGCCCGAAAGGCCCGTTTGATGAACTATGAGAACGTTGTTCTGACCGTCCACCTGATCCTGGCCTTTGCCTTGATCGCGGTTGTGCTTTTGCAGCGGTCCGAAGGGGGCGGCCTTGGGATTGGCGGCGGTGGTGGCACCGCATCGGGGCGTGCGCCTGCGACGGCGTTGGGCAAGGTTACATGGGGTCTCGCAGTTGCGTTCATCTGCACGTCGATCACGCTGACCATCATTGCAGCAAACAATGCAGCCGGGTCATCGGTCCTTGACCGTATCATTGATGCGCCAAATTCCGCGGCGCCTGAACTACCCGATCTGGGCGATAGCCTTCTGCCGCCTACCGCGGACGAAAGCGGGCTGGTCATCCCACAGGCAGACGACAACTAAACCACTACCAATGGCGGACATACCGCCGTTCTTCACATCATGTAGCGCCACTGGTTGCATCGGGCACCCGAATCCGGGTATCCTCAAATCCCGTGGGTAGCGTTGTGTTGGCAACGCCGCTGCATTACTTTTTGCACGTCGCGGGGGCAGTCTGACATGGCACGATACATCTTCATCACGGGCGGCGTTGTGTCCTCGCTGGGCAAGGGTTTGGCCTCAGCGGCGCTGGGCGCATTGCTGCAGGCCCGAGGATATTCCGTGCGGCTGCGCAAGCTGGACCCCTACCTCAACGTGGATCCGGGCACGATGTCCCCGTTTGAGCATGGCGAGGTCTTTGTCACCGACGATGGAGCTGAGACGGACCTCGACCTTGGGCATTACGAGCGGTTCACCGGCGTCGCAGCCCGCAAGACCGACTCTGTCTCTTCGGGGCGCATCTATTCCAACGTGTTGGAGAAAGAGCGGCGCGGCGACTATCTGGGTAAAACGATTCAGGTGATCCCCCATGTGACCAATGAAATCAAGGACTTCATCCACATCGGTGATGACGAGGTTGATTTCATGCTCTGTGAGATTGGCGGCACTGTGGGCGATATCGAAGGGCTGCCCTTCTTTGAGGCGATCCGCCAGTTCGCCCATGACCGAGATCCCGGTCAATGCATCTTTATGCACCTGACCCTAATGCCCTATCTGGCGGCAAGCGGTGAGCTGAAAACCAAGCCGACCCAGCACAGCGTCAAGGAGCTGCGGGCCATCGGTATCGCGCCAGATGTCCTGGTCTGCCGGTCAGAGCATGACATCCCTGAAAAAGAACGCGAAAAGATCGGCCTGTTCTGCAACGTCCGTAAAGAGGCGGTGATCGCCGCCTATGATCTGACGTCCATCTATGAGGCACCACTGGCCTATCATGAACAGGGTCTGGACCGCGCTGTCTTGGACGCCTTTGGCATCAAGGACGCCCCTGCCCCAACGCTCGACCGCTGGCATGATGTGATGGACCGCCTGACCAATGCGGACGGCGAAGTGCGCGTGGGCATTGTGGGCAAATACACGCAGCTCGAGGATGCCTATAAGTCGATCAAAGAGGCGCTGACCCACGGCGGCATGGCCAACAGGGTCAAAGTACGCGTGGATTGGGTCGACGCCGAACTATTCGACCGCGAAGATGCTGCCCCGCACCTTGAGGGCTATCACGCAATCCTTGTCCCCGGCGGCTTTGGCGAGCGTGGAACAGAGGGCAAGATCAAGGCTGCGCAATACGCGCGCGAGCACAACATCCCCTACCTAGGCATCTGCCTTGGTATGCAAATGGCGGTGATTGAGGCGGCCAGGAATGTTGCGGGCCTGACGACCGCCGGATCCGAAGAGTTTGACCATGAGGCCGGTAAAAAGCGTTTTGAACCCGTGGTTTACCACCTCAAAGAATGGGTGCAGGGCAACCACAAGGTCGAGCGCAAGGCCGACGACGACAAAGGCGGCACTATGCGCCTTGGCGCGTATGACGCAGCCTTGGGCGATGGGTCCCGCGTGGCCGACGTCTACGGCACGACAGCCATCGAAGAGCGTCACCGCCACCGCTATGAAGTAGACATCAAGTACCGCGAAGCGCTCGAAGCGAAGGGCCTGAAATTCTCTGGCATGTCCCCGGATGGTAAGCTGCCGGAAATAGTGGAATGGACGGATCACCCATGGTTCATCGGCGTGCAATTCCATCCAGAGCTGAAGTCAAAGCCGTTTGAGCCGCATCCGCTTTTTGCCGATTTCGTTCGGGCGGCAGTTGAAACATCCCGCCTAGTCTAACGAAGCTCTGGGATCAAAAGTCGAGCGTGAAGCGGCGCGTGGCAACGACACGCGCTGAGACGGCATCTTCCGACCCGTTTTGGACCAGCGGGCTATCTGCGGCATCACCAATGTAGCGATCCCAACGGACCGAGCCTTCGAGGCCCCAAGTGTCGTTGAACTGGTATTCTGCCCCAACCTCAACACCCGCTGACAGGATGCCGCCGCCCGCCTGATAGTCGTCAAGCCCGGCGGTGCTTCCGTCCACACTGAAATACGTATCAGCGTAATCGTCCGAGCCCCAAAAAACGCGAGGACCCGCTGAAAGGGTAACCGCATCAGAGGGGCGCAGGATCAGGTCCATGCCCACCTCTCCCACCAGCGCTTCATGTCCAAGGACGCCGTAGCGCAGGTCGGCAAAGACCTCATAGTTGGGCTGATAATACGTGACGCCAGCGCCAACTTCGAGGGACAGATCAAGGTCACTCAGACCGGCAAGCTCGGGGTAATCAGACGCCGCGCGATCCGCAATGTAGCGGAACGATCCACCAAAGCTCAGGCCCGTGGGCACAGTGTTCAGTGCACGCGAGCCAAACTCGCGGTTGCCGTAGCGCAGATATTCAAACGAGAAGGACCCCGTCGGCCCAACTACCGTTTCATCCGAGCCAAAATAGCCGGGTGCCGCCGAAAGTCCGGCGCCCGCCGTAAACCGAAGTTGATTGCCCGACGGCGCCGCAATTTGCGGGATCGGCACAATCTCAGGCTCGGACACAGGCGCACCAATGCCGTCTGCCAGAGCAGGCGCGGCCATCGTCAAAAGCAGCGCGGCGGTGAGCCCAGAGAATCGCATTCCGTCAAGTTCCTTGTGTTGATGGTAATTTAGCACGCCAAAGGCCTGTTCAAAGGGGAGTATTCTCAACTTATGGTCATTTGGCGTTAACACGCCCAAACTTGCCGACATTTTGATCACAGGTTAGGGCTGGGGCGAACTTGGGGGCCACATGTTATCCTATCAGCACAGCTATCACGCCGCGAACCTTGCCGATGTGCAAAAGCACGCCCTTTTGTGCTGGACGCTGGCTTATATGACCCGCAAGGACAAACCGCTAAGTTACATCGAAACGCACGCGGGCCGCGGTCTTTACGATCTGGGCGGCGCCGAAGCGCGCAAGACGGGGGAAGCGGCCAAGGGGTTTGACGCCGTCACGGACTGGTTCGACGCGGGTCACCCATATCGCGCCACGGTTGATGCGCTCCGGGCCGAATATGGACCGCAAAGCTATCCCGGATCGCCCGCGCTCGCCTCGCGCCTGCTGCGGGGCGACGATGTGCTGCATCTGGCGGAACTGCATCCGCAGGAATTTGCAGCCTTGCAAACAGCCGTTCCCGCCGCACACAGCCACCAGCGTGACGGTTTAGAGTTTGCGCTCGCAATCACCCCACCGACCCCGCGCAGGGGCGTGTGTCTGATTGATCCCTCCTACGAAGTTAAATCAGAGTATGAACACGTGGCCAAAACCGTCGCGTACCTCCACCGCAAGTGGCCGGTCGGCGTCATCATGGTTTGGTACCCGTTGCTTGTCGGTGAGGTGCACGACCCAATGCTGCAAGCGCTTGAGAAAACAGCCCCAAGTGCGCTTCGGCACGAAGTGACGTTTCCGCCCGCGCGCGAAGGCCACCGCATGATTGGATCAGGAATGTTCCTGATCAATCCACCTTATGGGCTGGAGGATGAAGCCAAACGCTTGTCAGCCCATTTCAAAACACTGCAGGAGGCCAAGACATGAAGAGCTTTCACACGCTGGATGTATTCACCAACACGCCTTACAGCGGCAATCCTTTGGCGGTCGTGCGCGATGCGGATGACCTCAGCACCGCGCAGATGCAGACCATCGCGCGCGAGTTCAATCTGAGCGAGACGATCTTTGTGCGCACCCCGGCTGACCCCAGCCACACGGCAGAGGTCCGCATCTTCTTTCCGACTGCCGAAATTCCCTTTGCAGGTCATCCAACAGTGGGCTGTTCGATCCTCTTGGCAGAGGAAGCGAAAGGCGACGGCGATTGGGAGACACTGATCACGCTCGAGGAACAGGCCGGGCTTGTGCCTGTCACAGTGACACGCAAGGCAGGCACGACACGCGCGATGTTCGTGGCCCCGGTGATCCCGCATGCACCGGCGCACAAGACCCCAAAGTCGGAAGACATCGCGGCACTCGCTCAACCGGCGTTGGGGCTACCCCAGGTGGGGTTTGGAGACCACAAACCTGCCGTATGGTCTGGCGGCCCTACGTTCCTATACATCCCTGTCCCGGACCTCAGCGCGCTGGCCGATGCGCGTCCTTTAGAGCCCGGCTGGTCGGCGATGATGGACGCCTGTGGCGTGGACAGCGCCTACCTCTACACCGCAGTTGAGGGTGGGTATCAGGCACGCATGTTCTCTCCAACCGCGGGCATTCCCGAGGATCCAGCCACTGGCTCGGCCAGTGCGATCCTGACGGCGCAACTTTTGGCGTCTGGCGCTTTGGCCGATGGGCGCAATGATATCGCCCTGCACCAAGGGATCGAGATGGGTCGCCCCAGCCGGATTGAGTTGTCAGCCGACATCGCCCAAGGTGCAATCCAGCAGGTGCGCATTGCCGGGACCGCCGTACACATCTCCAGCGGGACGATCCAGCCGCCCGCAACCAAGTAAGGGAGCGCGATATGCCAAAAGGATATTGGATCGGTCACGTCACGGTGGACGACCCTGATCAATACCAGAAATACCGCGAGGCTAACGCCGACGTCCTCGCCCAATATGGTGCCCGGTTTCTGGTACGTGGGGGCGCGCAAGAAATTGTGGAGGGCGACCAACGCCCGCGCAGCGTCGTCATCGAATTTCCAACGCTGGAGGCCGCGCGGGAGTGCTACTACTCCGAGGCTTACCAAGCGGCCAAAGCCCTGCGTCTGCCTGCGGGAACCGGCGATCTGGTGATCGTTGAAGGCTACGCAGACTAGAGCCTTGCCGGACGGTACGCAGGGGGCCTAAGCTGGCCGCATGAAAGCGGCATTCGCGACGATCTTGCTTTGGGTCTTGCCCGTGATCGGGCAGGCCTGCGAACGTGCGATCTGCCTGAGCTCTGAAAACGCTGGCTTTACCCAGATCATCACCTTTCGCGAACACCCTTCCGGCCTTGGCCCCGGCAGGCAGGTTGACGGTCTGTTGCTGGCCGATGGGGCTATGTTCGGGGAACGCTTCGCCGGACAGGTCCTTGGCCGCGATGCCGAATATGACGTGGTCAGCGGCCCTGCGGTTGGACCACTGGAATTACTGGCGGGCGAGGCAAATTCCAATCTCTCCGTTCTGCGCGTTGTCGGCACAAACGTTCTGTCCGGGGATGGGCCAACAGGTGCTCCGCGCAACGATGCAACGGGCGAGGGCAGCATCTCGATCCTGTTTGACAGCGATCAGGCGGGCGTGCGGCTCGACCTGCGCGGTGGCGAGGGCGGGACGGCGACGATCCTGTTCCTCAACCGCAGCGGCACGGTCATCGACACTCATGATATTGCGGGCCTTGGCGAAATGTCCCTCGTCTTCCTTCGGGACGCGGCGATTGAGGATATCGCAGGCATCGTCCTCAACAACCGTGATCCAGAAGGGATTGCGCTGGATGAAGTCGCCTTTGGGTTCGGGCCGCAAACCAGTTAACGCGCCCGGCACCTTTTCGCGCCCGAACGCCTGCCCTATATCACTCTCATGTTTGAAAACTTCTTTCGCCGCCTGACGGCCACCGACCCCGCCCCGCTGCCTGATGCGGATGCACGCCTTGCCCTGACCGCCCTGCTGGTGCGGATTGCGCGAACGGACGGCGATTACGCCCCCGAAGAAATTGAGCGGATCGACCGGATATCGGCAAAACGGTACGGTCTCGACGCCGCGGGGGCCGCCGCATTGCGGGCCGAGGCTGAGGCTGTCGAGGCCGAAGCCCCTGACACGGTGCGCTTTACCCGCGCCATCAAAGACGCCGTCCCACACGAAGAGCGCATCGCCGTGATCGAAGCGCTCTGGGATGTGGTTCTGGCCGATGGCAGCCGGGACGACGGCGAAAACGCTCTGCTGCGGATGATCGCACCGCTCCTTGGGATCGAAGACGTGGAAAGCGCCGCGGCGCGCCAACGAGTGGCGGCACGCTCCGCTCAATGATCGCAAGCCTTCCGATGTACCTGCGCCCCGGCAACCTGCGGGCGCATGATAGACTGTGGCGCGGTATACGCGATGGGTTGCGTAACGCCGGTTTGGCAGCCCCAGAGGGCCTGAACCACGACATGCCCTGCGCCCAAGGCTGGACGCATCCCGAGCTTGTTCTTGGGCAAATTTGCAATCTGCCCTTGCGCACGACGCATTGGGACCGTCTGCACCGGATCGGCTGCTTCGACTACGCGCTGCCCAACACGCAGCCGGGCTTTTACCACAGCGTCTGGGTGGTTCGCGCGGATGACCCCGCGACCGATTTGCGCGATTGCCACAACCACCGTTTTGTCCTCAACGAAACGGAGTCTCATTCCGGTTGGGGTGCCGCGTGGCAGGATGCAAAGACTAAGGGCATCGCCCTGCGCCCTCACCTAATCAGTGGCGCGCACCTTTCCAGCCTCGCAGCTGTTGCCGATGGCGATGCGGACCTCGCCTGCATCGATGCGCACTGCTGGTGGATGGATCAGGCCGAGCCTGCGGCGCACGCCTGCCGGGTTATCGGCCGAACAGCAGCATCGCCCGGACAAACACTCGTCACGTCCCTGTCTTACGATACAACACTCCTGTTCAACATCATCCAGGTGGCCATCGCGGATCTGGACATGCCCACACGCGCCTCCCTCAACCTGCGCGGGATTGTCCAGGTGCCGCAAGCCGCCTATCGGTTGCCCCTCCCTCCGGAACTGCCTGAAAACCTTGCACCCGCTGCGTAACCCGGCAAAACACGATGCAAAGCCGTTGCAATCACACCCAAAATACGCCCTACTGCGCGGCGCTATAAAGGTAAACTCACCGTGACAACTGCTGCCGCGCCAGTCATCGAAATCCACAACCTTCACAAGGCCTATGGCGATTTGGAGGTGCTCAAGGGCGTTGATATCTCTGCGCCTGCGGGGCACGTCGTATCCCTCATCGGCTCATCGGGTTCTGGCAAATCTACGCTGTTGCGCTGCGCCAACCTCTTGGAAGACAGCCAGCAGGGTGAGGTAGTTTTTGACGGTGAGCCTGTGCGGTGGAAGGGCGCCGGCCATGGCCGCAAGCCCGCCGACCGCGCCCAAATGATCCGCATTCGCACCAACCTGTCGATGGTGTTCCAGCAGTTTAATCTCTGGGCCCATATGACGATCCTCCAAAACGTGATGGAGGCACCGGTCACCGTTCTGGGGCGCGACAAGGCGGAGGTTGAGGATGCTGCGCGCAAGTACCTTGCCAAAGTTGGTATCGGCGATAAATGCG
Source organism: Flavimaricola sp. (assembly GCA_020629175.1). GTDB lineage: Bacteria > Pseudomonadota > Alphaproteobacteria > Rhodobacterales > Rhodobacteraceae > JALZWD01. Next base: position 21,471 of record JAHDDU010000035.1, on the reverse strand, counting down.
ATGCCTACCCCGCGCAACTGTCCGGCGGCCAGCAACAACGCGCGGCCATCGCCCGGGCGCTTTGCATGGAACCAAAGGCGTTGCTGTTTGACGAGCCTACTTCCGCCCTCGACCCAGAGCTGGAACAAGAGGTTGTCCGCGTCATCAAGGCCTTGGCCGAGGAAGGACGGACCATGCTGATCGTGACGCATGACATGCGCATGGCCCATGATGTCAGCGATCACGTCGTCTTTTTGCATCAGGGCAAGATCGAAGAAGAAGGCGCCCCGGGCGAGCTCTTCGCGAACCCAAAAACCGAGCGGCTCCGCGGGTTCCTGTCGGCCACGGTGAGCGCATGAGGGCGCTGCTCCTCACGTTGCTCCTTGGTGCCGCGCCTGTGCATGCCGAAGTGCTGCGCATCGGCGCCGACCTCGATTATCCGCCTTACATACTGACCGAAGCAGATGGCGCGATCGCCGGGTTTGACAAAGACCTGATGGACCTGATCTGTGCCCGCGGGGGGTATGAGTGCGAATGGGTTCAGATGGACATTGGCGACACGTTCACCGCCGTCGCGCGGGGTGATGTGGATGTGGCCATCGGCGGCATAGGCGTGACAGCCGCCCGGCGTGAGATCATTGACTACACTTGCGTCTATGACATCGCCGATGGCGGCAGCGGCACATTCTTTGGAATGGTGTCGGACGCGGATATTCCAAGTGCAACCATCGCCGTCACAGCGGCCACTGTGCACGAAGCTGCTTTGCTGAACGAAGGGTTCGACGCCGTACCTTACGAGACGAACGAAGCCGCGCTTCAAGCCATGCTGAATGGTCAAACCGACCTGTACTTTGGCACGCCGACCTATGTGCGAAGCGCGCTCGGCAATCTGGCCAACACGCTCTTCACCTTCGGAGATTTGCGCACCGAAACGGCCGGGGCTGCTATTGTCATAGCCCAGAACAGCTATGTCCTTCAGGCCGATCTTAATTCTATTTTGGCCGAGCTGTCTTCGGCCGGAACAATTGGACAATTGCAACAACGTTGGTTTGGATACAACCAAGGTGATATGATTGCCCAATGCCAAAACACACCTCTTCAATCATAAACACGGGAGACCTACGATGAAGAACCTAATCCTGACGACCGCCGCTTTGGCGATCACAGCGGGCGCTGCCTTGGCGGATGGCCATTCGGTTGTGCGCATGGGCACTGAGGGCGCCTACCCTCCATACAACTTCCTTGATGACAACGGCGAAGTTGCAGGCTTTGAACGTGATCTGGGTGATGAGCTCTGCGCCCGCGCCGAACTGACCTGCGAGTGGGTCACAAACGAGTGGGACAGCATCATCCCTAACCTCGTGTCCGGCAACTACGATGTGATCATTGCTGGCATGTCGATCACAGCCGAGCGGGACGAAGTCATCGACTTTACCCAGGCCTACACACAGCCTGACCCCTCCGCATATGTCGTGCTGGCCGGTAACGAGAGTGTTGATTTGTCCTCCGCAGTGATCGCTGCACAGACCAACACGATCCAGGCGTCGTTTATCGCGGGCACAGGCGCAACTCTGGTTGAGTTTGCAACGCCAGAAGAGACTGTCGCAGCCGTTCAGGCCGGTGAGGCCGATGCCGTTCTGGCCGACAAATCCTTCCTCGCCCCCATCGCTGATGGTGAAGCGGATCTGGTGATGCTCGATCAGCAAGAGCTGATCGGTGGCGGCGTTGGCATGGGTCTGCGTGAAAGCGACGGCGAGCTGCGGGAAGCCTTTAATGCAGCGATCCAGTCGATGAAGGACGACGGCACGCTGAACGCCCTGATCGCAGAATGGGAAGTGGGCGAGCAGTTCTAATTTGCCCACATTCAGACGCGAAGGGCCGCCCCTTGGGCGGCCCTTTTGCGTTTAACGCCCGGCAAACCGTTCCGGTCGAAACGGCGCGAGCATTGAAGATGTGGTGTTTGACGGCCCATCAAGGATTTCGGCGGCCGCGAGATTGGCGGTGATCGCGGCAAGCGTCAGACCCGAATGCATGACCGTCACATAAACATTCGGAGCAACCCGCCCGATGACAGGCAAACCGTCCCCTGGAACCGGCCGATGGGCCAGAGTGGCCGTCGTCCAAGCAAGGTCACGTGCGGGAAACATGGGCTGCAATCGTGCCAGTGTCGCCGCGGCAGCCTCCTCCGCCGTCTGATCCAGTTCGGATCGACCATCGGCTTGATGTGCAACCGACGTGGGCGCAATCATGCGCCCGTCTGGCTTTTGCCGCACTTCGCCGTGCGGCCCCGCCAGCACATGGGCCAGCATCGGCGGCAAAGGCGCTGTCTCAATGATATAGGCAGGTCGCTTCAGCATTGGGAGCGACACGTCGAGCCCTCGCAGCAAAGCCGGTGCCCCAGTGCCAGCCGCCACGACAACCTCATCTGCGGCGATGAACCCGGCAGTTGTGTGCACGCCATTTTCAATGTCCGTCACACGAACCCCACGGATCACACGCGCGCCCGCAGATTGCGCCGCAGCCAAAAGTGCTGCGCGCAGTTCCGAAGGCTCGGCCACAGCCTCGGTCGCGAACAAGAGGCTTTGTTCGGGGGGTGTGCCGATGTGCGGCTCAAGCTGGGAAAATCGCTCTTGGTCAATACGCTCCGTCGGGTAGCCCAGCGCCTGTAGTCCCGCCTCATAGGCGTCAAACTCTGCGCCGGTGTATTCCCAATTGAGACAACCAAGCTGGCGCAGAGGCAAGGTGAGCTGAGCGGCCAGATCCGTATACGCCGCCAGGCCTGCGTGTCGGAAATGAAAGTGATCTTCGCTGAGATAAAAACTCGCGTTGATCCAGCCAAAGGAGGCATCCGTCGCGGAGCCTGCTCCGGCATCGAGCACGGTCACCTGGCAGGCCGCGCTCTGCAACCTGTAGGCCAGCGCAGAGCCCAGGATACCGGCCCCAATGATGACGATGTGACGTGGCAAGCTCCACCCTCCCCGTGCCAAGAGATGCAGAAGAGCCGCAAGCAAGGCAAGCACCCAAAGTGGCGCTGGCAATTCCGATGTGTTCGCGTATTCTGCCGCGAGACCTGCCACCGGATGTTCGATATCTTTAGTTTTTGCGCTGATCCTGCCGTACTTGATACAGGCAAATGGTTCGCTTGCTACCTGACCACGGGCAAGCATATGGCGTTTTATGCGTCCTTTGGCACGGTTCTGCTTTTGCTTGCCATTACCGCACCGACGGCGCTCGCCTTTGGCTTTGGCGGCGCGGCCGCCGCGCGCAGCCGGATTGCACCGTTGCGGTGGCTGGGCAAGATCTACATCTCCGGGGTGCGTGGCATTCCTGACATCGCATTCTTCCTGTTTTTCGTCATCGCCCTTGATCAGGGGTTTGAATGGCTGCGCCACCAATGGCTCTGCCCTGATTGGGACCAACCGATCCGACAGGGCAATGACTTTGTGGTTTGCGCGGCGGCCAAACTACCCCTGAACACCGCAGATCAGAGCGTGCATGAATGGTACGGCTTCGCCACCGCGATCCTGACGTTTGCCATCGTCTTTGGCGCATTTTCGGCAAATGTTTTGTTCGGGGCCATGCGCGCGGTGCCCAAAGGCCAGATTGAAACTGCCGAGGCATACGGCATGACATCGCGCCAGACCTTTTGGCGGGTGATCGTGCCGCAAATGTGGGTTTATGCGCTGCCGGGCCTTTCGAACCTTTGGATGGTTCTGATCAAGGCGACGCCGCTGCTGTTTTTGCTGGGCGTGGAAGACATCGTCTATTGGGCCCGCGAGTTGGGCGGCACCAAACAGCCGCGCTTTACCGACTATCCGCATGGCGATTGGCGGCTGTGGTATTTCCTGGCCCTTTTGGTGTTTTATCTCGCATTCACCAAAGTGTCCGAGATCGTGCTCGACCGCATCATGAGGCGGCTTACCTTGGGCCAGGCGACGACTGGCGGCGAAGCACAGAGGGTGGCGGCATGAGTTTGATCGACGCCACAGGCGCCGACCAAATGGGGGCTCTGCCCCCATACCCCCGGGATAATTTTAGCCAGAAGAAGATCAGCGCATGACCTGCTGGGAGACCATTCAGGCCTATGCTTTTCGGTCTGTTGGCTGGGGTGAGCGGTTGTTGCCGAGGGATGATTTCACCTTGTGCCAGCAATTCACACTGATCGGGTCAGGCATGTTGTGGAACATCTATTTTGGTGTGTTTGCCCTCTTGCTCGGGTTCTGTTTGGCGACCGTTTTGGCGTTGGGCAAGAATGCGGGGTCGAGGTGGCTACGCAAACCTTCGGAGTGGTTCATTCTGGTGTTTCGCGGCTCACCCCTCTTTATCCAATTCTTCCTTGCCTATCTGATTTTCTTGCAGCTCAAGACTGTGGGCCTTGCCCCCGAAGCGATGACGGCGGCCTGGGCCGGCGCTCTGGTTGTCCTGTTTCTCAACACCGCGGCCTATTCTGCCGAGATTTTCTACGGCGCCTTGCAGTCCATCCCAAAGGGCGATGTCGAAGCAGCGGATGCCTACGGCCTCTCTGGCTGGCCACGGTTCAGGCGGGTCGTTTGGCCGACGATGCTACGGCTGGCCTGGCCCGCCTATACGAACGAGGCGATCTTTCTGTTCCATGCCACAACGCTCGTGTTCTTCAGCGGCTTTCCTGCCTTCCAGCAAAGGGGGGACGCGCTCTATTACGCCAATTATTTCGCCGACAAAACGTTTAACCCGTTTGTCCCCTACCCGATCCTGGCGGGCTATTTCATTCTTCTTACGCTCATCGTTATTGGGCTGTTCGGGCTTGTAAACCGCAGGCTGAACCGGCACCTGCCCGACGCACGCCGCAGCAAGTTGCGGGTGCGGCCCCAGATCATCCGATAAGCATACGCTCGACAGGCTCATTCGGCGGGCGTAGGAATAGGCGTAAGGACGGTGCGGACATGAAAATCGGAATACTTCAAACGGGCCTTGCGCCGGACACTCTTGCGCCGGACTTTGGCGAATACCCCGCGCAATTCGCGCGCCTGTTAGACGGGAACGGCTTCTCGTTTGAGGCGTGGGAAGTGGTCAATGGCACGTTTCCGAGTGGCCCCGAGGATGCCGATGGCTGGCTGATCACGGGATCCAAGCACGGCGCGTATGAGGATCACCCGTGGATCCCTCCATTGGAAGACCTGATCCGTGCGATCTATGCCGCGGACCGACCCCTTGTCGGCATCTGCTTTGGTCATCAGATCATCGCGCAAGCGCTGGGCGGCCGGGTTGAAAAGTGGCGCGGCGGTTGGGCTGTGGGGCGGCAGAGCTATGATTGGAACGGCGAGACCCTGTCACTGAACGCTTGGCATCAGGATCAGGTGGTGGAAAAACCGGCGGACGCCGAACGGCTCGCCACCTCGGACTTTTGCGAAAATGCGGCGCTGATCTATGGCAAGCGCGCGTTTACGGTTCAGGCCCACCCCGAGTTTGGGGACGAATTCATTGACGGCTTGGTGCGCGAACGCGGGCGCGGTGTGGTGCCTGATGATTTGCTGGATACTGCAATCGCGCCAAGGTCTTCGCCGGTCGACAACCCGACACTGGCCCGCCAGATCGCGCGGTTTTTCAAGGAGCGTACACCCGCATGACGTGGTCAAATGAAATACCGGATGCCGCACGCGCCTACCTTGAGGCAAACCGGCTGGACGAGGTGGAATGTGTGATTGCCGATTTCCCCGGTATCGCGCGCGGTAAGGCTGTGCCTGCAACCAAGTGGGACAGGCAGACTTCTTTCCACCTACCAAACTCGATCTTTTTTCAAACGATCACCGGTGACTGGGGCGAAGAGGCGAGCACAGATGGGTTCACCGAACCCGATATGACACTGCGTCCGGACTATAGCACAACGACTGCCGCCCCTTGGGCCGTTGATGGCACGCTGCAAGTCATCCACGATGCATTCCATCAGGATGGCACGCCCGTCGAATGTGCGCCGCGCAACGTTCTGCGCCGTGTTGTGCAGATGTATAAGGATCGCGGCTGGACGCCCATTGTGGCACCTGAGATGGAGTTCTACCTCGTCGCGCGCAACGTGGACCCAGCCAAACCGATTGAGCCAATGATGGGCCGCACCGGGCGCCCTGCTGCTGGTCGGCAGGCCTATTCCATGTCAGCGGTTGATGATTACGGCCCTGTGATCGACGACATTTATGAGTATGCCGAGGTGCAAGGCATCGAGATTGATGGCATCACCCAGGAAGGCGGTGCAGGCCAGCTAGAGATCAACTTGCGTCACGGCGATCCGCTGAAGCTCGCCGATGAGGTGTTTTTCTTCAAGCGTCTGTTGCGAGAGGCCGCGCTGCGCCACGATTGCTTTGCCACCTTCATGGCCAAGCCGATTGAGGGCGAGCCCGGGAGTGCCATGCATATCCACCATTCCGTTGTGGATGATGCCGGGCGCAACATCTTTACCGGGCCGCAAGGGGGCGAAACGGACGCCTTCTTTCACTTTATCGGAGGCCTTCAAGACCACATGCCGAGCGTGATTGCGATGTTTGCACCCTATGTGAATAGCTATCGTCGCTATGTGCGCGATCATGCAGCCCCGATCAATCTCGAATGGGGTCGTGATAACCGCACCACGGGCATCCGCATCCCCGTGTCCCCGCCAGAAGCGCGGCGGATTGAGAACCGGCTGGCGGGCATGGATTGCAACCCTTACCTCGCCATTGCTGCATCGCTAGCCTGCGGCTATCTCGGGCTGGTACATGAAACCCGGCCCGATAAACGCTTTCGTGGCGACGCCTATGCGAGCGATGCTGACATCCCGCAGTACTTGGGCGCCGCCCTTGATCTCTTTGATGACGCCACGGCCATTCATGAGGTGCTGGGCCCAGAGTTTGCGCGCGTCTACAGCGTCGTGAAGCGTGCGGAGTACAACGAATTTTTGCAGGTCATCAGCCCGTGGGAGCGGGAGCACCTGTTGCTAAACGTATGAGCGTATTGCGGGTTCTACTTTTTGCCAGCTTGGCCCTGTTTGCGGTATTGGCCATCGGTATTTGGTACCTAACTCATAAGATTGCTGAGTTCACCGTCCCGTCTGCCGGAGCAGCTCCCGTCCACTTCCTTCAAGACTTGCCCGACGGCGAAATCGCCGTGATGCTCCATCCCATGCTGACAGGCAAAGACCCCATGCTCGTCCGTGATCAAGCCACGTTGAGCGCTGCAGCCGAGACGGCATATGTGATTGACAAAGAAACGGGTAGCGAAATCCTTGGCACCGTCGTCATGGCAATGATGGGAGCGAACAACAGTATTCCCGTCCTCACAGTCTACGTTGATCGTGTCCCGGTGCGAGAAATTTTCTGCAATTTGAACCAATGCACCTCTGATGGATGGATCGACGACGCCTTTCATCATGATTTGGCCGGGCTCGAGAACGCTGGCTTGCGCGTCAGGCGGTCTGGCGAGATTTTCAGAAACCACGATGCCTATGTCGCAGCCCAAGCTGCCGCCCTTGCCAATCCTGACATCTACTTCGACCACTCCGCGCAAGCCGAGCTGGACACTGACGACCTATCGCGGCCAAATTACGAGCTTCGCCTCCCATCAAGAATGGTCCCCTATGGGCAGACGGATATCTCCGCCGAAATTGCTCATGTTTCCAGGGTCATTACCCCTGCGCTTAGTGACTTGGAGATCGCCCCCTTGTCTCTCGACGTTCGTCGCGAGCGCGGACCTCGTCTCGTCCTCGCTGACCTGACCCCCGTGATGGCAGAGGATGGCACCGCATTCCGGCTTTGGGATCAGGAATTGCTGACGCCGTACCTCACCTTTGTGTTGAGCGAAACACAAGCAACACAGCTCGCCAACGCAGTCCCATATCTGCCCGTGAATGCAGCTGACCAGACGGCTTTTGATGCCGCGATTGACGAGGCGCTCGATGCGCAGAGCCTCCACATGTGTCGTCCTGACTGCAGGATTGATCCTGCAGCCCAAACCACCGGCGTCGAATTGATCCGATTGCCGCCACAGACTTGGAACATGATTGTTTGGGAAGTGACCCCATGAACCCTCTCTTTCGCAACGACAGGCCAGGTCATTTCCCGGACAGCTGGTATGCCAGCACGGTCGAGACACCGCGCCTGAACCCAAGGCTGGGCGGAGCACACCGGGCCGATGTCTGCGTGATCGGCGCAGGGTTCACCGGGCTTTGGGCTGCGCTGACATTGGCCCGGGCGGGGCAAAGCGTCATTGTGCTTGACGCGCACCGCGCAGGATTTGGCGCCTCTGGTCGCAATGGCGGGCAGGTCTCATCGGGATTTAACGCCGAACAGCGGTGGCTCGAAAAACGGCTTGGCAAAGAACAGGCCCGCGCGGCATGGGACATCGCACAAGAAGCAAAGGCGCAAGTGCGAACATTCTGCGAAGGCAACGCGCCCGAGGCGCGGTTCACTCCCGGTGTGGCCCACGGTGCCTATACGCCAGCAGAGGCGCAGGAATATCATCGCGAGGCCGAGCACCTTGCACAGAGCTACGACTATGACGAGATCGAAGCGTTGGATCGCTATGCGATGCAGGATCTGGTTAAAACGAGACTCTACAAAGGCGGGGTGATTGATCGGGGATCAGGGCATATCCACCCGCTGCACTACGCCCTTGCCCTCGCGCGTGAGGCCAAAGCCGCGGGCGCCCAGCTCTTTGATCGCTCGGAAGTCATTCGGATTGATCACGGGACGCCCGCGATCGTGCGCACGGCCCACGGCCATGTGAGTGCAGATCATGTAATCGTCGCGGGCAACGGATACCTGCCGGGGATTGAGCCGAAGACCAATGCACGCGTCATGCCGATCAACAGCTTTATCTGCGCGACAGAGCCGCTGGGCGACAGGTGGCGCGACGTTTTGGCCGAAGACATCGCCGTTGCGGACAGTAAGTTTGTCGTCAACTACTACCGGATGAGCGAGGATCGTCGCCTGCTGTTTGGTGGACGGGAGAGCTACTCCATCGGCTTTCCCAAAGACATCGAAACTGCACTTGTTGCCCGCATGGAGCAATTGTTCCCACAGCTGCGTGGCGTCAGTATCAGCCATGTTTGGGGTGGCTCACTTGGGATCACCACGACCCGCCTGCCTTGCGTTCAGGCGGTTGCGCCAAACGTACTGTCCGGCGCTGGGTTCTCCGGACATGGTGTTGCCCTGTCTGGCATGGCAGGCCGCGTCATGGGCGAAGCTATTCTCGGCCAGTCCGGCAAATTTGATGTGCTGGCCAGTCTGCCGACCCCGCAATTCCCGGGGGGCAGCGCGCTTCGGGCCCCGATACTGACCCTGGCCATGACGTGGTACGCCATGCGCGACAGGCTCGGCATCTGATCTGATTTCGATTGCCAAGCGTTCCGCATCCGCGCAAGCTGCCGCGACAGCAAAGCTACGAGGACGACCATGCCTGACGACAGCCCAAACTCTTGGGAAGCCCGCGCTGATGCGCATTCCTTCTATGGGTTCACTGATCTGCCAACAATTCAGGATCGCGGCACCATCGTCCTCACCCATGGCAAAGGCCCTTACGTCTACGACGTGCATGGGCGTGAATACCTCGACGGAAACTCTGGTCTGTGGAACATGGTTGCGGGCTTTGACCATCCGGGGCTGACCGAAGCGGCCAAAGCGCAATACGATCGTTTTCCGGGATACCACGCCTTCTTTGGCCGGATGTCGGACCAGACCGTGATGCTGTCCGAGCGGCTGGCCGAGGTCTCTCCCTTTGACCGGGCAAAGGTGTTCTACACGAACTCGGGATCCGAAGCGAACGACACAATGGTCAAGATGCTCTGGTTCCTACATGCCTCGGAAGGCAATCCGAACCGGCGCAAAATCCTGACCCGCCTGAACGCCTATCACGGGGTTACGGCGGTTAGCGCATCGATGACGGGCAAACCCTACAACAGCGTTTTTGGCCTGCCTTTGCCAGAGTTCATCCACCTCTCCTGCCCCCACTACTGGCGCTTTGGCACCGAGGGCGAAAGCGAGGCCCAGTTTACCGCACGCATGGCACAAGAGCTGGAAGACGTCATCGCCCGCGAAGGGGCCGAGACAATCGCCGGGTTCTTTGCCGAGCCCGTCATGGGAGCCGGCGGTGTGATCCCACCCTCGGATGGGTATTTTCAGGCCATCCAGCCCATCTTGCAAAAGCACGGCATTCCCCTGATCGCCGATGAGGTCATCACAGGCTTTGGCCGAACCGGCGAAACCTGGGGCTGTGAGACGTACGGCTTTATGCCCGATGCAATCATCAGCTCTAAGAACCTGACGGCTGGGTTCTTTCCCATGGGCGCCGTCATTCTCGGCCCCGCGTTGTCCGACAGGCTCGATGCTGCAGCCGAAGCCATCGAAGAATTCCCACACGGCTTTACCGCCTCCGGCCACCCGGTGGGCTGCGCAATCGCGCTCAAAGCCATCGACGTCGTCATGAACGAGGGGCTGATCGAGAACGTTCGCACCCTGACGCCGCTGTTCGAAGAGGGCCTTGCCCGTCTGGCGGAAAAGAAAAACATCGGCGAATGGCGTGGGAAAGGGCTGATGGGCGCTTTGGAGGCGGTGAAGGACAAGGACACCAAGATGCCTTTCGATGGGTCACTCTCTGTCTCGGAACGGATCGCCAATGCCTGTACGGATCAGGGCCTGATCTGCCGTCCCCTGGGACAAGCCATCGTGCTCTGCCCTGCCTTTATCCTGACGCCCGCACAGATGGATGAAATGTTTGCCAAACTTGAACGCGCGATTGACGGGGTGTTCGCCGAGGTTGGTTAAACTCAAATTAACCAATCCTGTCCGACACTGGGTGAATGACCCTACGACCCATCGTCCCCCGCCGCTCCGCAGAAGAATGGCTCGCCCGTATTTTCGATTGTCGCGCCACAGAGACGGGTGGAATCATCAAGCGGCAAGCAAGGGATGTAGATCGTGATATCGGGCATCACGTCTTGCTGGCCGAAGTACAACGGCGCGGCTTTCGGCTGTTTCGTACGCGCTATTATTACGTGATCGTCTGTGAGGCGGGACCAGTCGAGATGCTGTGCTAGCGCCAAATTTCCATGAAATTTGGCAAACTGTCGAATTTTACAAATTCGACCTGCTCACTTCCCCATGTTCTTGAGCTGAGTCTGAAGCGCGTCCAACTGCTTCTTGATCTCATCCAGCCCATCGTCCGCTGGCGTATCCGCAGCCTTTGGTTCAGCGGTAGCACCGGGCATCATCCCGGTTGTCATCGCCTTGAAGAACGCCTCCTGCTGCGCGCGCATCGCCTCAAACCCCGGCATAGAGGCCATGGGGTTCACCTTGGTCATATTCTCCATCGCTTTGGACTGGCCATCGCGCAGCATTTCAAAACTGGCTTGCAGGAACTGTGGCACCACGCTTGCTGCCTGGCTGGTATAAGAGCGCACCAGATCAGTCAGCACATCTACAGGCAGCACGCTTTCGCCGCGGCTTTCGTGTTCTGCTATGATCTGCAACAGGTATTGCCGCGTCAAATCATCTCCAGATTTGAGATCAACGATCTGAACCTCGCGCCCCTCACGGATAAAGGCCGCGATATCATCCAGCGTCACATAATCGCTGGTTTCGGTGTTATAGAGCCTACGGCTGGCATAGCGCTTGATCAAAAGCGGTTTGTTGGTGGTTGCCACGGCCATGTTCTCCCAAGCATGTTGCAGTGCAGAGAAGCCTACGCCGCGTTTGCGCAAAAAGAAAGAGCGGCCTGCAAACGCAGACCGCCCGAACTCGTTACACTCCCACCCGGGAAAACGGGTCGTTTACTTTGCAGCAGCTTTCTTGGCAGCGGCTGTCATCTCTGTTGTCGCTTTCTTGGCAGCGGCAGTGGCTTCTTCCGAGAAGTCCTTGCCGGCGGCGAGCATCAGCTCGAGCGACTCAGTCTGTGCTTTCTTAGCAATCTCAGCAAACGCAGCCATGTGCTCTGCAGCGCCTTCGGCATAGCCTGTGAAAAAGTCTGTCATCGACTTGGCGTAGTCTGCAGGCTCAGCCTTTGCAGCAGCGATGTCAGACACTTTCTTCAGTGTGTCCTGTGTCCACTTGGCGGAGAGGTCGGTGGACTTCTGAGCAGCGTCGATGGCGACAGCAGACATTTTCTCGGACAGAACTGTCTGGTTCTTGAACATGCCTTCCATCGCTTTGGTGTCGACGGGGAATGCGCCCATGATGTCTTTGAACGCGGCGGTGAAATCTTGTGTAGCTTTAGCCATTGGAAGGCTCCTTTCAAATGCGGGGGCGGTCGGGTGGGACCGCTGTTCTTTTCGATAGTCACAATATGAATGCTGCAGTGCGGCATTTCAAGGGTTTTTGCTGCAGTGCGGCAAATTTTTCTGCGCGCGCGAAATTAACCGCTTTTTCCTATGCTTACAGGCGGCGTGCCCTATGCTTGCTGCTGCGAATCAGAAAAATGTGCCTTGAAAGTCGCGCCCAAGTTGGCGGCTTACCCCTTAGGATTAGACCTCACATAGGTGCCAGGTGCCGGCGCAATTGGCGGGTGGTTCGGGCCACCGGGCTCTCGCGCCTCGACTTTCTTGCCGGACTTTTTGCGCAACCACGCTTCCCACTTTGGCCACCAGCTGCCCTCGTGGGCGTCGGCAGCCTCTTTCCATGCTTCTGCGTCCAGCGTGAGATCGGGATTTGTCCAATGGCCATACTTCACCTTGCTCGGCGGGTTCACGATCCCCGCGATGTGGCCCGAGCCCGACAAGATAAATGTCTTGTCCTTGCTCCCCATCTGCTGCACCCCGGCATAGCTCGACCGCCAGGCGGCGATGTGATCCGTCTCGCAGGCGATGGCGCAAACAGGCACGTCGACATCACCGATGTGCACGGTCTCGCCTGCCACGGGAAACCCGGTGCTCGCAAACTGATCGCCCTGACACAGGCCGCGCAAATATTCGACGGCCATCGTCGCAGGCAGGTTCGTGCCATCACCGTTCCAATAAAGAAGGTCAAACGCCGGCGGTGCCTCCCCCATCATATAGCTCTTGATGGCAGGGCCATAAATCAGGTCGTTTGAGCGCAGGTATGAGAACGTGCGCGACATGTAAAAGCTTTCAAGCACGCCCGCTTCGGCAACCTCGGCCTCGATCCCATCGACAAACCCGTCATCAAGAAAGACGCCAACTTCCCCCTGATCCGAGAAATCCGTCAACGTCGTGAACAAGGTCGCGGCATTCAGCGACGTGTCCCCGCGCTTTTTCATCAGCGCCATCGTCAGCGACAACGTTGTGCCCGCGATGCAATAGCCGATCGCGTTGACCTTTTTCACACCGCAAATTTCTTTGACCTGCGCGATCGCTGTCAAATAGCCATCCTCGACATAGTCCGTCATGGATGTTTCACGATAGCTCGCATCGGGGTTCACCCAGGACACCACAAACAGCGTATATCCCTGATCCACGACCCATTTGATCAGGCTGTTCTGCGGTTTGAGGTCCAAAATGTAGAATTTGTTAATCCACGGCGGAAACAGGATCAGTGGCGTTGCATGCACTTTGTCGGTGGTCGGCGCATATTGGATCAATTCGAACAGGTGATTGCGAAACACCACCTCGCCCGGCGTCGTTCCGATATTGCCGCCCACCTCGAACGCATCGCGGTCGGCCAACGTCACCACAAGGTCACCGTCATGCGCCTCAATATCGGCAAGCATATTCTCCAGCCCTTTGACGAGGCTTTCTCCCTCTGTCTCAATCGCCCGCTCGAGCGCATCGGGATTTGTGGCTAGAAAATTCGTTGGGCTGAACAGATCGACGATCTGCTGTGAAAAATATTCGAGCCGTTTCTGCTCTTTTGGATCCAACCCTTCGACGGCCCCAACGGCCGACTTCACCGCCTCAGAATTCAGAAGATATTGTTGTTTGACGTAGTTGAAGTAGGGATTGGTGTCCCACATTGGGTTAGAAAAACGCCGATCCTTGGGTCCGGTGTCTTTGGGCGCGGCAATCTCACCCTTGGCCAGCACTTGCTGCGCCTCAACATAATGCTGCACCGTTTTCGACCAGTAGCTCATCTGCTGTTCGATCATTTTGGCCGGATTGTTCATCATCTCGGCCATGTAGGCCGCCCCGGCTTGCATGTAGAGGTCCGGTGTAGGCCCCGCCAGCGGTGCCGGAACTTGCCGCCCCTGCCCCATCGCACTCAGAAGACGTTGCGTCAAAGCCTCAACCCGTGCGAGGTTTTTTTCCAACGTCGCAAGGTTTTCCCCGATCTCGGGACCTGCGGTCTCATTGTTTCCCAATTCTTCAGTTGTCATGGTGTTCATGAGACCCTAGTTTGCAGTTGCAGCATGATGTTGTTTCGCCCATGCGCGGCGACACGCAACAATAATGCGCAAAGTATGGAGTTGGTTCCCGTGAAGTATATGATGTCTTACGACCTGATGGAAAGCACCCGGACGGCAAGTGCCTGGTGGGGTGCCACTGCGCGCGCGTTTGGCAGCTTTCCTGCCATGGCGATGACATCCAACCCCGCCATCGAATGGATCAAAGCCTGGGGCGAAGTGACCGAGCGCAGCTTTGACCGGATGGTGGTCAAGCCGGACTGGAACATCCCTTCTATCACTGGCCCCTCGGGCAAGGACCACGTCGTCAATGTTGAGACTGTGGTCGAGCGTCCGTTCGGCGATCTGATCCATTTCACCGCCCCCGGCCGCAAACCCCGCGACCGTCGGGTGCTGCTTGTCGCGCCTATGTCGGGGCATTATGCAACGCTCCTGCGTAAAACGGTCCTCTCGCTGCTGCCCGATTGCGATGTCTACGTAACCGATTGGCATAACGCCCGCGACATTCCGGTGAGCGCAGGCAAATTCGATGTTGAGGACTACACCCTTTACCTCGTCGATTTCCTCAAACACCTCGGCCCTGACATCCACGTCATCGCCGTCTGCCAACCCGTCCCGCTGACATTGGCGGCCACCGCCTACCTCGCTGACGAAGATCCAAGTGCCCAGCCACGCTCGCTTACCCTCATCGGTGGCCCGGTGGATCCAGAGGCGAACCATACCGATGTCACCGACTTTGGCCGCTCCGTCACGATGGGCCAGCTCGAAGAGATGATGATCCAACGCGTGGGCTTCAAATACCCCGGCGTCGGCCGCATGGTCTATCCCGGCTTGCTGCAGCTGGCCTCCTTCATCTCCATGAACGCTGAAACACACTACAAAGCGTTTCAGGACCAGATCCTGCGCGTCGCCAAGGGCGAGGCGTCTGACCACGACAAGCACAACGCGTTCTACGACGAATACCTCGCCGTGATGGACATGACGGCGGAGTTCTACCTCTCAACCGTCGAACGCATCTTCAAGAACCGCGAAATTGCGCGCAATGCCTTCACAGTTGGTGGCCGCCCTGTTGATTTCTCCAAAATCACGAACGTTGCCGTCAAAATCGTCGAAGGCGAAGAAGACGATATTTCTGCCCCCGGGCAGTGCCTCGCAGCGCTTGATCTCTTGACCGGTCTGCCTGACAGCAAAAAGGCGGCACACCTTGAACCTGGCGCCGGGCACTATGGGATTTTTGCAGGCCGCGGCTGGCGCAACAACATCCGGCCGCTCGTGTTGAACTTCATTGATGAAAACAACGCCGCACCAGCCAAGCCGCGCAAGCGCAAAGCCGCAGCCTCCTAACGCAGCGCCAGCGGCGCGCCCAACCACTCACGCAAGGCATCCGTCGTCGCCACAGGCTGCTCAAGCGTCGGCAGGTGCCCGGCCTGCGGGATAACGGCCAACGCAGAGCCGACCACCAATTCCGACAAAAATTCCAACCGCTTCGGCGGCACGATCGGGTCTGCCTCCCCCGTCAAAAGCAGCACGGGACGCGTCATGTTGCGCAACGTCGCGCTCTGGTCCTTGCGGCGCTGCATTGCCCGGGCCTGCCGAACATAGGCCTCAGGACCCAGATCCGCTCCCATCTGCCGGACAAGCGATAATATCTGCGAGGACGCCTCGGTCTCTGCCAAGGCCGTGCGCGGCAATTCTTCAACGATGACATCCGGCAGCCGACCCATCTTTGCAGCGATCAACCGCGGCTCACGTGCTGCGGCCTCGTCAGGCGTTTCCGCCATGGCCGAGCAAGACATCAATGCGATCCGTGTCACCCGCGCCTCGGCCCGGCGCAACAGCTCGAGCGCCACAACGCCGCCAAACCCCATGCCCGCAACAGCAAAACGGGATGGCAACACATCAAGTAATGAGGACGCGATCTCTTCAACTCGTTCAGCCCCATGCACCGGTGCAACAGTCACCGCCCGATCCCGCGACAGCTCGGCCAGCTGTGGCGCAAAAACCCGCGCGTCGCAAAGCATGGGGGGCAGAAATACAAGCGGGTCTTGGCGGGCCATCAGAAACTCGTGGAATCAACAGTTACAACGTCCTGACTGATGCCCGCAGCCCAGCCCATCGTCAACCAACGGACGGCACAGCCGGCCCCGGTCGGCCCCGGAACGCCGGAAAATCACCATACCGCGCCTGCCGCGCCGCAAGCCCCTCATTCGGCGCGGCACCACGCGCAAGCAACGTGCCCTTCGGCGCGATGTAGCTTGATATCTTGCGCCACGGTTCGGGCCGCCAGGACAAGTTGAACGCACACAGCTTGGGAAAAAACCACATCTCGGAATACGGTAAATGATCATGCACCCACCATGCCAGATCTCGCCAATCGCGCCCGGCCTCCCATTGGTCGGCAAACCATGGGATGACGACAGACGCCCCCGCAATTCGGCCCTCCCCCTCGTTCAGATCCCAGATATGGCACTCCTCGGGATAATCGTTGCGCGCACAATTCAGCCGGTTCTCGTTCCCAAACCGGTTGAGCGTCGCAGACCGGTACCCGGACCTCACTGCCACACGGCCAAACGTCTCCTCCAGCGGGTCAAGCAGTTCGGTGCAAAACGCGCGACCATTGGCAATGGCAAGATCAGGATTGTCCGGAATGTTCTGCAGGCCGTGAAAATTCGCAATCTCCGAATTCAGAAAATCCCGCATAAAGAAATAGCGCGATAGCCGCACGCGCCCCAAATTTTCCAAGCCCCGCATCGAGCCCGGTCGTCGCATCAACGCACAGCCCCAGGCTTCTTTGGGCCATCACCCCCGCCGGAGGCGCCTTGCGGCAAAGCCCGCGCCCAGGCCAGAATGTCCTGCACGAGCGGCGCAGTTTGTCCCGCGCTGTGCACCTCACCCGCCACGAGGTGCCCCATCGGATCATCGCCCTGGCGCATCACCATCGGCCTGCGGGTCACAGGCCCCGCCCATTTTCCCATGATGGTCCGCGTCTTGGCCGGATTGACCACCTGATCATCGTCACAATAGGCAAACATCGCGGGTGTCGCGACATGCCTCAGATCGGCGCGGCAGGCCTCCCGCACCGCATCATCTACAGCAAAGACAGCGCGGGCCGGATACGACGTTGTCCAATAGGCGGCATGTGCGTCAGACCGCGTCGGAAACGACACAGTGTTGCGCACGACCAACGGCCCCCAGACCCGGCTGCCCGGCGCATCGAGCAGCGATTGTGCCATCCTGTTGCGCAGCCCATAGTTGGGCGAGACAAACACGACGCCGGCTACGTCTGCCTCAATGCGCCCCTCGGCCAACGCAGTTGTCACGAGCGTGCACCCGGTTGAGCAGGCGATGATCAGCACCCGCTCTCCCATGCGCGCCACGATGCCCAGCGCCTCATCCAGATCCCGCCGCCACGCGGCATTGCTGGCGGCGGCCAACGCCTCGCCGTTCTGCCCGTGACCAGTCAGCCTAGGCACATATAGCGGGGCGTCGAGTGCGCTTGCGACGTCCTCAGGAACTGGCGAAATCTCACGCCCCGTGGCTGAGAACCCATGTACATACAAAACAGCAAGCGGGGCTTTTTCCGGTCCCCGCTTCGTCCATTGCACGCGTTTCTCGCACCCAGGTCGCACGCCACCCACCGCCGCCTCTGCGGCGGCGAGCTCGGTTTCCAAAGTGCTGAGATCAGCTGTGGCCATGCAGCGCGCCCGCGCGGGCCAAAGGACGATAGAGCACCACAAGACCTAGCGCGGCCAGCGCCAAAACAGCTGCAGGCACGAAGGTGATCCCCCATTGCAGCGCGGTCAAGGCGGCGTCGGATTGTGGCACGGCAGCTCCTTCGGTTGTTTCCTGCCAGCCATAAAACTGCAAAATCAGGCCGAGGATCAAGGGGGCCAACGCGTTGCCCACCTTTTGCCCAAACAGCCAAACGGCGGAAAACGCGCCTTCAATCGCCTCGCCGCTTTCGGCGCGGGTGACGTCCATCAAATCCGGATACATGGCAAAGGGGATTTGCTGGTAGCCGCCATTTGCAATGCCTGCAAAAACAAAAACGAGGGCCATCCACGTCGCATCCGTCGCCGGCAATTGCGAGAAGATGAGGAAAAGGACCCCGATGTAGAAGACCAGCCCCAAAGTCAGTGCCGCCGTCTTGCCCATCCGCCTGGACAGCACCACCCACAAAACCTGGCTGGTCATCGCACCCACCACAAAGGCCGCAAACAGAAACGGCATCATACCCAAGCCTGAGGCCAGACCTGACAAGGCGGTTTGTCCGTCATCGGTGATCAGATAGATCGCGGCAAATGGCAATCCGGCTGTGATCATCGCAATCGCCAGCGTCATGATCCCGTAGAGCACCATCAGGATCACAAAGGGGCGGTTGCCCGCCACCAGGGACGCCGCCCGCGCCACGCTCACCTCTGCCGGGGCGGCAATCGACGGCGCCTTGCGCGTCATAAAGACCGAGAGCCAGATGGAGCCAATGATCAACGGCGCTACGTAGATGACTGCGGTAGCAAACCCATGTTCCCCAGCAAGCACCGGGATCAATGCGCCGCCAATCAAAATACCGATACTCGCAAAGGCCATCCGCCAGCCCGTCATCGCGGACCGTTCGCCGGGGTCTTGTGTCATCTCTCCGGCCATCGCGCTGTATGGGACTGCGACAAAGGTGAACCCCACAGTCGCGAGCCCAAAGAACGCCACGACCCAGGCGATATTGCCCCACATCGCCCCGTCAGGCGTGGCCGAAAACATCATGTACAGAGAAACGGTCATCAAAACCGCCCCCACCATCATCCACGGAAACCGTCGGCCCCAGCGGGTGTTCGTGCGATCACTGAAGTAACCGACAAGCGGGTCCGTGACGATGTCAAAGATCAAAACGGCAGAGGTCACCGCCCCAGCGATCCCCGCAGGCACCCCCAGAAAGTTGGTCAAAAACGCCAACACCAGCAGTTGCTTGACCACCACAAAGACGACCACGCCCATATCTGCCAGGCCCCAGCCCGCTTTTTGCCCCAGTGAAAGCGCCATATCGTCCTCCCAAACGTTTGGCGCAGATTACGGGGAACCGGCCAATCCCCTAGCGAAACGTGGCGTCATCCAGCAGCAGCCAGAACCTCTTTGATGCTCTGCGTAATCAACGCGAGGCAGGCATCGTCTGAAAACCGGTGATCCGCCCCATCCACAAGCGTCAGCCGCATGTCATACCCCTGCGCATGCTCCAGAAGACGCATGGCAACAGAGACGTCGACATCCTCATCCGCGGTCCCTTGCAGAAACCGAACCGGGAACGGGAGTTCCAGCGGGTCCCGCAATACGAGCGTTTTGCGCCCCTCCTCAATCAGGCGTTTGGTGATGATATACGGCTCACCGTAGTCCGAAGGCAGCGCCACTTTGCCCTCGCGTTCCAGCTCTTGCTTTTGCGCGTCATCAAACCCGGCCCACATGCTGTCTTCGGTGAAATCGGGGGCCGCGGCGATCGTAACCATCCCGGCCACCCGCTCTGGCATCTGTCGCGCGAGAAGGAGCGAAATCCAACCGCCCATACTCGAGCCAACCAAGACAACATCGCCAGGCATGGCCTCAATCACCGCCCGCGCATCATCCGCCCAATCGCCAATGCACCCATCTTCAAACGCCCCGCTGCTGATGCCATGCCCGGAGTAATCGAGCCGCGTAAATGCCAGACCTTCGGCTTGCGCCCAATCGCGCAGATGGATCGCCTTGCTGCCCTCCATGTCGGACTTAAACCCACCGAGAAACACGATTCGTGGCTCATCCCCATTCAGAGATTCATAGGCAATCTCGCGGCCTTGTTGTGTGTTCAAGCGCTCAATCATCGTATCGCTCCTCGCTACTGCAGGCATATTTTGCGACAGATTCCAGAGACTTACCAACCTTTTTATAATCCCTATAAGTTACCCTATTGTCACGTGACTATTTAGTAACCTATAAGAATCTCCATGGATGCGATCTTCAAAGCACTTAACGATCCTGCCCGCCGCGCCCTGCTGGACAGCCTGCGCGCAAAGGACGGACAGACCCTGACCGAGCTCGAGGAGCAGTTGGACATGAGCCGGTTTGGAGTAATGAAACACCTCAAGGTGCTTGAGGACGCAAACATGGTCATCCCCAAGAAGGTGGGGCGGTTCAAATATCACTATCTGAACGCGCTGCCTTTGCAGGAAGTCATCGACCGCTGGGTCGAACCTTTCCTCGCACGGCCCGCCGCACGGGCGATGATCGACCTGAAAACACAATTGGAGACCGAAGCTATGACAAAGCCTGATTTTATGTTGCAAACCTTCATCAACTGCACCCAAGACGCTCTGTGGGACGCGCTGACCACTGCGGACGCCCACGCGAATTTCGTCTTTGTCTCGGACGATTGCAGACGCGATGGCAACGCCATCGTCTACTACGGCGCAGACGGCGCGCAGCAGTTGATCTGCACCGAAACCAAACTTACACCCAAAACCCGGATCGACAGCACGTTCGAGCCGCGTTGGGCGGGGCCCGATGTCCCGCTTGAGCAATCGACCTTCGCCTACATCATCGACCCGCAAGGTCCCAACGCCTGCATGCTCACGCTCGAGCATTATAATATCCCCGCAGGTCAAGAAGGCGTTGCAGACGGCTGGGCCCGCACAATCTCGAGCCTCAAGACGTGGCTGGAAACCGGCGAACGCGTCAAATTTCCCTACATGCAGCAGGAGGGATAAGAGATGGATTTCCCAACGGAACTCGGCATCCTGACCTGCCTCGCCATCCTCGCAGCTTCACTCTGGATCCCCTACATCGTAGGGGTGACGAGCGAGCCAAAGGTCGAAGGAGCCGAAGACCCGTTCGACCGGCCGGGCGATCTGCGAATGATGCGGCCTTGGGTCCACCGCGCCCACCGCGCGCACCTTAACATGCTAGAGCAGCTTGTGCCTTTCGCCATTCTGGTGCTCGTGGTGGATCGGGTGGATGGCTTCACGGGCCTAACCTATTGGACCGCCATCGCCTTTTTCTGGATCCGCGCAGCACACGCCATCGGCATGATCTCAGGCCGCGCTCGCTATCCATTGCGCCCGATAATCTTTAATCTTGGGTGGGTGTGCTGTTTGATTATGGGATACGCGGTGTTTGCGACAGGATCCTGATCTGCATGCCTTGTGCATCAGATGTGTATCGGTTGTGCATCAACAAAATCAG
>JAHDDU010000005.1:88895-127024 GCA_020629175.1 Flavimaricola sp. | reverse complement strand
TCAGATCGGTGCTAGAGACCCTCTCAGTTCAATCTTGACGTCAAGCCTGCGAAACGCGCCTGTGCTGCGTTTTTCAACCATATCAATCAGTTCCTCGGCAGCGATACGCCCCATCTCCCTATGTGGAACGTGGACAGTCGTCAGTGATGGCTGAAGGACGCTGGCCAGTTCGATGCCGTCAAACCCGGTGATTGAGACATCTTCAGGAACCCGCAGCCCCAACTCCTTCGCTTGAGTCATCGCTCCTGCGGCTAAGACGTCGTTGCCGCACATCACGACAGTCGGTTGAGGTTCGGCTTGCATGATAGAGCGGAAGGCACGTGCCCCGGTCTCAATCTCATATGCGGTCTCGACGACGGTGAGAGTGTTCGGGTCAACGCCATGTGCGGCGAGGCCCATCCTTACACCGCGCAACCGCCCCTCAGCCCGATCGTTTCCGTCAACGATGCCTGAGATATAGGCTATTCGCTTATGCCCCATAGTGATGACCTGTTCGGTCAACTGTTTCATCGAAGCGCAATTGTCAAAACCGACTGAGGCGTGATCTGTGCCGTCGATAGAGTTCCAGGCGAGGATCGTCGGAATGTTGCGCCGTTCGAGGAAGCCGTAGACGTCAGGATCGCGTTCGTATCCGATCAACAATAGGCCGTCCGCGCCGCGCGCAACCAACGCGCGGACCTGTTCTGCCTCCAACTCGGGTTGATAGGCGCTGCTCGACACGAGGAGGTTGTAGCCCTTGTCATGGAGCGTCTCCTGAAAGGCCTGCATGCCTCGTGCAAAAATCGCATTGTCCATCGTTGGAATGATGGCGCCAATTGTATGGGTGCGTTTCGCCGCCATGGCCCGCGCATTGAAGTTTGGTGTGTAGCCAAGGTCATCAACCGTTTTCATGACTCTTCGAAGGGTCTTCTCAGAGACCTTTTGCTTCTCGTTCAGGCAGCGCGAAACAGTTGCTGTCGAAACGCCTGCGGCCCGCGCAACATCGTCCAAGGTCGGAATGTTGGAAGGGGGTGTCATGTGTCCAGTGCACTCACATTGTGGCGTGGGGCGATCATAAGTCCAATCCTCCAACAATACACGGCCAATTATGTAAGCGCTTGCGCGAATCAATTGTAAGCGCTTACATTGTGTTGGGGAGGGCATGGTTCATGCGTGCCAACTGCCCGCGTTTAACGCACAGTGGGGGGCAAGCCGTTCGATGCCGGACCAGACTTCCGCTGTCCGACTTTGACAAATAGGACCGCTCCATATGACCCGCGAGTATCTCAAGAAAGCCACTTTGACCTCTGCTTCCGGCGCTTCGGATGTGCATGAAACCGTGGTTGGAATCCTCAATGACATTGAGGCGGGTGGTGACGGCAAGGCCATGGAATATGCGGCCAAGTTCGACAAATACGACGGGAACGTTCTGTTGACGCAGGACGAGATCGATGCCGCCATCGCTCAAGTCCCGGAGAAGCTGAAGGCCGACATCCGCTTTGCCCATGACAACGTCAAACGCTTTGCCGAGCTGCAAAAGTCCACGGTTGCTGACGTGGAAATGGAAATCCAGCCGGGGTTTGTCGCAGGGCAAAAGGCGATCCCCGTTGATGCCGCAGGCTGCTACGTTCCTGGAGGGCGGTATAGCCACATCGCCAGCGCCATTATGACCGTGACAACCGCAAAGGTCGCAGGCTGCAAGCATATCACCGCATGCTCGCCGCCGCGCCCGGGTATCGGCGTGGCTCCGGCTATTGTATATGCGGCGCATATCTGTGGCGCGGACAAGATTATGGCCATGGGCGGTGTGCAGGGTGTGGCCGCGATGACTTTCGGCCTTTTTGGATTGCCCAAGGCCAACATCCTCGTGGGCCCCGGCAACCAGTTCGTGGCAGAGGCCAAGCGCATCCTGTTTGGCCGGGTCGGCATCGACATGATCGCAGGTCCCACTGACAGCCTGATCCTTGCTGATAAGGGCGCCGATGCGCATATCGTTGCGACAGACTTGGTGAGCCAAGCCGAACATGGGTACAACTCGCCCGTTTGGCTCGTCACCGACGATCGCGCTCTGGCCGAGAAAGTTATGAATTTGGTCCCAGGCCTGATTGATGACCTTCCCGAACTTAACCGTGAGAATGCCTTTGCCGCGTGGCGCGACTATGCCGAAGTCATTGTCTGCGCTGACCGTGTGGATATGGCGAAATGCAGTGATGAATATGCGCCTGAGCATCTGACCGTTCAGGCAGCTGACCTCGATTGGTGGCTCGAAAACCTCACCTGCTATGGCTCGCTTTTTCTGGGCGAAGAGACCACCGTCAGTTATGGCGACAAAGCCTCGGGCACAAACCACGTGCTGCCGACGTCCGGAGCTGCGGGCTACACCGGCGGTCTGAGTGTGCATAAGTACATGAAAATCGTCACGTGGCAGCGTACCACGCCGGAAGCGTCGAAAGATGTGGCCATTGCCACCGCGCGCATCTCGCGGCTTGAGGGTATGGAAGGACATGCCCGTGCGGCGGATGTGCGTTTGGCCAAGTATTTCCCTGGCGAAAACTTTGATCTGACCGCAGAGGAATAGCACTGATGGCCAGCCCCGACACACTCTTTGACCTTGGGGGGAAGGTAGCGTGCATCACAGGTGCAAGCTCTGGCCTCGGTCGGCGGGCGGCCTTGGCTTTGGCTGAGGCTGGGGCACGCATTGTGGGTGTGGCGCGGCGGCAGGACCAGTTAGACGACCTGTGCAATGAATTAGGGGGCGTTGCGCGCGCAGTTTCCGCTGATGTGAGTGACAGAGGGGACCTTGACAACACGGTTGCCAAGATCAGCGCGCCGTTTGGCGCACCTGACATCATCGTACACGCGGCGGGCCTGAACACGCGCGAGATGGCCGACGACGTCACAGATGGTGGCTGGGATCAGACGCTTGCCATCAATCTCAGTGCGCCCTTTTTCCTGTCCAAAGCCTTTGTTCCAGAGATGAAAGCCAAAGGCTGGGGCCGGATCGTTAACTTTGCCTCGCTGCAATCGACCCGCGCCTTTCCCGGCGGAATTGCCTATGGCGCGACCAAGGGCGGCATCGCTCAGTTGACCCGCGCTATGGCAGAAGCATGGTCCCCCCACGGGATCACCGCTAACGCCATAGGGCCGGGGTTCTTTCCGACTGAGCTGACCGCCGCCGTTTTTGAAGATTCCGACCGTGCGGCTCGTAACGCCGCGCAAACCTGCGTTGGCCGCAACGGTCGGCTCGAAGATATTGATGGGCCCATCCGCTTTCTTTGCTCTGAGGCATCCAGCTATATCACTGGGCAGGTGCTGATGGTCGATGGGGGGTTCACCGCGAAATGAAAGCATTAGTCTATGACGGTGTCGAAACACTTGGCTTTCGCGACGTGCCAGACGCCCAACCGGGTGCCGATGAGCATCTGATCCGGGTTGAGGCCGTGGGCATCTGCGGCTCTGACATGCACGCCTATCTGGGGCATGATGCCCGCCGCCCCGCGCCTCTGATCCTGGGGCACGAAGCCGCAGGCGTCATTCAAGGCGGCCCCCGCGATGGCGACCGTGTAACGATCAACCCGCTTGTCACCTGCATGATTTGCCCCGCCTGCGCCGCTGGCCGCGAAAACCTCTGCCCCTCGCGCCAGATCATCTCGATGCAACCGCGCGAAGGGGCCTTTGCCCAATACGTCGCAATGCCGGATCGCAACCTCGTCACCGTGCCTGCCGGTGTCCCGCGGGCCAAAGCGGCGCTCGCCGAACCTCTCGCCGTCAGTTGGCACGCAGCTCGCATCGCGCTCGAGGCTATGCACCCGTCGATGGACCGCCGCGCCTTGGTGCTCGGGGGCGGGGCCATCGGCCTGGCCGCGGCCCTCGCGCTGCGCGCAATGGGTATCCCGGACGTGACCATCGTTGAGCCGAACGAGGCACGCCGCGCGTTTCTTGCCAAAACCTGCGGGCAGGCGGCCATCGCCGCGGCCGACGCAAACTACCCTCTGATCATCGACGCCGTGGGGTATGCCGCCACCCGCGCCACCGCGACCGAGCGCATCATGCCCGGTGGCGTCATCGCGCACGTGGGCCTTGGCGAAGATGCCGGCGGCATCGATATTCGCCAATACACACTGCAAGAGATTACCTTCATCGGCACATACACCTACACCGCCCAAGACTTTCGCGACACGGCCGCCGCTATTTTTGACGGCATGCTCGGTCCATTGAACTGGACCGAAACCCGTCCACTCGCCGACGGTGCGCAGGCCTTCCGCGATTTGCGCGCGGGTACAGTCGCCGCGCCAAAAATCATTCTGACCCCATGGGCCTGAGCGCCCCAACCTGAAAGGCAAACCGCACATGAACATCGACAAGAAGATCTGCGATGATCTTGTCGCCAACGATGTCTCCTTTGTCACCACCGTGCCCTGTAAACAGCTGGCCGGCGTGATCGAGGAAATCGACCAGCGCGAGGAAATCTTCCACATTCCATCGAACAAGGAAGACGAAGGCATGGGGCTTTGCGCCGGTGCGTTTATGGGGGGAAAGCGCCCTGCGATCATCATGCAGAACACCGCCATCGGCGTGACGATCAACACGCTTGCGACACTGACGCAATTCTACCGCATGCCGCTGCCAATGATCATCAGCTACCGTGGGGAACTGCGCGAGCCCGTGGCCTGTCAGGTGGAGATGGCCGTGCACACAAAGGCGCTTCTGGCGCAAATGCACATCCCCACCTACCACTTCCACTGGCAAGATGACGTCAAAGAGTTCGACAACATCCTCAAATACACCTTCATGTGCAACAAACCCGTGGCGATCCTGACCGATGCCAACTTCTGGGGAGGCTATGGCGACCAATGATCCGTTCTGAAATTCTCAAAGAAATCGCCCCGATCCTCAAAGATCAGCTGATCGTCTGCAACATCGGCATTCCCTCTCAGGAACTGCACGCCATCATGGACCAGCCCAGCAACTTTTACATGTTGGGCACCATGGGCCTTGCGTCTTCGATTGGGCTTGGTGTTGCCTTGGCGCAGGATAAGACCGTCATCTCGATTGACGGTGATGGTTCGGTTTTGACCAACCTTGGCACCCTGCCAACCATCGGTAACAATTGCCCTGACAACTTTATCCTGATGATCATCGACAACGGCTCTTACGGTTCCACTGGAGATCAGCCTACCTACACAGGCCGCAAAACCGACCTCGCCGGCATGGCGCGTGCAGCCGGTTGCGACACCGTGGTCGAAGTACAGGACGTTGACACGGGCCCCGCGTTGCAAGCCGCCATCGACAGCGGCAAAGGCACCGTGATGATCGTCAAATGCGACAGCGGCAACGCTAAGATGCCCGTCATCACCATGGATCCGGTCATCATTAAGGACCGCTTCATGAAGGCCATCGCCAGCTAAATGCCCGCCGCCGCGCATATTCATTCGTCCGATGACGCGCGGCGGCTGGCCAAACGCCGTCTGCCTTGGATGGTGTTTGATTACATCGATGGCGCAGCCGGTCGTGAAACTGGCGCTGCTCGAACTCGCGCAGCGCTTGACGCGATCACGCTCGAGCCACGCATCCTTCGGGATGTCTCGCAGCGTGATCTTGCGGTTTCACTCTTTGGTGCCACAGCGCAGCGCCCGTTTGGTATAGCGCCCATGGGGATGTGCAACCTGAGCACGCCCGGCGCAGATCTTATACTGGCCCGGCTCGCGGCACAGTTTCAAGTGCCTCATGGTGTGAGCACCGTTGCCTCCACACCGCTTGAGAAAATCATTGAAGTGGCGCAGGGCCACGCTTGGTTTCAGCTCTATTTTTCAGGGGATGGCACCGGAACTTTTAAGCTGGTCGAGAGGGCGCATGCGGCGGGATACGAGACGCTCGTTCTGACGGTCGACGTGCCAGAGGTTGGCCGCCGGCCCCGCGAGTTGCGGCATGGGTTCAAGATGCCATTCACCATTGGGCCGCGCCAGTTTATCGACTTTGCGCTTCATCCGCGCTGGTCACTCGGGCAGCTTGCTGCGGGCAAGCCGCAAATGGCGAACTTTGAGATGGAAGGTTACGCTTTTGACAGGACGGAAAGTCGGGCCCGCGCCACCTGGGACACGCTCGCAAGGTTGCGGGACATGTGGCCGGGCAACCTTGTTGTGAAGGGGGTGCTGAATGTGGAAGACGCCAAAGCGCTGCAGTCCGCTGGCGTGGATGCCATTCAGATTTCGAGCCACGGTGCGCGGCAGCTTGAGAGTGCGCCCACTGCAATTGAGCGATTGCCGTTGATCAGAGTTGCTGTTGGCCCTGATATGCCACTTATCTACGATAGTGGGCTACGGTCCGGCGAAGACGTCCTGAAGGCGCTTAACCACGGTGCCAATTTCACGTTCATCGGCCGCAGCCTGCAGTTTGCGATGGCAGCGGCGGGTGAGGCTGGATTGCATCGGCTTTGGGATGTGCTGACGGAAGAACTCACTTCCGCCATGGCGCAAACGGGCCGCGTATCGCTGCAAATCTAATCCTTCGCTACGCCAATTCAGGATGCTCGTAGGCCTCTGGATAGGGCATTGGCAGGTTCGGTCCCAAGGGGACGACATTATTCCAACTGCGGCCAAAGTAGCCTTGCCTGCAATGCACAAGTGACCCTGCCTTTGCTACTCCGGGGATCGCGTAAACGCGACAGATCCAGCGCCAAAGATGCGGGTAGTCGAGGATCCGCGCGCCGTTCAGCTTCATCCGAACATAGTAGACCGGATCATGGCGATAGAGCGTGGGAAACAGCCGCAAGTCCGCCTCGGTGAATGCCATGCCGGTCAGGAACGGACGTCCGTCCGACAGCCTTTGCTCAAGCGTGTTCAGCGTTTCGAAATAGGCACGGAAGGCTGCGGCATAGACGTTTTGGTCAGACGAAAACCCGGCCTTGTAAGCGCCGTTGTTAATGGTTGTGTAGATCAGCGCATTGAGCGCTTCGATCTCGTTGCTAAGGTCGGGATCATCCGGAAGGAGACGGGGCCGCTCCGCTGCCGTACTCCCAAGCTCGGTCGCGAAGGCATCGAGCATCCGGATGATCTCGGCGCTTTCATTGTTCACAATGCGCTGCGTGATTTTGTCGTAAAGGATCGGGACAGATTGCTCATCGGAGCCTTCGGCCTGATAAATCTGCTTGGTCAGGCGGAGCCCGCGGCCAGTGCCGGTCTCAGGCGTGCACTCGGGCAATGTGTGCCCGGTGAGCGTTGCGATGCGATCTGGGGCAAATTCCCAAAGGCCGGGGGCAACCGGATCTTCGTCGCCCGTGCGGTTGGGGAACGCGACGTCCATTGTGATGCTGTCTTGCAGGCCCAGCACGCTCCGCGCGAGGGTCACACGGTGGCACCATGGGCAATTTAACGCGACAAACAGATGATAGCGCCCCGGTTCAGCCGGAAAGTCTAGGTCCCCGATGGCATGCCGAAAGCCACTGGTGCCGCGTACAAACTCTCCCTTCGCCCTGCGTGCTCGGGCGTTGGACTGGTCTTCTCCGGTAGAGATGTCGTCCATCACGGGGCCAGCCCTGACATGGCCTGCTCGAGATCGGCCATCAAGTCCGAAGGCACTTCAAGTCCGATGTTCAAGCGCACGATGCGGCCTGCAAAGTCCTGGTTGGGACGTTCGAGTTTGGGATAAACCACAGCAAGGCTGTGCACGCCCCCCCAGCTCATCCCGATGCGGAACACTTTGAGCGCATTGATGAAGTTGATGACCTGATCGGAAGAGACGCTGTCATTGAAGGTGAAGGAAAACACGCTCGACGAGCCGCTGAAGTCGCGCGCCCAGATGTTGTGGCCCGGACAATCAGGCAGGGCGGGGTGATAGACCTCGTCCACCAATGGCTGACGGGCCAGCCAATGCGCGACCTCGAGCGTGTTGCGCTCTAACGCGTCCAGCCGCACGGCGAGCGTTTGCAAACCGCGGAGCGCAAGGCTGCAATCGTCAGGTGAAACGGCGAGCCCGAGCTGCTGGTAGATGGGTCCAAGCCTATCAAGAGCAGCCGCATCCCGCGCCGAAACGGTGCCGAGAAGCAAATCGCTGTGGCCGCCAACGTACTTTGTCAGCGCCTGCATGCTGACGTCGACACCATGCGCAAAGGCATCAAACAGAACGCCGGCCGAATAGGTGTTGTCCAGCGCGACGGCGACGCCCTTGGCATGTGCTGCCGCGACGATGGCGGGGACGTCCTGGATATCCATCGTCACTGAGCCGGGGCTTTCGCACCAGATCAGGGCCGTGTTTTCTCGGATCAAGTCCGAGATGTCGTCGCCGATCAAGGGATCGTAGGGCTCAACCTCGACGTCCAAGCCGCGCATAAGCCCTTCAGCCATCGCCTTGTTGGGGCCGTAGGCGGAGTGGGGGACGAGCGCGTGGCTGCCCGCCTTGCAATAGGCAAGATAGATCAGAGCGATCGCGGCCTGACCGCCGGGCACAACCAATGTCTGATGTGCGCCCTCAATCGCAGCGATGCGGGAGGCGAGCTCTAATGCAGTCGGTGTGCCGTAAAGGCCGTAAGAATAGCCATTCTCATGTTGTCGCCAATCGTCGGTCACAGCGGCCTGATCATCAAAGACAACGGTCGAGCCGCGATAGACCGGTGTGGCGAGTGAGGTGTAGTCCTGCCGTGCCAGCGGGGCGGGATCAAGAAGCTTGGTGCGCCAGTCCATTAGCGGTCCTTTTGCGGTGTATTGCTGAGATTTTGCAGATCCAACAGCGCATGCACGTAAATCCGCACGGCATCTTCGATCTGTGCAATTGAGACATATTCATTGAGCGAATGGCATTGTGCCAGACTGCCCGCACCGCAGATCACAGCCGGGCAGCGCAGATTCGGTGCGTCGGTTGATCCGGGAAAGACGTCGATGGGCGCGTTGCCTGTCACAGTCGTACAGGCGTTTTTGACGGCGCGCATAACCGGCGCGTCTTGCGGCGTATCAAGCGGCGGGACGTCGAGGAATGGAGGATCAATCTCAACCTCCATCTCCGGTATGCGTGCTTTGGCGTGATCCAGTATTGCTTGGATTTCGGCCATCACCTGGCTGGCGGTTTCACCTGGAACCGTACGCCTGTCGATCTCGATCTCGCAGAGGTCTGGGACGGCACAGACGTTGTCGCCGCCACGAATGATCCCGACGTTGAAACTCGGCACTCCGGCAAGAGGGTGAGGCGCGCGCTGCGAGAGTTCGCGCGCATAGTCCCTAAAGCCGTTCAGGAGCTCGGTCATGTGGAAAATGGCGTTGCGGCCCTTGTCAGGTAGGCTGGAATGCACGGCAAGGCCGCGGGTGCGCACAGTCATCAGCATCTGCCCTTTGTGAACCGGACAGATCCTCAGCTCGGACGGTTCTGCGATGATTGCGCAATCGACGCTCGGCCCGTTGTGGCCAAAGAACTCCGAGCCTATCATCGCATGTTCCTCGTCCACCAATCCGGCTACGATTAGATCGCCCGCAAGTTTGGTGCCTGACCTTTGGAAGTGGCGTATCACTTCAAGATAGGCCGCAAGGCCAGCCTTCATATCGCAAGAACCGCGGCCATAGATGTTGCCGTCTTTCACCACGGGCTCAAAAGGTGCGGCATATCCCTCAACACCTACTGTATCGAGATGCCCGGCGAGCAGGACCGTCGGGCCGCCGCCGCTTCCCTTCAAGATGCCCCACACGTTTCGCCGTCCCGGGGTCACATCGTGACTGCCGACCTCGAGGCCAAGGGCGAGTAGTTGGCGTTCGAACAGATCTGCCATCGCGGCTTCTGCCGTCTCGACATCTGCAGTGCCAAAGGAATTGGTGCTGGGGCATCGGATCATCGCGGAAAGATCCGCGATCAAGGCGTTTGTATCCACAGAGATCATGGGTGCGGCCGGTCTTGCTTATTCACCCGCCATCCCGCTTTTGAACAATGCGCCAAATCCGTCGACATGATCTTCTATCCCCGCCAGCCGTAAAAGATGCCACGCGAGCGCATGGTTGCTTGCAGTGACCGATTTGCCCAGTTTCGCTTCCGCCTCTTCGATAATCCCAGCGGCGCGCAAACTGGTGCAAGAGATAAAGACGCCTTCCACATCCGGATTTTGCCCAACGCTCAGCGCGGCCTGCAAAATCGCCTCGGGTGTGATCCGCCCCACGACAGCGTCGCTGTCTTCGTAGAAAGAGCCCACTTGCGTGATGCGAATACCCGCCTCCTCAAACCTGTCCTGCATCGCTTGTGTGACGTCTGGCGTATAGGGCGTCACCAGCCCAAGCTTTCGGACGCCGAGCGTGCGAAGGGCGGCCTTTGCTGCGGTCAGCGGGTTGGATGAGGGGATACCGGGGTGCGCGGTGTCGAGGATGGCTGACACACGCTCTTCCCCAATGATGGTCGAGGCGGAGGTACAGCCATAGCCGATCGATGTGAGCTTTAGGTAATCGGGCAAAAGGCCCGCTGCGATGGGCAGTTCTGCCTCCATCTTGGCGAGGGTTTCTGGCGTGACCACAACGTCGTTCGCCAATCTTGCGTGAAAGACGGCAACACCTGTCAAATGCGTCATCAAACGCATTTCCCATTCCATCGTTTGATCGGACTCCAGAACCAGCAGGCCAATTCGGGCGCGCGCACCGGCGCCGGTGTCGGTGGTGAAATCCAACCGCGAGATTTGGGCGGCTTTGCCGACGTTGTCTTTCATGATGCCCTCCGTACCACAGGTTAGCCCGCGTCGCTGCCCTCTTGCTGCGCAAAAAACGACGTGCCTTTCGGAACTTCCGGCAGGGCCATTTCGTATGGCGTGCAGCGGACACGACCTGACGGTGTACCGCGCACCAATTCATGGGTGAAGGTGCTGGGCAGGTGGTTCGGGCTTAGCTCGATCGCGTCCTCGGCGTAATAGGTGGTGATATAGAGCGTGCGGGGTGAGGAGGAGAGGTTTGGCGCAGAGCCATGTAGCAGCCGCGCATGCATCAGACACACGGCACCTGCGGGGCCGGTGCATTTCACAATGTCCCCTTCATGTTCGGCCTGCACATCGTCTGCCACGGCGCCGGTAAACACTCCATCATGCCAATGCGCGTAGAGCGGCCCTTTATGGGTGCCGGGGACGACCTCAAGCGGGCCGTTTTCGAGCGTGACGTCATCCATGAACAACAAGCAGGTGATCATGTCGTCATTGGTCATAGGTTCAAACGGAAAGTCCTGATGAAATTTGACCTTCGTCGCAGTGCCCGGAAGCTTGGAGTTCACTTTACCATGATGAAACCGGATGCCGGTGCCAAGCAGCTCAGCACAATAATCCACGGTCGCCGCCTCGCGCATGGTGCTCGCAAACACGTCTGAGACTTCCTCTGGTGATTGGACCCGACGCAGCCCTGGCGTTTCGGCGTTATGCCCTGGTTGCAAGTCAAAACGCGGTCGTTTGTCGAGCGTCTCGCCGTAGTCTTTGGTGTGGTTTTTGCTTTCCTCAACCCATTCAGCAAACACCGCCCGCAGCGCGCCTAGGGTCTCGGAAGGAACAGCGTCCTCCACAACCAGAAAGCCGTCGCGATCGAACTGATCCTTTTGTGCTTGCGTGAGCATTTTGGCGTCCACCCATCATTCCGTTCTGATGGAAACGGTAGGAGCAATCATCCTGTCCGTAAACAAATTTCACTGTCAGGGTTGTGGGGTCTTTTCGGCGACATGATTTGCGATCAGCTGTTTGTAGAGCTGATTGATCCGCGCCATCACGGGCCGGTCACTGGAACCTATGGGTTTTCCGTCAATCTGGGCCACAGGTGTCTGTGCCCCGAAGGTTCCGGTCAGGAACGCCTCATCGGCACTGTAGGCATCGACGAGCGAGAAATTTCGTTCAAAGACCGGGATATCGTTCGCGCGGCACAGGTCGATCACCTTTTGCCGCGTCACGCCGTTCATGCAGTAGTCGCCTGTAGAGGTCCAAACCTGGCCGTTCCGCACGATGAAAAAGTTGCAGGCGTTGGTTGTGTTCACAAACCCATGCGGGTCCAGCATTAGCGCTTCATCCGCACCGGCTTGTTCTGCTTGTAGGCAGGCGATCACGCAGTTGAGTTTGGAGTGCGAGTTGTATTTGGCGTCCTGACTGTGGGGGAGCCCGCGGACCTGTGGAACAGTCGCCAGACGAATGCCCGCAGACGCGAGCCTGTCCGCAGGTTTCGAATGCTCCATGATGATCACGAAAGTCGGCCCACTTTGGCTGAGCGCAGGGTGTTGAAAAGGCCGCACTTTCATGCCGCGCGTGGCCATTAAGCGGCAATGCACATCTGTCGTCATGCCATTGGCGGCTTGGGTTTCAGCCAGGGCTTGCGCGATGCCCTCGCGGGTCAGCCCTGGATCGAGTGAGACGGCTTTGCAGGCGCCAAAGAAGCGGTCCATATGCTCGTCAAAGAATGCCCAAACACCGTCATAAAGACGCATCCCTTCCCACATGCCATCGCCCAACATAAAGCCGCTGTCGTAGACGGAAACCTTGGCGTCCTCGCGCCGGTATAGCGAGCCGTTCACATAGATCAAAATGTCGGCGTTGCGCGGGTCTTCTAGTGCGTCATGTGTTGTCAATTGTTTGTCTGTCATGTCGCGCCTCCGAATTTGCCAGTTTCTGTATCGCTGACGTTGATCTCTCTGCCAAGCACGCACTCATCTTGTGCGCCGGTTTGATGTGCGTGATACGATTTTGTTCCAACATTTGGGACCAAAGCCCTTTATATTAAGGCTCGGATCGATTTTATGCCGAAATGCGCGGTTCCATGCGATACAGGCGTTGCGAGTGTGAAAAAGCGGCGCTAACCACGCCGCATCACCAGTGTTTCGCGAGCCGATTCACATTGCGACAAGGAGCGTTCCATGGGCCAGTGGCGAATTGACAGCGCGGTTCAAACCATCGTTTTTGCGGCCAGCGATGGCATGCCCAGCGTGATCTATTGGGGCCCGGTGTTGCCTGCGGGTGAGGATCTGAGCGTGCTTGCCGCCGCGGCGCAAATGGATGTCACGGGCGGGATGATCGACGTCTTGCCCGAGATGACATTGACGCCCGAGCCGGGCCGGGCGTTTCAAGGGCAGCCGGGGCTTGTTGTAGCGGACGCCTCAGGCGCGCCGCTCTCGCCATGCTTTGTTTTTGAGAGCGTGTCAGTCGATGATGGCATTCTGTCGCTGACCAGCCGGTCGGGGGGACTGACACTCACGCATTCCGCGCGCCCGACGAGCAGTGGTGTGATCGCGCTCAAAACTGTTCTGGAAAGCGACACGCCCGTTCGCGTGGATTGGCTTTGCGCGCCTGCAATGCCGGGGACACAGCAAGCGGAAGAGATGATCGACATCGCAGGTCGCTGGACAGGGGAGTTCCAGCTGGTGCACACCCCGTGGAGCGCTGGCATCCGCATGCGCGAGGCCCGTACGGGCCGGTCGGGGCATGAGCATCCGCCCTATATCATCGTGCCAGAGGTTGGGTGTACCAACACCAAGGGCACCGCAT
Source organism: Flavimaricola sp. (assembly GCA_020629175.1). Taxonomy (GTDB): domain Bacteria; phylum Pseudomonadota; class Alphaproteobacteria; order Rhodobacterales; family Rhodobacteraceae; genus JALZWD01. The sequence continues at coordinate 113,583 of JAHDDU010000005.1, read as the reverse complement.
TCGCGCTACATTACGGCTGGTCTGGCGGGCACCGCATGGTGGCCGAAGAGTTGGCCGATGGTCGCCGCCAGATCCAGTTCGGTCACGCGGCCTGGGCCGAAACGGAGGCGGGTACTCGGTTCGAGACTGCAGAGCTATTTGCCGCTTTCAGCAACACTGGTCTGAACGGAATTGGTAAGTGTTTTCAGCGTCATATCCGTGATGATGTTGTGCAATGGCCGATCGCGGATCGGATGCGCCCGGTGCACTACAACTGCTGGGAAGCCATTTATTTTGATCACAACTTTGATGATCTGGCCGAGATTGCGAAAATGGCCGCCGATCTGGGGGCGGAGCGGTTTGTGCTGGATGATGGCTGGTTTGGCAAGCGCGATGACGACACGACCTCGCTCGGTGATTGGACGATTGATGTCCGAAAGTGGCCCGACGGCCTTGGCCCGCTGATTGATGAGGTGAAGCGGTTGGGCATGACCTTTGGCTTGTGGTTCGAACCGGAGATGGTGAACCCGGAGTCCGATCTTTACCGCGCGCATCCCGATTGGGTTCTGGGACCTGCTGATCAGGTACTGGGGCGTCAGCAGCTTGTGTTGGATATGTCTAGGCAAGAGGTGCAGGACTACCTCTTTGAGGCCGTCAGCGCGATCCTTGAAGCTTATGACATCGATTATGTAAAATGGGACCATAATCGCCTGCTCCCCGTCGTCGATGCCGCGCAGGCCCGCGGAACTTACGCCCTCTTTGATCGAATCCGTGCGGCGCACCCAATGGTCGAGCTGGAAAGCTGCGCGTCTGGCGGTGGCCGGATTGATGCCGGCATTTTGGCGCGAACGCATCGGGTCTGGCTGTCCGACAGCAACGATGCGCATGAGCGTCTGCGGATGCAGCATGAAGCGGCTCTGTTCTTGCCCGCTGCCATCACGGGCAGCCATGTCGGCCCCTATGAGTGCCATACCTCCGGTCGAATTTTGCCGATGCGGTATCGCGCGTGGGTGGCTGCACAGCGCCACATGGGTTTTGAGATGGACTTGCGAAAGCTGGAACCCAAGGCGGCCGCGATTTTGCAGGATGTCACGTTTTGGTGGAAGGCCAATCGCGATTGGCTCCTCGCCGGCGATATTCAGCGATTGGATACGGTTGATCCAGAGGTGCGCGCGGAAATGGTCGTCGCCCAAGACGGTGGGCATTTCGTTGTTATGGCCGGGCATCTTGGGGCGTCAAAGCAGATTTTCCCGCGTCCGTTACAGCTCACCGGGTTGGAGCCTGACGTGATGTATCAGGTCAAACTACGGAACCCAGAGGATGTTGGGGCACTGAGCCGCAATGCGAATTTGCCAATAAAACTTGGGGCTTTGACGATGAGTGGGCAGGCTCTTATGTCGCGCGGCTTGCAGATGCCGGTCACATGGCCCGCGACGATGTGGGTCATTGAGGGTGAGCGGGTTTAAGATAGTTTAATATTAAACTACTTTTGGAATGCGGCCTGCAGGCGGCGTGTTCCGGCTGCGGCCTGACGTGACTTTACCGTCGATAATCGTCATCCCGACACCCGGCAAATTGCCAAGCTGGACACTCTCCAGCAGAGTTTTGCCGGGTGCATGCTGCGCCTGATCCATCAAGACGAAGTCCGCGCAAAGCCCTTCTTCGATCATGCCCGTGTCCAGCTCGCGCTGGCGCGTGGTGTTGCCCGTGGCAAAACAAAATGCCTGTTCCGCCGCGATATTCCCAAGCGACGACAGCATCGCCACCATCCGCATGATGCCAAGCGGCTGAACCCCAGACCCTGCGGGCCCATCGGTGCCAAGGATGACCCGGTCAAGACAGCCCAGCTCTCGCGCGGTGTTCAGCGTCAAAAGTGCCGCACGTTCATTGCCGTTATGCACAATCTCAAGTCCAGCGGTGCAGCTTTCGCAGAGGCAGGTGATTTGATCATCCGGTAGGGCGGTATGACCACCGTTGATATGGCCGATCACATCTGTACCGGTTTCCAGAACCATATCTGCGTCAATCAAGCCCGAGCCGGGAATGGAGGGGCCGCCGGTATGTATCGTACTCTGGATCCCATACTTGCGGGCCCACCCGACCATTTCCTTCGCGGTCTTGCCGTCCTTCACAGTGCCAAGACCGACCTCCCCCAGCAGCTTCACCCCGGCCTCTGCAAGGTCCTTAAAGTCTTCTTCGACCATGCCGTGTTCGATCACGGGTGCGCCTGCGTGGACCTTCATGCCCGATGGGCGAAAGTTGTCGTACCAACGCTGCGCTGCAATCGCCATGGCCTTGAGCCCAACAATATCCTTGGGCCGCCCGGGCATATGCACCTCGCCAGCCGAGATCAGCGTTGTCACTCCGCCATGCAGCGTGCTGTCGATCCAGTGCAGCTGCTGCTGCCGTGGCGTGTAATCCCCGACGACAGGGTGGATGTGACTGTCGATCAGCCCGGGTGCGACGGTACAGCCCATGGCATCCACCGTTGTGGTTGCACCTTCCGTATCAAGATCAGCTTCAGCCCCCCAAGCAACGATCTTGCCGTTTTCAGCAATGATGCAATCGCCATCGTAAATCGGCTCTTCCAGCTTACCCGAAAGGATCAGGCCAATATTGCGGATCACCAGTTTGGTTGGGCCTTCTTCGGAAGGGGCGTCGTCGTGGGGCATTGTGTCTCTCCTCTTTGGATTAGCCTACCGGCTTGTTCGGACCAATCAAGGTTTGACAGACTTGGGGGCAGGCGTAGTCTGACTTTGAGCCATATGGGGCAGGGATGGGATACATTCGACCAACACGTCTGACAGATGCCTTCGACGCGCTTGATGCCGGGGCCAGTGTCATCGCGGGTGGGACGGACTGGTTTCCTGCGCGGGGAGACCGGATTGCGCCGGGCCCAATGTTGGATGTGACATCGCTGGCGGAGTGCCGAGGGATCGCGCAGACGCTGGATGGGTGGCGTATTGGTGCGGCGGTAACGTGGAGCGATGTGATCCGCGCTAAGCTACCGTCGGCATTTGACGCGCTGAAAGCCGCGGCGCGAGAGGTCGGTTCAGTGCAGATCCAGAATGTCGCAACGCTCGTCGGCAACATATGCAACGCTTCGCCTGCCGCAGATGGGGTGCCGCCTCTCTTGGCTTTGGGGGCAGAGGTCGAAGTGCAAGCGCGGGCTGGTGAACGACGCGTGCCGCTCGCAGATTTTATCACCGGCCCCCGCAAAACGACCCTTTCGGCAGGCGAATTAGTTACTGCCTTGCACATTCCCAATGTGCCTGAGGGGGCTGTCTCAGCCTTCCAAAAACTCGGCGCGCGGCGATATCTTGTGATTTCGGTCGCAATGGTGGCGATCCAGTTGCGGCCTACGCCTACCGGATGGAAAGACGTGCGGATTGCCGTGGGCGCATGCGGTCCTGTGGCTTCGCGGCTATCAGCCCTGGAGCAACGCCTCACGGGCACGACCGCTGCGCCGCGCGTGACCGCCAGCGACTTGGTGCCGTTGTCCCCCATCAGTGATATTCGGGGGTCCGACGGCTATCGTTTGGATACCGTGGCGACTATGATTGAACGCATGCTGGCAGATCTGTCATGAAAGATGCAGGTGCAGATCAGGGCGCGGTCACATTTTCGCTAAACGGCGAAGAAGTGTCCTCAGCCCCCGTTGCAGGAGAACGGTTATCCTACACTCTGCGCGAAGGTTTGAATGCTAAGGACGTAAAAGTCGGGTGCAACGCAGGAGATTGTGGGGCGTGCACAGTTTTGGTCGATGGTGCGCCCGTCTGTGCATGCCTCGTGCCCAGCCAGCGGGCTGACGGGGCCAAGATTGAGACCCTCGCAGGGCTACGCGATACGCCCGAAGGCCGTGATCTGACCGAAAGTTTTGCCAACACTCAAGCGGCGCAGTGCGGAATTTGTACGCCGGGCATGATGGTTGCCGCGGTCGCACTGCTGCGCGATGTGCCGCAGCCAAGCGAGGCGGAGGTCAAAGACGCGCTGGGCGGAGTTTTGTGCCGCTGCACAGGATATCGCAAGATTATCGAGGCCGTCGTCGGTGCCGGGCGCTTGCCCAAGCCTGATGGCGATGGGGCTGTTGGATCGTCTGTCAGGCGGGTGGATGCGGAGATAAAGGGCTCGGGGCGGGAGGTTTTTGGCGACGATGCAGCCCCAGCAAACGCACTGGCCGTGGCGGTCATTCGCTCGCCTTTTCCTCATGCGTCGTTCGAGTTGGGCGATCTGCAATCTTACGCCGCGCAGATGGGCCTTGCCGCCGTATTAACAGTGCAGAACGTGCCTGGCCGCAATGCTTTTGGCGTCATCCCTGGGTTTCAGGATCAGCCGGTGTTTGCCGAAGGTGTTGTCCGCTACAGAGGGGAGGCTGTTGCCGCGATAGTCGGCGAGCATGAGCTGATCGCGCGGATTGATCTCGGCACCTTTCCCATCAGTTGGACCGAATTGCCCGCCGTGGACAGTGTCGCGCAGGCCACCGCGCCGGGTGCGACGCAGCTGCACGAAGATCGTGAGGGCAACGTGATGTGCCGCGGCTTTGTGAACTGCGGCGCGGCGGATGCCGCACTTCGTGACGCCGATGTCACCGTCAGCGGTGAATTTGAGACCTCTTGGGTGGAACACGCCTATATCGAACCCGAAGCGGGATATGCCGATGTCGTAGATGGGCGGGTTGTCGTCCGGGCCTGTACGCAAGCCCCCGTGATGGATCAGGAGCAGTTGGCCGCGATCCTCGACAGGCCCTTATCAGACGTGCGTATGATCCCCACAGCAGCAGGCGGGGGGTTCGGCTCCAAGCTTGATATTTCGGTGCAGCCCTACATCGCGCTTGCCGCGTTGGCGACGGGACGGCCCTGCCGGATCGCTTACACCCGCACTGAGAGCATGCAAGCCACCACCAAACGTCACCCGGCCAAGATGCGGGTGAAAATAGGGGCGACGCGGGACGGTATGCTACAGGGCATGACGTTTGAAGGCGATTTCAACACTGGGGCCTATTCGTCCTGGGGGCCTACCGTTGCGATCCGTGTGCCCGTCCATGCCTCGGGGCCCTACATCCTTAAGGACTATACGGCGCGGTCGAATGGCGTTTTCACGCACAACCCGCCGGCAGGCGCGTTCCGTGGCTTTGGCGTGCCGCAGGCGGCGATTGCGCAAGAGTGCCTCTTTGACGAATTAGCCGATGCCGTGGGCGTTGACCGATTGGAATTTCGCATTCGCAACGCGCTGACATCGGGCCAGCCAACTGTCTGCGGGCAGGTGTTTGAGCAAGGTGTTGGGATCAAGGCCTGTCTTGAAGCGCTGCGCCCTGCGTGGGACGAGGCGCGTGCCGACAAAGTGCCGGGCCGAGGCGTGGGTATCGCAGCCGGTTGGTATGGCTGCGGCAATACAGGGATGGGCAATCCCTCGACCTGCAAGTCAGGCATCACTGCGGATGGACAGATTGTGCTGCATCAGGGGGCGATGGATATCGGTCAGGGCGCCAATACAGTCATCGCCCAGATCTTTGCCGAGGCGCTGGGCGTTCCGCTTTCAAAAGTGTCGCTTGTTGGGGCGGATACGGACCTTACCCCAGACATGGGCAAAACCAGTGCCTCCCGCCAGACTTTTGTCTCGGGCAATGCCGCGCGTTTGTCAGGTGAGGCCCTGCGCGCCGCTATCTTGCGACATGCGAATGCGGAGGAGAACGCGGTTTTGATCATAGAGGGCAAAACAATCAACGCCGATGGACGCTCATTTGATCTTTCGCGTATGGCGCAGAACGAAGATGGATATGTCTTCATGGCCATCGAAACCTATGACCCTCCTGCCAGCCCGCTGGATGAAAACGGTCAGGGCGTGCCCTATGCGCAGTTTGGTTACGCCGCCCATCTGGTCGAGGTGGATGTGGATATCAAGACCGGGCAGGTCAGGCCCCTGCGTTGCGTCGCGGCGCATGATGTTGGCCGGGCGATCAATCCCCTTTTGGTGGAGGGGCAGGTCCACGGGGGCATCGCCCAAGGGCTCGGGATGGCACTGATGGAGGAATACCTGCCGGGGCGGACTGAAAACCTGCACGATTATCTGATCCCAACGATTGGAGATATTCCACCGATTGAGACGGTGATCATCGAGGATCCGGACGCCCATGGCCCTTATGGTGCCAAAGGACTGGGGGAACATGTCCTGATCCCAACGGCGCCCGCCATACTCAATGCCATCCGCGACGCCACCGGCGTTGCGCTGCGCCGGGTGCCGGCGACGCCAGCGCGCGTGCGGGCCGCATTGAAGGATGCTGGGTATGAGTGAAAAAATACGCTGCGATGCTTGCCCTGTCATGTGCTATATTGCGGATGGTAGATCTGGAGCTTGCGATAGATATGCTAATTTTGCTGGAGAGCTAGTGCGCCTTGATCCGCTCACGGTAATTGAAAACGGCGCTGCTGCGGTGCCCTTTATGGGCCGCGACTGGGATGGAGACATTGTCCAGGGGGATCGGCCCTTTGTCACCGCGATTGGGGCCGGGACGACCTACCCGGATTACAAGCCCGCACCTTTCATCGTGTCGCAAGAAATAGATGGCGTTGATATGGTCACCGTCGTGACCGAAGGCATCTTCTCTTACTGTGGTGTGAAGGTGAAGATCGACACTGATCGCCACATTGGACCTGAACGCGCCTTTGTGCGCGTGGGTGGCGAACCCATTGGCCATGTGATGACTGGCGAATACGGCTCCAAAATGCTCTCGCTCGGCGGGGTGGAGCATCTGACGGGTGGCACAAAGAAGGAGGGCCGCGTTACCTGTGATGCGTTGATGGCGCTGTGCAATTGCGAGCCTGTGACGATGCAGATCGACGATGGGGCTGAGATTGTCGTGCGGGCCGGTCAGCCGCCTGTCATTGACGGCACGCCCGAGCGTTTGATGCGCGTGGGCTGCGGGTCTGCCACGATTGGCATGTTTGCGGCCTCGTGGATTGATCATGTGGATGAGGTCGTCGTCGTTGATGATCACATCACAGGGGTGCTGTCCGAACATGAGGCGGGCAAGCAGCTCGACGTGCCAAAGACTGGCATCAAAATGCAAGGGCGGCGGTCTACGCCGGGCCGGTATTTTCAGGTGGCGAAGCCTGGTACAGGATGGGGTGGGACGGACATCGACGATCCGCTCAGCATTCTCAAACCGTTTGATCCCAAAGTGGCTTGGCCGGGGTTGCGCCTTTTGATGGTGTCCACGACGGGCGAGCATTGGGGGTATTACGAACTGGATGCCGAGTTGCAGCCGCAATCTGCGCCCGCTCCTGCAGCGGTTGAGGCGTCCGCGCAGCTTATCGCTGAAAACTGCGAGCCTTCGTTATGTTCGGTCCTGTTTATGGGCGGCGCTGGAGGTTCTCTGCGCGCGGGGGTCACGACGAACCCGGTCAAGCTGACCAAATCCGTCAAAGATATGCTCACCAAAGTCACGGTAGGAGGGGCGGAAGGATATGTTTGGCCGGGCGGTGGCATCACCGTCATGGCTGACGTTTTGGGTATGCCGAGTAACGCCTTCGGCTACGTGCCAACCCCCGCCATCGTGGCCCCAATAGAATTCACTCTGTCGCGCAAGGACTACGAAGCGCTGGGCGGCCATATCGACAGGATCGTTGACTTGGCAGAGGTCTTGGGCCCGAAAGTCCGTATCGTCTGATGGGCCCTAAGGCGGCTCTGTTGTCTGGTGGGCGCTTGCATCTGCAACATGGGCCTATCGATCTGATCATTGGCGTCGATGGGGATCGCGAGGTGGCCTTTGAGGCTGCCAAAAGGCGGTTTGACCCGATCCTTGAGACATTGGTGCAGGAGCTGCCGCGCTTGCGCTCGTCCGACGGGCAAGCCGTTGAGGGGGCAGTCGCCGGGCGTATGGTGCACGCCGTCGCCCCGCACCATTGCCGGGGATTTGTGACGCCGATGGCCGCGGTGGCTGGAAGCGTTGCGGATGAGGTGCTTGCCGCCATTTGCCAATCCTGCGCGCCGCGGCGTGCTTACGTGAATAATGGCGGGGATATTGCCGTGTACCTTTCTGGCGGTGACAGCTTTCAGATTGCCGTGGTTGGCCCGCAGAGTGAGGCGTTGGGGCAGGTGACGCTCACCCAGAGCGGTGGCATTGCCACCTCTGGAGCCGGCGGGCGCAGCCTGAACATGGGCATAGCAGACAGCGTCACGGTCATCGCCGAAACAGCGGCCAAAGCAGACGCGGCCGCCACCCTTATCGCAAATGCGGTTGACTTGCCGGGACACCCCGCCGTCCGCCGTGTGCCAGCGCAGAGCATTGATCCCGACAGCGATCTTGGCCGACGCGACGTCGTCACCTCAGTGGGCGCGCTGACGCCTGAAGAGTGCGGCGTTGCGCTGAGGGCCGGGCAACAGCTTGCCGAAGATATGTTTGGGCGTGGATTGATCACAGCCGCTGGCTTGTTTCTGCGGCGGCAATGGGTGACGGTGGGCCAAACTGATGTGATCCAGATAGAAGGACGGGAACATGCCTGACGTCGTGGTCCGCAAAATGGCGGTGATGGTCGAAGATGTCTTCCACGAGGGCGGCCCAGTCGCCGAGACGCCGCAGCGGCGCGGCGCGATCATGGCCGTGATCGCAAACCCTTTTGCGGGCCGCTACGTCGAAGAGATCGAGCCCTTTATGGAAGACCTCAAGCCCCTGGGTCTGTCGATGGCGCAGCGCTTGATGGCAGAACTGGGCGGGGCGGAACGGATCGAGGGCTATGGGAAAGGGGCCATCGTCGGCACCAATGGAGAACTTGAGCACGCAGCCCTCTGGCATGCGCCGGGAGGTTACGCGATGCGAGAGGCCTTGGGTGGCGCGAAAGCGATTGTACCATCGACCAAAAAGGTGGGTGCAGCAGGCGTGCGGCTTGATGTGCCGATCACGCATATTGATGCGTCTTACGTGCGTGGGCATTTTGATGCGATCGAAGTGGGGATGAATGACAGCCCCAAGGCGGACGAGATGATGGTGATTCTTGTGATGACGACGGGCGCGCGGGTTCATGATCGCGCGGGTGGATTGAAAGCATCCGAAATTTCAAAGGGAGATGGCCTGCGATGACCGCCGAGATCAGAAAGACCGCCGTTTGGGTAGAAGAAACCCATCTCGAGATGGGACGGCCGGTCACACCCGCGACGCGCAAAGCGGTGGCTGTGGCAGTCATCCGTAATCCCTTCGCGGGTCGCTATGAAGAAGATCTGTCAGCGCTAATGGAAATTGGCGCAGAGCTTGGGGGTTTGTTGGGAAGGAAGTGTGTTGTCGCACTTGGCATCGCGCCCGAGCAGGCCGAAAGCTATGGCAAAGCCGCGATGGTGGGTGAGTCTGGCGAGCTGGAGCACGCCGCTGCCATTTTGCACCCCAAACTTGGCGCGCCCCTCCGCGCGGCTGTTGAGAAAGGAGCGGCGCTCGTCCCGTCGTCAAAAAAGATGGGCGGACCGGGTCAAGACCTTGACGTGCCACTTGGCCACAAGGACGCGGCCTATGTGCGCTCGCATTTTGATGGCGTCGAGGTGCGGATGAACGATGCACCGCGCGCGAACGAGATACTCGTTGCTGTGGCTGTGACCGACAGCGGACGGCCCTTGCCGCGGGTTGGGGGGCTGACCCATGCAGATGCTGAGGGGACAGACGGTTTGCGGTAGCGCGTTTTGCAAGTGCTGGCCGGGGCACTGCCCCGGACCCCGAGGTATTTTGAGCAAGATGAGATGAGGGGCTAGACCCCGAGGCGGGCGCGCAGAAGTGAGGGGTTGGCGCGGAGACTGTCGCCGTCCGTCGTTTCGACGATCTGTCCTTGTTCAATGAAGGCCACGCGATCGGCCACCGCGAGAACTGAGTCCATCCGCTGTTCGACAAGGATGATGGCTTTGCCGTCGCGCCGCAGCTGCAGGATGGCGTCACGGATGGCTTTGATCATGGAGGGCTGCAGGCCTTCTGTTGGCTCGTCAAGCAGCAACAGGTGCGGGTCGACGCAGAGCGCGCGAGCCACGGTCAGCATTGTTTGTTCGCCACCCGACAAAGTTTCGGACCGTTGATTAAGCCGAGTTTTCAGGGCGGGAAACATATCAAGCGCTGCATCCATCACCCTTTGGGGAGACTTTCGGGTCTGCAGGCCAACGGCGAGGTTTTCTGCGACCGTCAATTCGCCAAACAGTTTGCGCCCTTGGGGAATGTAACCGATCCCATGCGTGGGGACGATGTGGGCTGGGACATTTGAGATGGTGTTGCCTTGGAACGTAACGGTGCCCGCAGTCACCGGCAAAAGGCCCATGATGGCCTTCATCGTTGTGGTCTTCCCCGCGCCGTTGCGGCCCAGCAGGCAGAGGATTTCGCCTTGATTTGCTGTGAGAGACAGATCCCGAAGGACGGGTACGGGGCCGTAGGCGACATTGATGCTTCGTACCTCAAGCATCTTCTGACCCTCCCAGATAGGCGGATTGGACGGCGGCGTTTGCCTGTACTTCTGAGGGCGTTCCAAAGGCGAGTGTTTGTCCTGCATTGAGCACCGTGATCGTATCCGCCAATTCCATCACGACGCTCATATTGTGCTCGATCAGCAGCACTGTTGTTTCCGGCACAAGGCTGCGGACGAGAGACTTGAAGGCGGCAATCTCGGCTTCGGCCAGCCCCTGGGTCGGCTCGTCGAGGATCAAGAGCTTGGGCGCGCTGGCAAGGCCCATGGCGATCTCGAGCAAGCGCTGGTGACCATATGATAGGTCGGAGGCGAGGTCTTCGCCGCGCCCGGCGAGGCCGACTTTCTCTAACAGCTCGGTCACGTGGGCCGTCAGGGTCGCATCCTTCGCGCGCATTTTGCGTCGCGCGGCGAGCGCGACATTCTCGAAAACCGACAAATTGGCAAAGACCGAGGTGATTTGAAACGTGTAGGCCATCCCAAGTCGGACACGCTCATGCGCTGGCAGATGCGTAATGTCCTGCCCCTCAAAAATGATCGATCCTTTGGAGGGTGCAAGTCGTCCGATGACCATCGAGGTAAAAGTCGTCTTGCCTGCCCCATTGGGGCCGATCAGCGCGCGGATTTCGCCCTTTTGAAGGTCAAAGTCCACATCTTCGTTGGCGGTGATGCCTGCGAAGTACCGAGACAGACCATGAGTTTGTAAAAGCATCGTCAAGGCAGCCACCGCCACAGGTGTTTGCGGACCGTGCCTGCGATTCCGGTTGGTGCAAAGAGTGTGAGGGCGACGAGGGCCGCCCCCGCGATGAGCATATAAGCGTTTGTGACGTCGGCCGCATAATCAATGAGGTAATACATGAACAGGGTGCCGAGAAACGGACCGAGGACAGTGCCCGCGCCGCCCAGCAGCACCCAGAGCAGTGGAAGGATGGAATATTGAACGGTGGCGAATGTGCTGCCCGTGTTGCCAAAGAGGAGGGCGTATCCCGCCCCTGCCGCTGCCGAGATTGTGCCGGAAATGACCACCGCGATGAGCTTGTGTCGGTGGATGTCATAACCAAGGAGACTGGCGCGATCCTCGTTCTCGCGGACAGCGATCAGCACCCGCCCTGTGGGCGCGCGCACCAGCCAAAGCGTGAAGAGGAGGGCTGTGGCGAAGAGCACGAGGGCTGCTGCGTATTTTGCTGTGTCGTCCGTCAGATCGACGCCAAACAGCGTTCGGGTGGATTGAACAAGCACAAAACCTTCGTCGCCTCGGGTCCATTCTGCGGCGTACAGGATGATGAGGTAGACCGCCTGCGCAAACATTAATGTCACGATCATAAAGGCGACGCCGATGGTCCTGAGCGCCAATAGACCAACCAAAAGCGAAAAGCCTGCGCCGATGGCGAGTGCCATGAGAAAGGCAAGTTCGGCCGGGACTGAGAAGTGGTACATTGGGATCGCCAGCCCATACATGCCCGCGCAGAAAAACATTGCGTGTCCCAACGAGAGCAGGCCCGTGTAGCCAAACAGCACATTGTAGCCAATGGCATAGGTCGCAAGGACCATAATGCGGGCAATGTTGCCTTGTTGATAAGGGCCCAGGATAAATTGCAGCGCGAATAGCACCGCGATCAGTCCCAGATGTAAAGAGAGTGTCTTGGCGGTGACGCTCATTGCCGTTTGGTCCCGAAAAGGCCGGTGGGTTTGAAGACAAGTACGAGGGCTACGAGGAGCGTGGCCACGATTTTGGCAATGATGGGCGAAAAGAAAATCGTCAGGATTGAATCCGTCATACCGATGATGATGGCGGCGATAATCGTGCCGCCGAAAGAGCCCAAGCCGCCGATGATCACAACGATAAACGACGAGAGGAGCGCTTCGCCGCCCATGAGGTAATGCGCCTGTTGGATCGGCAAGATCAACACGCCGGCAAGGGCGGCTAGCCCGCAGCCGACGCCAAAAACGCCTGCATAGACCCGGCCCACAGGGATGCCGAAGGCTTGCGCCGTTTCACTGTCGAGCTGTGTGGCGCGCATGATCAGGCCAGCCTTCGAATGGGTCATTGCATAACGAAGGGCGCTGATGATGACGATAGCGGCGACGATGACGAACACTTTGTAGGTGGAAATTGACAGGCCCCAAGGCCAGTACATTTCCCATACGCCATCGACCTTTTCCCACCAAGGGATGGCGATCCGGTGGTCAAAAGGCGGCTCTACTGCACGCGGGACCGCGCCAAAGCCCATCAAGGTGCCTTGCTGGATGATATAAAGCAGGCCGATGGTGGCAACGATGGTCCGCTCTGGATCGTAGTTCACCTTTTTGATCACGGTGATGTCGATCATCGCAGCCAGAGCGCCGACAAGGAGCGGTGCGACAATGAGGGCAGCAACAAAAGAGACCGCGGGGCTGCCGCCGATCTGGCTTGCAATGAACCACGCAGCAACGGCGCCCAGCATGTAGAACTCGCCGTGGGCCACATTGACCACCCGCATCACACCGAACACGAGGCTGAGGCCCGCCGCCATCAGTGCCAGAACGGCGGCGAGCAACGCGCCTTCGAACAGCGCAATTAGGATCGTTGGCCCGTCGGCCCACAATTGCCAAACGTACCCCATCCTGGTGAGCTTAGAACGACTGCGTCGTGTAATCGACCGGATCGTCGTAGAGGCCATCCTCGATGGAAGTGGTGTGCACAAGGTTCAGGCGACCGTCCTCGACCTTGGTGATGTATTGCTGGCCGAAGGTCTGGTGGGTTTTCCCATTGAACAGCTTCGGCCCCTGCGGGTGCGCCATGCTGTGATCCATGGTTGTCATTGCTTCGGTCGCTTCGATCATGGCCGCACGGTCCTGCGGGCCGCGATAGCCTGAGGCCACCATCGCATCACACATGATGTGCAGCGTTTCCCAGCAACCGAACATATGCGCATAGGTTGACACGTCGGAGGGATCGGTCAGGCTCGCGCCATTGTTGTCGACGCCGACGGCCGCGCGATAGGCCACATCGTATTCGGATTGGTTCTCTTGAGCGTAGCGTGGGTTGCCTTCCCAGAAATGCGAGCCTTCGAGAAACTCAAGACCGGGGGAGGCGAGATCGACGGCCTCTAGGCTGTCGATAAAGCCGATCATTTCTGGCCCGCGCCCACCAAAGAATTCGCCCAGCTCCTTGACGAATGTCAGAACCGCAGGGCCCACCATTACGTGATACAACACCTCGGTATCGCGGGGGATCTGGCTGAAATAGCGAGTGAACGATGTCTCCGTCGGAGGGATCGCGATGGTTGCGGCCATCTCACCGCCCTGAGCCACAATCGCCTCAGAAAAGTAATCGCGGTGATCATAGCCAAACGCGAAATCGGGGTAGATCATCGTGACCTTCTTGCCCAGATTTTCGGCCACAAAGGGCGCCATCGCCTGAATTTGGCTGCGCACATCGGTGATGCCGGGCTGTAGGGTATAGCGGTTCAGGATGCCAGAGGCGACGTGATGCCCTTCGCTGACCACATAGTAGGGCAGCTTTAGCTCGCCCGCCCGGGGGGCCGATCCGATGACAACGTGCGAAAACAGAGTACCAAAGGCGGCGTCACAGCCATGCTGGTTGGCGAATTTCTCCAACGCCTCGGCACCGCGGGCTGGGTCCGTGCCGTCGTCTTCGGTGATCAGCTCCACCTCGCGCCCGTTGATGCCGCCGCTTGCGTTGATCTTGGCCACAGCAGCGCGAGAGGTCCGGTCGTACCAGCGGCCATAGGCCGCCCCGATGCCCGTTGCGTGCATCTGAAAGCCCAGTTTGATCGGCTCGGATGTTTGCGCCTGCGCGTAACGCGCCCAAAGCGGAAGTGTAGCAGCGGCGCCCAGGCCCTTGAGGGCTGCGCGGCGTGTTGGTGTTTTGAGGCTGGTGTCGGGTGTGATGAGCTTGGTCATGGTCCGGTTCCCTGTTGCAATCAATGCGCGATTTATCGCGTTTGGCTGGGAGGATGGTGGCACACACGATGCAATCCGTAAAGGATTAGGCACCCTGCGGACTCGCCAAAAGCCACAGGCCAAACAGCGTGTAGAGGATCATGAAGATTGCAATCGGCAACTGGCTGATCGCAGCGTCACGGTGACGCGGCAGTAACCGAAGGGCGATGACGTGGCTGAGCAAGATGGCGATGACATGGCCCGCAACAACCATCCCGGCCTGCGCCAACCAAATCGGGCGGACAGTGTCGAGCCGGTTGAAAAAACCCGTCGTGACTTGCAGATGACTCCACCCAAACAGATTAGCGCCTCGGCCCAGCGGGTCGTTGGCAATGATCGGCAAGGCCTGCACCTCGACCAAAAGCGCGGGGAGGTAATGAGCAAAGTGATAGACGAAGGCGATTGGCAAAAGGGCGGGAGCAAAGGCGCGAAATGCATGACCCGCCAGATCGCGTCGCCCAATCATGGCCATGCCTGCCCAGAGGCAGGCCGCGTAGAGGCCGATCAGAATGGGAAGCGCAAACAAAAGCCCCAGCGAAGAGATAAGGATCACAGATGAACGGCCGGTAAACTGTAGCGGGTTCTGCCCTGTCCACGAAAACCACGTAAAGGTGCGGTAAAACCCGTCGAAACTTCCGATCGCGAGCAGGGCAATCATAAAAACGGCAAGTGCTGTCGGCGGCGCCGGTCGGCGCAATATCTGCCAGCCAGGCAGCCCGATCCGGCGGCGGCCAGACCGCGTGGCCCAGGCTGTCAGCTGGCCATACACTGCCATCATCAGGCCCATCGCCTCGCCCCGTCGCAGCCATGCGGGGCCCATGATGAGGCCGGCCAGGAAGTGAATGATCCAATAGCCCGCGATAACCCGCGCCAATGTCGCTGGATCTGACGAGCGCGGTGACACAAGCATCAGATAGGCAAACGCCAAGAGGCTGATCATCGCCAGCCAATGGTGCCGGGGTGGGCGTTGCAAGGGAGAGATGCCAAGGGCGCGCATAATGGCTAATGGGCCTGTCCACGGATTGATCCACCGCCAAATGTCAAAAAGCAGACCTTGGATCAGAACGGCAATCATCCAAAAGCCGGTCCAGAAATATGCGGGGATCGGATTCCTGGTGGGATCGGTCGGGCCTATGAGGCCCGCAAGTAGAAGGGCCGCCAAGAAGGCAAAACTCAGCGTACTGGTGGCGAGATGCCATTTCGGACCACGGCTACGCCCGACTGCGCGCGTCGCAAAGATCGCACGTGCAACACGAGCCGGAACGACCGAGATGACAATCAGCGTCAGCGCAACAGTCGCGACGCCCGCGCTGATGTAAAGGCCGGTGGGCAGAAGCAACACGAACGATTGCTGCGACGCATGGGCGTACACAGCGCTGCCGAAGCACAGCAGAATAGTTGCCAATATGCTCAGTCGTGTCATGCGCCCACGCTGCCATGCACCGCGGCAGGTGACCAGCGCTTAGGCGAGAGCCATGGCATCCTCAAGGATCAGGTCACTCGCCTTTTCGCCGATCATAATTGCGGGGGCGTTGGTGTTACCTGACACAATCTCTGGCATGATGGAACAATCGGCGACTCGCAGACCGTCAATGCCGTGTACCCGCAGGCGATCATCCACGACGGATTGCTTGTCTGATCCCATCTTGCATGTTCCAGTCGGGTGATAAATCGACGCGGTGTTGTTGCGCGCCCAGTCGAGCGTTGCGTCATAATCATCCATTGGCAGATCGGCGTTGGGCCGGAACTCTTCAGAAATCTTTGATTTCAGCGGCGCATGTCGTGCAATCGTGCGCGCAATGTTCACGCCAGCCACGACCGTATCGCAGTCGGTCTTGGTCGACAGATAGTTCGGTATGATCGCTGGGTAATCACGCGGATTACCGGATTTCAGACGGATTTCGCCTTTTGACTCGGGGCGCAGTTGGCACACTGACATCGTAAAGGCAGAAAACTTGTCCGCCCCTTTCCCGGGGTTCTCGGCTGAAAGCGGCTGAACATGGAATTGAATATCCGGCGTTTCCAGATCATCCCGCGTTTTAAGAAAGCCGGTGGCGAGGCTTGCAGCCATGGTCATGGGGCCAGAGCGGAACATCAGATACTTCAAACCGATGCGCGCCTGTCCATAGAGACTGCTCACCTCATCATTCAGGGTTGGCTCGTTGCACTTGTAGACCAGTCGCGCCTGCAGGTGATCCTGCATATTTTTGCCAACTCCCGGCAGCGCCTTTACGACCTCTATGCCGTTCTCGGCAAGCTGTTCGGGCTCTCCGATACCTGACAGCATCAAAAGCTGTGGCGAGTTAATCGCTCCGCCTGACAGGATAATTTCACGTCGTGCCTTGATTTGGTGAACCTTGCCAGCGCGGTCCTTATAGCTGACGGCAACAGCGCGGTTGTTCTCAATAACGATCCGATCTGCCTGCGCATGTGTGATGATTTGCAAGTTCTGACGGGCGCGGGCCGGTTTGAGATAGGCCACCGCCGACGAACAGCGCCGGCCATTTCTGGCCGTAAGCTGAAAGAAGCCCACGCCTTCCTGTTCTGCGCCGTTGTAATCCGGGTTGAATTTGTATCCAGCAGCCTGAGCTGCGGCGACCCAAGCGTCAGTGATGGGGCGTTGGATGCGCATGTTTGAGACGGACAGCGGTCCGTCATCGCCGTGGAAATCATCCGCGCCGCGTTCGTTCTTTTCCGCACGCTTGAAGAGCGGCAACACATCATCCCATGCCCAGCCGCGATTGCCCATTTGCGCCCAGCGATCGTAGTCCTGAGGTTGCCCTCGGACATACAGCAGGCCATTCAAAGATGAAGAGCCGCCAAGAACCTTACCGCGCGGCCATTCGATGGAACGTCCGTTCAAACCCGGATCAGGCTCAGTCTTGTAGCACCAGTCTACGGACGGATTGTGGATCGTTTTGAAATAACCAACAGGGATATGGATCCAAGGGTTCAGATCGCGACCGCCTGCCTCCATCAGAATGACTTTGTTTTTCGGATCAGCGCTGAGGCGATTGGCGAGGACACAGCCAGCGGAGCCTGCGCCAATGACGACATAGTCTGCTTCAAGGTTATCCATCCGAAGGCTCCTCCACCTAAATTTTGGGCAGAATCGAAATTAGCTCTTGCCACAACCCTATAATGAGGCTCAGTATTGAGACTGCAAGTATCAATATTGCGTATGGGAGGAAAATAATGAAAGCTTCTAAGGTGCTCAGCACCATTTCACGTCGCGACCTGTTCAAGCTATCAGGTCAGTACGGCATGTCATCTGTTCTTTTGGGCGCGGGTGCCCTGACAGGTGCGGCAACCCTGCCAAACCTCGCCCAAGCTGTTGAATCGACATACAATCGTCGGTACGGCACAGAGGCGAAGTATAACCTGACTTTGGGCGCTGCAGGCTTTAACCAGCAGAACCTTTTGATCGAGCGCGCCGGTGTTCTTGAGTTCGCACGCGACCTCGAGGAGCGGACCGACGGCGAGATTCGCATCGAGTTCATCGGTGACAACCAGATCTGTGGTCAGCTGTCCTGCGCTGAGAAAGCACAGCTCGGCGTGATCGACATGTATTCTGCCTCCACGCAGAACTCGGCTGGCTCGACACCTTACCTGAACGTTCTGGACTACGCCTACATGTTCCGTAGCCGTGCCGACCAGTACCACTTCCTCTACAGCCCCGAGTCCATGGGTCTGCTGCGGGAGCCACTGGAAAGCCGTCATGGCCTGAAGTTCCTCTTCAGCCACTGCGAACTGCGCGGCCTTCAGATGGGTGCAAACTTTGCAGACCGTCCTCTGGTGTCTTCTGTCACCGAACTGGCTGGCACCAAGAACCGCGTCACGGGCACACAGCTCGGCCGGATCGCGATGGAGCTTCTCGACCTCAACCCAGTGCCAGTGGCATGGGAAGAGACACTCGACGCTCTGCGCACAGGTCTGATCGACGGTGCCGAGACATGGGCATCTGCCGTGGCTTACGCCAACATGTCGCCTGCCGTTACTCAGTCTGTCGACCTGCGCTTCTTCTGCGGTACAGAGCACACCGGCATGAACGCCGAAGTGTTCGACGGCATGGAAGGTCACCTTCAGGACGCCATCATGGAATCCGCGTACTTCACGCAGGTTCACGTGCAGGCCGCCAACGAGGCAGCTCTCGTCAACACGGTTGGCTTCTCTGATCCAGTTCTGCCAGGCACAATCTTTGCCGAGAACGACGTCAAGCCGGCCTTCTTGTCCGATGATGCCCGTCGCGAAGCCGAAGAAATGTGTTCGCCTGAATTCCAGCCCGCGGCTTGGGAAGAGTGGCGTGAGCGGATCAACGGCTGGGCCGGTGGTCGCGACACATACCAGGAGATCTACGACGTTGCGCGTCAGAACACGCACACGCTCGCAGAGAACGTGGAGCCTCGCCGCTGGTGGCGTGGCTAAGCGAGAGATCGCTTTTCGGGTCGGGGGACTATCCCCCGGCCCAACTTTCCGACAGACTAAAATTATAAACGCGCCGACGCAGTTGCGGTTTGGCGTCAACCACCGCTGTCTTTGGGAGGAGACTGCCGATGCTGGAAATGATCACCGGAAGCTGGGATATTATCGCAGCTATGAGCTCAGCATTTTTTGAGTTCATCACAGGCAAAGAGCCAGATTTCTTTCCTCTGAGGTCCGCCCTGCGCAGCGAAGCTGCATGGCTCTGGGGCCTGATCGCGACATTGGTGGGTGGCTTAATCGTCGCATTGATCTATCGCAAAGTGCCGTGGATCGAGCGCAACCTTGAGCCGACCTTGATGGTCGTCTCCTACCTTACCATCGGCGCTATTATCTTTGTCGAGGTGATCCGACGGTTTGTCTTCTCTGAACAATTCCCATGGTCGACCACTATCCCGGGGTATTTGTTCCTGATCATGACATGGACAGGCTGCAGCTATAACGTTCGCCTGCGGACGCACCTGTCATTCTCCGAATTTCGTAGCAAGATGCCACGCACACCACAATTTGCACTGCTGTGGCTCGACGCCCTTCTGTGGTGGGGGATTTGCTGGTTGGTCATCGTCACGTCGACCCGAGTGGTCGCCAACGCAGGCTCAAACTTCATGTTTGTTACCGGCACCAACAACGTCTTCGTCTGGTGGTTCCTTATATCCTTGCCGCTGGCATTCATCCTTTTGTCGGGTCGGGTCTTTCAGAACCTATTCGACGACATCCGCAAATATCGCACGGGGCAACCGATGATCGAGCAAACCGTGTTGGGAGGCCAGTAAGATGGAACTTGGAACCCTCGTAACCCTTATCTCTTTGGGCGTCACAGTCCTTTTCATGCTCGGCGTACCCGTCTTCCTTGTCATCGGATATTGGGTGCTCGGCACGTCATTGGCGTTGGGCCAGCGGCTCGACAATATTGGCACGGCCCTGTCTGACGTGTTCACTGATGGCTTTGCCCTGCTGGCGATGCCGCTCTTTATCTTGACTGGTGACCTGATCAACCGGGCGGGCATCGCCCGACGGCTTTCGGACTTTGCCTATGCCTGTTTGGGTTGGCTGCGTGGTGGTCTTGCCATGGCGGCTATTGGTGCCTCTGGCCTCTTTGCCGCGATTTCGGGCTCGAACTCAGCCACGACAGCGACCATCGGTTCGATGCTGCACCCTGAAATGGTCAAAGGTGGGTACGATCCACGCTTCTCGGCGGCAACAGCTGCGGCAGGCGGTACGGTCGGTATCATCATTCCGCCGTCGATCATCTTTATCGTCTATGGCTTTATCATGAACCTGTCGATCAATGACCTCTTCATCGCAGGCATCGTACCAGGTGCCTTGATGGTCTTGGCCATGATCATCACGGCCTTTATCGTCTCGACGATCAACAAGTGGGGCGTTTTGATCCGGCTCGACCCAGCGCGCGTCCTCAAAACTGCACTCGGCGGCTGGCTCGGTTTCTTTGCCATCGGATTGGTGCTTTGGGGCATCTACACCGGAAAATTCTCGCCCACCGAGGCGGCGGGTGTGACCGTCGGCTTCTGTGTGATCGTGGGCTTTATCTGTCTGCCGATTTACAAAATGATGAATGTGGACGAAGATCGCCCGATTGACGAACGCGGCTTTGGCGAAATGGTCGTTGTCCGCGGCTTTGGCCCGACGGAGCTTCCGTCGATCACCATGCGGTCGGCACAGATCACAGGTATTCTCGCACCTCTGATCGCCATCTCGGTTGTCATGCAACAGAACCTGTCTTCGCTTGGGGCCAAGGCGTTCATTGAGGAATTCCTGATCTCGATGGGGGGCTATTATCCCGTCCTCTTCACTGCGATGGCCATCGTATTCGTGGCAGGCATGGTGCTCGAATCCCTGCCGGTGACGATCATCCTCGCGCCGATCTTGGCCCCGATTGCGGCCAACGTGGGTGTCGATCCGATCCAGTTTGCGGTGGTCTTCCTCGTGGGTGCGTCCATCGGGTTCATCACGCCGCCATACGGGTTGAACCTTTACGTGGCGTCCGGTGTGACCGGGGTTCCGTACTTCAGGCTATTGCGCTACTCGACGATGTATCTTTTTGCACTGATCATCGTGTGGTTCGCCGTGGCTCTGATCCCATCCTTGTCTAAGACGTTGTTGCCCGGCGGCGGTATTTATGAGTTGCTCAATTCCTTTGCCGGAGGTGCAGCAGGCTAATGGACGGTAACCGTTCGGACACCATTCCCACCAACCTCCGGCTCCTTTTGGTGCTGGAGGAGGTGGCGCGGGTTGGGGTGCCTGTCACGCCAACCACGGTGAATGCCGAACTGGGACTGCCCAAGCCGACAATCCATCGGTTGTTTGCCACGCTCGAGGAAGAAGGGTTCCTGCAGCGTGATATCGATGGCAAAGCCTATTCCCCGGGGCGCAGGCTGCGGGGAATGGCCACGGGAGTGCTGTCGTCGTTGCGGATAAGGGCAGCGCGCCTCGCAGTTTTGCGCAAGCTGAGCGCCGAGATTGGCGAGACGTGCAACATCGCTCTGCCGGACCGGGATTCAATGGTCTACCTCGAACGGGTGGAGACGGAATGGCCGTTGCGCATCCAACTGCCGATCGGGACAGAGGTGCCGTTTTACTGCACAGCATCGGGCAAGATGTATCTGTCTACTCTGCCGGATAGCCATCTGAAACGCTACGCCACGGCTGAAATCCTGGAAGCCAAAACCAGCAATACAATCACATCTCCGGATGCGTTGTTGTCCGAGATCAGCTCTGTCCGCAAACAAGGGTGCGCCTTGGACCGAGAGGAATTCATGGACGGCATGATTGCCCTGGCGGTGCCGATCAAGGACGATAACGGCCGTCTTGTCTCAACACTGTCATTTCACGCACCGACTCAGCGCTTTACGATTGAAGCGGCCTTGACCTATTTGCCAGCGATGAATGAGGCGGCGAGCGAGTTGTCCCGACTTTTGCAGGAGTAATGCGCGACGGTATCGTCACGCATTAACAATTCCTTATTCCTCACACCTACGAGTGGATCGGTCCGTCGCCACAGGCAAGTGCTGCTTCTCGCACGGCCTCTGAGTACGTTGGGTGGGCATGGCACGTGCGGGCGAGGTCTTCTGCCGCTGCACCAAACTCCATCGCGACGCAAATCTCGTGGATCAGATCACCGGCCATGGGGCCAATGATATGGGCCCCCAATATACGATCTGTCGTTTTGTCGGCGAGGATTTTGACAAAGCCATCGGCCGCAAAATTCGCCTTTGCTCTGCCGTTCCCCATAAAGCTGAACTTGCCAACCTTATAGGCACGACCCGCCTCTTTGAGCTGTTCCTCTGTCGCACCGACATTCGCGACCTCGGGGTGCGTATAGATCACACCGGGTATCACGTCATAGTTAACGTGTCCTTTCTGACCGGCGAGAATCTCTGCCACGGCCATGCCTTCATCCTCGGCCTTGTGGGCGAGCATGGGGCCGGTGATCGCATCACCGATGGCGTAGATGCCGGCGACGTTGGTGGCATAGCCGTTTGTCTTGATCTGACCGCGCTCCTCCATTTCAACGCCCAGCTCGGCAAGGCCAAGACCATCGGTGTAAGGGCGGCGTCCGGTTGCGACGAGGACGGTGTCGGCCTTAACTTCATGCTCGCTGTCATCTTTGCGCAGTTTGTACGTGACGGTAGCCTTGCCGCCTTTGACCGTAACCCCTTGCACGGCGGCCCCCATGGTGAAGGTAAGCCCCTGTTTTTTCAACGTTCTCTGGAATGTCTTTTGCACTTCAGCATCCATGCCCGGGGTGATGACATCAAGGAACTCGATCACCTGAACTGACGCGCCAAGGCGGGAATAGACGGACCCAAGCTCGAGCCCGATGACGCCCGCGCCAATGACCACCATCTCCTTGGGGATCTTGGCCAGCTCCAGCGCGCCCGTGCTGCTGACTACTGTTTTCTCATCAATCTCAACGCCCGGCAGGGTCGCGACTTCAGAGCCTGAGGCAATGACGATGTTCTTAGTCTCGTGCACCTCATCCCCGACTTTGACCTGCCCTGCAGCCGGAATAGACGCCCAGCCTTTGATCCAATCTACCTTGTTCTTTTTGAACAGAAATTCGATGCCTTTGGTGTTGGCCTCAATCGTCTCACCCTTGTACGTGAGCATTTGCTTCCAATCGACCGACGGGGCTTTGCCTTTGAGGCCCATTTTGGCAAAGTTATGCTCGGCTTCGTGCAACTGATGGCTAGCGTGCAAGAGTGCCTTGGACGGGATGCAGCCCACGTTGAGGCAAGTGCCGCCCAACGTTTCGCGCCCTTCAACGCAGGCAACTTTCATGCCCAGTTGGGCCGCACGAATGGCGCAGACATAGCCGCCGGGGCCAGAGCCGATTACGATGAGATCATAGCTTGCCATGTGGAGGTTCCTTGGCTGGTTTTGTCATATTTTACGGATGCACAATGGATGCACAAGCAATGCACATCCGATGCATATGGGAATGCGGCTTAGGCCCATGGTGTTAACTGGACCAATGTCGCTGCGATCATTGCAAAGGTTGCGAGGAATCCCGAGAACCAGATCAGTGAGCGCCATGGCGCGAGGCCGAAATAATAGGCGGGTACATAGAGGATACGCGCAATCAGATAGGTCCAGGCACAGATTGCCGTGAACCCGGTGCCTGTGTCCGCGAGCGTGACGAGTACGACCGCGATTGTGAACAGGATCAAGGCCTCAAAATGGTTGTTCATCGCGCGGATCAGCCGACCGTTCTTGTCCGACACTTGTGATGCCAGATCGCCACCCAGCCTCGAAGGATCGCGTGCTGACATCGTCTTGGCCGGACCGACCTCAAGATTGACGAGGACAGCCATGGTCCCGAATTGCGCAGCTTGGAGCAGGGCCGCATAGGCAAGGGCGGTGAGTTCGGGTGTCATGGTGCGTCGTATCCAAAGGTTTCGTAGTCCCCGGCGTAAATCTTGCCAAGAAGCTCTCGGTTGGTGGCTCGGTTGAGGTAGGCCTCGCGCCGCAACGGAGGCTCGTGGCGTGGAGCGAATGGTTGAATGTCGATCGCGGCAAGTCCGAGCCCCGCTGCGACTGACGCACCAAAGGCTCGAAAGTCCTCGACTTTCCCGATGATGTCAGGCTGAAACAGGTCTGGCTTGATGATCCGCTTTTGAGGCCGCCAGTTTGGATTGACCGGCAGTTCGGCCTCGTTTGAGCAGTGGGTCGCGACATACCGCAAGAACTTGCCAAAACCGTCCGCAGTGCGGGCGTGGCGCAGCCAGTCAAACCCCGTTTGGGCGGTCAAACGCAGCCGGTCATTGTAGAGCCAGGGGGTCCCGGCGTCCTGCGCGGCACAGAGTGCCTCAAACGCGGCAATCGCCCGGTCTGTAGGGTTCCGCACGATCGTTATGCGCAAGGTTTTTGCCAGAAGATCGACACCTTTGAGCGTTTCTATGCACGGGCGGAGCACCGAAGCGGCGGCAAGTGTTTCAGCGGTCGTGTCTGGTCCAACGCCATGCGTTGGTTGCGGGTGCGGTGGCAGCGCCGCGCCAAAGCGCAAACGGAATAACAGCTCGTATGTAGCTAGAGTTGCCGTATGCGCCGGGCAGATCAGTGCCCAACTGTGATCGGCGGGCAGATAAATCTCTCGCATCCACAGCCGAAGATGTTCCGCTGGAATTTCCGGATAGGCTTTGTGCACCCGCGTCACATGCCTCGCCCGCGTTTTGGCAGGCGCTGGCGCGTGGTAGTAGATTTTGGGGGCAGATCCGGCCATTCAGGCATGTTCCTGTCGGACAAATGAATGATCCCGCAGCGAACCGCGGGATCGCGGGCCTTACAAATCCATCAACAACCGGCGTGGATCCTCGAGCGCTTCTTTCACGCGGACGAGGAAG
>JAHDDU010000005.1:81263-88795 GCA_020629175.1 Flavimaricola sp. | reverse complement strand
ATCCATCAACAACCGGCGTGGATCCTCGAGCGCTTCTTTCACGCGGACGAGGAAGGTCACGGCGCCTTTGCCGTCGACGATGCGGTGATCGTAGGACAGGGCGAGGTACATCATCGGGCGGATGACGACTTGGCCGCCGATGGCCATCGGGCGGTCCTGAATTTTGTGCATCCCGAGAATGCCGGACTGCGGGGGGTTCAGGATTGGTGAGGACATGAGCGAGCCGTAGACGCCGCCGTTGGAGATGGTGAAGGTGCCGCCCTGCATTTCGGCCATGGAGAGCTTGCCGTCGCGGGCTTTTGCGCCCTTCTCGGCAATTGCCTTTTCGATGGCGGCAAAGGACATGGCATCCGCATCATTGATCACGGGCACGACCAGGCCGGTAGGCGTGCCGGCGGCGATGCCCATGTTGACATAGCTCTTGTAGACGATGTCGGTGCCGTCGATCTCGGCATTGACCTCGGGGACCTCTTTCAGCGCATGGCAGCAGGCCTTGGTAAAGAAGGACATAAAGCCCAGTTTCACGCCGTGCTTCTTGAGGAACAGGTCTTTGTACTCGTTCCGCAAGGCCATCACTTCGGTCATGTCGACCTCGTTATAGGTCGTCAGCATCGCGGCGGTGTTCTGGCTGTCTTTCAGACGTTTCGCGATGGTCTGGCGCAGACGGGTCATTTTGACACGTTCTTCCCGCGCCGCCTGATCTGCGGCGACAGGTGCGCGAGGGGTGGCAGCGGGCGCGGGCGCTGGCGATGAAAGAGCGTTCAGAACGTCTTCTTTCATCACGCGGCCATCTTTGCCCGTGCCTGTGACCTGATCGGCGGACAGGTTGTTCTCGGCCATCAACTTGTTGGCTGAGGGGGCGTTCTCGGTGTCCGTCCGCTGTCCAACGGCGCTGGGTTGTTCGCCGGCGGACTGGCTGGTCTCGTTGCTGGGGCCATCGTCGGAGTTGGGCTTGGCCGGGGCCTCGGGTGCCGCTCCAGCGCCTTCGCTGATCTGTGCCAGCAGCGCGTCAACGCCCACCGTGTCGCCTTCGGCGGCCACGATCTCGGACAGGGTGCCCGCAATGGGGCTGGGGACTTCGACAGTGACTTTATCGGTTTCCAGCTCGCAGAGCATTTCATCCACGGCAACGCTGTCGCCGGGCTGTTTGAACCAAGTGGCGACGGTCGCTTCGGTGACGCTTTCGCCAAGGGTGGGGACGCGGACTTCGGTGGCCATGGGTTAATTTCCTTCGAGACCGAGCGCTTCGTTGACGAGCGCGGTTTGCTGGGCTTTGTGTTGAGAGGCGAGGCCAGTTGCGGGCGAGGCCGCGGCGGCCCGGCCTGCATAGACGGGGCGGGTGTGTTTCGCTTTGATCCGGGTGAGAACCCATTCAATGTTGGGCTCGATGAACGACCAGGCCCCTTGGTTCTTGGGCTCTTCCTGACACCAGACCATTTCAGCGTTCATGAAGCGCTCAAGCTCTTTGACGAGGCTCATTGCGGGGAACGGATAGTATTGCTCTATGCGCAACAGATAGACATCATCGATACCCGCAGCGTCGCGGGCCTCGAGAAGATCATAGTAGACCTTGCCCGAGCAGAGCACGACGCGCTTGATTTTGGCGTCAGGCTTGAGCTTGGTGTCTGAGTTGCCGTGCTGGGCATCATCCCATAGCACGCGGTGGAAAGAGGAGCCTGTCTGGAATTCCTCGGCCTTGGAGACGGCCAGTTTGTGCCGCAAGAGCGATTTGGGCGTCATCAGGATGAGCGGTTTGCGGAAATCGCGGTGCATCTGACGGCGCAGGATGTGGAAGTAGTTCGCAGGCGTCGTACAGTTGGCCACAATCCAGTTGTCGCCCCCGCACATGGTCAGGAACCGTTCAAGCCGTGCGCTGGAGTGTTCCGGCCCTTGGCCCTCGTAGCCGTGGGGCAGGAGGCAGACGAGGCCGGACATGCGCAGCCACTTGCTTTCGCCGCTTGAGATGAACTGATCGAACATGATCTGCGCGCCGTTGGCGAAATCGCCGAACTGGGCTTCCCACAGTACCAGCGCGTTGGGTTCGGCGAGGGAGTAGCCGTACTCGAAACCCAGGACGGCGTATTCCGAGAGCATCGAGTCGATGACCTCGTAATAGGCCTGACCGTCCCGGACGTGGTTGAGCGGGTAGTGGCGGCTTTCGTCGTCTTGGTTGATGAAGGCGGAGTGGCGCTGTGAGAATGTTCCGCGTGTGCTGTCCTGCCCGGCGAGGCGGACGGGGTAGCCTTCGGTCAGCAGGGAGCCAAAGGCAAGTGCTTCGCCGGTGGCCCAATCAAAGCCTTCGCCGCTTTCGAACATTTTCTTTTTGGCTTCAAGCTGGCGACCCACGGTTTTGTGGATCGCAAAGCCTTCGGGAACGGCAGTGAGCGCGGTCCCAATCTCGGCCATTGTCTCGGGTTTGATCGCGGTTTGGCCGCGCTGGTAATCCTCTCCGCGCTTGTCCAAATGCGACCAGCGGCCATCGAGCCAGTCAGCCTTGTTCGGCTTATAGGTTTTGCCGGTTTCGAACTCCTCGTTGAGATGCGCCTGAAACTGCGCTTTCATATCCTCAATCTCGCCCTCGGGGATCAAACCGTCGCGCACGAGGCGTTCGGTGTAGAGGGTGAGCGTCGTCTTCTGCTTTTTGATCTTTTTGTACATTGCGGGGTTGGTGAACATCGGTTCATCCCCCTCGTTGTGACCAAATCGGCGGTAGCAGATGATGTCGAGGACCACGTCTTTGTGGAACTTCTGGCGGAACTCGGTCGCTACCTTGGCTGCATGCACCACGGCCTCGGGATCGTCGCCGTTGACGTGGAAGATGGGCGCCTCAACCATCAGGGCGATGTCGGTCGGATAGGGCGAAGAGCGAGAGAAGTGCGGCGCAGTGGTAAAGCCGATCTGGTTGTTGACGACGATATGGATTGTGCCGCCCGTCTTGTGCCCAGTAAGACCGGACAGGCCAAAGCCTTCGGCGACAACGCCCTGACCGGCAAAGGCCGCATCACCGTGCAGCAGGATCGCAAGAGCCTTGGTCCGGTCAGTGTCGTTGGTCTGGAACTGCTTGGCACGGACCTTGCCCAGCACCACGGGGTTCACCGCCTCAAGGTGGGACGGGTTCGCTGTCAGCGACAGGTGCACCGAATTGTCATCAAACACACGGTCGGACGAGGCGCCAAGGTGGTATTTCACATCGCCGGAACCGTCGACGTCCTCGGGCTTAAAGCTGCCGCCCTGAAATTCGTTGAAGATCGCGCGGTAAGGTTTCTGCATCACATTGGCGAGGACCGACAGGCGGCCCCTATGGGGCATGCCGATCACGATATCCTCAACACCCAGCGCGCCACCGCGCTTGATGATCTGTTCCATCGCCGGGATCAGGCTTTCGCCGCCATCAAGGCCAAAACGTTTCGTGCCCATGTATTTGACATGCAGGAACTTCTCGAACCCCTCGGCCTCGACCAGTTTGTTGAGGATCGCTTTGCGCCCCTCTTTGGTAAAGGCGATTTCCTTGCCAAACCCTTCAATCCGCTCCTTTAGCCAGCTGGCCTGTTCGGGATCGGAAATATGCATGTATTGCAGCGCAAAGGTGCCGCAATACGTCCGTTTCACGATGGCGATAATCTCATTCATCGTTGCGACTTCAAGGCCAAGGACGTTGTCGATAAAGATCGGTCGGTCCATGTCGGCCGCGGTAAAGCCGTAGGAGGCGGGGTCCAACTCAGGGTGTACGGTGACTTCGCGCATGCCAAGGGGATCGAGATCCGCGATCAAATGGCCCCGTATGCGGTAGGCGCGGATGATCATCAGCGCACGCAGGCTGTCGAGCGTGGCCGCCCGGACCTGCTCTTCTGACAGGCTCACGCCTTTCTCGGCGGCCTTGGCTTTGATCTTGTCACCTGCGGCGGCAGGCTCGGCGGGCCATTGGCCGTCGAGCGCTGCTGTCAGCTCATCTGCCGGTGCGGGGGGCCAATCACCGCGCGCCCAGCTTGGGCCTGCGGCTTCTGCTTTGGCATCAGACGGAGCGTCGCCCAACGAGGCGAAGAAGGCGCGCCAGCTTTCGTCTACAGCGCCTGGATTGTCGGCGTAGCGGGCATAAAGCTGTTCGATGTATTCGGCGTTGTGTCCTTGCAGGAAAGACGAGCCGTGGAAGACGTCATTGGGGCTGTGGTCGTTCATCGGGGTAACCTCAGGAGAAGGGGCGTCGGCAGGTGAATGTCATGATGGTGTATTGATCGGTCGTGGCGGGCGGATGCGTGACGGAATTGAGCGTTTGGTCGCGGCCCTCGCATTCCAGCTGGGCAAAACGCTCCGCTTCAGCACGGTTCATTAGCGCTGTATTGTAGGTGATCGTCGTGGCATCGCCGCTGACCTCGCGGTTTTCGACGGCGTTTGGGTTGGGCTGCGCGAGACGGTCGGCCCCGGGCAGCACGGCGCAAGCAGAGAGACCCAAACCGAGGAGTGGCAATGTGAGCAAGCGACGCATTATCCTCGATCCTCCGGCGAGTAGAGATCGGCTGAGATGTAGACGTAGCTGCGCGGTGTCTCGGGCAGCACGTCTGCAGATAGCACCGCAGCATCTATGTAAAAGTTTGAGTTAACCCCATTGGCCCGGCTGCTTTGTGATAGCCAAACCTCTCTGACGGGAGTGTTGTCAGGCAGCGCGGAGACGGGGAATGGAGTGGCAGCAGCCAGTGCCATGATGTCAGCCCAACGATCATCTGAATGCCACAACCGGCACGACACCGTGATCTGCTCATGATCGAGATCAAGTGCCATGTGCCAGCCGCTAATATGGTCAAACCGGATGAGCCAGCCATCTGCCGCATTTGACGGTAAGAGCGCTTCTAGGTTTTCTTTTTCGTAGCCCATGGCATCGTCGGTTTCGTGAACGATGCGATCCGCGATTGACGATCGGCTTTCATTCAAAATCAGCCATGCCCATACAAGATCGCCCATGTCATCGTTATTGGCGACTTGGGTCCAGCCCGTCAGCGTTGCGGCCCAATCATGTTCAAACGCTGCATGATCCAGGTTAATGCAGGCCGCAAACGCCTCATCAAGTGCCTCGTCCGCCCATCCTGATTGCGGGGCTAGCCAAAGTGCGGCCAGCCCGGCCACCCAAAGTGGGCGGCGGATCGCATCAGAAAGGTGTGCGAGGTTTGGCATGATTACCCAATCGCCTTCAGCACAGCTTCGCCCAACGTGGCGGGGCTGTCGGCCACTACGATGCCAGCGGATTTCATCGCTTCGATCTTGCTTTCTGCATCGCCTTTGCCGCCAGCAACGATGGCACCGGCGTGGCCCATGCGGCGTCCTGGAGGGGCGGTACGGCCTGCGATAAAGCCTGCGGTTGGCTTCCAGCGGCCCTTTTTCTTTTGCTCTGTGAGGAACTCGGCGGCTTCTTCTTCGGCGCTGCCGCCGATCTCGCCGATCATGATGATGGACTGTGTTTCGTCGTCATCGAGGAACATGTCGAGCACGTCGATATGCTCGGTGCCCTTGATCGGGTCCCCGCCGATGCCCACGGCTGTCGATTGGCCAAGGCCGCTGTCAGATGTCTGTTTCACAGCTTCATAAGTAAGGGTGCCGGACCGGCTCACGACACCCACGCTCCCGCGTTTGTGAATGTGGCCCGGCATGATGCCGATTTTGCAGGCGTCAGGTGTGATGATCCCCGGGCAGTTTGGTCCTATGAGGCGGGTTTTGGAGCCCTCAAGCGCGCGCTTGACCTTCATCATGTCAAGCACAGGAATGCCTTCGGTGATGCAGATGACCAACGGCAGCTCGGCGTCGATGGCTTCGAGGATTGAGTCCGCGGCAAAGGGCGGCGGGACGTAGATCACAGAGGCATTGGCCCCGGTCTTGGCGACCGCTTCGTGGCAGCTGTCGAACACAGGCAGGTCAAGATGGCTTTGTCCGCCTTTTCCGGGGGTGACGCCGCCAACCATCTTGGTGCCATAGGCGATGGCTTGCTCGGAATGGAATGTTCCTTGGCTGCCGGTCAGTCCTTGGCAAATGACTTTGGTGTTTTCGTCTACGAGAATGGCCATGATGGCTCCTGTTGATGGTCGTTGTTGCGGGGCGTCGTCAGATCCGGTCGATCATGACAGCGCGGAAGAAGGGAATGCTTTGCCCGCCAGAGACTTCGCTGACATCGGTGCCGGGGACGGCCCCCGTGACAGCGGCACGGTTGGCCGCGAAGGATTGATTGCTGCGCCAGCCCATCTCGCAATAGCTGCGTCCTGCGGCGGCGGTCTGGATCACAAAGGACAGATCGCGCTGTTCGTGGTAATAGCGGTTTTCGGTCGTATTGAGCACAAACGGCAGACTTGCGAGCGTTGCGCGCGCGGCATTCGCATTGTTGCGATTGGCGTCGCAGACTTGAACGAAGTAGCCCGCCGCTTCTGCTGCGCTCAGGGCCCGGGGGCCGGGGCCAGCTGTTGGTGAGGTGGGCGACACGCAGCCGG
This sequence comes from Flavimaricola sp., assembly GCA_020629175.1. GTDB lineage: Bacteria > Pseudomonadota > Alphaproteobacteria > Rhodobacterales > Rhodobacteraceae > JALZWD01. The sequence continues at coordinate 82,328 of JAHDDU010000005.1, read as the reverse complement.
AAACAAGGGCCACAACGGCAATGGCCGCACCGGCAATATATTTGTTCATCATGGCTCTTGCTCCTTTAGCTGAAAGTGTCTTTTGCCCCCGACTTATGAGGCATCCTGTATGACAACCGCGGTGTTGAGGTCTGTATTCACCGTTGGCTGCGGGGCCTGAACCTGTGGGCCGCAGCGAACCGGCATGCCGTCTGTCGTTGCAACAGGCGTACCGCTTGGCGTCACGCCGTTGGGGCAGGGCTGATCAACGATTTCAACGCTGCTTTCGCCGCAGGCCGCGAGTAAGGCAAGGCCGCAGCCGCCGATGAGTGTCCGAATGATCATGAAGTTCCTCCGTGTTATTGCGTTAGTCGCACGTTTGTTATGGTCTGATCACCATACGCCCGCACGGTGAAATCTGCGCGTACGTCGGCATTGATGCCAGTTGCTTCGGCGCCCGCCTGAAATTCCATCGCCGGAGTAGGATCGTCGGAAATGAACACGAGCGAACACTCCCCGCGGGCCAAGTTGAAAGACAGGTTAAGCCGATTGTGGTAGTATGTGCCCGTGTTGGCGTTCTGCGTGAAGGGCAGCGTGGCGAGTGTCGAGGCGGCTCCGCTCAGGTTCCCGGCATTGGCGACGCAGACTTGAGAAAAGAGCGCGCCTGCTGCGGCGCCACCGGCAGGCACCGGGCCAGGCCCGGCGTTTGGGCTGCTTGGTGGGGCAGCACAGGCCGCGAGCAATGCGCATCCAAGTGCTGCAATTGTGGGTTTAAGTTTTCTCATTGGCATCGCGTCACCCCTCACTCGTCAGACGGATGGTAAAGGCCTCGGCGCCTTCGATGTATTCGAGCAGAAACGAGCTGTTGGATCCCGACCAGCTCCACGCAATGCCGCCGTCAATGGCCTCGCCCGTGGGCAAAGGATCAACAAGCTCTGCCAGATGCTCCTCGAGGCTGACGTACAGCGCATAGCCGTCGTCCACGATCTCGGCCGCGGCGGTCATCTCGCAGGTCGCGCGCAGGGGATTGCCGTCGATCGTAACGCTGATCGCCCCGTCGCTCACCGAGTAGGCGGCGTCTGCCTC
>JAHDDU010000005.1:72061-81163 GCA_020629175.1 Flavimaricola sp. | reverse complement strand
TCCTTGAGGTCATCTGCGGCGATCACATCAACGTCGGAGTTGTTGATGATGTCTTTGCCCTGCTGCACGTTCGTTCCTTCGAGGCGGACGACCAGCGGCACTTTGAGGCCGACTTCCTTCACCGCGGCGACAACACCCTCGGCGATCACATCGCAGCGCATGATGCCGCCAAAGATGTTGACGAGGATGCCTTTGACGTTGGGGTCGGAGGTGATGATCTTGAACGCCTCTGTCACCTTCTCTTTGGTAGCACCGCCGCCAACGTCGAGGAAGTTGGCAGGCTCGGCACCGTAGAGCTTGATGATATCCATCGTCGCCATGGCAAGGCCCGCGCCGTTGACCATGCAGCCGATCTCGCCATCCAGCGCGATATAATTGAGGTCATACTTTGAGGCTTCAAGCTCCTTGCTGTCTTCCTCTGTCTCGTCGCGCAGGGCGGCCACATCGGCGTGGCGGTAAACAGCGTTGCCGTCGAACGACACCTTGGCGTCGAGAACTTTGAGGTCGCCGCTGTCTGTGACGATCAGCGGGTTGATCTCGAGCATCTCCATGTCTTTTTCAACAAAGGCTGTATAAAGCTGGCCCATCAGTTTGACGCACTGCTTGATCTGCTGACCCTTCAGTCCCAGCGCAAAGGCCACGCGACGACCGTGGTAAGGCTGGTAGCCGGTGGCGGGATCAACGGTGAAGTTGAGGATTTTCTCGGGTGTCTCGGCCGCAACTTCCTCAATATCCATCCCACCTTCGGTCGAGCAGACAAAGCCGATGCGGCTGGTCGCCCGATCGACGAGCAGGGCGAGGTACATCTCGGTCTCGATCCCCGAGCCGTCCTCAATATAGATCCGGTTGACCTGTTTGCCCGCAGGACCGGTCTGATGTGTGACCAATGTGCGCCCAAGCATCTTTTTCGCTTCTTCGGCGGCCTCAACTGCCGATTTCGTCAGACGCACACCGCCTTTGTCGCCAGCGTCTGCCTCTTTGAAGGTCCCTTTGCCGCGGCCACCTGCGTGGATCTGCGCCTTGACCACCCAAAGCGGGCCGTCCAACTCGCCTGCAGCTGTTTTCGCATCTTCGGCCTTGAGAACTGCACGGCCATCGCTGACCGGTGCGCCGAAGGATTTCAAAAGTGCTTTGGCCTGATATTCGTGGATGTTCATAAGACGCGCCTTTGGATTGGAACCATTTGCGTAACTGAACCACAGAAAATATCGCGACAGAACAGGTTTTGTTGGATTGCACACAGTTTTCCGACATTTGTGATCACACTTTTTGAAGGTGTGATCACAAACTATGTCGTTGCGACCGCAGTCGGCCTGAAGACGGCTCGGTTAGTTCAAAATAATCATGAATAGACCGGACCGTCCCACCACCAAACGTTCGAACTGTATGAGGTTCTGGCGCGTGACCAACGGGCCGTATTCAACGTAGGGCAAGAGCACTTCGCCGTGGATCACCGAGACAGGCTCAAACTGGGGCGGATTTTGGAACATCTCCGCGAGGTTTAGCCCAGCGTCTGAACCGACGCGCCAAAACGGTAGCAGGAGCTCTCCGTTCAAGAGCGCTTCGGCGTCCTGCAACACGGCTTGCCACCGGTCGCCAAGGTCCGGCGGGAAGGGAAGGGGGAGTGCGGAGGTCTGGTTGCTGTTTGGGATCCATTCAGAGGTGTTGTCTGTTTCGGCCGCGACCCGCGCCCAAAATATTTTATTGTCTTCTATCATACCCAGAAAATGCGCATGGGCCGCCCGACTATGAGTGACATCAACGGGTTGATTCATCGCGAAGGCGTGTATGGCCATCAGGTCCAGCCAATCGGCAAAGTCAGCCGGGCTGAACCAGCCGCGCTGGTCTGTTGGCAGCGGTGAGATCTCATGAAATGCGGTGCGCGCGGCGAGCACACGGTCGATCGCCTCAGTCGGATCAAGCGCCATGAGTGTTTCGCTGACACCCGAAAGCAGATGCGCATAGGCAGAGAGCCAGGCGGCATCCGCCGTGTCAAACTGGATGGTGAGGTTTTGCATGTCTGGCACATCACCACGTTGAGTCATGAGAGCGGTGCCCACAATCTGCATCATATCCTCGCCCCGATCGCGCAAGCCGTTGCGGTTTATGTCAAACCAAATGTCACCAGTGTTGATCTGCAGAGCCACATCGTCGGAAGAGTTGATACTGTCCAACGGCGGCAGGGCCGTCGCCAGATCACGTTCGAGCTGGGAGAAGAGGTCGATGATCATATGCGCTTCGAATGGCGCGGCGTTAGGATTTGGCGGGATCGGGAGGCGCAGAACTGGCCAGTCCACCCGGTCTACAAGCCCTCCGGAAAGCGCGACGTCATAGCGTGCCTGGAGCGCTGTTTCCAACGCACCCAAGAAGCGCACGCCGCCCAGCGCGAAGGCCTCCGTTGGGGACGGGTCCACAATCGCCGCCAAAGCGGCTTCGCTCGATGCGAGGCCTTCTTCAGCAATCATTGCGCTGATGTCGGTGTCTTGCGCGGCGGCTGTCGTCGCAGCCCCCAAGATGAATGCAGGAACAAAAAGCGGTTTCATAGTCGATCCTTTCAATTCAATTGAACGTAGTTCATGAACATAGTTCATTCTGCTGGAGTTGCAAGGACCAACGGATACGCGTAGGGCTTGACGCAATAAATTTGCAGCAGGCAAGCAGTATGAGCACAGCATCAACCTGGGGCGTCGTGGCCACCGTAGATGAACCCGCCACATTGGTCGTCGCGATGGTACTGCATCACCTTGCTCAGGGTGCCTCTGAGTTTCGACTGTTTCTGGACCGGCCAAATGCCGAAGTGCAGGCCATGCTGGCGGATGAACCGCGGTGTATCTTGCAGGTTTGTGACGAGGCCTATTGGGCCGCAAGCCGGGTGGGCGAGCGGCCTGCGCGTACAACCGTTCGGCAAAAGGAAAACGCGCAGGCGGCGTATAAGGAGACCGGTGTCGATTGGCTACTCCATTGTGACGCTGACGAGTTCATCGCCGATGGCCGTTCCCTTGCCGCCGACATCACAGCGATCGAGCGGCATCCGACGGCAACGATTTTGCGACTGCCGGTCGCCGAGCGCGTGTTCCGCCGGGGCGAAACGGAGGGCGTGTGGGGTGGGGTGTTCCGTGTCGCGCGCCGTCACCGGATCCGCTTTGTCGGCCCCCTCATCTATGGACGGACCAGCGGGTTTCTGAACGAAGGGATGAGCGGGCATTGCGTTGGCAAGGTACTGGTGCGAACAGGTTTGGACTGGGAGATCGCGATCCATGGGCCTGAGGAGGCTCTGGCCAGCAAACGCGATTGGAAAGTGCATTGGTTTGATGCAAGACAGACGAAAATCCTGCATTTCGACGCAATAACGGTCGAGCATTGGACCTCCAAGCTGATGCGTAAGGTGCGCGTTTTGGGGCCTGAAGGATTGGGCTATCACGCGCCTGCGCGCCGCCGCCTGATGATTGCCATCTCTGATCGCGTGGGTGCGGGGGAGGCGATTGATGACATTGTTGATGACGTATTGACGATCAGCGCCACTCAGGAAAAGGTTTTGCAAGCCGCGGGCATGTTGTTCCGCCCCCGGATCGATCCGGTTGCCGCCTATGCGGCCAAATTCGGCGTGACCGAGCTGACAGCCGATGCGATGAATGCGGCCTTTGCTGAAAGGGACCGTGCGCTGGGCCTCTAGATCGGTGACGTGAGCGATCAGTCTGCGGTGTTGTCAGCCATAAAGTCGTCGTCGTAGCGCGCGAACCCGCGAAGGCAGGCCTCAGGCAACGGACGTTCCAAAATGTCAGAGACGGCATAGCTTCGTTCAGGTGATGTGAGCCTCTGCTCGTCGATCCCAATGGCGCGAATGATCGCATCGCCGGTGAGCAGGTTGACAGAGCAATCGACCACAATTGCATAGAGCCTGTCCGCATAGGTGTGATCAACACCGATCACCCGCAACTCTTCATCGCGCCAATCGATGGTGAGCGTCGTCTGCGTGTGATACCGCCCGCAGGCAAAGCAGCCGGACGCTACTAGCAGATTGCCGTTGGGAGCGCGCTGCAAGCTCGGGGTGTCTGACAGGTTGATCGGGGCGACGAAAGCGATGGGTGGGTAAATCCCGCTGATCGCAACAACGTCAAAATCGAGATTCAAGGGGGTGACGGAAATCTCTTCGGCCGATCCATCGCCGTTCAGATCAAGTGTCATGGTTTGACGGGGTATTGGAAACAGCGTCTCATCAATGACAGGCTGTGCCAGGGCGTTGGTGGCCGCGAAGCTCGCGACCACCAGTATCATCGGGCAAAGTGCCCTCAAGTCAGGCTGTCGTCGATGCCTTTGCAGGCGTCGACAAGGCCCTTAACCGCGTCGACGGATTTGTCGAACATCGCTTGCTCGGATTTGTTCATCTTAATCTCAACCACGCGCTCGATGCCGCCGGCACCGATCACAGTCGGAACGCCGACATAAAAGCCATCAAGGCCGTAGGCGCCGTCAACGTAGGCCGCGCACGGCAGCAGACGCTTTTGATCTTTAAGGTAGGCTTCGGCCATTTCGATGCCGGAGGTTGCGGGCGCATAGAAGGCGGAACCAGTTTTCAGGAGGCCCACAATCTCGGCTCCGCCGTCGCGGGTGCGCTGCACAATCGCGTCGAGCTTTTCCTGGCTCGTCCAGCCCATCTCGACCAGATCGGGCAAGGGGATGCCTGCGACGGTGGAGTAGCGGGTCAGCGGCACCATCGTGTCACCGTGGCCACCAAGGACAAAGGCCGTCACATCGCGCATGGAGACATCGAACTCTTCGGCGAGGAAGTGGCGGAAACGAGCGCTGTCGAGCACACCGGCCATGCCGCAGACCATGTTGTGCGGCAGGCCCGAAAACTCTCGCAGCGCCCAGACCATTGCGTCCAGCGGGTTGGTGATGCAGATCACAAAGGCGTTTGGCGCATGGGCGGCAATGCCTTCGCCAACCGATTTCATAACCTTGAGGTTGATGCCCAGAAGGTCATCGCGGCTCATGCCGGGCTTACGTGGCACACCTGCGGTGACGATGCAGACGTCCGCGCCCGCGATATCGGCGTAATCGTTGGTGCCTTTGAAGCTGCCATCGAACTTGGCGGCAGGACCGGATTCAGCGATGTCGAGTGCTTTGCCCTGAGGGATGCCCTCGGAGATGTCGAACATGACAACGTCGCCGAGCTCTTTGACAGCGGCGAGGTGGGCGAGCGTGCCGCCGATTTGACCGGCGCCGATGAGGGCAATCTTGGGTCTGGCCATGAGGAAAAGTCCTGTGTGGTTGAGTGTCCCACGCTGCCTACCGCCAAACGGGGCCGTGGTGCAAGGGTGCTGCACCGCGGCGTAACACGATGTGTCAGGCCTCTTCGTCGAGCGGAGCGGCCACCTGGGCAATGGGTTGATAGGCCTGACCCGCCGCGACAAGGCAGCTAGGGCCGCCCGGTGTTGTCACCACAATCGTCCAGGTTCCGGTATCAAGCGAGGCAAAGGTTTCAACAATTGTGTTGTTGGACCCAAGCGCTATCGATTGGCGGCTTTCGCCGTAGGTGGTGGTCAAACGCTCGACGATACTGTCGTGATCGGTGCAAAGCGTTTGCGCTTTCACGCTGAGAGGCAGAACGGCCGCCACGCTGGCCGCCATGAGAAGAGGCAGTGAGAATTTCATTCTGGTTCCATCCATTTTGGACAGGTTCATGCACAGACGAACCCATGGGTTGCACAAAAATTCAGAGGATACCGCTTGCTCCGCGCCTTCTGGCCGCGTCCCTGTCAAGGGCGGTGTTTCTTGGACCAAAGCCTGAGCGTGGTTTACCACCAAGGGGTTAACGCACCGTTCTTTCCTCAATTGCTGCGCTGCGGCGCGATTTTTCTTGAAATATCCGGTCTGGTCTGGATACCTGCACGCAATAAAGTTGCGAGGAAGAATCTATGTCAGAGCGCCCCTACCGGTCCGCCCTCTATATCCCCGGCTCCAAACCGCGCGCGATCGAGAAAGCGCGGGGGCTGCCTGTCGACGCCATTCTGTTCGACCTCGAAGATGCGGTTTCGCCGGATGAAAAGGTCGCAGCCCGCGCCACGCTGGTCGAGGAGATGGCCAAGGGTGGCTTTGGCGCGCGTGCGCGGATCGTGCGCGTGAACGGGCTGGACACCGAGTGGGGCGCTGGCGACCTGGCCGCTGTCGCTCAGATGCAGCCAGATGGCGTCCTTATCCCTAAGGTCAACGGGCCTGCGGATATTGATGCTGTGGTTGCGGCAGTCCCAGGTGTGCCGGTCTGGGCCATGATGGAAACGCCTGTGGGTGTTCTAAACGCCACTGCGATTGCCGCGCATGCCGCCGTCGCCGGATTTGTCATGGGGACCAATGACTTGGCCAAGGACATCGGCACCCGCGCCGGCGTGAGGAGAGAGCCGATGCTGTTCGCCCTTGGCGCCTGCATCATGGCGGCCCGGGCGCACGGCGTTGTCGCAATTGATGGTGTGTATAACGCGTTCAAGGATGATGACGGTTTGGCTGAGGAATGCGCTCAGGGACGCGATCTTGGATTTGACGGCAAATCATTGATCCACCCGGCGCAAGTTGCCATCACCAACGCGGCCTTTGGGCCGTCCGAAGAGGAGGTTGCCCTCGCCGAGCGTCAGATTGCAGCGTTTGCCGCTGCCGAAGCTGCAGGTCAGGGCGTCGCCGTCGTGGACGGGCGCATTGTCGAGAACTTGCATATCGTGACCGCACGGGCGACGCTGGCCAAAATGGCCGCGATTGCCGCGTTGGAGGGCTGATATGTTCGTTTTGATTTTGGGTGTTGCCCTGTGGTGGGCGGCGCATCTGTTTAAACGGCTGGCGCCTGAGACGCGTGCCAAATTGGGTGATCCCGGAAAAGGCATCGCCGCCCTTACCATCGTGGCCAGCGTCATCCTGATGGTGATCGGCTACCGCATGGCCGACAGCACGTTCTACTGGGGACGCAGCTCGGCGCTGGTCGGGATCAACAACCTTCTGATGGTTGTCGCATTTTATGTCTATGCCGTAGGCGGCCCCGGACCAGGCAAGCCGCGTGTGTGGTTGGGGACCAAGCTGCGGCATCCTCAATTGACAGGTTTTTCGATCTGGGCTGTGGCGCATTTGCTGGTGAATGGCGACATGGCCTCGTTCATTTTGTTTGGTGGATTGCTGGCTTGGGCGCTGGTCGAGATTGTGCTCATCAACGCTCAGGATGGGGCATGGACGCCGCCGCCGCGCGGTGACGGCAAGAAAGAAGGGGTCTATCTGATTTTGACCGCTGTGATCGTCGTCATCGTCATGCTGATCCACCACTGGATCGGAGTCACACCTTGGGGGTAAGCGCATGATTTACAGACTTTTAACTGCGGATGACACCTCGGAATTCTGCCACAAAGTGAGCGAGGCGCTGTCCAAAGGTTGGACGCTCTACGGTGATCCCACTTACGCCTTTGATGCCGCCAACGGTGTGATGCGCTGTGGGCAGGCCGTGATCAAAGAGGTCGACACTCCGTATTCCCCTGACATGAAACTGGGACAGCAATGACCAAGACCAATCCGGGCCGTTTTTTTGAAGACTATGCGGTGGGCGATGTGATTTCGCATGCCGTGCCGCGCACCGTTTCGGGCGGCGAGCGGGCGATGTATCACGCGCTTTACCCTGCACGGGGGGCGCTCTACTCGTCTGATGAATTTGCACGGTCGTGCGGGCTCGCGGCCTCACCGATGGATGACCTGATCTCGTTTCACACTGTGTTTGGAAAAACGGTGCCCGATGTGTCGCTGAACGCTGTTGCCAATCTAGGGTATGCAGAGGGGCGCTGGCTCGCGCCGGTTTGGCCAGGCGATACGCTGACGTCGACGTCAGAGGTGATCGGGGTCAAACAGAACTCCAATGGCAAAACCGGCGTCGTTTATGTGCGAACAGAGGGACGCAACCAGAACGGCGAGGTTGTGCTGAGCTATGTGCGGTGGGTTATGGTTCGCAAACGCGATGCGGACGTTCCCGCGCCTGCGACGGTAGTCCCCGAATTGGCAAAAGTTGTAGACGCCAGTGATTTGGTCATTCCGGAGGGGTTGCGCTTTGACAACTACAACTTCGCCTTGGCAGGTGAGCCGCACCGGTTGAGCGATTACGCGGTGGGCGAGATCATCGACCACGTAGATGGCGTAACCATCGAAGAGGCCGAGCATATGATCGCCACACGCCTGTGGCAGAATACGGCGAAGGTGCATTTTGATGCCTCAGCGCGAGAAGACGGCAAACGGCTGATGTACGGCGGGCACGTCATATCGCTCGCCCGCGCGCTGTCGTTCAATGGGCTGGCCAATGCGCAAATGATCGTCGGGCTGAATGCGGGCGCCCATGTCAGCCCGTGTTTCGCGGGTGATACCGTCCGCGCATGGTCCGAGGTGCTGGACACAGCCGAAACCGCCGCTCCGGGAGTAGGTGCGATACGTCTGCGGCTTGTTGCGACGAAGGGGGAAGCTGGTGTTCTTCGCGGTGACGATAGCAAGTACGCACCGGGCGTGCTGCTTGATCTGGATTACTGGGCGTTGATGCCGGCATAAGTGGAGCAAACATGCGTCTTGAAATTCTAAGCTTCGCGAATTTTGTAACGTGCCTTTTGACGGCAGCTGGTGCGCAGGCCGCGATCTGCCAACATGAATTAAGCGTAGAAATTGATCATTTCGAAAACGTAAAAAGGGCTGTGCTAACAGGGCGCTATAGCGAAGTTGCTGAAGCTTTGGGCCCGAGTTTTGCGGGGCGGGCCGAACTAATCACCGAGTCATTGGCGCCGTTTGAAACTTATTTCCCCGATGGCTTCGACACTTGTGCAACAACACTGCAGCGCGTTGAAAGCCCAAGTTACTTGCAAGATGTCTCATTGTTTTTTGATGAAGAAAGAGGTGGGTTCGTTGGGGTCTACCTCGCAGCAACCCGTTTAAATGGACAGTGGGTACCTATCAGCTTCTATATCAACACTGATCTTTCGATAGTCTTAGACCGCGTGATCTGAGTGTGATCACTTAATCCCACGCTGTGATCACAAAACCAAATTGTTACCGCAACCGCGTCCAAATAGCGCGAAATTGAGTGGTCCTTGGGCGTGA
>JAHDDU010000005.1:67070-71961 GCA_020629175.1 Flavimaricola sp. | reverse complement strand
ATTGTTACCGCAACCGCGTCCAAATAGCGCGAAATTGAGTGGTCCTTGGGCGTGACTTTGCTGGTCATATGCGCCATGTTTTGGCAAAAGAGCCGGGGTAATCCTTGGTAGCCAGACGCAAAGGGAACAAATATGGCCGACGTGAACCGGGGCAACCGCCCGTTGTCACCCCATATGACAATCTACAGGCCGCAGTGGACGTCGATGACATCCATTCTGACCCGTATTACAGGCAACGCGCTGATTGTTGGGTCTATTCTGATTATCTGGTGGTTTATTGCCGCCGCGACCGGTCCAGAGGCCTACGCCCGTGCGAACGGTGTGATCACAAGCTGGTTCGGCGATATCGTCATGTTCCTCAGTGTCTGGGCGCTTTGGTATCATATGGCCTTTGGCATCCGGCATCTGATCTGGGACAGCGGCCACATGCTCGACGTGGAGCGATCCGAAACCTACGCGCAGGCCGCGATCATCGTGGCGACGCTGCTGACGATATTCACCGCCGTCGTTCTGTAAGGGGATCATCATGGCTTTTCTAACAGATCGTAAACGCGCCGCAGGCACTGGGTCTGCCAAATCAGGCACTGAGCATCACTGGCATATGATCGTCACCTCCTGTGCGCTGGCCATCTTGGTGCCGTTGTTCGTTTTCACCTTCGGGTCTGCCCTTGGTGGCACCTACGAAGAGACGATTGCCTATTACTCGCGTCCTTGGCCTGCGATCATCGCGGCACTGACGGTGCTGGTGGGCATGATCCATTATCGCGCAGGCGTGCAGACCCTGATCGAGGATTATGTGCACGGTGATCTTGGCAAAGTGCTGATCATTGGCGCGATTTGCCTATCTTACCTTTTGGCAGCGGCGGGGCTTTTTGCCATCGTCCGGCTTGCCCTTTAATTTCGGCCCTTTGATCTAGCGGAGCATGTGACGCATGGCGGCTTATGACTATGAGACCCACGAGTTTGACGTTGTTGTTGTGGGGGCAGGGGGCGCAGGTCTGCGCGCGACGCTTGGCATGGCGGAGCAGGGGCTAAAAACGGCTTGTATCTCTAAGGTATTTCCAACGCGGTCGCACACGGTGGCAGCGCAGGGTGGCATTGCGGCGTCGCTGGGCAACATGGGCCCCGACAGCTGGCAATGGCATATGTACGACACCGTCAAAGGCTCCGACTGGCTGGGCGACACGGATGCGATGGAATACCTCGCCCGCGAAGCACCCAAGGCGGTCTACGAGCTTGAGCATTACGGCGTGCCGTTTTCGCGCACCGAGGAGGGCAACATTTACCAACGCCCCTTTGGCGGCCACACGACCGAATTTGGCGAGGGCCCGCCGGTGCAACGCACCTGTGCCGCCGCCGACCGGACCGGCCACGCGATTCTGCACACGCTCTATGGGCAAAGCCTCAAGCAGAAAGCCGAGTTCTTTATCGAGTACTTCGCCATTGATCTGATTATGTCTGATGATGGCGTGTGTCAGGGCGTGCTTTGCTGGAAGCTTGATGATGGCACGATGCACCTGTTCAGTGCCAAGATGGTCGTGTTGGCGACAGGCGGCTACGGCCGCGCCTATTTCTCGGCCACCTCGGCCCACACCTGCACGGGCGATGGGGGCGGCATGGCCGCACGGGCCGGCTTGCCTCTTCAGGACATGGAATTTGTGCAATTCCACCCCACCGGGATCTACGGCGCTGGCTGCTTGATCACCGAAGGTGCGCGGGGCGAGGGCGGATATCTCACCAACTCCGAAGGTGAGCGCTTTATGGAGCGTTATGCGCCCACATACAAAGACCTCGCCAGCCGCGATGTTGTCAGCCGCTGTATGACGATGGAAATCCGCGAAGGGCGCGGTGTTGGTCCGCAGGGGGATCACATCCACCTGCACTTGAACCACCTGCCGCCCGAGACGCTTGATCTTCGGCTTCCTGGTATTTCGGAGAGCGCGCGTATCTTTGCAGGTGTCGATCTGACGAAAGAGCCGATCCCGGTTCTGCCCACCGTGCACTACAACATGGGTGGTATCCCCACGAACTACTGGGGCGAGGTTCTGGCCCCGACCAAGGACAATCCCGATGCTGTGTCCCCCGGTCTCATGGCCGTGGGCGAGGCTGGCTGCGCCTCGGTCCATGGTGCGAACCGGCTCGGGTCCAACTCGCTCATCGACCTCGTGGTCTTTGGCCGGGCGGCGGCTATTCGCGCCGCCGAGGTTGTTGACGCAAACGCGCCCGTGCCCAGCCCGAACTTGGCCAGCGTCGACAAGGCGTTTGATCGCTTTGACGCGTTGCGCAACGCCTCTGGTGCGACGCCGACGGCAGAGCTGCGCCTCGATATGCAAAAGGCGATGCAGGAAGACGCTGCAGTTTTCCGGACGGACAAAACGCTGGCCGAAGGTGTCAAGAAGATGGAGGCCATCGCGGCACGCATGGACGATGTACAGGTCACCGACCGCAGCCTTGTCTGGAACAGCGACCTGATGGAAACACTAGAGCTGACCAACCTGATGCCAAACGCGCTCGCCACTATCGTAGGCGCTGAGGCGCGCAAGGAAAGCCGTGGCGCCCATGCGCACGAAGATTATCCGGATCGGGACGATAAGGTCTGGCGCAAGCATAGCCTGGCCTACGTTGAAGGGGCGAAAACCCGCCTTGATTACCGCCCCGTCCACCTTGATCCCCTGACCAAAGAGGATGAGGGTGGGATTGATCTCAAGAAGATCGCTCCAAAAGCGAGGGTGTACTAATGCGGAAACTGTTGATCATTGCGGCCCTGTCCTGCGCCAGCCCGGCGATGGCCGACAAAGCGGCTGCCACGCAATTGCTGGTGAACAACCTGTTGCAGTTGGGCAGTGATCAGGCACGGGCCGAGACGATTGCCCGCTGTTTCGTGGATCGGATGACAGATGAGCAGGCGGCCGGGTTTGTTGCCGCCACGACCTCAGCCGAGCGCGAAGTTGTTGTGCAAAGCATCGAGGATAAAGATGGCGCAAGCGCTTGCGTGCAGCAGGCGATGTCCGGCTAATGCCCAGGGCATTGTCATCATATACGCGCATGTCGCTTGTCGGTGTCGGGCTCACGGTGCTCGCAGCCTGCGAGCTTCCGCCGCCCGATCCAGAGGTGGTTGCCCAACAATGTGAAGAGCGCGCGCGGGCGGCCCAAGGTCCGACAGGCAATGTGACGATCGGCGCAAATTCAAACACGGGCCCGTTTTCGAGCGTTGAGATTGGCGTCACCAGCGATTTCCTTCTGGGACGCGATCCGAACACTGTTTATTCGGAATGCGTCTACCGCGAGACGGGCTCGGCCCCTTACAGGCCGCCAAACCTCTGATGATGGCGACGGTTGATCAAACCCATCAATTTGCCGAGCAGATTGAGAAGGCCGCGCAGCGGCAAGTGGCCAAGTTTCGCAAACTGGCGCGCGGCGTGCATCCGCGGTCTTGCCCGATTTGCACCTATGTCGGTCACTTCACCGCGTTCGGACAGCCGCCGCGGCTTGATGCCCGGTGCCCCAAATGCAACTCGCTCGAGCGGCATCGGCTGTTTCGCCTTTATGCCGACAAACACCAGTGGTTTGACGATGCGCACGCCGTGCTGCACTTTGCACCCGAGACGCAGATCACCCCGTATATTGAGGCCCGCGTAGATCGCTATGAGACGGCGGATCTGAGTGACCGGCGTGCAATGACCCATCAGGTCAATATCGAAGACACTGGTCTGCCTGATAGCAGCTACGATTGGATCATTTGCAGCCACGTGCTTGAGCATGTTGATGATGCCAAAGCCTTGGCCGAGATGCACCGTATGCTGCGGCCCGGTGGTCGTGCGATCCTTGCCATGCCCATTGTCGAAGGCTGGGCGCGGACTTACGAGAACCCCGAGATTACCACGCCTGACGCACGCATGGTGCATTTTGGTCAGGCTGACCACGTCCGCATGTATGGGCGCGATGTGCGCAAACGTGTCCGGGCCGCGGGATTTGATCTGTCTGAGGTCACAGCCCAAGAGCCGGACGTTTTGACCTATGGCCTGATGCGGGGCGAAACATTATTTATTGCGACAAAGCCAGCGGGTGCCGCACCCGCACAAGAGGGAACATGAAGCATGGTTGAACTCACTCTGCCCAAAAACAGCCGGATGACGGCTGGCAAAACCTGGCCCAAGCCCGATGGCGCCACAAACCTGCGCAAGGTGCAGATTTACCGCTGGAACCCGGACGACGGCAAAAACCCATCCATCGACACCTATTTTGTCGACATGGACACTTGCGGCCCGATGATTTTGGACGCGCTGATCAAGATCAAGAATGAGATTGATCCGACCCTCACTTTCCGCCGGTCCTGCCGCGAAGGGATTTGTGGTTCTTGCGCGATGAATATTGACGGGATCAACACGCTGGCCTGTATCCACGGCGTTGACGATGTCGATGGCGATATCAAGATTTACCCGCTGCCGCATATGCCAGTCGTCAAGGACCTGATCCCGGACCTTACGCATTTCTATGCCCAGCATGCGAGCATCAAGCCGTGGCTTGAGACGGATACCAATACTCCTGCCAAAGAGTGGAAGCAGTCCATCGAGGATCGTGAAAAGCTCGACGGGCACTATGAGTGTATTCTGTGTGCCTGCTGTTCGACGTCTTGCCCGTCCTACTGGTGGAACGGGGACCGCTACCTTGGACCAGCGGCTCTTCTGGCAGCGCATCGTTGGATCGTTGACAGCCGCGATGAGGCGACGGGTGAGCGGCTGGATGATCTGGAAGATCCGTTCAAACTCTACCGCTGCCACACGATCATGAACTGCGCCAAGACCTGTCCGAAGGGATTGAACCCAGCCGCGGCAATCTCCGACATCAAGAAGATGATGGTCGAGCGTGTGATCTAAATGAAAAGGCCCGG
>JAHDDU010000005.1:6087-66970 GCA_020629175.1 Flavimaricola sp. | reverse complement strand
AGGCCCGCAACCGAAGCTGCGGGCCAATCCTTTACTTTGACTGGTTTGGCTGCGGATCGGGAGCGGCTGCTGGTCGCATTCGATCCAGAAGGCTCGGGCGGTTTGGATCAGGTTCGCGATACCATTTCTCGTTCCGTGTCGCATAGATCGTCCCGGCCAATGCCGCAAAGGCAAGGGTGGAGCCTGCAAGTAGGGCATAATCTGTGCTTTGCAGGATGAAATAGAGCACGGTATAGATAACAATAAGCATTGCAGCGAGGACCCAAGTGCGCACGCCAAGCTTCAAGCCGGTCGCCCCGAACATTGTCAAAAGCAATATCGTGGCACCAGCAGAGAGCGCATAAGCCAGATCAAATCCGATCTGCTCGGAATAGGCGGTCATCATGACGACGAACACACATTGCGCCAGGCCGATCAGGATATATTGCACCGGGTGCACCGGTCGTTCCGCGCGGTTTTCGATCAGAAAGACGGTTAGGAACGTCAGAGCAATAAAGAGAATGGAATGCCGGGCTGCGCGGAATGCCTTCTGGTAAAAGTCATTCGGCTGATAAAACCGCACACCAAAACCAAGACTTCCTGCATTTTGATCAGGCTCGCTCCGCCCGATTTGCGGCAGGCCGCGTGCCAGATGCGGAATGGTCCATTGCGCCGTAAACCCGGTGTCGTCGACACTGCGTTCATCTGGGAGAAAGGCCCCAGTGAAACTGGGATGCGCCCAGTCTGAGGTCATGCTGAGGCTGGTCGTCCGGCCCACTGGCGCAAGGGTCAGGTTCTGTGCACCGTTGAACCCAAGAATGAGGTTGAATTCGGTGACCTCTCTGGGGTCGCCAATCTGCGCAGTGATACCAGAGCTGGTGTATGTGGGCGCAATGGATACTGTCTCGCGGGTTGCATATGTGTTCGGTAGGGCCGTCGTGCCGCGCGGCGACAATGGAACCATTGCGCCATCCACACGCAGTTCAGCGGCTCCCCGCAGGGATCGGTTGTCCGATACCCCGATCACAACCTCGGCGTCCTCCCAGTGGAGCGTCTCATCGCTGTCCACAAATCCAGCGACGGCTGTTTGATCAAAGGTAAAGTCAATCTCGGCACTGGCCGTATAGACTGGAACACGAAAGATGCCGCGCTGGCGTTCCTCAGAGGTCGTGCTGATCGCGGCCTGATACGCATCGGGAAGGATGTAAAGTGGGCGCTTGGGCTCAACATTTGTCACAGAGACCTGGGTAATCACCGTCTCGCCAGTGGCTGGGTCTACCCGCTCACGGTTCTCCAATCGTGTCACCGGCCCACTGACCGGGACGCGAAAGTAAGGCCCAACGAGCTGTTGGCTGCCACCCCATTCGCGGCTGATGCTGTTGATGGTGCTGCGTGCATGATCTCCCCGGTCCTCAATGATGATGGCGGCGAAGAAGAGCGGGATAAACATAAAGAGTGTGAGCAGGCCCACTCCGAAAAGCCGGAACCCTGTGGAACGTAGCATAATCTGTCCTTCGTTTTTTTCTGATGGCTCCACCATTGGACGTGTGATGTATGATTTTCCTTGGGGTGTTCGTGCAGGCCCGCATAGGGACTTGCGCAATTTTCGCAGCCTTGGTTGTGTGGGGCGACGCAAAAGGATTGAGCGATGACACAAGAGCCAGACAACGCAGAAGCCGTTCGGTCTTTGCCCCCGGTGATCTGCTACCCGCCAGAGACCCTCCCGCAGCCGGATATTGCAGGGCTTCAAGCGGCTTTGGCAGGGGCAATGCAGGGGGAGGCAACGGTTGCGCCCCCACGGGAGGCAGCGGTCTTGCGTGTGCCAGCGGGGTCGTTTTTCCAGATTACGTCGGTGGATGGGCCGCAAGTCGGTGACCTGAACCTCTTTCACGCCAATGATCTGCAAGAGCGGTTCTACTCTGGCAAAACACGCGCCTTACATGGCACCCACGTGGACGTTGGTGACAGGCTTTGGTCCTGTTTTCCCTATTTGCGCCCGATGGCGACCGTCGTGCAAGACAGCCTGGCCTGGTACGGTTTGGATGAGTTTGGCGGCGGCGTTCATGACGTCATCGGAACGCGATGCGATCCCTACACACACAACGCGCTCAGCGGTGGCCAGTATCACCATTGTTGCCACTCAAACCTAAGCAGAGCGCTAGCTGACTACACCGGACAGACCCCTGCAGGGGTGGAGGGGATGGTGCATGATGTGCTCAACGTCTTTATGTGCACCGGTTTTACCCGCGACACGGGCCAGTACTTTATGAAAGCCAGCCCCGTCAGACCGGGCGACACGCTGACGCTCTTTGCCGAGATTGATCTTTTGGCCGTCCTCAGTGCCTGCCCGGGTGGGGATTGCAGCGCCGAACATTCGAGCGACGCGGCTGCCTGCTATCCGTTGGGGATGTCCGTTTTGACGCCGCGGCCGGGCGCGCTTGGGGCGTGGCAAAGTCCTCCGATCAACGGCTATGATCGCACTCATGGTGCCTAGGAAAACGCGGCCTTCAGAGCGATTTCGACCATTTCGCCAAAGCTGCTTTCGCGGTCTTGAGAGGGCAGTGCTTCGCCAGTTTGCAGATGGTCACTCACCGTGAGAACGGCGAGCGCCCGCCGACCATAGCGCGCGGCGAGCGTATACAGTTCTGCGGCCTCCATCTCGACGCCTAAAATGCCGTGGCGGGTCATCTGCTCGTTCAGATCAGGCCGTTCGTCATAAAAGACATCTGAAGAATAGATGCCGCCCACATGGGGTGTGATGCCCTGGGCCTTGGCTGCCGCGACGGCCGCAGCCAGAAGGCCGTAATCTGCGCAAGGTGCAAAGTTCAGCTCTCGGAAAATCCCGCTCGACGGGGTGTTGAGCGTGGTGGACGTCATGGCAATGATCAGGTCGCGGATTTTGACCTGTGGTTGCATGCCACCGCATGATCCGATGCGGATCAGCGTTTTGACATCGTAGTCCTTGATCAATTCATTGGCGTAGATCGACAAGGACGGCATCCCCATTCCGGACCCTTGAATTGTCACACGGTGGCCATTCCACGTGCCGGTATATCCCAGCATCCCACGCACCTGATTGACACACTGCGCATCCTGAAGAAACGTCTCAGCAGCCCACTTTGCACGATAGGGATCGCCCGGCATGAGAACCGTATCGGCAATTTCTCCGACTTCAGCACCGATGTGGATGGTCATGACAGGGTCCTTTTTGCTGCTCCGCGCGCAGCTTATCCGGGCCTGTCATTTAAGGAAAGCCATTGGCCTTCTGGCCAATGGTTCTAGTCAAATCTCAAAGTCTGAGATGTCAGTTCCCGCAGCCTCGGCCTCATTGATCCAGGCAGGCTTCCGTCCGCGACCCGACCACGTTTGCGCAGGGTCCTGCGGATTGCGATATTTTGGTGGGTTTTTGCTGCTGGCTTTTGCCTTTTTTAGGCCTGCCAGTTCGGACAGGGAAAAGCCGTGTTCTGCCGCCGCGCGTTCTGCAGCCTCCAGAGCGGCCTTACGTTCGCGTTGCTCCAGAGTTGCCAGAGCTTTATCGACGTCCTTGCGCAAGGAATTGAGTTCTTTGCGAGACATCGAGTTGAGGTCGATTGCCATAATTCTCTCTTTTCAAGTTGAAAACGTCAAATCGATACGCTCGGCATCGAGTACAGCCAAGCAAATTTTGACCAATTATACAAAAGTGCAGGTCTATTTCATCACTATCGCTGAAATATAGATAATGTCGAATTAATATTTCTAATGAAGCTTTGGATCAGTGGGTTAATTCGGATCAGCCAACGTGACGATATCCTGCATAATCGTATTCAGGCGAAAGTCTTTGGGGGTGTAAACACGGTCAACGCCGAAAGACTTGAGTGCTTTGATATCCTCGTCGGGAATAATACCGCCAACGACCACAGGAATATCTTTTTTGCCCGCCTTTTCCAGCCGATCAACCACATCCCGCACCAATGGAATGTGAGAGCCTGACAGAATAGACAGCCCGACAACATGAGCGCCCGAGGACACGGCTTGCTCTACAATCTCTTCGGGTGTCAGCCTGATGCCAGCGTAATTTGTCTCCATTCCGCAATCGCGTGCGCGGGCGGTGATTTGCTCGGCACCATTGGAATGACCGTCCAGGCCCGGTTTGCCCATCATAAAACTGAGTTTGCGGCCAAGCTTTGCACTTACGGCATCAACCTGTTCGCGCAAGTCATCAAGTCCTTCCGTCTTGTTGGAGGGGTTGGCGCTGACACCCGTGGGCGCGCGATACTCGCCAAAGGCGCTGCGGATGACGTTAGCCCATTCGCCCGTTGTCACGCCCGCCTTGGCGCAGTCGATGGAGGGCTCCATGATATTCGTGCCGTCTTGTGCGGCCGATTTCAGAGCGGCCAAAGCTGTGGCGACCGCCGCGGTATCGCGGCCGTCTTTCCAAGCGGCCAAACGCTGAAGCTGGTCACGCTCGGCGTCGGCATCGGCCACCATGATCGCATCTTCGCCAGATGTCAGGGGCGATGGTTCTCCGTTTTGCCATTTGTTGACACCGACAACTGTGGTGTCACCGGATTCGATATTTCCGATGCGGGCCGCATTGCTTTCCACCAGCCGGGACTTCATGTATTCAATTGCGCCGACAGCACCGCCCATGGCGTCAATCTGCGCCAACTCGGCGCGTGCGCCTTCTTTGAGCGCGTCGACCTTGCGCTCAATCGCAGGATTTTCGTCAAACAGATCGTCGTACTCCAGTAGATCCGTCTCGTACGCTAGGATTTGCTGCATGCGCATGGACCATTGCTGATCCCAAGGACGGGGCAGGCCAAGCGCTTCGTTCCAGGCAGGCAGCTGCACAGCGCGGGCGCGAGCTTTCTTTGAGAGCGTGACTGCCAGCATTTCAATCAGAATGCGGTACACGTTGTTCTCTGGCTGCTGTTCGGTCAGGCCGAGGGAATTGACCTGAACCCCGTAGCGAAAGCGCCGGAATTTTGGGTCTTCGACGCCGTAGCGTTCGCGGCAAATCTCATCCCAAAGATCAACGAAAGCCCGCATTTTGCACAGCTCTGTCACAAAGCGGATGCCTGCATTCACAAAGAACGAGATGCGGCCCACCATCTGGGGAAAATCCTCAGGCGCCACCTTGCCCTGCAGATCGTCTAGCACCGCAGTTGCGGTCGCCAGAGCAAAGGCCAATTCTTCCTCTGGGGTCGCTCCAGCCTCTTGCAGGTGGTAGGAGCAAATGTTCATCGGGTTCCACTTGGGCATGTTGGACCGGGTCCACGCCGCCACATCGGTGATCATCCGCAGGCTGGGGGCCGGTGGGCAGATATAGGTGCCGCGTGAGAGGTACTCTTTGATAATGTCGTTCTGCACTGTGCCCTGAAGTTTGGACACATCCGCGCCTTGTTCCTCGGCCACGGCGACATACAGCGCCAGCAACCACGGAGCAGTCGCGTTGATCGTCATTGAGGTGTTCATCTGCTCAAGCGGGATTTGATCAAATAACGCCCGCATATCGTCTAGATGACAGACCGGCACCCCAACCTTGCCCACCTCACCGCGCGCCAGAACATGATCGCTGTCATAGCCGGTCTGCGTTGGCAGATCGAAGGCCACAGACAAACCGGTCTGCCCCTTTGCCAGATTTCCGCGATAGAGCGCGTTCGACGCGGCAGCGGTCGAGTGCCCGGCGTAGGTCCGGATCAGCCATGGGCGGTCGGCGGTTGGGGCGGCGGCATCTTTCATCGGGCGATCCTATTGGTTGGAATAAAGTTTCGCTACATGTCCAATATCGGAAATAATATGGCGCTGTCAATTCGCTGCGTTGCAGCAATTCACAGCCTCAATGAGCGTTGAGGATTTACCCAGAGGGGCAAGCCTGTCAGGGTCGCGCAATGACCCAACCGGTGAGCCTGCCACTGTGGCTTTTCGTTCTGATTCTATTGTTTGCGGCGGTGACGTTCGCATCCCATTTTCTGTTTCCGTCGGTGCGCTGGTTCTTTCGTAAACGCGCAGAACGCATCGTCGCTCGGCTCAACACTCGGCTGACCCGTCCGATTGAACCGTTCAAGCTGGCACGGCGTCACGACATGATCCAGCGTCTGCTCTATGATCCCCAGATCACCGAAGCGATCGTTGAGCATGCGCGCGACAACGGTGTGCCCGAGAATGTGGCATTTGAGAAAGCACGCGATTATGCGCGCGAAATCGTGCCGTCCTTTTCGGCCACCGCCTACTTTACCTTTGGCATGCGGGCGGCACGCTGGTTGTCTCGCTCGCTCTACCGGATCAGGTTAGGCACCTTTGACCGCGACGCGCTGGACAAGATTGACCCGGATGCGGCGGTGATTTTTGTGATGAACCACCGCTCAAACATGGACTATGTCCTTGTCACGTACCTCGTCAGCCGCGCCTCTGCGCTGTCCTATGCCGTGGGCGAATGGGCGCGGGTCTGGCCGCTTTCTACTATCATCCGATCAATGGGCGCCTATTTTATTCGCCGCAGGAACCGCAGTGCGCTGTATCGCAAGGTGCTTGCCCGATACGTACAGATGGCGGTCGCGGGCGGCGTGACACAGGCCTTCTTCCCCGAGGGCGGGTTGAGCCTGACGGGCGGCGTCGCCAAACCAAAGATGGGTCTTTTGAGCTATATCGTTGGTGATTTTGAACCTGGTGGGCGGGATGTCATCTTTGTGCCTGTGGCCATCAACTACGACCGCGTTCTGGAGGATAAATTCCTAATCGCTGCAGAACGCAAAGGTGTCCGCCGGTTCCGTCCGCCGATATGGGTTCTGCTCCGCGGGTTTGGGCGGCACATTCGATTGCGTCTTTTGCGGCGCTTCAAAGGATTTGGCACGGCGTCGGTTGGATTTGGTGAGCCGCTGTCCTTGTCAGCTTATGTCGAAGGCCGCAGCGCCGCATCTGTCGAGGAGGTGGCCGACGAGTTGATGCAGCGGGTCGAAGCGGTGGTACCTGTATTGCCGGTGCCGCTCGTCGCGCGCGCTTTGGTCCTCGACGGCCCTGGTGATGCTGCGGATCTCCAGGTGCGCATTTCTCATATGCTGGCGCAACTCGCCGAAAAGCAGGTGCGGCTGCCGCAAAGGCAAGCGGCGGAGCTTGCCGATGATGGCATTGCGCAACTCAAAGGTCGCCGCATTATCCGCGAACAGGATGGTGTGCTGAGCCTTGCGGCGGAGGGCGAGGGGAGGGCGGAGTATTATGCTAACTCCATCGCCCACCACTTTACGGCTGGATCGACAACGCAATAAAATTACAAAAATACCATCAAGGTGGTTGCATTGTTGCGAGGCAAATTCTATTCATTTCGCAATGGCAGCGTGATTCTGCGCTGCGGCAATTTTGCGATTGGCTTTGGAGAGTGAGATGGCTTTGGATGAGCGGAATGCTGAGATGAAAGATCTGTACCAAGTGGGCGAGATGCCCCCCGTTGGCCACGTGCCTGAGAAGATGCATGCCTGGACCATTCGCCGCGAACGGCACGGTGAACCGGACAAAGCCTTTGAGATCGAAGTGGTCGATGTCCCCAAGCCCGACAGTCACGAAGTGCTCGTTATGGTGATGGCCGCAGGCGTCAACTACAACGGTGTGTGGGCCGGTCTGGGCATCCCGCTCTCGCCGTTCGACGTGCATAAGGCTGATTTCCACATTGCGGGATCAGACGCCTCCGGCATCGTCTGGGCCGTGGGTGACAAGGTCAAGCGCTGGAAAGTGGGCGATGAAGTCGTCATCCACTGCAACCAAGATGACGGCGATGACGAGCACTGCAACGGCGGCGATCCGATGATGTCGGACAGCCAGCGCATTTGGGGATATGAGACGCCTGACGGATCCTTTGCGCAGTTCACGTGCGTGCAGGCGCAGCAGCTGATGCGCCGCCCGCAACACCTGACATGGGAAGAAGCTGCCTGCTATACGCTGACGCTGGCCACAGCCTACCGCATGCTCTTCGGCCATGCACCACACGAGTTGAAGCCCGGCCAGAACGTCTTGGTCTGGGGCGCGTCTGGTGGCCTGGGGTCCTACGCGATCCAGCTGGTCAACACAGCCGGAGCAAACGCGATTGGCGTGATCTCGGACGAGGATAAGCGCGATTTTGTCATGTCGCTCGGAGCCAAAGGCGTTATCAACCGCAAAGACTTCAACTGCTGGGGCCAGATGCCAACGGTCAACACGCCCGAATACAAGGAGTGGCTGACCGAGGCGCGGAAGTTCGGCAAGGCGATCTGGGAGATTACCGGCAAAGGCGTGAACGTCGACATGGTGTTTGAGCATCCGGGCGAAAGCACAATGCCTGTGTCGTCGCTGATCGTGAAAAAGGGCGGGATGGTCGTCATCTGCGCCGGCACGACGGGCTACAATCTGACTGTCGACGCGCGCTACCTCTGGATGCATCAAAAGCGTGTTCAGGGCAGCCACTTTGCCAACCTCAAGCAGGCAAGTCAGGCCAATGACCTGATGCTCGAGCGTCGCCTTGATCCCTGCATGTCTGAAGTGTTCGAGTGGGATCAAATCCCTGCCGCGCATACCAAAATGCGCAAAAACGAACACAAGCCGGGCAACATGTCCGTCCTTGTTCAGTCCCCGAAAGTGGGTCTTCGGACATGGGAAGATGCGCTGGACGCCGCCAAATAGGCGACCGGCAGCCCCGCTGGAGGAAGGAGGAGCCTCCGGCGGGGATTATTCTGGCCAGAAGAAGATGGGGCGTTCGCGCCCCTTTTTGCTGTTTAGCCGCGTCCGACGTAGGGCATTTTCGTTGCCATAATGGTCTGGAACAACGTGTTTGCCTCTGGCGGCAGTTCGGCCATGCGCACAACAGCATCTGCAGCGATTGAGACATCAAAGGTGGCCGGTTCAGGCCGCCCGGCGGCCACGTCGCGTTTGACCAGTTCTGCCACCATATCCGTGCGCGTATTGCCGATGTCGATCTGTCCGGCGGTGATGTCGTAAGCGCGCCCGTCGAGCGCGAGGGTCTTCGTCAGCCCGGTCACGCCGTGCTTGGTCGTTGTGTAAGTGACTGAGCCGGGGCGGGGTGAATGGGCTGAGATAGAGCCGTTGTTGATGATCCGCCCCCCTTGAGGGGACTGGTGCCGCATCTGGCCAAAGGCTGCACGGGCGCAGAGAAACATGCCGGTCAGATTGACACCCACCGCTGCATGCCAGTCTGAGACGGCAATCTCATCAATTGTACCTGCGGGGGTGAAGATGCCTGCATTGTTGAACAAGACATCAAGGCGCTTGGTCTTTACCGCAAAGGTCTGAAACGCGGCGGCCACTTCCATTTCGTCCGTCACATCGCACGGCAAAACGGTACAGTTGGCGTGGGATTGCGCGATCTCTTCCAGTTTGTTGCCGCTGCGCGCTAATAGGCCAACATGCCATCCGCGTTCGAGCAACTGAAGTGCGACAGCGCGGCCGATGCCGCCCGACGCGCCCGTGACGATGGCGGTTTTCATGGTGCGTCTCCTGTCAGGGTGAGGGGGGCTGCGGGTGTTGCGAGGTCTTCAATGCCGAGGGGGGCGTTGGGTTTGGCGAGCATTGGCCGCACGATCCAGCGGAGCTGCGTTTCTGCACGCGTGATAGCGACGTATGCCAGCCGCTTCCACAGAGGCTGGCCAGCTTCTGTCCGACCCATGCGAGAAGCCGCATAGATATCGGGTGCGAAGACTTGCACAGTGTCCCACTGCGATCCTTGGGCCTTGTGGATCGTGACGGCAGCGCCATGCAGGAATGTTGCACCCATTCGCGCCGCGAAGGGGATAAAGGGCTCTGCGTCGCCTTCTTGTTCGATTTTGACAATCGAGGCTGCGGAGACCTGTGGTTCTTCGGCGGCAAAAACGTGCAGCCTGCTGAAGCCGGGCCGTTTACCGGGGCCGAGGTAGACGACCTGAGCCCCTTTGATCAAACCGCGGGCCTCAAGGTCGAGCCGCTTTTTGCGGTGTTTGACGGGCAGTTCGATCCCGTCACAAATCAGGGGCTCGCCCGTGAGCAACTCATCCGCAGGCGCACCAAAAGCACCCCGGAATGCGTGGATCAGCCGGATCCGTGTCGCATTGCGCCACACCAGAACGGGCGAGCGGGCCATCAGATCCGCCTCAACCCGCTGGGCGACGACCACACGTTCGTCCCGCGCGGCGGCCTCGCGGATCATGTGTTCGAATTGGCTGAACTGCAGATCAGGGTCGGCCAGAGCATGGGCGAGATCGAGGATCGGATTGTCGGCGTCCTGACGGTGGACGCGGCTGAGGGCGAGGACACGCTTTTTGGGCAGGGTTTCAAACACCATGCCGCCGCTGGATTGCACCGGTGGCAGCTGCGCCGGATCGCCGAACAGAACGAGCGTGGGAAAGATATCCTTCAGATCGCTAAATTGCTTTTCATCGAGCATAGAGCTTTCGTCGATGAACCCGATGTCGAGCGGGTCCTCGCGGCGTTTCCAGCCAGTGATGAAATCGCTCCCGCGCAGGCCGGCGGCGGCCAGAGCCGCGGGGATGGAAGTGTTCACGTCATAAGACGCTTTGGCGCGGGCAAGCGCTTCCTCGGTGAGCCCCTCTACCTCCGGCTTTTCACCTTGACCGGCCAGCCACTCGGCGACTTTTTCGTACTCGGGATCATAGACCGGCGTGTAGAGGATGCGGTGAATTGTCGTGGCGGGCACGCCGCGTCCGCGTAGGACCGACGCCGCCTTGTTCGTTGGGGCAAGGACGGCGAGGGTTCGCCTGTCTTTGCGTTTCTTGCCCTCCCAATCGCCAGAGACGATGTCTACGCCCGCCTCTTGCAGCGATTTCGTCAGCTCTGCCAGCAACAGCGTCTTGCCAGAACCCGCCTTGCCGATGACCGCAAGTACACTCGATTTGTCCGTCTGCGGCGGTTGCAGGAGGCTGTCGTCAAGATCCACGCCCGCTAGCCGCAAAGCCTCCGACACGGTGTCCCATGCTTCGGCTTGATCTGGCGAGAGGGCGAGGGCGGTTGTCATGGCGCGACACTATCCGCCCCCTGCCATGGGTGCCAGCGGTTAAGCGGCTGTCTTGGCCACACTTGGCAAGATCACGGGGCGGTCAAAGGCGCGTTTGAACCAGTGTTCTGATACCTCAGACGATAGCCCTGCCTTTTGCAACACACGCGCCCGGCTTGCGGGATCATACTCCCAAAGACCGACAGCGACGCTGTCCTTGCCCGAGCCTGACTGCCCAAGAACGTCCGGGTTGGCGCCGATCATACGGTAAATGCGCACCATGCGTGCATCGAAAACACCAACGAAGTGGCTGATCTCAAAGGCGCGCATCAGTTCGCCGCCGGCGAGCATCAGGGCCGCCGCAATCCTGCTTTGGGCATCCGGCGCGAGGCAGAAACGGGTGCATTCCCAAATGCGGGGGGAGCGGATCGCAACATCGTCTGTGAGGTGTAAAAAGTGATCATTCACCATCGTCTGGCCAGTGGTTGGCAAGAAGCGCATAGACCCGCCGTGGCGGCCATCGGGCTGCTGCCAAATCACGTAGAGCGGGTTCAGGTTATCATATGCGTCGCGTTCGTGTCCTTGGGCGTCGACGGTAACGTCCCATTTCAGCCGGGTATGAAATTGTGTGGCGCGATCCCGGAACATCGTATCGGCGAGATAGGCGTGATCGGACAATTCGTTGGCATAAATGTAGCGCAGCATCTTTTTCCCCATCTTTGGTGCATATTGGGGACGACGCTAGGGCGAGGTTGGTTAATGATCGGTTACACAATCGTGCGCAATTTTAGTCTACGCGTTCGCGTCCTGGCCAATCCCCCGCAGCGGCTCGGGCCGCTCCGCCGAGGATGATCAGCCCTTCGGACATGGCGCGTGCAACGGCGTGTGTGGTGTTTGCACAGCCCAGCTTGAACCGCGCACTTTCGATATAGGCGCGCAGCGTATGTTCAGAGATGGACAGCATGTCCGCCACCTGCGCGCGGCTGTATCCCATGGCGAGGAAAGTCAGCGCGTCAATCTCGCGCGGAGAAAGGGCGCGTGTTGGTTCAGGCGTGCGGTCCTTTTCGAATTCGAGCGCTTTCAGATTGAAGTAATGCGAAATCAGGATGAGCTCGCGCTGATGGGCTTGTGTAAACTCAGCCCAAGTCTCGTCATTGCAATTGTGAGAGACGCTAAAGAGCGCAAACTGCCCGTTGGGTCCGCGAATGGGGATAGAGAACCCCTGATTTCCGACGCCGAACCCGATGGCATCTTGGCGGAAAGCCCGCGCCTGTTTGGAGGACCAATCCAGACGTTTCCAGTCAACGGGGTGAAAGCGCTGAAAACAGCCGATCACGACCGGGTCAATGCGCAGGTAATCCATGTCGACATAGTGCTGCACCCAGATCGGCGGGTAGGTCCCGCAGCCGTACTGCTCGCCATCCGAAGAGACCCAGTGATAAACGATGTGGTCGACCTTGTAGTGATCTCGCAGGGCGACAATCAGGGATTGTATGTCGTCGAGCCCGCTAGCAAGCTCCACTTTGCCCAGATAGCCTTCGAGATCGAGTGCCATTCCCATACGCCACGCTTGGCGTTCCCTCAGCTCTATCGCTGATCTCTGTCAACGCGACCTGCGTTGTGTCCTCAAGCTTTTCAGCAAGCGCCTGCAGGTCATTCTGCCGGGCAAAAGCGGTGAGGTCGTCGAGAACGTCGATGATCCATTTGTGTCCCATGGCCAATGTCTTCCCCAAAAGTTAACGAATTATTAACAACCTATGGTAGCACGGCAAAAGTTAACCAAATACCCGCAACTTCGCCCCCGCTAGATATGGGGAGGGCGGTGTGACGCAAGTGTTTGAGGGGTCTAACGGCGGAACGCAGTGAAGGCCGCTGATGCTAGCCATCCTGCTGCTATGGCGAGGGACAGCGAGAGCAAGCCGTAGAGTACCGCATTCTCATGCGCGAGGTTGTAGAGCCACCGCTCCAGTCCAACCTTTTGCACCGCAATCTCTGTCTCATAGGTGTCAATAACCTGTCTGTCGCGGGTCAGGTAAATGCGGGTCGGGTAGTCGCCCTCGATCAGATTGGCGGGCAATGAAATCGACGTATCGAACAAGGTCTCTTCGGCAAAGTTCACAGCACCTTCAAGCGTTTGATACAACCCATCCCCGGCGCGTATCCGAATGAGCGCATCGGTAAAATCGCCGGTATCACCGCCAACCGTTTCCATTGATCGGATGACGCGGGGCAGGGTGATGGAATGCGTCAAATCTTCGGCGTCGTTCAAAATGTCGCTAAGCGGCGCAGTTGTCGCTACCGCATAGAAAGAGGGGGCAGCATCAATGTCAGACGACGCGCTGTTGACCCATATGCCCAAGCGCCGCTCCTTCTCGCGCACGACGACAGGTTGAAGGGGGCCGGACACAGCGATGATGATCCCCAATTCCCCACCGATGTCTGGTGTGTCGCGTTTGACAGCGCCAAAGATCAGGATGTCCGAGCCATCGAAGGTTGCCGTGATATCAACTTCATCGTCACTCAAGCCCAGCACGATCTCCTGTGCAGAGGCAAAAGGCGCGCACAGCACAGCGGCGAAAAAAATGAACGCACGGATCATGAGTGACCTCCACCGGCGCCGATAGAGAAGAGCTCGTCCGGGCGCAGCAACAAATCCAGTGCCAGTTGGCCACAGACAAGCAGGACCATGATCGCCAGAAGGATACGCAGTTGTTCGGCTTTCATCCGCGCACCGATGCGCGATCCGATTTGGGCCCCGATAACACCGCCGATGATCAGCAGGATCGCCAGCACCATATCGACGGTCTGGTTCGTCGTCGCATGCAGCATCGTGGTAAAGGCCGTGACGAAGATGATCTGAAAGAGTGAGGTTCCGATCACAACCTTGGTGGGCATCCCCAACAGATAAATCATCGCAGGCACCATGATGAACCCGCCGCCCACGCCCATGATGGCGGCAAGAACGCCGACCAACAGCCCAACCAGCAGAGGCGGAATGATCGAAATGTAGAGGCCCGAGACCCGGAATTTCATCTTGAAAGGCAGGTTGTGGACCCAGTTGTGCCGTTTGCGTGTGGGCGGTGCGCCACCGGTCTTCTTCGATTTGCGAATGGCGTTGAGGCTCTCGATGAACATCAGACCGCCCACGACGCCTAGGAAGACGACGTAGCAAAGCTTTACCAGCAGATCGACCTGGCCCAGTGATTTCAAGTAGTTGAACAGCACAATTCCCAGCGCCGAGCCAACTAGCCCTCCGACGAGCAGGACGGTGCCCATCTTGAAATCGACGAGCTTGCGCTTGATGTTGGCCAATACACCGGAGAAAGAGGAAGCGACGATCTGGTTCGCCTCGGTCGCGACGGCCACGGCTGGCGGGATGCCGATAAAGAACAGGAGCGGCGTCATCAAAAAACCGCCACCCACGCCGAACATGCCTGACAGAACCCCGACAAGGCCGCCAAGCCCCAGCAAGAGGAAGGCGTTCACCGATAATTCGGCGATGGGAAGATAGATCTGCATGTGTGCTGTTCCAGCGATTGAGGGCCGCTGAGACGTTACAACGCCATTCTGAACAGCAAGTCAAACGGCGCGCGGGTTTTTTCTCAGCGCACGTCGTAGCAGATGCTGCGTGGCAATATGCACTTGCAGCATCTGGCCTTATTCAGCGTTCTTTCACGTAGGGCTCGCCCCCCGCGCGCGGCGGTATGGCTTTGCCGACAAAACCTGCAACCGCCACAACGGTCAGGATGTAGGGCAGGGACTGGATCAACTGAGTCGGCAGCTTCACCGTCTCCCACAATGCGCCGATGGCGCCCACGCCGTCACCGATTTGACTGATCCAGACAGAGACAGCAATGGTGACGAAAATCGCGGAAATGCCGCCAAGGACCAGAACGTCAATCCGCTCATTCTTACGCGCGTAGTTCATCATCAGTGCCGAGGCAGCGACGAGGAACACGATCACCCAGAATGCGGATAGCTGAATATTCTGGAACCGGTTGTCGATGGCAAAGAAAAGCCCAAACAGCAGGCAGGCCCCCAGCGCGTGCCAAGGCCGCCACTTGGCAAAGATCAGAGCGGCCAGAGCGATGAAGCCTCGGTTGGCCGTCATGTCTTTGGTAAAGCCTGCCTGAACAGCGGTTGAGAGATAGGCTCCTGCAATGCCGCATAGCACACCGCAAATGACGATGGCTGCGAAACGCAGCCGCACGACCGAGATCCCAGCGGTGTCAACGGCGGCCGGATTCTCGCCCACTGCGCGGAGCCGCAGGCCAAACCGCGTCCGGTAGAGCACCCACCATGAGAGCGGCACACAAAGAAGGCCCACATAGACAAGGACCGTGTGGCCTGAGATGAATTCAGAATAGAACTGCATGCCGGGGCTGGCATCCCGCATTTCGCGGATGCGGGTGAACGCGCCGGGCAGGTCCACCTCTGGCATGCGTTGCGCTCCGGTCAGCGACGGTGTCCGGCCACCCTGGCCGAACCAGCCTTGTGCGATCACCACCGTCAGACCTGCCGCGAGGAAGTTGATCGCCACGCCCGAGATCAGCTGATTGCCGCGGAAGGTGATAGAGGCCACCCCGTGAATGAGTGATAGGAGCATTGAAGCGCCGATCCCTGCTAAGAGGCCGATCCAGACAGAACCCGTTGTAAAGGAAATGGCAGCCGACAGAAACGCAGCGGCCAGCATCTTGCCCTCGAGCCCGATATCAAAAATTCCCGCACGTTCCGAGAATAGCCCCGCCAGACAGGCAAGGAGGAGCGGGATGGCCATACGCACCGTGGCGTCCATAAGCTGCACGAAAGTAAAGAAATTCCCTACAATCCCGGTGATCAAATCTGTGATGGAAGACACCATGAACCTACTCCGCTGCCACGCTGCGGCCAGAGCGGAGTGCTCTGAACAATTTTTCAAGGGGTGCTCGTACCATGTTGTCGAGCGCGCCAGTGAACATAATGACCAGCGCTTGGATGATCACCACCATCTGGACTGGGATCGATGTCTGGCCGGCAAGCTCGGCACCGCCCTGATAGAGCATCCCAAAGAGCAGCGCGGCCAAGAACACTCCAACCGGATGGTTACGCCCCATAAGCGCGACAGCGATGCCGATAAATCCGGCACCTTCGGTCGCGTTGAGGACAAGGCGCTCGGCCTCACCCATCACGTTGTTGATACCCATCAAGCCCGCCAGCGCGCCCGAGATCAGGAGCGCGACCATCGTGATCTTTACCGGATCAATACCGGCGTATTTCGCAGCAGACTCTGACTGCCCGAACGAACGGATCTCATACCCAAGCCGGGTGCGCCAGATCAGCGCCCAGACGGCCCAGCACGCGAAGAGCGCGATAAAGAGTGTGATGTTGGCCGGGGAGGATTCGAAGGCCTCGCTGCCAAAAACCTGTGCCATGTCGAACAAGCTCGGCAAATGCGTTGGTTCCGGGAACGCGCCAGATGCGGGTTCCATCTGGCCCAAAGGTTTGAGCACTTCGTTCAGGATGTAGATCAGCAAGCCTGCAGCGATGAAATTGAACATGATTGTTGTGATGACGATGTGGCTGCCGCGCCGTGCTTGCAAATAGGCCGGGATCGCGACCCATAACGCTCCGAACAGAGCGGCCGCCGCGGTGGCAAAGATCAGTGCAAGCGACCAATGCGGCCAGGGTATGTAAAGACAGGCAAAGGCCACGCCGACGCCACCCAACATCGCCTGACCTTCTCCACCGATGTTGAAGATGCGGGCGTGAAAGGCGACGGCAACCGCCAATCCGGTGAACATAAAGTTCGTGGCATAGTAGAGCGTGTAGCCCCAACCCTGAGACGACCCCACCGCGCCATCGATCATAATGCGCATGGCGTTGATCGGATCCTCGCCAATGGCGAGCATGACCAGCCCGGACAGCACTGCGGCAAGGATCAGAGAGATCACAGGGATCAGGACCACATCGGCCCAAGCAGGCATCTTTTGCATCTTAGGCAGCCTCCCCCGTCATGCCGGCCATCAGAAGGCCCAGCTCTTTCTCATCTGTATCTTTGGGCAGACGCTCGCCCATGATGCGGCCATCAAACATGACGGCGATCCGGTCTGAGAGCGACAGGATCTCTTCCAACTCGACCGAGACGAGCAGGATCGCCTTGCCCTGATCGCGGAGTGCAACGATTTGTTGATGAATGAACTCAATTGCCCCGATATCCACCCCCCGCGTCGGCTGCCCGATAAGCAGGAGGTCGGGATTACGCTCAATCTCGCGGGCCAGCACGATTTTTTGCTGGTTGCCGCCAGAGAAGTTCTTAGCCGCCAGCCTCGGGTCCGGTGGGCGGACATCGAAGCGCTCCATCTTCTCGGCCGTGTCGGTCTTGATAGCGGAGTTGTTCATGAACCACTTGGATTTTTGATACCGCGCGTCGTGATGATAACCAAATGCGGTGTTTTCCCAGGCCATGAAATCCATGATCAAGCCCTCGCGCTGCCGGTCCTCTGGGACATGGGCGATACCGCGGGCGCGGCGGCTTTGGCCGTCAGACGACAGCCCGGTGATATCAATGTCTTGCCCGTTGACGGTGATCGTCCCCGTGCCGTTCTGATAGCCGCCGAGCACTTCCAAAAGCTCGGATTGGCCATTTCCCGCCACGCCTGCAATGCCAAGAATTTCGCCGGCCTTCACTTCGAGGCTCACATCCTTCACACGGTGCACGCCGCTGTCATCGGTGACATTGAGGTTTTGGATGGAGAGGATCGTCTCGCCGACTTTGGCCGGGGCTTTGTCCACCCGCAGCAGCACTTTGCGGCCCACCATTAGTTCGGCCAGTTCGGGGGGCGAGGTGTCATAGGTTTTAACCGTGGCGGTCATTTCGCCGCGCCGCATCACGCTTACTGTGTCTGTGATATCCATGATCTCGCGTAGTTTGTGCGTGATCAGGATGATCGTCTTCCCCTCTTCCTTCAAACGGCCAAGAATACGGAAAAGCTGGTCTGCTTCTGCCGGGGTTAACACACCCGTTGGCTCATCAAGGATCAGAATTTCTGCGCGACGGTACAGCGCCTTGAGGATTTCCACCCGCTGCTGCATGCCAACGCCAATATCCTCAATCACTGCATCGGGATCAACGTTCAGCTCATACTCAGCGGCGAGGTTCTTCAGCTCGGTCCGCGCGCGGGCGAGGGAAGGTTTGAGCAAGCCGCTGTCTTCGGCGCCCAGGACAATATTTTCCAGAACCGTAAAGTTCTCGACCAACTTAAAGTGCTGGAACACCATCCCGATGCCCGCCGCGATTGCGGCCTGGCTGTCGGTTATGTTTTGCTTTTGACCATTGATAAACACCTCTCCTGCGTCGGCTTTGTAAAAGCCGTAGAGAATGCTCATCAGCGTTGATTTTCCCGCGCCATTCTCGCCGATGATCCCGTGGATCGTGCCGGGCATGACGCGAATGGAAATGTCTTTGTTGGCCTGAACGGGGCCAAAGGCCTTGGAGATGCCTTTAAGTTCGATCGCGGGGGCTTTGGTCATGGCTCAGTTGCCGGTCCCAACAAATCCCACGAGCCGGGTGATTTTGCCGTCGTCGTCAAGATCAGCGATATACTGGCCATGTTGCGCCCGATCGCCTTCGCCAAACTGTACCGTCGCACGCGCAAACGTCAGCGTTGTGCTGATGTGGGGAACGGTGACAGGCATGCCCGGCGCCATCTGGGAAAACCCAGCGACATATCCCACAACGGATGCGGCATCCGTCAAAGGGGCTTCGGTTCTGGGATCAGCATAGAAGATCGAAGCACCGAGGCTGTCCGTGATCTGTGCCTCGCGGGCTGCATCGTCTGCTAGGCCCCAGGCTGTAAAAAACGCCTCTACAGATGCGGTCATCGTGATGTCCCCCTGAAATCTTGAAATCAAATGTGAGGCTGCGCCCTATGACGCAGCCTCTGGTCATGATGCTGTGCGTTGGTGCTTAGAATTCCAGCGCGGGGCAGGTCTCGTCGGACATGTAGTCATGGACGGCGAGCTCACCAGCGGTGATCGATGCCGCGGCGGCATCAACAGCAGCCTGCATTTCGGCTGTGACGAGGTCTGCGTTGAACTCGTCCAGCGCGTAGCCAACACCACCGTTGCCGATACCCATGACGTTAAAGCCCATCTGCAGGTCATCAGCGGCCATCGCTTCGTACACGGCGTTATCGACGCGCTTGAGCATGGATGTCAGGACCTGACCGGGGTGCAGGTAGTTCTGGTTGGCGTCAACGCCGATCGACAGAATACCTTCGTCGGCTGCGGCCTGCAGCACGCCGAGGCCAGTACCACCAGCCGCAGCAAAGACAACGTCAGAGCCCTGACCGATCTGTGCCAGTGTCAGCTCAGAGCCTTTTACCGGGTCGTTCCAAGCGGACGGCGTGGTGCCTGTCATGTTGGCAATCACAGTCGCATCGGCGTTCACCGCCTGCACACCCTGCGCATAACCACAGGCAAAGCGGCGGATCAGCGGGATATCCATGCCGCCCACGAAGGACACAGTGCCCGTTTCGGACGCCATCGCAGCCATCATACCCACAAGGTACGACCCCTCATGCTCGTTGAACACAACAGAGCGGACGTTTGGCGCGTCGACGACCATGTCGATGATCACGAACTCGGTGTCAGGATAGTCTGGGGCCACTTCGCTCAGGGCGTTTGCAAAGGCAAAGCCAGCCATGACGATGGGCGAGTTGCCGGCGTCAGCAAAACGACGCAGCGCCTGCTCACGCTGAGCATCGGACTGCAGCTCGACTTCGTCGAACGAACCGCCGGTCTCTTCAGCCCAGCGAACGGCACCGTTGTAAGCGCTCTCGTTAAAGGATTTGTCGAACTTGCCGCCCAGATCGAAGATCAGCGCAGGGTCAGCAAGCGTCGCTGTCGCCGACAGGGCGAGGACCGAGGCAGCACCGGCCAGTGTTTTGGTGAAGGTCATTGAGAATCTCCCAGGTTTGTCGCGAGGGATCAGGTCCCCCTTGTTTTTCTCAGGTCGGACGTATGCCCGATCACCCATTGATAAGGCAATGCGAGAGGGCAAGGGTCAACCGCTTTTTAAGGGATGAGCTCTGCTGACGCAGCGCAAGGGTCAATGTTTATTGACTGTTTGGTCAAAACGACGTGCGCTCGGGAATGGATTTGCTGAAAATCAGGGCCGTTTTTGCAGGCCCACACCCGCTATTGTAGTACCCGGGCCGTCGCCCAACCTCTGCGAATCCCTGCGTGCGGTAGAGCGAGATCGCCGCAATGTTGTCTTCGGCAACTTCCAAGAAGATGGCTTTGACCGTATCAGGCAGCGAGCTTTCAAACGTCTCAAGCGCTTGGCGCGCATGCCCTTTGCGGCGCATCGATGGATGCGACGCGACGGTCAGAATTTCCGCCTCATCCAACACAACCCGGCCCAAGACAAAGGTCTGAGCGTCACCCGCAAAATGAGCCCCGCCTGCCGCCAAAAGATCAGCGAATTCAGCGGCGCTCCATGGACGGTGGGGAAAGACTTCGGCGTGCGTCTGCGCCAATGCGGCGGGCGAAGGGATCACGACAAAAGCACCGGCGCGGGGTCTTTGGGTGGCGCGGCATCTGGCGGCTTCACGTAGAGCGGGGCGGGCCGTTCGCTCATATCCCACCCGGCTTGGAGCTTTGCCGCCGCAATTTTGACCAGGATATCCGGATCAGCATTCAGCTCTCGCAAGGCGATCTCGGGCCAATGCTCTCCCACCGCGCCCCCCGCACCCACGGGTGTAAATGCGCGCAACCGCTGCAGTTCGTCCGGCAGATCCGCGCCGGGCTGCAACAGATATGCAGCGCCAGACGCAGCGCCCCCCTCAAACAGTTGCAGGTAGTTTGCCCCCCGAGGCGCGGCGAGGCTGACAAGCTGTGGATCCATGTTTTCGACGCTGTGCTCGCCGCGCATCAATTCAAAACTGGAAACCGGGATAATCGGCACTTTGAGCGCTAGTGCGAGGCCTCTGACGGTCGATATGGAAATGCGAATGCCGGTGAAATTGCCAGGCCCGATCCCAACAACCAGGGCGTCAACATCCGCCCACTGCTGATCCGTGGCCGACAAGAGGTCTTCTACCAAAGGCAAAAGCCGCTCGGCCTGTCCTTTCTTCATCTCTTCTCGACGAGAGCCAAGGACCTGCCCATCACGCATAACGCTTGCAGCGCAATGGGCAAAGGTGGTGTCGAACCCTAAAAGTGTTAACGCCTGCATAGATCAAACCTGCATCGCTTACACCGCAGCAACTATGCCTGGTAGTTGGGCTTTATGCTGCAACCGGCCGCACTTCGACGACTTCGGGGATGTAATGCCGGAGCAGGTTTTCGATGCCCATTTTCAGCGTCATGGTCGACGACGGGCAACCAGCACAGGCCCCCTGCATTTGGAGGTACACGATGCCGCGCTCAAAGCCGTGGAACGTAATGTCCCCACCATCTTGTGCAACGGCCGGGCGGACGCGCGTGTCCAAGAGTTCCTTGATCTGATCGACAATAGCGCCGTCTTCACCGTCATGCTCTTTGTGGCCAGACGCCGCCTGCTGACCCTCGATGACGGGTTGACCGGATTGATAATGCTCCATCACGGCACCAAGAATCGCTGGCTTGATATGATCCCATTCGACGCCGTCGGCTTTTGTGACGGTGACAAAATCTATGCCAAAGAACACGCCGGTTACCCCGTCTACGGCAAAAATACGTTTGGCCAACGGAGAGGTGTTCGCAGCCTCAGCATTCGGGAAATCTGCGGTTCCAACTTCCAGCACGTTCTGGCCGGGGAGAAACTTGAGCGTCGCGGGATTTGGTGTGGATTCGGTTTGGATGAACATCAGGCCACCTTTGTGCAGAGAGACTAAAGATATGTGCGCTTTCCGGACGCCTGTCAATGTTTAGAACAATTCTAAAAACGGCAAAAAGCCGGTCCCAAGGGAACCGGCTTCTGCTGGAGAGCAGAGCGCGGGGCGGCGCTCTGCACGGGGTTTGGATTAGTCCAGGATGTTGTAGTCGCGAGTTGCGACTGTCTGGCCGTCAACCTTCAGAACTGCGACAACGTCGAAGTCTGCGTCCTGACCGATTGTGACGCGGACGTCAGAGTTTGCACCGGCGAAGACAGGCTCGGAGCCGAGCAGGGCGCCTTGCTGGCCACCGCGGAAGTCGTAGATTTCGACAACGCCGTTGCCTACGGATGTGACGTTGCCGAGTTCCAGTGTCGAGCCATTCTCGAGGCCGTACTGGTAGCTGAAGAACGAAGGTTCAGCAGTTGCGGCAGAGCCCAGAGTTGCAACAGCAGCGGCGGCGAGAGCGATTGTTTTGATAGACATGTGATAGTTCCTTTAGATTTGTGTGTGTCTGGCGAACCGTGTGTTTGTCCGCCTTGGATGAGACAGAGATACGCCGGTCTGGCGCGGAAAAAAGGCATTGAAATATCACGAAAAAGTGGGCGTTTGTGTGCAGTGCGAGGGCTTGAAAGCGCAGTGATTTGTCCCGCCCCCCGGTTTCCGCGCATTTGTGCACACAAGGCTTTGCAGGGCTGCGCAGAACCGGGGAAAATCCGTTTCAAAACCTCACAGAACGGGCGCAAATCTTTCTGAAAAAAAATTCAGCGCAAAGAATTTTCGTGGAAATTCTCACGCGGCTGCGAGCCGAAGCGCCCGGGTTGAAATCTTTGATCCGGTTGAGAGTACAACTGGAACGCAGCGTTTACGTAATAGCTTCGAGCCGTTCTTTGGACAACGTTCCCGGGACGATCGTTATGGGCACCGGAAGGGACCCCGATTGTCGAGAAAGCTGTGTGACTAAGGGACCGGGGCCTTTGTTGTCTGACCCGGCCCCAAGAACCAAAACACCGATTTCAGGATCTTCCGCAATCTGAGCAATGATTTCGGTCACAGCCTCGCCTTCACGGATTACGAGTTCAGGATCGACGTTCTGCTTGTCTCGCATCCACTTTGCAAAAACTTCGAAGTGTGACTGGATGCGCTGCCGCGCCTCATCCCGCATGATCTCTGCCACACCGATCCAGTGGTTGAATTCTTCAGGTGGGATGATCGCCAATACCTCAACACCGCCGCCTGTGTGGGCGGCCCGCATAGCGGCAAACCTCATTGCGTTGAGGCATTCGCGGCTATCATCAAGTACGACGAGAAATTTACGCATGATGCCCCCTATTGGTCAGCCGCCCTACATTGCCGCAGCATCAGAACGGGGGCAACGACAAACGTTGTCGAACGGTCAGACCAGTTAGAGCCCGCGTGTCCTGCCAATTCTAAAAACGGCAAAAAGCCGGTCCCAAGGGAACCGGCTTCTGCTGGAGAGCAGAGCGCGGGGCGGCGCTCTGCACGGGGTTTGGATTAGTCCAGGATGTTGTAGTCGCGAGTTGCGACTGTCTGGCCGTCAACCTTCAGAACTGCGACAACGTCGAAGTCTGCGTCCTGACCGATTGTGACGCGGACGTCAGAGTTTGCACCGGCGAAGACAGGCTCGGAGCCGAGCAGGGCGCCTTGCTGGCCACCGCGGAAGTCGTAGATTTCGACAACGCCGTTGCCTACGGATGTGACGTTGCCGAGTTCCAGTGTCGAGCCATTCTCGAGGCCGTACTGGTAGCTGAAGAACGAAGGTTCAGCAGTTGCGGCAGAGCCCAGAGTTGCAACAGCAGCGGCGGCGAGAGCGATTGTTTTGATAGACATGTGATAGTTCCTTTAGATTTGTGTGTGTCTGGCGAACCGTGTGTTTGTCCGCCTTGGATGAGACAGAGATACGCCGGTCTGGCGCGGAAAAAAGGCATTGAAATATCACGAAAAAGTGGGCGTTTGTGTGCAGTGCGAGGGCTTGAAAGCGCAGTGATTTGTCCCGCCCCCCGGTTTCCGCGCATTTGTGCACACAAGGCTTTGCAGGGCTGCGCAGAACCGGGGAAAATCCGTTTCAAAACCTCACGCAGGGCCGGACAAAGTTTTTTCAACTTTTTTGAAATGGCTAAAATCCGCTGCATTAACCTCACGCCAACGCGAGCCGATCAGCCGTGTTTGAAATCTTTGATCCGGTAGAGCCGTTTGATGCGGCAAAAACCGCGAAATAATGCGTACACACCCCATGCACATTTGATGCACATCCCATGCGCATGCCGCCTGCATCACCAAATCAGAGCGTTTTGCGAAAGAACACCACGCGGGATGCCTCGGTAAAGCCGGTTGCGCGGTGGAAGGCATGGCTGTCCGTGTTGTCCAGATAGGCGTCAGAGCCCAATTCGGTGCATCCTGTCGTGCGCGCCCAATCGGTCACCGCGTCTACCAGTTGCGCGCCCAAGCCTGTGCCGCGCAATTCGGGGGCGGTGTAGATGCCTTCGAGAAAGGCCACGGGCGAGGTTGTGCAGCCGTTGACATGCTCGTGCCGGACAAAGCTTTCGGCAAAGGCGCACAGATGGTGGCCGGTGTCGGCGACAAAACACGCGGCATGTGTGAGCGGCAGTGTGATCAGGTGCTGCGCTTCATCCTCAAGTTCGGTCAGGGTATGGTCAGGCCAAAGCGCGTGGCGCAGGGCCACCCACTCAGGGATGTCAGCGGTGGTGGCGTGTCGGATCAACATGGGCCGACTGTGCGGCAGCGCGCGATCCGGCGCAATGGGGCGACCTGCACGCGGCGGGCCGCCCGCTATATTATGCGCGGATAAAACCGACGATGTCGTAAGCCCGTGCCAAGATGGGCTCGGCTATGGCACGGGCTTTGTCCGCACCTTTGGCCAATTGGCTGTCGATCTCGGCGGGATCGTCCATCAGCCGCTTCATCTCGTCCGAGATGGGGGCGAGCTTTGAGACCGCGAGATCGGCAAGGGCTGGCTTGAACCGGCCCCATTGCGCACCGGCGTATTCTGAGATGACCGCTTCGGGCGTTTGATCCGACAAAGCCGCATAGATGTCGACCAGATTGCGCGCCTCTGGCCGATCTTTCAGACCGTCTAGCGTTTCAGAGAGTGGTTCGGGATCGGTTTTTGCCTTTTTGAACTTCTTGGCAATCTTGTCCGCATCATCGAGCATGTTGATGCGCTCCATGTCACTCTCGCCCGACTTGGACATCTTCTTGGTCCCGTCGCGCAGGTTCATCACGCGAGTTGCGGGGCCGTCGATCACGGGCTCGGTCAGAGGAAAGAATTCCTCTTTGAAGTCGTGGTTGAACTTCGACGCGATATCGCGCGTCAGTTCCACATGCTGTTTCTGATCCTCGCCCACGGGCACATGTGTTGCGTGGTAGAGTAGAATGTCAGCGGCCATGAGGGACGGATAGGCATAAAGCCCCAGCGAGACCTTTTCGGCATTGGCGCCGGCCTTGTCCTTGAATTGGGTCATCCGGTTCATCCAGCCGACGCGGCTGACACAGTTGAAGATCCACCCCAGCTCGGCGTGGGCGGCTACCTGGCTTTGGTTGAACAAAATGGATTTCGTCGGATCAATGCCGGAGGCAATCATGCCTGCCGCAATTTCACGCG
The DNA here is from genome assembly GCA_020629175.1 of Flavimaricola sp. Taxonomy (GTDB): domain Bacteria; phylum Pseudomonadota; class Alphaproteobacteria; order Rhodobacterales; family Rhodobacteraceae; genus JALZWD01. The sequence goes on along the minus strand of JAHDDU010000005.1, from coordinate 41,562 downwards.
TGCCGTTGCGCAGATCCTCTGGATCCTGCCAGACGGTGATCGCGTGCATATCCACGACGCAATAGATCGTCTCAAAGTCCGGCCCTTGCATGCCCACCCAGCGTTTGATCGCCCCCAGATAGTTGCCCAGGGTCAAACCGCCGGAGGGTTTGATGCCGGAAAAGACGCGGGGGGTGAACTTTGGCGCGGTCATGGTGCATGTCCTGCTAGAATTTGGCTGTCCTCTCGCTTACCCATCGCACTGCGCGAGGTCAACGCAAAGGAGCGCCGCATGCAGAGCCACGAAAGCCCGTTCAACACGGTGCCTCCGATGATCGCCGTCCTTGCGGTGATCATCATGGGGATTGAGGTCCTTCTGTCGCTTGGCAGCTACGGCGTTGTGGGCGGGCGTGAGGCGATTGGCTGGCGCGTGCGCGCGTTCGAAGAGTTCGGCTTTGCGCCGGGCGTTTGGGAATACACCGCGGGGCGGGGGCTTTGGACGCTCGATTTGGTCAAGCGGTTTGTGACCTATGCGTTTGTGCAAACTGATTTCATTGGAGCGCTGTTTGGCGCGGCGATGTTGCTCGCGCTTGGGAAGTTCGTGGGGGATTGGTTCCACTGGGCCGCTGTGCTGGTCGTCATTCTCGTGTCGACTGTGGGGGCGGCGGTGATCTTTGGCATCGCAGCGCCGGTGGTGACAGGGGGTGGCAACCCGCCGCTTATTGGTGTTTTTCCGGCAGTCTACGGATTGATCGGGGCGTTCACGTATATCATGTGGCTCCGGCTGGGGCAGATGGGGGCGAACCAGTTGGCGGCGTTTCGATTGATTGGGTGACTGATGTTGCTGCAGCTGATCTTTGCCTTGTTTCCGGGGCAGAACGTAAATTGGATCGGAGATGTGGCAGGCTTTGTCATAGGGCTTGCCATCTCGCCCTTTGTCGCTCCGGGGGGATGGTCTGCTTTTGTGGCGCGGATGCGGGCCCGTTAGCGGCGCAGGGCGCGTTTGAATTCCGCCAAGTGGAAGGCGCGGAGCATTTGGCCGATGCTGAAATAGCTGGCGATCCCAACGGTGATCAGAATTGCGAGAGCCAGATAGCGGATCGAAGGGGCCAAAAGGAAGGGCAGCATCGCTGCTGACAGCGTCCAAAGGATGAGCCCCATAAGCGCTGAGGCGAGGATAATCCGCCAAATGCGGGTCTTGAACCGGGCATCCAGCTGCGACGCCTCGCCCATTTTCCGCGATCCGCGCCAGAGCATCACAACCATGGCCCAGCCGGCAAGGGTGGTCGCGATGGCTGCGGCGATGTAGCCGATGAAGTAAGAGAGGCCGACAGCGATCACGGCGTTGATGATCATGGCCACGACGGCGTAGTGGAACGGGCTGCGGGTATCTTCGCGGGCAAAGAACAGCGGTTGCAGTGACTTTTGCAAGACAAAGGCTGGCAGGCCGAGGCCGTAGATCATGACTGCCAGCGCGGTTGAGGCTGTGTCATCGGATGTGAAGGCCCCCCGCTCAAACAGGACGGAAACCAGTGGTACGGCGATGGTCAAGAGGGCCACGGCGGCAGGAATTGTCAAGGCGAGCGACAGCTCCACCGCGCGGTTGAATGCATCGCGCCCGCCGTCGGTGTCATTGGCGCTGAGCCTACGGGAAAGGTCTGGCAAGAGGACCACGCCGATGGCGATGCCGACCACGCCCAGCGGCAGCTGGTAAAGCCGGTCGGCATAAGACAGCCAGGCAACGGCCCCGTCGAAAAAGCTCGCCACCTGGCGGCCCACCAGCAGGTTGATCTGCACCACGCCACCGGCCAAAGCGGCAGGGGCTGCGATGATAGCGAGGCGCTTCAGCTCGGGCGTCATGCGGGGGCGCTTGAGCGTGAGCGGGAAACCCGCGCGTTTCGCGGCCCACCAGACGAGCGCCAGTTGCGCGATCCCGGCGAGGGGGACGGCATAGGCCAGCGCGGTGCCAATGGTGCTTTCGCTGCCGTCGCCGCGGAATGCGCCAAGCAGCATGGCGATGACGAAGATAATGTTCAGAAGGACAGGCGCTGCTGCTGCGGCGACGAACCGCCCGGTCGCGTTCAGGACGCCAGAGAGCAGTGCGGCCAGCGAGATAAAGAGGATGTAAGGGAAGGCGAGACGGCCATAGTCTACAGCCAGCGCAAACCGTTCATCCTCGGCAAAGCCGGACGCCATGAGCCAGACGAGCGCCGGCATGGCGATGATGCCGATCACCGTGAAGATTGTGAGGATAAAAGCCATGCCCACAAAGGCGTCTTGCGCGAAATCATGCGCACTATCGTCCGCCTCCAGCTTTTTGGAGAACATCGGCACAAAGGCCATGTTGAACGCGCCTTCGGCAAAAAAGCGACGGAACATGTTGGGAAGCGAGAAGGCGACGAGGAAAGCCTCGGCAAAAGGGCCGGCCCCCAGATAGCTTGCGATCATGATGTCGCGCACGAACCCGAGAACCCGGCTGAGGAGCGTCCACAACCCAACGGTCAGAAAACCTGCAATGAGGGAGATGGGTTTCAAAGGCTGCCTGCGAATCCGGACTTTCTTGTTAGGCATGGGTGTACCGCAGCCCGTGGCCCCATCAAAGCGGGCGGTTGCGTAATGTTTGCGCAGGGGGTTTGCAGGCCACAGGGGTTGTCCGGGAGGTTGAGAATCGGGCGCGCCTTTGACACAGAGCGCTAATGCCAGACGACAGGAGGCCCGAAATGACCACGCACCCCAAGTATGCCCACATTGATGGGCCGATTGTGATGATTGGCTTTGGGTCTATTGGCAAAGGCACCTTGCCTTTGATCCAGCGGCATTTTGACTATGACCCCGAGCTGATGGTGGTGATCGAACCGCAGGACCGTGAAGCGTCGTTTTTGGCCGATCAGGGCGTGCGGCATCTGCAGGTCAAAATCACGCGCGAGAACTACCGCGATGTGTTGGGCGATCTGTTCAAGGACGGCAAAGGGTTCTGCGTGAACCTGTCGGTCGATACTTCATCGCTCGAGATTTTGCGGTTCTGCCGTGAGATTGGCGTGCTCTATATCGATACCGTCGCCGAACCCTGGGAGGGGTTCTACTTTGAGACCCAGAATAATGCCGAGCGGACAAACTACGCTCTGCGGCAAGTGATCCGGGACGAAAAGGCCGCGCACCCCGGCGGGACGACGGCGGTGTCCTGTTGTGGGGCCAATCCGGGGATGGTCTCATGGTTCGTCAAAGAGGGGCTGCTGACGCTGGCGCGGGATTTGGGGCACGATGCTCACCCGAAAACCCGGGATGAATGGGCGCAGCTCATGAAGAACCTTGGCGTCAAAGGCGTGCATATCGCCGAGCGCGATACGCAAGTGCGGGCCGCCGCGCGCAAGCGGGGCGTGTTCGTGAACACTTGGTCGGTCGAGGGCTTTATCGCCGAAGGGTTTCAACCCGCCGAACTGGGCTGGGGGACGCACGAGAAATGGCTGCCAGACGGTGCACAGTTCCACGAGACCGGGTGTCAGGCAGGCATGTGGTTCCCTCGTCCAGGTGCGGCGACGCGGGTGCACACATGGTGCCCAACGCCGGGGCCGCAGCATGGGTTTTTGGTGACGCACAACGAGTCTATTTCCATCGCGGACTACTTTACCGTGGGGGAAGGGGCTGCACCCGAATATCGCCCGACGTGCCACTATGCCTACCACCCATGTGACGACGCAGTGATGTCTCTGCACGAGATGTTTGGCAGCGGTCAGCAGCAGGATGTGCATGAGATTCTCGATGTGGATGAGATCACGGACGGCATTGATGAGCTTGGGGTCCTGATCTACGGCCACGCCAAAAATGCGCTCTGGTACGGCTCCCGTCTGTCGAACGAAGAAACCAAAGCCCTTGCCCCTTGGCAAAATGCCACCGGCTTGCAAGTGACATCTGCGGTTCTGGCCGGCATGGTTTGGGCGCTCGAGAACCCGATGGCCGGGATTGTTGAGGCTGATGAGATGGATCACGCGCGTTGTTTAGAGGTCCAACGGCCGTATTTAGGGCCGGTTGAGGCGCACTACACTGATTGGACACCACTGGTGGATCGGTGGGAGCATTTCGACGAAAACCTCGATCACGACGATCCTTGGCAATTCCGCAACGTGCTGGCGACCTAAGATGGTGGCCATACTGCGGATAGCTAGCTAAAAGCGGATCAGGGACAGGAGCTGCCGCAGATGAACAAGATCACCCCGCAACCGGGCATTCTGGATATTGAGCTCTACGAGGGCGGGCAATCGACGCTGGCAGGGCAGTCGAATGTGCTGAAGCTGTCGTCGAATGAGAACCCGTTGGGCCCCCCCGAGGCCGCTAAAGAGGCCGCTGCGCGGGCCGTCCATGACATGCACCGCTATCCTTCGACAGATCACGCAGCATTGCGCGCGGCAATTGGCGAGGTTTGGGGGCTGGATCCGGCGCGGATTTGCTGCGGTGTCGGCTCGGGCGACATTCTAAAGCTCTTGGCCGAGGCGTATGCGGGCGAAGGTGACGAAGTCGTTTTCACCGAACACGGTTTCTCCATGTATCCGATCTATGCCAAAGCTTGCGGCGCTACGCCTGTGGTTGTGCCCGAGAGGGACCGCGTGGTGGATGTGGATGCGATCCTTGCGGCCTGTTCGTTCAAAACCAAGGTCGTCTTTTTGGCGAACCCAGCCAATCCAACGGGAACAATGCTCGGGCAGGCCGAGCTTGTGCGCCTCGCTGATGGTTTGCCGCAGACGGCGCTGCTGGTGCTGGATGGGGCCTACGCCGAATTTGTGGATGGTTACGACGGTGGCGCGAGCCTTGTGACAGAGCGTGAGAATGTCTTCATGAGCCGGACGTTTTCCAAGATCTACGGACTTGGCGGCATGCGGGTTGGCTGGGGCTACGGGGCCAAGGCCGTCATTGATGTGATCAATCGCATTCGGGGGCCGTTCAACCTGTCAGCTGCCGCGCTTGCCGCAGCTGAGGCCGCTGTGCGTGACGAGGCGTTTTTGGTGACGGGCCGGACCGAGAACGCCAAATGGCGTGACTGGCTGGCCCATGCGCTTGCCGATGTCGGTGTGCCGTCTGACACATCGAGCGCCAATTTCATTCTGGCGCGCTTTGCGGATGCCGAAGAGGCCGAGGCCTGCGACGCCCATTTGCGCGGCGAGGGTATCATTGTGCGACGCGTTGCGGGCTATGGTCTGCCCAACTGCCTGCGGATCACCGTGGGTGATGAAAGTGGGTGCCGCCGTGTGGCCCATGCTGTGGCACAGTTCAAGGCGGCAGGCTGATGGCGGTGTTGTACGACCGCGTGGCCCTAATCGGGCTCGGCCTTATCGCGGGGTCCATGTCGCTGGCGATGCGCCGGGGCGGATTGGCTGGCGACATCGTAGGCTACGCCCGCTCCGCAGAAAGCCGTGCAACAGCGCGTGAGATTGGGCTGTGCGATAGCGTGGCAGAGACAATGGCCGAGGCTGTTGCTGGGGCTGATCTGATCGTCCTTTGTGTGCCCGTGGGTGCGATGGGCGCTGTGGCCGCTGAGATCGGGCCGCATCTGAAACCAGGGGCCACGGTAAGCGATGTGGGCTCGGTCAAACGGGAGGTGATCGATGCTGTCGCACCGCATTTGCCCAAAGGCGTCCACTTCGTCCCAGCGCACCCGCTGGCGGGAACAGAGCATTCCGGCCCGACCTCGGGCTTTGCTGAGTTGTTCGACGACAGATACTGCATCATCGTGCCCGAAGGTGCAGAGCGCGCGGCCGTCGACCGCGTGCTAGACCTCTGGCGCGGCATGGGCGCGCGGGTTGAAGAGATGGACGCGGCGCATCATGATCTCGTCCTTGCGGTGACAAGTCATACGCCGCATCTGATTGCCTATACGATGGTGGGTGTCGCCGATGATCTAGGCCGCGTAACGGACAGTGAAGTCATCCAGTTTTCCGCCGCCGGTTTCCGGGATTTCACCCGGATTGCTGCAAGCGATCCTACCATGTGGCGCGATGTGTTCCTGCACAACAAGGACGCCACGCTCGAAATTCTGGGCCGTTTCACCGAGGAGCTGTTCGCGCTGCAGCGGGCGATCCGGCAGGGCGATGGTGAGATGCTACATGATTATTTCACCCGGACGCGTGCAATCCGTCGCGGGATTATTGAGGCGGGGCAGGATACAGCCGCCGCCAACTTTGGCCGCAAGCCGGGGACCTCTTCATGAGGTGGGCGCTGGCCATGATCTTTGCCGCGCTGGCGTCAGCAGTCTTGGCAGACATCCGGCCCGTTGCACGCGGGGCGGATGCCGAGCAGGTGCAGCTGCGCCCGCTCGCACGCGTCGATGTTGCCACATTGCGTCCGTCGGCGCGCACTGTGGTAGAGGCCGCGCCTGCACTGACAATGATCTCGATAAGTACGATGTCTGCGCCGCCCATCCGGACTGCGGCGGCGATTGCCGATCTACCCTTGCTGGGTGCAAAGGCGACCCGCGAAATTATCCCGTTTTTGCCACCGCTGCTGCCGCTGCGTGAGCCAGAGATGGTAACCCTGACCGCGGATGTGCGTCCGGTTTTGCGCCCGTACCGACCTCTGCCCGCCGCTATCTCAGTTGATCCATTTGCTCCGAACGTGCTGGGCCCGCGCGGAGAGGGGCTGGTCGCTGTTCAGTTCAGCGCCGCGGCCGCCGCAACAGCCTACCGCCCGCCCGAGCGTCCCGAAGGGATCACGCTCGCGGCCATGGCGCTGCAGGAAGAGCGTCGGCGCGGATCGGTTTGTGGTGATCTGGCGCTCCAGGGTGTGAACAAGGGCAATGTGCCTGGCCGCGGGCGGTGCGGCATTGAAAATGCCGTGGAAATCCGCTCGGTCGCTGGGGTGCGCTTGTCGAACCCGGCGGTGATTGACTGCACAACGGCCATAGCTCTCCGCCGCTGGGTCGAGAATTCGGCGATCCCGCAGTTTCGGGGTGTTGGCGGAGGCCTTGCGGAAATACAGATGATGGGTGCCTATTCCTGCCGGACAAGGAACAACGTGGCTGGCGCGCGGTTGAGCGAGCACAGCTTTGGCCGCGCAGTGGATATTGGCGGCTTTACCATGCGCGACGGCTCGCGGGTGAGCGTTTTGCGCGGTTGGAATTCGGAGTATGGCCAGCAACTCCGTGCCATGCATCGAGCGGCCTGTGGGCCGTTTGGTACCGTCCTTGGGCCAAATGCGAACGCGGCGCACCGGGATCACTTTCACTTTGACACAGCACGATACCGCAGCGGATCTTACTGCCGCTAAGGGCTGAACAGTCGGACCTCGCCCAGTGGAATAAAGCCGATGCGTGCCGCACCATCAGTAACGGTGATCGGGGCATTCAGTACATTCCCGTTCGAGAGCGTGGCTCCCATGCCTTTGTAGGTTTCAGCCACATCATTAGGGATCAACCCTGCGACAGCGGCCAAATCGACCATCATCTCCCAATTGGTCAGCGTGACGGTCATGGTGCCATTGGCCGTGCCGGTGTCGTCCGCGGTCAAATCGCCGACGACGTCCGCCTCAAACTCCCCCCATTCGAGCGACAAGTCCGAGATTGTCACAGCCATTGGCCGCAAGGGCGGACCATCTGCAAGGCTGCGATCAATTGGCCTATCATAAACCACGTTCACTTCGGCGGTGATACTCGAGATTGTCTCGGGCAAGCCACCCGGCCCGACGAGGCCTGCGACCAATGGAGGCGGCGGTGCGATGCGGCGCAGATCGAGCGTGGCCAGATAGCTGTTTTCCCCATTTGGCACGGCGCGGAATGCAGCGGCTCCTTCGCCCATCAAGGCCGTCCAGCCTGCTGTTGACTGGACCTGTAGCGGTCCAGTCGTGAGCGTCGCCCCATCAAGCGGCAGGTTGGTGGCCAGACCGACACTTGCCGTTGCAATCAAATCTTCGGCCTCGATTGTAAAGGCCTGGCCCAGCTGCCTTATCGATTGCATCGAAGGAAAGATAATGTCTACCGAATTGGGCGGTAGGCTGTTCGCTCGCGCCTCAAACTCAGGCAATATCCAAGTCCAACTGCCATCCGTTGGCATGATTTCAAGATCCGTGAAAGCGGTGCTGAATGAAGTGGGAAAGCCGCCGTGGTCCAGAGATGCGTAGTCAATCGACCAACCGTCCTGCCTCATGCCGTCGATTACCTCTGGAACCTGACCCTGAATAGTTCGGTCCAGAGCCATCCAATAGACGCCAAAAACCGCTGCCAGTGACCCGAGGATGATGCTGATGCGGCGCATGTGCGACCCTTTCCATTTGAGGCGTTGCAGTGTTTATACCCCGTAGGCAGCAGAGGGCCAGTGAATGAGCGATATGTGGGTGTTTGGGTACGGGTCGCTGTTGTGGAACCCCGGGTTTGAGCCTGAGGAAGCGGTGACCGCGACGCTGGAGGCCTATCGCAGGTCCTTTTGCATGCTCTCTATTCATCACCGCGGCACCGAAGAGATGCCGGGCCTTGTCTTGGCACTTGATGCCGAGCCGGGTGATCGGTGCACGGGTGTTGCATTCAAGGTCAAACCGTCCGAGCAAGCGGCGGTGTTGGCAGGCCTGCGAGAGCGGGAGTTGATCTCCTCTGCCTATGAAGAGCGGCATGTGGCGCTTGCGCTGGAAGATGGACGCGAGGTTGAGGCGTTGGCCTATGTGATCAATCGTGATCACGTCCAGTACTGTAATTTTCCGCTCGAGGAGCAAGCGCAACGGATCGCAAGATCGGTCGGGGGGCGGGGGCCGAACCCGGAGTATCTCTACAATACTGCCGATCATCTGCAGAAAATGGGTATCCATGATGCGGATATGACCTGGCTTGTGGCGCGGGTGCGCGACTTGGAAGGCAAGGGGAAAGTCCAAGGATAATTCAGTTGGGTTTTGCCACAATTCTGCCTATCGTGCTGCCTGGAATGACAAGAGGACATCGGTCCCGCCATGGAAGACACCGCACCTAGGGCACGCGCGCAGTTTACCCAACCGGTCAGACAGATCACCTTTATGGTGATCGTTTTGGGTGTGGTTGGGGTTGGGGTGTACCTTGGCCTTGAAACGATCATCGGGATCATTCAGGCGAACCTTTGGCTCAATGCGGTGATCATCACGGTGTTTGTGCTGGGCATATTGTCGTGCTTTCGGCAGGTGTTTCAGCTGGCCAGTTCCGTGCAGTGGATCGAGGATTTCGCCGCTGAACGGATCGAGAGCCGGGTGTCGAAAGTGCCTTCCTTGCTGGCCCCTCTGGCCACTTTGCTGGCCTCCCGCGGGGCGCGGATGCAGCTTTCGGCGTCGTCTTCGCGCAGCATTCTGGATTCTGTCGGCCAGCGGATCGATGAGGATCGCGAGATCACCCGATATCTGGGGAATGTGCTCATCTTTTTGGGGCTGTTGGGGACGTTTTACGGCCTGGCGACAACGGTGCCAGCCTTGGTCGACACGATCCGTGGGTTGAACCCCGAAGAAGGGGAAAGCGGGACCGAGGTGTTCACGCGGTTGCAATCGGGGCTCGAGGCGCAATTGGGTGGCATGGGTACAGCGTTTTCGTCTTCGCTATTGGGTCTGGCGGGATCGCTCGTTGTGGGCTTGCTTGAGCTCTTTGCGACGCATGGCCAGAACCGGTTTTACCGCGAGCTGGAGGAATGGCTTTCGCGGATCACGCGGGTGAGTTTCAGCGTGGGCGAAGAGGGCGGCGTGGGGCCGGAAACGGCAATGATGGCCGGCGTCGTTGATCACATGGCCGAGCAGATGGAAGCGTTGCAGGTGATGTTCACACAGTCTGATATCGCGCGGGCCGAGGTCGACGGGCGCTTGGCGGACCTTGCAGGTTCTATGACACGGCTGACTGAAAAGATGGAGCAAAGTGACGGAAATGCCGCCTTGGTCCGCATGGCCGAGGGGCAGGAACAGCTTATCGGGCAAATGGGTGAGACACATGACCAGATCGCCGGGCTGATTGCCAAGCTGGATGAAGGGGCGGGTGGCATGGACGCTGAGGCGCGGATGCGGCTGCGCTCTATTGATGTGCAAATGCTTCGTATCCTTGAGGAGATGTCGGCGGGCCGTCAGGAAACGATGGGCGAATTGCGCACTGATATGGCCGCTCTTGTGCGCGCTGTGCGGCAGTCACGCGGGACAGGCGAGGTCTGATCCATGGCCTTGCAGCGGCGCTCTTCGAACCGGTTCCAAGCCTCGATCTGGCCCGGTTTTGTCGATGCGATGACCGGGCTTCTGCTGGTGCTGATGTTCGTGCTCACGATCTTTACCGTTGTGCAATTTGCCCTGCGCGACACGATTTCGGGACAAGCGTCACGGCTGGATGATCTGGCCTCGGAAGTGGCCGGGCTGGCGCAGGCGCTGGGCCTAGAAGAGCGGCGCACCGCCAGCTTGAGTGCGTCGCTGGAAACGGCCGAGGACCGCGCCCGCAATCAGGCGGGGCGGTTGGCAGTTCTGGAGCGCGAACGCGATGCCACAGCTGCAGCTTTGGCCGCCGCGCAAAGTGACATCACGGCCTTTGAGGCTCAGGTCGCAGGGCTGTTGGCCGATCGCAGCGAGAACCTTGCCCGGATCACCGCGCTTGAAAACGATATCGCAGGTGCTGAGGGCCAGATTGCCGTTTTGGAGGAAGACGCCGTGGGGGCGCGGGCCACGATTGCAGCACTCGAAGACGCAGAGAGCCGGCTGATCACAGAGCAAGAAGCGCTGACGCTTGCACTGGCACAGGCGCGGGACGAGATTGACGAAGGCGCAGAAGCTGCGCGTCTCGCGGCGGCGCAAGCCGATGCGCTTGAGGCAATGATCGCTGATCTTGAACGCAACGCCGAAGCTGATGCTGGCCGCATTCAAACGCTGGAAGGGGAGATTGCCGAAGTATTGAGTGAGGCGGAGGCCGCAAGGCTCGCAGATGCGGCAGCGGCGGAAGCGCTTCGTGAGCGGCTGGAAGCTGCGGATGCCGAGTTGACCGCAATGACACTCCGGCTCGAAGAAGAGCGACGTGACGCTGAAAATACACTCACTTTATTGGCGGCGGCAGATGCGGCGCGGGATGATCTGGATCGTCGTTTGGCCGAAGCCCTGTTGGCCCGGCAGGCGGCAGAGAACAGTCTGACCCGTGCGTTGAATGAGGGCGATGACCTTGATGCGCGCCTTCTGGCGGCGCTGAGTTTGCAGACGACGACGCAAAGCGCATTGGACGCGGCACGCGCAGAACTTGCCGAGCGGCAGGCGCGTGAAGAGGATTTGTCGGCTGAATTGGCCGCAGCCATCGCGGCGCGGTCCGGATTGGAAGGCGACTTTGACGCAGCGAAGGCCGCTCTGGAGGCTGCGCTTGAAGAAAGTGAAGTGAGCCGGGCCGAGGTTGAAGCACAACTCGCCGCGGCTGTGTTGGCGCAAGAAGGGCTGGCCGCCGAGCGGGCGGCGCTGGCAGCGGAGCAAGAGACCCTTCAGTCCAACGCCGCGACACTTGAAGAGCGATTAGAGGCGGCGCTGCTGGCTGCGGGAGCCTTGGAGGCGGAAGTAGCCTCGCTCTCTGAAAGCCGCAGTGAAACCGAGCAAGACCGCGCGGCACTTGAAGCGCGTTTGGCCGAAGCCCTGGCCCAAGCCCTGTCGGCGGAAGAGGCACTTGAGGTGGAGTTAAGCGCGCGTGAACGCCAGGCGGCCCTATTGGCGCAGGCGAATGCCGCGTTAAGTGAGGAAGAAGCCTTGAGCGCGGAAAGCCGCCGGGAGATGGCATTGCTCAATAATCAGGTGGCTGAGTTGCGCGGGCAGGTCGCGCAGCTGCAAGAGATATTGAATGTTGCAGAAGCCGCTGATGCGGCAGCACAAGTCGAAGTCCGCTCGTTGTCGACGCAGTTGAACACCGCGCTTGCGCGCGCGGCGGCGGAGGCGCGCAGGCGCGAGCAATTGGAAGCGGCAGAACGGGCAAGGCTGGAGGCAGAAGCTGCGCGACTGGCCGCTGAGGCGCAGAACCTCGAGCGGTTTCGATCAGAGTTTTTTGGCCGCGTCCGCGACATCGTCAGCGAGATTGACGGTGTCGAAGTTGCAGGCGACAGATTTGTGTTTTCTTCCGAGGTCTTGTTCGCGTCGGGGAGTGCACAACTGTCGGCTCAGGGGGAGGCGGAAATTGCGAAAGTGGCAGCGCTTTTGCGCCAAATCGCAGCGGATATTCCTGATGGCATTGATTGGGTCATCCGAGTGGATGGGCATACGGATAACATTCCGCTGTCGGGATTTGGCGAGTTTCGCAACAATTGGGAACTAAGCCAGGCGCGGGCTCTGTCTGTTGTGCTCTATATGATCGAGAACGAAGGGATTGCGCCGGATCGGCTGGCGGCAAACGGGTTTGGAGAGTTTCAGCCGATTGCCTTGGGTGATAGCGCAGAAGCGCGGGCGCAGAACCGGCGGATTGAACTAAAGCTGACCGAGCGCTGACGGGGGTGCCGCTGTTGGCCCATGGGGCCAATGCGCCCCACCCGCCGTCCCGGAGCATCTTGAGTTTACTTTGTCAGTTGAAGGAGGGGCGGATGTGCTCCGCCCCGGCCCTTAGTCTGCAGTGAGCAGGGGTGGTTTGTCGCCAGAGATACGCTTGTTCTCGGGCTTTTCGTAGGTCAGGTCGATCTTGCCATCTTTGACACCGACTTTGACAATACCGCCCTTTTGCAGCGATCCGAAGAGGAGTTCTTCTGCCAGCGGCTTCTTGATGTGCTCCTGGATCACGCGACCGAGTGGGCGTGCGCCCATTTTGTCATCGTAGCCTTCGTCACCGAGCCATGCGGCAGCCTCTGGGCTCAGCTCGATATGGACGTTGCGGTCCATGAGCTGGGCTTCGAGTTGGAGGACGAACTTTTCGACCACCTGCATAATGACGTCCTTGGACAACGGTGCAAAGGACACGACGGCATCAAGGCGGTTGCGAAACTCCGGCGTGAACATCCGTTCAATCGCGGCTGTATCCTCGCCCTCCCGCTTGTCACGGTTGAAGCCTACGGCCTCACGCGCCATGTCGGAGGCGCCGGCGTTGGACGTCATGATCAGGATCACATTGCGGAAATCCGTTGTCCGACCATTGTGATCGGTCAGCTTGCCGTGGTCCATGACCTGCAAAAGGATGTTAAAGACATCGGGGTGCGCCTTCTCAATCTCGTCCAGAAGCAGCACGCAATGTGGGTTCTGGTCGACACCGTCGGTGAGCATGCCGCCCTGGTCAAAGCCGACGTAGCCCGGGGGGGCACCGATGAGGCGGGAGATGGCGTGCTTTTCCATGTATTCGGACATGTCAAAGCGCAGCATTTCTACGCCCAATGTGTCGGCCAATTGTTTGGCGACCTCGGTTTTACCAACACCGGTCGGACCGGCGAACAGGTAGTTGCCAATTGGCTTTTCCGGCTCGCGCAGACCGGCGCGGGCGAGTTTGATGGCCGAGGTCAGCGCGACGATGGCGTTGTCCTGGCCGAAGACGACCCGCTTGAGGCTGGGTTCAAGATCTTTCAGCACTTCTGCGTCGTCTTTAGAGACGTTTTTCGGCGGAATACGCGCGATTTTGGCGACGACAGCCTCAATCTCTTTGGCACCGATGGTTTTGCGCCGCTTGCTCTCGGCCACGAGGTGCTGGGCGGCGCCTGCTTCATCAATCACGTCGATGGCTTTGTCAGGAAGCTTGCGGTCGTTGATGTAACGGGCGCTGAGCTCGACGGCTGTTTTGATCGCGTCGGAGGTGTATTTGATCGCATGGTGATCCTCAAAATAGGGCTTAAGACCCTTGAGGATTTTCACGGCGTCATCGACAGATGGCTCTGCTACGTCGATTTTCTGGAACCGGCGGGAGAGTGCGCGGTCTTTTTCGAAGTGTTGGCGGAATTCCTTGTAGGTGGTGGAACCCATGCACCGCAGACCGCCGCCTTGCAGGGCAGGTTTGAGAAGGTTCGAGGCGTCCATGGCGCCGCCGGAGGTGGCACCGGCGCCGATCACGGTGTGGATTTCGTCGATGAAGAGGACCGCGTCGTCATGCTCTTCCATCTCGGTCATCACTGCTTTCAGCCGTTCTTCGAAATCGCCGCGGTAACGCGTACCGGCGAGCAATGCGCCCATGTCGAGCGAGTAGATCGTGGCGGAGGCGAGGACTTCGGGCACGGCTTTGTTCACGATCTTATAGGCGAGACCTTCTGCAATGGCAGTTTTCCCAACACCGGGATCGCCAACGAGGAGTGGGTTGTTCTTGCGACGGCGGCAAAGCACCTGGATGCAGCGTTCGACTTCGTGATCGCGTCCGATCAGCGGGTCTACGTCACCAGCGGCGGCCTTGGCGTTGAGGTCAACGCAGTATTTGGCAAGCGCGCTTTCTTTTTCCTCTCCCGCAGGAGCTGCGTCTTCAGCGCCGATGGGATCCTCTTCGGTAGAGCCTGTCACTGGGCGGCTCTCACCATAGGCGGGATCCTTGGCGACGCCGTGAGCGATGAAGTTGACCGCATCATAGCGGGTCATGTCCTGTTCTTGCAGGAAGAAGGCCGCGTTGCTTTCTCGCTCGGCGAAGATCGCCACGAGGACATTCGCGCCGGTGACCTCATTTCGGCCAGAGGACTGAACGTGAATGGCGGCGCGTTGGATGACGCGTTGGAAGGCTGCGGTGGGGACAGCTTCTGAGCCTTCAACATCGGTGATCAGAGTGGCCAGATCATCCTCGATAAATTCCTCAAGCGATTTACGCAGCTCGTCGAGATCGACAGAGCAAGCGCGCATCACGCGCGCAGCGTCTGGCTCATCAATCAAGGCCAAAAGGAGGTGCTCCAGAGTGGCCAACTCGTGTTTGCGGGCGTTGGCCAGGGCCAGCGCGGAATGGATGGACTGCTCAAGCGTTGTCGAAAATGACGGCACTGTGCGTGCTCCTGTAATCGGGGGTCAGTGGCGGGGCGCCCGCCGTGGACCGTGGCCTCTTATCCTTAAAGATCGGTGTTCTGCGGCGTTCTTCAAGCAAAATCTGTTCTTTTTCGTGTGATCCTTTGTAGCATTTGGACGCATGTGCCTCTTTTTGTGGCTGTGGAGCTAGAAGGTGTCCTTGGCTTTCCTGACGTATGCGAAGACGTCGTTGGCATTGGCACCGGCCATGTTGACCGCTTTTTGCAGTTCCGGATTGTCTGCACGCAGGAAGGGGTTGGTGGCTATTTCGTCAGAAAGTTTCGAAGGTACGGTTGGTGTGCCTACCGCGCGATCCGCTGTGATTTGACGGACGCGTGAGATAAGCGCTGCGTTGTCTGGTTCAATAGTTAGGGCGAATTTAGCGTTCGAGGCGGTGTATTCGTGGCCGGAATAGATCATCGTGTCTTGGGGGAGCGCGCGCAGTTTTTGAAGGCTGGTCCACATTTGGTCAGGCGTGCCCTCAAAAAGGCGACCGCAGCCCATAGCCATGAGGCTGTCGGCAGTGAAGGCGGCTGACACTTCGGGCATGTGGTAAGCAATGTGCCCAAGCGTATGACCGGACACGTCAAGCACCTCTGTTATCACGCCGCAGACCTCGATCGTATCGCCATCTGATACGGCCAGATCAAGAGCGGGGAGGCGGTGTGCGTCAGCAGTTGCGCCCACGACCCTTGCGCCAGATCGGAGGGCTGCGACGCCGTCGATGTGATCGTCGTGGTGATGTGTGATCAGGATGTCGGTCAACGTCCAGCCACGTGCATCTAGCTCGGCCTGAATAGGTGCGGCCTCTGGCGCGTCAACCAGCGCGGTTTGTCCGCTGTCTGGATTGTGGATAAGAACTGCATAATTGTCGCTAAGGCACGGGATGACGACGATCTGATGTGTTTGGGCATTTTCGGGCATGGTATTGTCCTGCGTCAGCGGTATGGTCGGGCGACCACAGTGACCGAGCCGGGAACAGACTGCAATGCATCTGGACGTTTTGGACCTTCGCAATTTTTACTACCGCAGCCCATTGGGGCGGGCGGCGCAAAAGGTTGTGCGGGACAAACTGCTCAGCTGGTGGCCAGAGGCGAAGGGGCAGACGGTTGTGGGGTTTGGCTTTGCTGTCCCACTGCTGCGCCCATACCTCGCCGATGCCCGTCGTGTGATCGGGTTGATGCCGGGGCCGCAGGGAGTGATGCCTTGGCCAGTTGGGCAAAAGAACGTGAGCGTTTTATGCGAAGACACGCTTTGGCCGATTGAGACAGGGCATGTGGACAAGCTGGTGCTCATGCACGGGCTTGAGACGTCCGAAAACCCTTCTGCCCTGTTGGATGAATGCTGGCGTGTCCTTGGCCCGGGCGGACAGGCGGTGTTTGTCGTGCCAAACCGGGCAGGCCTTTGGTCACGCTCTGACAGAACGCCGTTCGGGTATGGGCGACCGTATTCTGCGGGACAGTTAGAAGCGCAATTGCGCAAACACAGCTTTCAGGTCGATCGGCAGGCGTCTGTTCTTTATCAACCGCCGTCGCATCGCCACCTTTGGCGCAAGTCAGCAGGCCTGATGGAGAAGATGGGGCACATGGTGCCGTGGTTCACCACGGGCGGCGTGCTGATTGTCGAAGTGTCCAAGCAGGTGGCCAAGCCGTCTGGCACCGGGATTGCGATCACGCCCGTTCGCGGCGTGCTCGAGGGGATCCGCGCAGGCGCGCCCGAACCTGCGCTGGGGCGTAGCGTAAAGCGTAATTGACCGAGGGAATCGGTTCGCGATGTGGCAACCACTCAGGCCAACGGAGCAGACAGAGTGCGGTGAAATCCCAAAGTGATGCACCTGCCCATTAATTCTTTGTTCATTAGGTGCGACAAGTTGGTCTACAAAACCTGATCAAGGCGGTTGCGACGCCAGAACCTCTCTGCTACATCGCCCCTGATTTGACGCCTTTGTGAAAAGCAGAGGCCAACTAAGCTGCCAGATGACCGCCCGGACCGAGGGCGGGGATCAAGGCCCAAAGACATCGGAAGGGTTGACGTGTCCGAACCAGCTTCGATCTCAACCGGCATTGCGAGCCGTTATGCGAGCGCCGTGTTTGATATTGCCCAAGAAGGCAAGAAACTCCCTGCGCTTGAGAAGGACGTCGATGCACTCGAGGCCGCGCTGGCCGAAAGTGAGGATTTGCAGGCGCTGATCGCGTCTCCGATCTACACCCGCGATGAGCAAGCTGCCGCTATTGCCGCCGTCGCCAAAAAGATGAAGCTGCAGACGACGATGGCGAATGTGCTGGGCCTGATGGCCACGAAGCGTCGCTTGTTCGTTGTTCCGCAGATGATACAGGCACTCCGCGCCCGCATCGCAGACGAGAAGGGCGAAGTTGCCGCTGAAGTGACCAGCGCCAAAGCTCTGACCAAGACCCAGGCCGACAAATTGGCCAAAACGCTCGCCAAGCAGGTGGGCAAAGACGTGAAATTGACTCAGACCGTTGATGAATCCCTCATCGGCGGTCTTGTCGTTAAAGTTGGCTCGAAGATGATCGACACGTCGATAGCTTCGAAGCTCAAGGCACTCCAGAACAGCATGAAAGAGGCCCGTTAATGGCGATCCAAGCTGCAGAAATCTCTGCGATCCTCAAGGACCAGATCAAGAATTTTGGCCAAGAGGCCGAAGTGGCCGAAGTGGGCCGCGTGCTGTCCGTTGGTGACGGTATTGCCCGCGTTTACGGTCTGGACAACATTCAGGCCGGTGAGATGGTTGAATTCCCCGGTGGAATTCAGGGCATGGCCCTGAACCTCGAAGCAGACAACGTTGGTTGCGTTATCTTCGGTTCTGACCGCGACATTAAAGAAGGCGACACCGTTAAGCGCACAAACTCCATCGTGGACGTGCCTGTCGGTGACGAGCTGCTCGGCCGCGTTGTCGACGGCCTCGGTAACCCGCTGGACGGCAAGGGCCCGATCAAAACAAAGACACGTGCGGTTGCCGACTCTAAGGCGCCCGGCATCATCCCCCGTAAATCGGTACACGAACCGATGGCGACCGGTCTGAAATCTGTCGACGCGATGATCCCGATCGGCCGTGGCCAGCGCGAACTGATCATTGGTGACCGCCAGACAGGTAAGACTGCGGTGGCTCTGGACACGATCCTGAACCAAAAGTCCTACAACGACGCCGCTGAGAATGAGTACGACAAGCTCTACTGTGTGTACGTGGCTGTTGGGCAAAAGCGGTCGACAGTTGCGCAGCTGGTGAAAAAGCTCGAAGAGTCTGGCGCGATTGAATATTCGATCGTTGTGGCGGCAACCGCATCCGACCCGGCCCCAATGCAGTTCCTCGCACCATATGCCGCAACGGCGATGGCCGAGCATTTCCGCGACAATGGCCGCCACGCGCTGATCATCTACGATGACCTGTCCAAGCAGGCGGTGTCCTATCGTCAGATGTCGCTGCTGCTGCGTCGCCCACCAGGGCGTGAAGCCTACCCAGGTGACGTTTTCTACCTCCACTCCCGTCTGCTGGAACGTTCGGCGAAGCTGAACGAGGACAATGGTGCAGGCTCGCTCACCGCGCTGCCGATCATTGAAACGCAAGGCGGCGACGTGTCGGCGTTTATTCCGACCAACGTGATTTCGATCACCGACGGTCAGATCTTCCTCGAGACCGAGCTGTTCTATCAGGGTATCCGTCCCGCTGTGAACACAGGTCTGTCCGTGTCCCGCGTTGGCTCGTCCGCGCAGACAAACGCGATGAAATCTGTTGCTGGCCCGGTGAAGCTGGAGCTTGCCCAGTACCGTGAGATGGCCGCGTTCGCGCAGTTCGGCTCTGACCTTGATGCGTCGACACAGGCTCTGCTGAACCGTGGTGCCCGCCTGACCGAGCTGATGAAACAGCCGCAGTATGCGCCGCTCACCAACGCGGAAATCGTGTGCGTTATCTACGCCGGCACCAAAGGCTACCTTGATAAGGTCGACGTCAAAGACGTGGGTCGGTTTGAGGCTGGTCTCTTGAACCACCTGCGCACCAAGGCGTCAGATGTTCTGGCCTACATCACCAAAGAAGATCCCAAGATCAAAGGGGAAGCCGAAGACAAGATCAAAGCAGCGCTTGATGCGTTTGCCGCCGATTTCGCCTAAAGCCTGAACCCCTGAGAGGAGACAAGGCACATGCCAAGTCTTAAGGACCTTAAAAACCGGATCGAAAGCGTGAAATCCACGCGGAAGATCACAAAGGCGATGCAGATGGTCGCGGCCGCAAAATTGCGCCGCGCCCAAGATGCTGCCGAGGCATCCCGGCCCTACACAGAGCGCTTTAACGCTGTGATGGCGGGTCTTGCGGCCTCTGCCGGCGGATCGGATGCAGCACCCAAGTTGCTGCGCGGCACTGGATCGGATCAGGTGCACATGCTGGTGGTGATGACCGCTGAGCGTGGCCTCTGTGGTGGTTTCAACGGCAACATCGCCAAACTGGCTCGCAGCCATGCGCAAAAACTGCTGGCTGAGGGCAAGACGGTGAAAATCATCACCGTTGGCAAGAAGGGCCGCGATGCGATCCGCCGTGATCTGGGTGAGCACTTTGTGCATCATGTTGACCTGACCGAAGTGAAGCGCGTGGGCTACGGCGACGCGCAAGCGATTGCGCAGGACGTGCTGGCCCGCTTTGACGGCGGCGAGTTTGACGTGGCCACGATCTTCTACTCGGAATTCCAGAACGTTGTGAGCCAGATCCCGACAGCCAAGCAGATCATCCCGGCCTCGTTCGAGGCGGCGGAAGATGCAGAGGCCACGCTCTACGACTACGAGCCCAGCGAAGAGGCGATCCTCGCCGATCTGCTGCCGCGCGGCGTGGCAACGGCCATCTTCTCTGCCCTGCTGGAAAATGGCGCGTCCGAACAGGGCGCACGGATGTCCGCGATGGACAACGCCACACGCAACGCTGGTGAAATGATCGACAAGCTGACCATCGAGTTCAACCGCTCGCGTCAGGCTGTGATCACGAACGAGCTGATCGAAATTATTTCGGGCGCGGAAGCGCTTTAACGGAACCGGAGACAAATTATGGCAAATGCAAAAGGCAAGATCACGCAGGTCATCGGCGCCGTCGTTGACGTGCAGTTCGGCGATCACCTGCCCGAGATTTTGAACGCTCTGACCACAGACAACAACGGCAAGACGCTGACGTTGGAAGTGGCGCAGCACCTTGGTGAAAACACCGTTCGCGCGATTGCGATGGACGCGACCGAAGGTTTGGTCCGCGGTCAGGAAGTGTCTGACACAGACGGTCCGATCACAGTGCCCGTGGGTGACAAGACACTCGGCCGCATCATGAACGTGGTCGGCGACCCCGTGGATGAAAAAGGCCCGATCGGTGAGGATGAGCGTCGCTCGATCCACGCAGACGCCCCTCCATTCGAGGCACAGTCCACTGCGTCTGAAATTCTCGTGACAGGCATCAAGGTTATCGACCTGCTGGCGCCATACGCCAAGGGTGGTAAGATTGGTTTGTTCGGCGGTGCCGGCGTGGGCAAGACGGTTCTTATTCAGGAACTGATCAACAACATCGCCAAAGTGCACTCCGGTTACTCGGTTTTCGCCGGTGTGGGCGAGCGGACCCGTGAGGGGAACGACCTTTACTACGAATTCATCGAATCCGGCGTTATCGACGCCGAAGACCTGACCAAGTCCAAAGTGGCACTGGTTTACGGCCAGATGAACGAGCCTCCCGGTGCGCGTATGCGGGTTGCCCTGTCCGGTTTGACCATGGCGGAATCGTTCCGCGATAGCTCTGGTACAGACGTTCTGTTCTTCGTCGACAATATCTTCCGCTTTACGCAGGCGGGTTCCGAGGTGTCGGCTCTCTTGGGTCGTATTCCTTCGGCTGTGGGCTACCAGCCAACGCTTGCCACCGACATGGGCGCCATGCAGGAGCGGATTACATCCACCAAGAACGGATCGATCACCTCCGTTCAGGCTATCTACGTGCCTGCGGATGACTTGACCGACCCTGCGCCTGCGACATCGTTTGCGCACCTTGATGCGACGACGGTTTTGAACCGTGCGATTTCCGAGCTGGGCATCTACCCCGCTGTGGACCCGCTCGATTCCACATCGCGTCTGCTCGACCCTGCCGTTATCGGTGAAGAGCACTACAAGACGGCGACTGACGTTCAGCAGATCCTTCAGCGCTATAAGTCGTTGCAGGACATCATCGCCATTCTCGGCATGGACGAGCTGAGCGAAGAAGATAAGCTGACCGTTGCCCGTGCGCGTAAGATCCAGCGCTTCCTGAGCCAGCCGTTTGACGTGGCACAGGTGTTCACAGGCTCACCCGGTGTGCAGGTACCGCTTGAGGATACAATCGCCTCGTTTAAGGCAGTGGTTGCCGGTGAGTACGATCACTTGCCCGAAGGTGCCTTCTACATGGTCGGCGGTATCGACGAAGTGAAAGCCAAAGCCGAGAAAATGGCTGCTGACGCAGCTTAAGGAGTGGCCAATATGGCAAATGTGCAATTCGATCTGGTCTCACCTGAGCGGCGTCTGTCGTCGGTTGAGGCGTCAGAAGTCCGCATTCCGGGCGCCGATGGTGACATGACTGCGATGGAGGGGCACGCCCCCACCATCACAACATTGCGCCCCGGTGTCCTGACTGTTGTGCATGCCGGTGGCACAGATGAGTACGTCGTTTCCGGCGGTTTTGCCGAAATTACGGCCTCTGGTGTTTCTGTTCTCGCCGAACAGGCTCTGCCGCGTGCCGAAGTGACCCAAGAGGTCCTCGACGGCATGATCGCGGCGGCGCGTGATGCGCACGCCAAGGCATCGGAATTCGTCAACGAGCCTGGTCCCGTCGACGACGCCGCCAAGCTCATCTCTGATATGGTTGCCATGGGTGGTGAGATTGGCCTGACGGCCAACTAAATCAGAAGTCAGCGACCAATGAATTCAAAGGCCTCGTGCAGCGCACGGGGCCTTTTGCGTTGCGGGAATGATGTGAAACTTTTCCCCAAGGAATGACGTGTCTTAGCTCATACACCTCACCCTCAAGAGACGAGGACCGGATGAGCCGTATTGCACAGATTTTGGCCGAAAGCCTAACGAACACCGAGATGCAGCTGCTACAGGCAGCGGGGCATCGGCAGAGCCTTTTGGGCGGTCCGGAGTTCGGTGTGCTTGTGCGGTTGCGGCTGGTTGAAATTGATCCCGCGGACGGCACACATATCCTCACCCGGTTGGGCCGAGAGGTTCTGTGTGTGTCCCAGTCCATACTAACGGCCAACGACAACTTTGCCTCCCCCAAGAGCGGGACGAACTAGCGCCATTTTGCTCTTGTGACTGCCACAAGAAAGATGTCGTTTGGGCATATGAAATTTTCGGGCCCTTTCCTCTTTATCATGGCGACGCTCTTTATCGATGCCATCGGGATTGGGATCGTCTTTCCAATTCTGCCGGACCTAATGGATCGCGTGGGTGCTGACAGTACAGCGACGGGCGCGTTCTGGGGGGGCATTCTGCTGGCCTCATATGCGGCAGCGCAATTTTTGTGTGCGCCGGTTGTGGGCAGTCTGTCCGATGCCTTTGGACGACGCCCGATCCTGATTGCGGCACTTGCGCTCCTGACGCTGGACTATGTCATCATGGCCTTGGCGGGGACATTCTGGATGCTGCTGGTTGGCCGCACATTGGCGGGCATGGCCGGGGCCACATACATCACAGCCACGGCCTATATCGCCGATATCTCAGACCCGGAGGACCGGGCAGAGAATTTTGGAATGATGGGGGCTGCGTTTGGGCTTGGCTTTGTGCTCGGGCCTGCAATTGGTGGCCTCGCATCCGGGTGGTCAGTCACTGCGCCTTTCTGGATCGCTGCAGTTTTGTCCGCCATCAACGTTGTCTTTGGCATCTTTGTGCTTCCCGAGTCGCTACGACCGGAAAAAAGGCGAGCTTTCGGCAAAAGGGACCTTAACCCGTTCAAAACGATCCTGGATGCCTTTCGCATTCCGGGTCTCGTCATTCCATTGATTTGCCTGTTCGTTTTTGAGTTTGCGAATATGGTTTATCCCACACTTTGGGCATTTTGGACCCGAGAGGTGTTTGGCTGGTCCGCGCGGGTTATTGGGCTGACGCTGGCTGTTTACGGTATCATGATCGCTGTCGTTCAGGCAGGCGTTTTGCCGCTTCTGACCAGACGCATTGGCCGCTACCGGACGCTCTTGGTTGCGTTTTCCTGTGCAATCGTCGGTCTGACCGGATTTGGCTTAACCGGTAGTTTATTGGCGTTTTGCATCTTTTTCCCGTTTGCAGCCCTCGCCGATATGGCGCCACCTATGATCACAGCGCTTGCCGCGAATGAAGTCGGCGAAGACAAGCAAGGCTTGGTGCAAGGCGTGATCGCCTCGCTAGCCTCTGTTGCGGCAGTTATCGCACCTTTGGTCGTCACGAAGATCTTTGAAATTGCTGTGGCGCCGGATGCGGCGATCTATCTGCCGGGGGCGCCATTCTTGTTCGGTGGTGCGCTTTTGCTGCTGATCCTCCCCTTAATCTTGCGCCTGAAATCGGCATGATGACGGCGCAATTGCATCCGAGTTTCGCCCTAAAGGCGAGTTACCTTAACGTCAGTTAAGTGCTTAAAAGGTATGATCATGACGCGTTTTGCGCAGAACAGGATCGGAGTGGAGCAGGGCGATACCGTCCTGTTTTCCGATTTTGAGAATGATGGTCCGATGTGGACTGCGGACGGCCCCCGTGAAGTTCGGGTGACGGTTTCATTTAAAGAAAGCTTTGTCTCACCTCCCGCTGTTCAAGCGGGGCTGAGCATGTGGGATATGGCACATGACGCGAATGGTCGGGTTGACCTTACCTGCGACAACATGACTGCCGAAGGCTTTACACTCATCTTCCGCACCTGGGGAGACAGCCGCATTGCGCGCGCCCGCGCATCCTGGATGGCCATTGGCCCGGTGCAGGACGAAGACACCTGGCAGGTCGACTAAGGCGTGTACATGCCTTCATAGATCGGGCCGAGTGTCGCGTGATCAAATAGCGATGACACCGACGTGCCGTTCCAGATGTTCAGAATAGCTTGGGCAAAAACCGGTGCCGTTGGAACGATACGGATGTCTTTGCAGGTCCGAACAGCTTCGGTGGCCTGAATGCTGTCTGTGATCACGAGGGACTTCATGACCGACTTGGTGATCCGGTCCACTGCAGGGCCCGACAGAACGCCGTGAGTGATGTAGCTGTGGACCTCTTTGGCACCGGCCTCCATCAATGTGTCCGCCGCTTTACAGAGGGTACCTGCGGTATCAACGATATCATCGACGATAATGCAGCGTTTGCCTTTGACATCCCCAATGACCGTCATCTCGGCGACTTCGCCCGCTTTCTCGCGCCGTTTGTCGACGATCGAGAGCGGCGCCTTGATCCGCTGCGCCAGCTCGCGCGCACGGGCCACACCGCCGACGTCGGGTGAGACGACCATGATGTCGTTCATGTTGCCTTTGAAATGGTGCTGGATGTCCAGCGCAAAGATGGGGGAGGCGTAGAGGTTGTCCACCGGGATATCAAAGAACCCCTGGATCTGGGTTGCGTGCAAATCCATCGTCAGAACCCGCTCAATCCCGGCTTCGGTGATCAGGTTTGACACGAGCTTGGCGCTGATCGGTGTCCGCGCCTTGGTCCGCCGGTCCTGACGGGCGTAGCCAAAGTAGGGGATCACCGCGGTAATGCGGCTGGCAGACGAGCGGCGCAGCGCGTCGGCGATAATCAGCAGCTCCATTAGGTTGTCATTAGCGGGGTTTGACGTGGGCTGGATAATGAACATGTCCTCGCCTCGGACATTCTCAAACACCTCAACGAAAATTTCGCCATCATTGAACCGCTCAACCCGCGCATCGACAAGGCCCACGTTGATCCCTCGATGCATCGACATGCGTCGGGCGACGGCCTCTCCTAGTTTCGGGTTGGCGTTGCCGGCGAAGAGCTTGGGCTCATTGACCTGAGGCATAAGTGATCCTTTGTAGCAGCTAGGAATCGGTCCGTTGACACCGCCTAGCACATGCCTACCGTGGCGCAAAGAACGCAGCTCCCTTGGAAGGACAGATCATGGCCAATATCGAATATTTTTGCGCGACGCTCTCGCCTTACGTGTATCTCGCAGGCACCCGGCTCGAAGAGGTTGCGGCCAAACATGGGGCCAAGGTGACGTACCGGCCCCTAGATGTTGTGGCCTTGTTCGGGCGCACGGGTGGGACACCACCAAAGGACCGGCATATCAGCCGCATCGAATACCGCGCGCAGGAGTTGCGCAGACAGGCCCAAAAGGCAGGTCTGACGCTCAACCTTAAACCTGCGCATTGGCCGACAAACGGGGCGCCCGCCGCATATGCGATTATCGCGGCTCAGGCTGATGGTTCTGGTGATGTGGGCAAATTGGTCCACGCAATCGGACGCGCCTGCTGGGCCGAAGAGAAGGATATCGCGCAAGACGACGTCATCCGCGCCTGTCTTGAAGAGGCGGGCTTTGACCCAGCGCTGGCGGACAAAGGTATGATGTCATCGGCCGAAGAATATGCCCGCAACCTCGAA
Source organism: Flavimaricola sp. (assembly GCA_020629175.1). Lineage (GTDB taxonomy): Bacteria > Pseudomonadota > Alphaproteobacteria > Rhodobacterales > Rhodobacteraceae > JALZWD01. Next base: position 16,146 of record JAHDDU010000005.1, on the reverse strand, counting down.
GATGCGGTCAGCAAGGGGGTCTTTGGCACGCCGTTCTATATCACTGATACCGACGAGCGGTTCTGGGGGCAGGACCGCCTCGATGACCTCGACGCGCATCTGGGCGGTGCGCTTTAGCCACCTGCGAGGATGTCGAGAAACTGGTCTACTTCTGTCTCTGAGGTGGACCAATTTGTGACAAAGCGCCCGCGGATCAATGCGTCGGCTGGGCCGTCTTCAACATCGCCCCACGTGTAATAGACCGCGCCTGCGTCGTGCAGACGCTTGTGGGCGGCGCGCGGGAAGCTTGCGAAGAACAGGTTGCTGGCCGGATCGTCATGAATGTGCACATCGCTCATTTGCGCCATGCCAAGACGCAAGCGATCTGAGGCCGCATTGGCGGCTTGCGCCATGTCGATCCACAGATCATCGGTCAGATAGGCCAACATCTGGGCCGAGAGATAGCGATGCTTGCTAAGCAAGTGGCCTGCGCGTTTCCGGCGCATTTCAAACTCAAACGCTTTTTCCGGATCCAGCAGGACACAAGCTTCGACCCCAATGAGGCCATTTTTGGTGCCGCCAAAACTGATCGCGTCAATGCCTGCATGGGTCGTCATCTCGGCAGCGGAACAGCCCAGGCGCACCATCGCATTGGCAAACCGCGCGCCGTCGAGGTGTGTTTTGAGCCCACAGGAGCGCGCCACATCTGTCAGCGCCTTGATCTGCTCCAGGGAATAAATCGTCCCAGTTTCAGTCGCTTGGGTAATGCTGACCGGGCCGCGCTGCGGGCCGTGGACGCCGCGATTGCCTTGCGCTTCGATAGCGCTGCGCAAATCGTCCGGTGTCATCCGCGCATTTTCTGCCGGGATCAGATGCAGCTTGGCCCCGCCGCTGAAGAATTCTGGCGCGTTGCCTTCGTCCTCTTCAATATGCGACATCTGGGTGCAAAATATGGCATCCCACGGCTTTGCCAAGGTGGCGAGCAGGAGGGAATTGGCCGTTGTCCCGTTAATCACCAGATGCACTGCCGCTTGAGGTGTCTCAAACAGATCGCACATACGCTCGTGCACTTCGTTCATCAACGGATCAGCGCCATAGCCCATGGCGTAGCCTTCGTTGGCGCGCAGCATCGCCTCCATCACTTTGGGATGCGCGGGGCCGGTATTGTCTGAGGCAAATTGCATGGGCTAACTCCCTGAGGGTTCGGCGATAATGTGCTCTTCCCAATCGTCGTCGTCCACCTCGTTTTCCGGGATGGTCAGATGCCGCATCGATACTCCAGCCTCAAGCGTCGACGCAGGGTCGCCCGTGATCAGCGGGTGCCAGTTGTAGAGCGGTTCGCCTTTGTGCAGCAGCCGGTAAGCGCAGGTTTGCGGCAGCCAATACATATGGTTTTCGATATTCTCGGGCGTCATCACGATGCATTCCGGCACGAATTGGTGGCGGATCGGATATTGGCTGCATTTGCACGTCGTGTCGTCAAACATCCGACAGGCGACGCGGGTAAAGGCCACCGCGCCGGTGTCATCATCTTCCAGCTTGTTCATGCAGCATTTGCCGCAACCATCGCAAAGCGCCTCCCACTCGGGGCGGGTCATGTCTTCGAGTGGGACGGTTTCCCAAAAACGCGGCCTGAGGTCACCCATTGAGGATGGCGCGGGCGCGGGCGCAGTCCGCGTTCATCTGGGTGATCAACGCCTCAAGGCTGTCGAATTTTTCCTCTCCTCGCAGATAGTCTACGAGTGCGACAGAAATCTCAGTGCCGTAGAGATCGCCTTTGAAATCAAAGATGAAGGTCTCGCAGTTCGGGACATTCTCCCCAAACATAGGGCGGGTGCCGATAGAGGCGGCGCCTTGATAGCTACCCTTATGCGGGCCGTCGCGCACATCGACCTCTACGGCGTAAACGCCAAACTTCGGCGGATGCAGACCGGCGATGGACATGTTCGCCGTCGGATAGCCCAGATCGCGTCCACGTTGGTCGCCGCGGATGACAGGACCATCGATACGATGAAAATGCCCAAGCATGCGGGCCGCATCCCGGGGCCGTCCGTCTGTGAGTGCGGCTCTGATCGCGGTCGAGCTCACTTCGCCTGCACCAAGGTCGAGCATGGGGGCGATGGTGACGCCAAAGCCGTACGTTTCGCCAAATGCCGTCAGATCGGCTGCAGTGCCGCTGCGGCCTTTGCCAAAACAAAAGTCCTCGCCCACAATAACATGGGTGAGGCCAAGATTTTCAGCGATAATCTGACTTGCAAATTCCTGCGCTGAAAGGGCGGCAAGCCCCTTGTTGAAGGGAAGTTCATACAGTTTTCGAACACCAAGCTTTTCAAGCCTATTGGCGCGCGCGGTCGCGTTCATTAGCCGGAATGGCGTTGATTTAGGGGCGAAAAATGCACGGGGGTGCGGCTCAAACGTCATCACACCAAGGGGGGTGTCAGTGCTCTCCGCGATGCTACGGGCGATGTCGAGGACGGATTGATGGCCCAAATGGACCCCGTCAAAATTGCCGATGGCGGCTGCGGCCCCGCGATCCGACGGGTCAATAAACTGGGCGTCACGAATGATCTGCATGACCGCTGGGTAGCGCGGGCCAGCGGCCCTTGCAAGGTCAGTCGAATTTGGCAGATGGGGCGAGCACCGTCGCTTCGCCGGTCAGAACCTTTTTCCCATCAATCCGGCAATGAGTACCGAGCTGGACCTTGCGCTTGGCGTAGTCGATGGTGAGAACCTCAACCTCGGCCTCTACGATGTCGCCGGGACGCACAGGCGCCAAGAACTTGAGGTTTTGCCCGAGGTAAATCGTGCCATGACCGGGAAGTTGTTCGCCGATCACGGCAGAGATCAGGCCCGCGGTCAGCATGCCGTGGGCAATGCGGCCCTCAAAGATTGTGTCGTTGGCGTAATCGTCGTCCAGGTGAACGGGGTTCCGGTCGGTTGACACCTCGGCAAACATCTCAATATCGGCGTCAGTGATCTGTTTGGTCAGATGCCGTTTCATGCCCACTTCGAGGTCTTCGATGCAGATCGTACCGCGGGGCAGATTGTGCGTGTTGTCGAGCATGAGCGTCATCCTGAAAGTAACAAAAAGCCTGATTGCACAGATTTCTTGAAACTTTATTACGCTGCGACTGCAAAGACGTCAAGGTTTTTTGCGTTACCTTAGAAAGCCAATCGCATAGGATGGGGAGAGCATTTCTTTTTGTAAATAAGAGGTTAACGCTTCAGGGTCCGGTTGCTCTTTTGTTAATGTTTCCGCTGCGGCGAGGCCGCCGGTGATGAAGAGGGTGTCGAGGTCTTCGCCGATTCCGCCTTTGATGTCGGTGATGATGCCGTCGCCGATGCAGATGATACGGGGATCTTTGAGCGATCCTGTTAACGCCGCATACCGACGGCGGGCGAGGTCGTAGATTGGGGGGTAGGGCTTGCCGAAATACAGGCTTTCGCCGCCCATCTCGGTGTAGAGGGCAGCGAGCGCGCCCGCGCACCATTCACGCACGTCGCCCCGGTCCACGACGATGTCTGGATTGGCGCAGAGCAGCTTCAGACCCTTCTGCTTGGCCAGCAAAAAGTCGGGTCGGTTCACCTCAACGTCGGCCAAAGGATCAAACGGGCCGCAGCAGATGATGCCTTCGGCCTCGTCCAGCGGTACTTTGGTAATTTCAACCGGGTTGTCGATGATTTTCAAGGGCTTGAAGAAATCATCGTCGCGCGGGCTTTCGCCCATGAACCAGATTTTGGACCCAACAGCGCCCAGATACATCGCCGCGCGGGCGCTGTCGCCGGAGGTGGCGATAGCGTCCCAGGCGTCCTGCGGGATGCCAAAGCCCTCGATCTGTTTGGCGACGCTGTCCCATGGGCGGGGGGAGTTGGTCACGAGCACGACTTTGCCGCCACGGGTGCGGTAGGATTGCATTGCCGCGACGGCACTCGGGATCGCTTCAATCCCGTTGTGCATGCAGCCCCAGAGGTCCACAAAGGCCACATCGTAGTTTGCGGAGACATCTTCAAACGACTGAATAATCTGCGTCATGGGTAACCTTTGTGAAGATTGCATTTGCCGCAGTGTCGCCGATGCACATCGGATGCACAACTCATGCACATGGTATGCATATCATTGCGCAGCGTCGAAATTGGTTAATGGCTGACGGCGGTAAAGATGGGATTAATCCCGTTCTATCGGAAGCGGCTGACCGTAGGATGGGGTTTGCCCCCATCCTGGCCATGACATTAGACCTTGAGGGCCGGAATGATCTGCTTTTTGCGGCTCATCACGCCGGGCAGCACGACGGTATCGCCGGTGACAGTCGCGCCAAAGCTCTTCTCGGCCACCGATTTCACCCGGTCGTTCGGGACGAGGAGCGTGGCCTCTTCCTTGATGATGTCGACGACAAAGAGCAGCACCTCATCAACGCCATCCTCGGCGGCGACGGTCTTGTAGGTTTCCATCAGGCTGTCCTTGCGGTCGAGCGGGATGGACGGAGCGGTGGTTTCGAGAACCGAGACGCGGAATTTCACGCCGTCGACCTCGTATTCCTTGCTGTCCATCCTGATCAGTTCGGCGTCGGAGAAGGCTGAGACGTCGGACTTGGCGGCGAACATTTCATCCGCATAGGCGGTGATGTTGATGCCAAGGTCTGTAGCAAGGTTTTCGGCCAGCGCCTTGTCAACGTCCGTTGTGGTGGGCGAGCGGAAAGCGAGCGTATCGGACAGAATGCAGGACAGCATGAGCCCTTTGATCCCCTCGGGCATATGTGCTGCGTGATCGCCCATCAGATCGTGCATGATCGTCGCGGTGCAGGCCAGCGGGCGGATGGTGATGTCGATGGGGTTCTTCGTCTCAAGCCCACCGACCAGCTTGTGGTGGTCAATCACCGCAGTGACATTGGCGGCATTGATTGATGCAGGCAGTTCAGCGGGGTTATTGGTGTCCACGATGACGCAGTCCTGATCCTCGGCCACATCTTCGATAATCTGTGGCATTTCAAAGCCCCACTTTTGCGCAACAAACTGCGCCTCGGTATTCGGGGTGCCCAAGAGGCGGGCTGCGGCGTCGGTGCCGGTGTGGTTGAGGAACCATTCCCAGATCAGGGGGGAGCCGGTGCTATCAGTGTCGGGGGATTTATGGCCGAAAATCAGGGTTGTCATAACGGATGCCTTTGGGAGGAGGGGTGTTGTTTCGCGGCCTTATAGGAGGCTCGTTCCGGCTTGTCACGGGGGAGGGCGCTTTGACTTGTTCCCTTAAATGTGCCATGTTGCAGCATCCATAGAAGGAAGCCCTGACGATGATCAATCTGGTCTGATCCGTATCACCCGGCGTTGCCGCAGACTTGCCGCAGCACCCACACGGCTTTGCTTTTAGGAGTACTCTGACAATGGACATTTTTGCCTGACCCAACGGGTCTTAGCGGCCGGACTGCGGCCAAATTTCCAACTTCAGAAAACGAGGCACACCATGCCGAAACACGATTTTCCCAAGCCTGAGGGCTCTCCCTTCGTGATCAAAGATAACCGCAAAACGCCATTCTGGCACGACCGATGCGGAGCGCCGAAAATGGGACAACGACAGGCCAAGCATGCGCGCCAATTGCGCGTGCCCGGAAAAGGCAGCGGTCGCTGAAGAGCGACGGCCGTTGGGGGGTGCGCAGCGCAATCTGCGCGCCCCTTTTGAAGAAGCAAAAATCCCCGTAGTGTCCCGGCATGACCCGCGAAGCTGACCTTTATCCTGCTGTGAAACGTTTTCTTGAGCGGCAGGGCTATACCGTCAAGGGCGAGGTTGGGGCCGCGGATGTTGTGGCCGTGCGCGGCGATGAACCACCGGTGATTGTTGAGCTGAAGCTGGGGTTTTCACTCAAGCTGTTTCATCAGGCGGTGGCGCGGCTGGCTATGACGGACACAGTCTATGTCGCGGTGGAGCGACCCAAGTCGGCCAAGGCGTTGAAGGCCAATGTGGCACTGGCGCGGGCGGCGGGCTTGGGCGTGCTGAGCGTGCGGCTGCCGCAGGGCACGGTGGAGGCGATGTGCGATCCGGGCGAGGCAGGGCCGCGCAAGTCCAAGAAGAAGCGGGCAAAGCTACTGCGAGCGTTTGAGCGGATGCGGGGCGATCCCAATGCCGGCGGTGCGACGCGGCACGGGATTGTCACAGGATACCGTCAGGACGCTGTGGCCTGCGCGCGATTTCTGGCGGTGCATGGGGCGAGCCGGGGGGCGAAGGTTTCGCAATGGGCCGAGGTTAAGGACGCCACACGGATCATGCGCGACAATCACTACGGGTGGTTCGCCCGGGTGGAAACAGGCGTCTATGAACTGACATCCGCCGGCCGGAAGGGGCTCGCTGACTACGGCGAGGACGGTTGATAGGGCGCGATGGTCCAGCCGTCTTGTTCCAGCAGATAGAGCAGGCCGTATTCGCCGGGCATATGCGCGGCACCTGCAGCAACGATGATCGTGTCATGCGCCTCTGTGGCCTCTGCGATGATGGGCATCCATGCCAGGTTACGGCGTGTCAGCAACTTGTCCTCGGTGTCATCAAAGAGGGCCATTGCTTCCTGGGGAGGGAGCGGGGCGAGGGTCACCGCCTCGCGCGAGGTTTCCCATAGGCGCGCGATTTCGCCGGTGAAGTAGGCTTCAAAGGTCTCGACATAGATCGCCAGTTGCAGGTCTTCTATGGCGAGGCCGAGTTCCAGCGCTTCGATATGATCAGCCTGCGAGCCTTCGCGCATCATGTCAAAGACGGTGTTCCATGGCTCGAGCGATGCGATGGGCGTGCCCGCAGCCTCTGCCGCCTTCATAATCATTGCGTCGAGCCCGCCCTGACCCGCCATGATGTCGGGCATTGCACAGGCGGGGATCGCGAGGGTCAGGGTCAGGTACCAAGGCTGCATTTTCGCGGCCATGAAGCCGGGGATGCCGCGGTTGCTGGCGGCCTCAGAGGCAGCGGACCAGAGGTCCGGTGGCAAGAGGTCGGGCAGGGTTGGACCGGTGTTGATGAAGGCCAGATCCGTATTGGTTGCCAGCTCGTTTTGCATGGCGCGTTGGTCGTCCGGGGTGGCCTCGACGAGGATCAGCTCGGCCTCGGGGATGAGGGGGGCGACGGAGGCCATGATGGGGTCCAGACGCGGGTCTGCCAGATGCATTGTGCCGACAAGGGTGATCGTATCGTCGCCCCGCATGGCCTGCCACAGCAGCCCTTCGCCGTAGGGGGTTGCGGCTGAACGGGCGGCGATGGCGGCGGTCTGATCGGGCGTGAAATATGAGTTGATCGACTGGCCCGAGCATTCGGCCAAAGCAGTGGTGCCGATGGGCACGAGGGCGAGGGACATCAGAAGGTGGCGCATGACAACTCCGAATTTGCGATCTGTGTATGTGGGTAGCGCAGAATGTAGGGCCGATTTAAGGCCTTTGTTCCCTCTGGCCAGAGTGTTTTGGCCAGAGGGTTAGGATTTAGGTGGCTGGTGCATGGCGCAATCCTGCGAAAAGCCGCGCGATCCAGGAGGCGCGCTGCGGCCCCTCCTTCACCGGGGCTGTGGCCCGGACGGGGGCGTAATGCACAAAAGGTGCGCCCGGTGGTGGCAGGTCCAGCCGCAATGCTTCGGGCTGGCCTCTCTTGATGACACGTTTTTCCTCAATAGGACTATGATCGTGCAGGCCGATCCTGTGATCGACCGTAAAAAATACGGGATGCATGGGAGTATTCCTGATGCTGGTAGGTCGTCAGTGGGCCAAGGGCCCACGCGAATAGACTGCTATGCGCTTCAGCAGGTGCGCCAAAAATCCTTTGTCATATGCAGTCTCCTATTCAGCCTCGGGGTATCCGGGTGAGCGACGTTTTAACGCTCTGCCGGAATGGGTCAAGGTTTATGTCCTACCTGTGGTGTGGTGTTGCAAAAATGTTTGATCGGGTTTGGGCAGTGTTTGAGGTGTCGATGTAAATTTCGATCACGATCCGGTTGACTCGCCAAAATGACCTCCCTACCTATGCGTCGTTATCACTCGCTGGTGGTGAGTGATAACGGCCGTGCCGGGAGGGTGCGGTCGATGGTAACTACTTTGAGCCAAGGAGCTGCAAAGATGGCATTTACTCCGCTTCATGACCGTGTGGTCGTGCGCCGCGTAGAGAGCGACGAGAAGACCGCCGGTGGTCTGATCATTCCTGATTCCGCAAAAGAAAAGCCTGCCGAGGGCGAGATCGTGTCCGTGGGCGAAGGCGCCCGCAAGGACAGCGGCGAGCTGATCCCAATGGGTGTTAAGGCTGGTCAGAAAGTTCTGTTCGGCAAGTGGTCCGGCACCGAAGTTCAGATCGACGGCGAAGACCTGCTGATCATGAAAGAAAGCGACATCATGGGGATCATCTCCTAAGTCGCAACCGGTTTGATGGGGCTTGTCCCCACCTTTCGAAATCATTCAATTCAAGGAGCTATTGATATGGCTGCTAAGGACGTAAAGTTCGACACCGATGCCCGCGACCGCATGCTGCGCGGCGTCAACACACTGGCCAATGCGGTTCGTGTGACCCTCGGCCCCAAAGGGCGTAACGTTGTTATCGACAAATCCTTTGGTGCCCCACGCATCACCAAAGACGGTGTATCTGTTGCCAAAGAGATCGAGCTTGAGGACAAGTTCGAGAACATGGGCGCGCAGATGGTCAAAGAAGTGGCCAACCGCACCAACGACGAAGCAGGTGACGGTACAACAACCGCGACTGTTCTGGCTCAGGCCATCGTCAAAGAGGGCATGAAAGCCGTTGCAGCGGGCATGAACCCAATGGACCTCAAGCGCGGTATCGACTTGGCGACATCGAAAGTTGTCGAAGCCATCGTTAGCGCTGCTCGCCCTGTCTCTGACAGCGACGAAGTTGCGCAAGTGGGCACAATCTCGGCCAACGGCGAAGCCGAAGTCGGCCGTCAGATCGCAGACGCGATGCAGAAGGTTGGCAACGAAGGCGTCATCACCGTTGAAGAGAACAAAGGCCTCGAGACAGAGACCGACGTTGTCGAAGGTATGCAGTTCGACCGTGGCTACCTGTCGCCTTACTTTGTCACCAACCCTGACAAAATGACGACCGAGCTTGAAGACTGCATGATCCTGCTGCACGAGAAGAAGCTCTCTTCGCTGCAGCCAATGGTTCCACTGCTCGAGTCCGTGATCCAGAGCCAGAAGCCTCTGCTGATCATCGCAGAAGACGTCGAAGGCGAAGCGCTGGCAACTCTCGTTGTCAACAAGCTGCGCGGTGGCCTGAAGATCGCCGCTGTAAAAGCTCCGGGCTTTGGTGACCGTCGTAAGGCCATGCTGCAGGACATCGCCATTCTGACCGGTGGTCAGGTGATTGCTGATGATCTTGGCATGAAGCTTGAGAACGTGACCATGGACATGCTGGGCACTGCCAAGCGCGTGTCGATCACCAAGGACGAGACAACCATCGTTGATGGTGCTGGCGACAAGGGCGAAATCGAAGCCCGCGTGTCCCAGATCCGTGGCCAGATCGAAGAGACAACGTCTGACTACGACCGTGAAAAGCTGCAAGAGCGCGTTGCCAAACTGGCAGGCGGTGTTGCTGTGATCCGCGTCGGCGGTATGTCCGAAGTGGAAGTCAAAGAGCGTAAGGACCGTGTCGATGATGCGCTGAACGCAACCCGCGCTGCTGTGCAGGAAGGTGTTGTTGTCGGTGGCGGTGTTGCTCTGGTTCAGGGCGGCAAGGCACTGGAAGGTTTGGAAGGTGTGAACGCCGACCAGAACGCCGGTATCGCTATTGTACGCCGTGCGATCGAAGCGCCTCTGCGTCAGATTGCTGAGAACGCTGGCGTCGACGGTGCGGTTGTTGCGGGCAAGATCCGTGAGAGCAAGGACACGTCGTTCGGCTTTAACGCGCAGACCGAAGAGTACGGCGATCTGTTCAAGTTCGGCGTCATCGACCCTGCCAAAGTTGTGCGCACAGCGCTTCAGGATGCAGCCTCTGTTGCGTCCCTGCTGATCACAACCGAAGCCATGGTAGCCGACAAGCCCGCCAAAGAGGGCGCAGCCCCAGGCGGCGGCATGCCCGACATGGGCGGCATGGGCGGCATGATGTAAGGCGAAATCGCA
>JAHDDU010000005.1:0-5987 GCA_020629175.1 Flavimaricola sp. | reverse complement strand
CACGCGGCAGTGCAAAGGGGCCTACGGGCCCCTTTGTTCGGTTCTGGACCAACGATCCTGTGAACTGGGTTGCGTCGACAGCGAAATGCGGTCACGCCGATTGCCATGCAGCTTTTCCTTCTCTCCGCCCTTACGATGGCAGCCTTCGCCGCAAACTCAGTTCTCAATCGGCTGGGCGTGGCGGCGTTTGGCATGGACCCGGTACTCTTTGCCGTGATCCGGGTTGCCGCAGGGGTTGCGATGCTCTGGTTGCTGGTACTGGCGCAGGGGGGGCGTTGGCCCGGCGGCGGCTGGCGACATCGGATCAGCGGGGCGGCGTCGCTTGCGCTCTATATGGCCGGGTTTTCGCTGGCGTATCTGACGCTGGACGCAGGCGTTGGGGCATTGATCTTGTTTGGCGGCGTGCAAATTACAATGTTCGCGGGGGCGGCTCTGGCCGGCGAGCGGATTACACCCTTGCGATTGGCGGGGGCTGCGGTTGCCTTGGTCGGACTGGTCGTGCTCGTCTGGCCGAGCGAGGCTGTGGTCGTGCCGCCGCAAGGGATTGCGCTGATGCTCGCAGCGGCCTTTGGGTGGGGCGTTTATTCCCTGCTGGGCCGATCCGAAGACACGCCCCTTGCCGCAACCGCTGCCAACTTTGTGATATGTTTTCCGCTGCTTCTGCCATTGCTGTTTTGGGCGGGGCAGGGATGGTCTTGGCCGGGGGTCTTGGCGGCCATTGTGGCGGGGGCAGTGACCTCAGGGATGGGCTATGCGCTGTGGTATCAGTTGGTGCCGCGGCTGGGGGCGACGCGGGCGGCCGTCACGCAATTGAGCGTGCCGGTGATCGCGGCCTTTGGGGGCGCAATTGTGTTGTCCGAACCGGTGGGCATTCGTTTTGCCATCGCCGCGGCCTTGGTGATTGGCGGCATTGCGATGTCATTGCTGCGCCGCTGATCAGAAGACAATCGGCTCCAGGGGATCATAGGTCAGGTGCCCGGCATCGTCCCACGCGACCTCAGCGAGGCTGTCGGGCTTGTGGGGGATCTGGGCGAGCTCTGCACGGCTGACCCAACGCCGATGGCTGACGACACCTTCGGGGTCTGCCCAGTGCGTGTCCGTTTCACCGGATAGAAGCGTGCAACGAAAGTAGATGTCGATCTGATGAAAGGGCCCGCTCGGGTCGTGAAACTCATTAACCAGACAGGGCGCACCGACGGCAACTTGGAGCCCACATTCTTCATAGATTTCGCGCGCAACGGTGTCGTGCAGGCTGTCATGCACATCGACGCCGCCACCAGGGGCGCACCACAGATGGGTCGCGCCTTTCCAGGCGTTGACGATCAGAAGTTTGTCGTCGCGCAGCAGGATGCCGCGGGCAGCGATGCGAGGGGTCTGGGCCATGCCGCCACTTTGCGCGATGGGGCGCCAAACGCAAGGTTATGGAAAGCCTGACCTGTTCAATGCAGGCACAATGCTTATCTTGGCTCTATGAAACATATTTTGTCCGCCCTCCTCTCCCTTTGTGTCGCGGCCCCGGTGGCAGCGCAGGACTGCGTCGTCATGCTGCACGGGCTGGCGCGGAGTGAGTATTCCTTTGCCGCTTTGCAAGAGGTGCTGGAAGGCGATGGCTACCTTGTGGTCAATCGTGGCTATCCGTCGACGACGGCCACGATTGAAGAGCTGGTGGCCCAAGCGTTGCCGGATGATGTCGCAGCATGTGGTGATGCGACAGTGCACTTTGTCACCCATTCGATGGGGGGCATACTTGCGCGGGCGTGGCTGACGGAGAACCGGCCTGATGCGATGGGCCGCGTGGTCATGCTGGCCCCGCCCAATGGCGGCTCAGAGCTTGTCGATGTGTTTGGAGATTTTGAACCGTTTCAATGGGTGAACGGCCCTGCGGGTCTTCAGTTGGGAACGGAAGAGACCAGCCTGCCCAATGCCTTGCCCTTGCCTGCCTATGAGGTGGGTATCATCGCCGGCACGGGCTCGCTCAACCCCGTCTATTCGGCGCTGATTGAAGGGGAAGACGATGGCAAGGTTTCAGTCGCTTCAACCCGGCTCGATGGGATGACGGATCATTTGGTTTTGCCTGTGAGCCACACGTTCATGATGAATAACCCACTGGTTATGGCGCAGGTGATCACCTTTATCGAAAATGGCCGGTTTGACCGATCCCTCTCGCTGGGGAGTGTGATCCTCGGGTTGGACTAGCAGCAGAATTTTCGCGAAAATTCTGGTGCCTCCGGCGGGGATAATTTGAGCCAGAAGAAGTTCAGGGTGCTTTGATGCGGTTGACGTGGCCCATTTTGCGACCGGGCTTGGCCTCTGCCTTGCCGTAGAGGTGGATCGCCGCGCTGGTTTTGGCGATCTCAGGGATGCGGTCAACGTCGTCCCCGATGAGGTTTTCCATTTCAACGTCGCTGTGCCGAGTGCCATCCCCAAGCGGCCAGCCTGCAATCGCGCGGATGTGCTGTTCGAACTGGTCAACGAGGCAGCCGTTTTGTGTCCAATGGCCGGAATTGTGCACGCGCGGCGCGATCTCGTTGACGATCAGAGCCTTGGGCGTCACGAAAAGTTCGAGCCCCATGACGCCGACGTAATCGAGCGCTGTCATGATGCGGGCTGCCATGAGGACGGCGTCGGTCCGTTGAGACGGGGTGAGCGTGGCCGGGACGGTTGTGGTGTGCAGGATGCCATCGCGGTGGACGTTTTCTCCAGGATCAAAGCAGGCGACCGCTCCATCTGCCGCACGGGCGCCGATGACGGAGACTTCGTGAGTGAAGTCCACAAAGCCTTCCAAGACGGCAGGGGCTTCCTCCATTGAGGCGAGCGCCACGGGAGCGTCACCGGGAGATGTTAGCCGGGCTTGACCCTTGCCATCATACCCCATGCGGCGGGTTTTCAGGATGCTGGGTGTGCCAATCGTGCTGACCGCATGGGCCATGTCATCGGCCGTTTCAACATTGGCGTAGGGTGCCGTCGTCAGGCCGAGGTCGCTGAGGAAATCCTTTTCCGTCAGCCTGTCCTGTGAGGTGGCGAGCGCCCGTCTGTTGGGGTGGATTGGGGCGTGTGCCTCTATCAGATCGAGGGCGGAGGTGGGGATGTTCTCAAACTCATAGGTGACGACATCCACGGATTTCGCGAACTTGGTCAGGGCCTCGGCGTCGTCATAGCTGGCCTGAAAGTGATAATTGGCGACATGGCTCGCCGGGCAATCGCCACCGGGCTCAAAGATGCAGGTTTTGAAGCCCAGCCGAGAGGCTGCAACCGACAGCATGCGGCCCAGTTGGCCACCGCCGAGGATGCCGATGGTGCTGCCAGCGGGGAGCGGGTTAGTCATCTGATGGCTCCTCCGGGATTGAGGCAGACAGAGCATCGCGCCATGCGTCGAGCCGGGCTGCGAGGGCCGCATCGGCTGTGGCGAGGATGGACGCGGCCATCAGCCCTGCGTTGGCCGCACCACCGATGGCCATTGTGGCCACTGGGTAGCCGCGAGGCATTTGCAGGATCGAATAGAGGCTGTCGACGCCCGAAAGCGCACGGGTCTGCACCGGCACGCCAATCACGGGCAGGCGGGTTTTGGAGGCCATCATACCGGGCAAATGCGCTGCACCGCCCGCACCGGCGATGATCACTTTGAGACCGCGATCTGCCGCCTCTTTGCCATAGCTCCATAGCCTGTCTGGTGTGCGGTGGGCAGAGACGATCTTGGCCTCATAGGGAATTTGCAGCTCGTCCAGAAGGGTGGCCGCGTCGCGCATTGTGGGCCAGTCCGACTGGCTGCCCATAATGATGCCAACGATTGGGGCGGGCGTGGTCATAATGCGGCCTTTCTGCGCGGGTAGAAAGGGCTGGAATAGCTTGGAGTGGAGATGCGGGCAAGTGGTCTGATTGGGGCGGTTTTGGCGGCAGGGTTGGCTGGGCCTGCTGTGGGGGATGTTTGTGTTGAGGGTGGGCGGATGGAGCCGCCTCTGTTTCTTTCAGCTATGCCGATTGGTGCTGCTTTAGCTGAGCAGATCGAGGCTCACCCACTGTATCTCGCTGAGAGCCTGACAACTGTGGGGCAACAAGAAGATGCTATGCGCGCGGTTTTCGACAACCTGTTTGAAGGCGAGAGCGATGAAATCCGTGCGTTTCATGTGCTGGCGTTGTTGAGCCATTCCGCTGAGCAAGAGCCAATGTTCGGGTTGGGCTCACACCTTCTTTCGATGCCGGGACTTCTGAACATCTACATGGAAACGCTTTATAAAGCGAACCAAATTGAACTGGCTGAAGCCCTTCTCAATCATCGAAGGCTTTATTTGATGTGGCGGACGACTCCGATCGAGGATGGGATCATTGCGCCGTATGCTTGGCAGCATATTGCAGCACGGCAGGATTTCTTTCAAATCACCGCTGATTGGCGAGAATTGCGTGTATCGACCGAGGTCGCTTTCTCCGATCTGGCGTCTCGGGATGCGGCCGTTCAAGAGCTGTTAGTCAGTGGCGGGGGCGAGATGCAAGACTTTGACCGCGTATCTTTTCTCGTTGAAGTTTTATGGAAATGTCGTTTTGGGGATAGCGAATTAGAAAGCCTGCGCGACGTGTCCGACCTTGCGCCTGAACAGCAAAGAAATGTGGTCTTTTTAGAGAAATTTGCGAGTGTCGTTGTTCGTGGGGACATCGAGGATTTCGTTCGGTTTTTCGGACCAGAACTTAGCGATATGGCGTCTGTCTTTGAGGCAACAGAGCTTCCACATCACGCCGCAGCAATGCGTGACATCGAGTCGACCCTCGAGGACGCTGGCATTGTGTCGGTCCGGGAATTTCAAGGCGTTGTAAGGAACGAGGCGCTGGTTGCGCGACTTCGGGCCATTTACAGGCGTCATGTCTACGCGCCGTTTGAGCATGACGCAGGTGATACGAGTTATCTAGATGTGACGCTGGGGCCGGTTGCTGATGCTTTGGTCACGCAAGCCAACTTGCTGTATTCACGCTGATTTTCTCGCTATTGCGGTATATCGCAATTAGAGCTGCGACAGAAAGCGCCCTACGCAATAATATCCGGCAATATCCGGTCCTGTAGCTGGGTGATCTTGTCCTTCAGCGCCAATTTCTGCTTTTTCAGCCGTTTGAGTGTCAGCATGTCGGCGGCGGCGCGGTCTTGGAGGGCTTCGATGGCTTCGTCGAGGTCGCGGTGCTCGCGGCGGAGCATTTCGAGTTTGACGCGCAGGACCTCTTCCTGCTCCATTTTTGCGGACATGTTCATCGTGGCAGACCATCCAAACCAGCACTACCTCGTGAATATAGGCGCAACAGACAGCGGCGGCTAGGCCCGGCTCTTGCACGATGCCTCATCACGCCCCATATTTTGACATAAGCGGTTGCCATAACGGGGCCGCGGATGACTGTCGCTTGGCGTATGAGGACGTGTCGCATGACGAAATTGACCCTTGGGGCCCACCCCTTTTTGCTGGGCTTTGATCAGCTGGAACGGCTGGTTGAGCGGACCGCGAAAACCGGGAATGATGGCTATCCCCCTTATAACATTGAGCAAAAGAGTGAGCATGCCTATCGCATCACGCTCGCTGTCGCAGGCTTTGCCGAGGATGATCTGAGCATCACAGTTGAGGACTCGTCACTTGTGATCCGGGGGCGGCAGCGCGATGACAGTGAAGGCCGGGTGTTCCTGCATCGCGGAATCGCAGCCCGGCAGTTTCAGCGCAGCTTTGTTCTTGCCGATGGTGTGGATGTGGGCGAGGCGACGATGGAGAACGGGCTGCTGCACGTCGATCTGAACAGGCAGGTGCCGGACAGTGTGGTCCAGACAATCAAAATCAAGAAGGGCGGAGCATCATGAGCAATCCATTTGAAACAAGCGACCGGGCTGGAAGCATTGTCTACGTTAAGCCCGTCGATGTGGCGGACCTGCCTGCTGAAGTGCAGGAAAAGGCAGGGGATTTAGAGGTTTTGTTCGCCGTGCACGATGAGGACGGCGCGCAACTCGCGCTCGTCGCTGACCG
>JAHDDU010000034.1:10463-33113 GCA_020629175.1 Flavimaricola sp. | reverse complement strand
CATTCCAGTAGTCGTTAAGGACTCATAAACGCAGATAAGACCTGTCAACATCCAACGCTCGTTCAGTTTCCATTTCTGCCATAAATCAAAAAGCCCCGGACAGTGCCGGGGCTTTCTTTGGTTAGTGGGCTGGGGCCTTGTCCCAGTCGCTCTGCTTGGGCAGTTGCTCGAACGTGTGTTCGGGCGGTGGCGAGGGGAGGGTCCATTCCAGCGTGTCGGCGTATTCGTTCCATGGGTTCGGCTGCGTCGCGTTCTTGGGCGACAGGAGCAGCTTGAACAGCATCACGATAAAGAACACGAAGGATGCAAAGGCGAGGAACGCGCCGAGAGAGGAGATGTAGTTCCAGTAGGCATAGGCCTCTGGATAGTCGATGTAACGACGTGGCATCCCCTGACGGCCCAGGAAGTGCTGTGGGAAGAAGGTGATGTTGGCACCGATGAACATCATCCAGAAGTGCACTTGGCCAACCCACTCAGGGAACATCTTGCCCGACATTTTAGGCATGTAGAAGTAGATGCCCGCAAAGATGCCGAAGACGGCGCCAAGGCTCATCACATAGTGGAAGTGAGCAACGACGTAGTAGGTGTCGTGGTACAAACGGTCCACACCGGCCTGCGACAGCACGATGCCCGTCACACCACCCACGGTGAAGAGGAACAGGAAGCCAAAGGCCCAGAGCATTGGCGTCTTGAACTCAACCGAGCCGCCCCACATCGTGGCGATCCAGCTAAAGATTTTGACGCCCGTCGGCACCGCGATGACCATCGTGGCCAGCATAAAGTATGACTGCTGTGTCAGCGACATACCCACGGTGTACATGTGGTGCGCCCAGACGACGAAGCCCAGTGCACCGATGGCAACCATCGCATAGACCATCGGCAGGTAGCCGAAGATCGGCTTTTTCGAGAAGGTCGCGATGATGTGGCTGATGATGCCGAACGCGGGCACGATGATGATGTAAACCTCTGGGTGACCAAAGAACCACAGGATGTGCTGGTAGAGGATCGGGTCACCGCCACCTTCTGGGAAGAAGAATGTGGTGCCAAAGTTCCGGTCTGTCAGCAGCATTGTGATAGCACCCGCCAGCACGGGCAGGGCCAGAAGGATCAGCCATGCGGTGACAAAGATCGACCATGCAAAGAGCGGCACCTTGTGCAGCGTCATGCCGGGCGTGCGCATGTTCAGGAACGTCGTGATCATGTTGATCGCGCCAAGGATCGAGGACGCACCAGAGAGGTGCACCGCAAAGATCGCGAGGTCCATGGACATGCCTGCTTCACGCGTGGACAGCGGCGGATAGAGCACCCAGCCCACGCCTGAGCCAAGTTGACCATTGCCACCGGGCGCAAACAGCGATGCGACGCCAAGCGAGGTACCAGCCACATACATCCAGAATGACAGGTTGTTCATCCGCGGGAACGCCATGTCTGGCGCGCCGATTTGTAGCGGCATGAAGTAGTTGCCGAAGCCGCCAAAGAGCGCCGGGATGACCACAAAGAACATCATCAGGACGCCGTGGTACGTGATCATTACGTTCCACAGGTGACCGTTCGGCGTGCACAACGCGTCGCTGGCAAAGAACCGTGCCCCTTCAAGGCACATGTACTGAACACCGGGCTCCATAAGCTCCAACCGCATGAAGACGGTGAAGGCGACCGAGATAAACCCGACGAAACCCGAGACGAAGAGGTACAAAATACCAATGTCTTTGTGGTTGGTGGACATGAACCACCGGGTGAAAAAACCCCGGTTATCTTCGTGTTCATGGCCGTGGATGGCTGCGTCTGCCATGTGGCTCTCCCCAATTTGGCTACAAAGGTCGGCATACGACGGAATCCCGGCGCTGCCTTTAGCTGTCTTCTAGGACCTGAGCCCCGCGCACGCAATATCTGATGACCCGTTTGTGGTGGGTTAAATTGGCGCAGGCTTGTCGCGTATATGTCAGTAGTATTGACTTTTATTTTTACCCAGCGCAGCGTGACGCAGAAACAGCCGCTGAGGGAGGGCGACATGCAGTGGGAACAGGTGCTGGCGCATCGTGCCAGCCGGATGAAAGCCTCGGAAATTCGCGAGTTGCTCAAGCTCTTGGATCAGCCAGACATAATCTCTTTTGCAGGTGGCATCCCGGACCCGGCGCTTTTTCCCAAAGCGGCTTTTGCCAAAGCGCTGGCAGACGCTGTTGAAGGCGAGGCTGCAGACACCGCGCTGCAATATTCAGTTAGCGAAGGGTATGCCCCGCTGCGGGCGTGGCTGGCCGGTGAAATGGGCAAAATGGGCGTGCCCTGCACGGCGGACAATATCCTGATCACATCCGGTTCTCAGCAGGCGCTGGATTATCTGGGCAAGCTGTTCCTGTCACCCGGTGACACGGCGCTGGTCACGTGGCCGACCTATCTGGGCGCTTTGGGCGCGTTTAACGCTTATGAGCCGCGGTTTGATCAACTTACGCCCAACGGCAATCGCTCGGCCGCGGGTTATGTGGCGGATGCGGCAGCAACAGGACGGGTGAAATTTGCCTATGCCAGCGTCGACTTTGCCAATCCGACGGGCGAGACGCTGGACCTGCGCGCGCGGAACGGTATCCTTAATCTGGCAGAGGATTTGGACATCGCAGTGATCGAGGACGCGGCCTACCAAGCCCTACGCTTTGAGGGGGAACCTTTGCCGCCGATCCTTGCGCTTGATTGCGAGAGATCGGGAGGAATCGAAAAAACACGCACCCTCTATTGTGGGACGTTTTCCAAGACCTTAGCCCCCGGCCTTCGCGTGGGCTGGGTCTGCGCTGCGCGCGATGTGATCCAGCGTTTGGTGCTGCTTAAACAAGCATCGGACCTGCATTCGCCGACGCTCAACCAAATGGCTGTCGAGCAGGTTGCGCGGCAGGGGTTTGACGCACAAGTCGAGAAGATCAAGAAGGTCTACAAAATGCGGCGTGATTATATGCTGGCAGCGCTTGAGCAGCATATGCCGGACGGTGTGCGCTGGACCCGACCGGATGGCGGCATGTTCATCTGGCTCGATCTGCCTGCGCATCTGGATGGTGCGGAACTGCTGGCTCAATCTCTTGCACATGAGAGAGTGGCGTTCGTGCCGGGTGGCGCCTTCTTTGCTGATGGCTCAGGCGCGAACAGCTTGCGGCTGAGCTTCTCTCGCATGGACAAAGTCGGGATTGATGCGGGCATCGCGCGGCTGGGCAATTTGTTAAAACGGGTGCTTGAAGGTTAGGCTGTTCCCGGCAGAGGAGGATCAGACATGCATTTGGGCGCATTTTCGATGAGTTTGAACGTGAAGGATTTGGCAAAAAGCGCTGAATTCTACGAGGCTTTGGGGTTCGAAGCGTTTCATGGCACTGCCAAGGACGGCTGGATGATGCTGCGGATGGGCGACACTGTCCTTGGCCTCTTTGGAGGATTCATCGAGAAGAACACTCTGACCTTTAACCCAGGATGGGATCAATCCGCGCAACCTTTGGATGACTTTACCGATGTTCGTGCGATCCAATCCTCGCTGAGGGAAAAGGGCATTGAGATTGAGAAAGAGACAGACCCGGACGGGCAGGGACCTGCACATATTGTCGTCGTCGATCCTGATGGCAATCCGGTGTTGATCGACCAGCACGTCTAATTGCAGTGTTTGGTCATGCTGTCTTCAAATGTGCGGCGCAGGGCGAGATCCACGTCGCCCATCGTCACAGGCAGGCCCAGATCGACCAGGCTGGTGACGCCGTGATCAGTAATGCCGCAAGGCACGATGCCGTCAAAATGGCTGAGGTCCGGTTCGACATTGATCGACAACCCATGGAACGACACCCACTTGCGCAGGCGGATGCCCAAGGCCGCAACTTTGTCCTCGCGGACTGATCCGTCTTGGTTGACGGGCTTTTCCGGACGTTCGACCCAGACACCGACGCGGCCGGGGCGGATTTCACCGGTGACGTTGAACTCGGCCAGGGCTGCGATGACCCAATTCTCCAGATCTCGGACAAAGCAGCGCACATCGCGCCCGCGCGCCGCGACATCAAGCATCACATAGGCCACACGCTGACCGGGGCCGTGATAGGTATATTGCCCGCCGCGCCGCGCCTCATAAACAGGGAACCTGTCCGGATCGGTCAGATCTGCAGGTTTGGCGGATGTACCAGCGGTGTAGAGCGGGGGATGTTCGAGCAGCCAGATACATTCGTCTGCCGTGCCGTCGCGGATCGCCGCCGCACGATCCTCCATGAATGCGAGCGCCTCGGTATAGTCCGTGAGCCCGTCAGTTGTGATCCACTCGACCATATGCGTCAGGGCAAGAGCCCCGCCTCCTTGAGTTTGGCCACGTTGGCGCGGCTTACGGGGATGCCGGTGCCATCTGACATGGTCAGCCGCGCTCCATCTCCTTGACGGTGGGCGGCAGTGACCTGATCCAGCGCCACCCAATGCGAGCGGTGGACCTGCAGCCCCGCCGTGGCACCCGTTTCGCGCATCGCATCGGATAGCCGCATCAGCACCATTTCCACCCCTTTGGTTGTTCGGATGTGGACATAGTGATCCTCGACCGTGATTGCGATCAATGGCCCGCGTTTGTCAAAGGGCAATCGATCGAGCAGGGGGGTGTTGTCTGGGGCCTTGTGTTGCTCGACGGTGCTGAACACCACAGCAATCACGAGCGCGATGGCGTAGATTGAAAACGCGCCTGGAATGACATCAGCGATTTGCGGGCGCAGGCCGAATGCAAGGACATTGATAAGCGTCACTGTCGCCAAAACTGCCGTGCCGATGGCGAAGGCCACGACGAGCACTTCAGCCCAGCGGGACAATCGCCCGTCAATCAGGCGGACAGCCATGCCCGATGCGATGCTGCCGGTACTATACGTGGCGAACGTGACGGCGAGCCAATAGATTATGCGTGGGACGAGCGGCAGCACGAAGGATGTCCCGAACGGGCCGGACACCCCAAGGACCACCGCTATGCCGCCGAGGATCGCCAAGGTCTGCAGTTGCCGGATTTCGTCCCGCCATTCACGAAGCGCAGAGTGCAGAATACCGATTTTCACGAAGATTTTCTGCCTTTCGACGTATGAGGGATCGCCGCGTGTGGGAGCAGCAGGGACAAGGCTAGTCACAAACGAAACCGACCTCAACAGGAGCTGTTGGCCCAATGTCCCTCGCACCGTTCTACGCCGCCCCGCCTGTCATCCAATTTCATATTATCGCAGCCCTTCTGGGCTTGGTCATTGGCCCCTTTGTTTTGTTCCGCCTCCGTCGGGACCGGCTGCACAAGATGTTGGGGTATACATGGATCATGGCGATTATTGCGGTTTCGGTCAGCGGGCTGATGATTGAAAGCGGTATCGCGGTGATTGGCCATCTGGGGCCGATCCACCTGTTCAGTGTGTTTTCGCTTTGCGGCCTTGGCGAAGGATTGTGGCACATTAAGCGTGGCAACATCGCCAAGCACCGCGCATCAATGCAGTCTGTCTGGTTCGGCGCGATGGGGCTTGCCGGGCTGTTCACGTTCCTACCGGGGCGGACGATGAATCAGATCGTTTTTGGCGGCCCCAGCGATGCCGGTTGGATCATCATTGCGGTGGGTGTCGCTGCCTTAGCATGGGGGTGGCGCGGTTGGTTACGTCGCGCGGTGTAAAATGCTGCAATTGCCTCTTGGCAAGCGCGATACGCTGTTCTAAAAGCCGCGCAGCTACCAGCTAATGACATGCGGTCGTGGCGGAATTGGTAGACGCGCAGCGTTGAGGTCGCTGTTCCTTAACCGGAGTGGAGGTTCGATTCCTCTCGACCGCACCAGTTTTCCTGACAGTAGAATCATTTTCCTCGTGTTGCGGACATGCTTTCACGCTGTCATTCGCTTTCAAGCGGTCGATTTTCCTCGCCTTGGGGGCAATATCCGACGGTTTGTCGCGTGTTAGCGCCCCCATCGAACAAATGCGTTCTTTCTAGTTGCAAGATGAAGGTGTGATTGTTTTAGTCTCATTAATCACAACGGCAGAAAAATCTGCCGGACCGACTGGGAGAATTTGGTTTGGCAACATCTGCCGATGCTGCTGCGTTTGTTGAATTCGAACGCGTGCAAAAGAGCTACGACGGCGAGACACTCGTGGTCAAAGACCTCAACCTGTCCATGCCAAAGGGTGAGTTTCTGACGATGCTTGGTCCATCGGGGTCGGGCAAAACCACCTGCCTGATGATGCTTGCGGGGTTTGAAACGGCGACGCACGGCGACATTCGTCTTGACGGTCAACCGATCAACAACATCCCGCCGCACAAGCGCGGCATCGGCATGGTGTTTCAGAACTATGCGCTGTTTCCGCATATGACAGTGGCCGAAAACCTGTCGTTCCCGCTGGAAGTGCGCAAAATGGGCAAGTCCGAGCGGGAAGAGAAGATTACGCGCGCTTTGGACATGGTGCAGATGGGCGCCTTTGGCGGCCGCCGCCCGTCGCAACTGTCGGGCGGGCAGCAGCAGCGCATCGCCTTGGCCCGCGCATTGGTGTTTGAACCTGAGCTGGTGCTCATGGACGAACCGCTTGGCGCGCTGGACAAACAGCTGCGCGAGACGTTGCAGTTTGAGATCACCCGGCTGGCCCACGATCTGGGGATTACCGTGGTCTACGTGACCCACGACCAGACCGAAGCCCTGACGATGAGCGACCGCGTTGCCGTGTTTGAGGCAGGGCGCATTCAACAGCTGGCCCCGCCGGACGAGCTGTATGAAAAGCCCGAGAATAGCTTTGTTGCGCAATTTATCGGTGAAAACAACACGCTAGAAGGCGTTGTTCAAGACATTCGTGGCGATGTTTGCACAGTCAAGCTGGACAGTGGCGACATCATTGATGCCAAACCAGTCAATGTTCACACTGTGGGCGAGCGCACCAAAGTGTCGATCCGCCCCGAACGGGTGGAATACAACCGTGAGCGTCTGAGCGCAGATGCGCATACGCTGAAGGCCGAAGTGCTTGAGTTCATCTATATGGGCGACATTTTCCGCACGCGTCTGCGCGTGGCTGGAAATGATGATTTCGTCGTGAAAACACGCAACGCACCCGATCAACGCCGCCTGCAACCGGGCGAACAGATCGAGATTGGGTGGCTTGCAGAAGATTGCCGCGCACTGGACGCATAGGCGACCAGAGCCGGACGTGACGGAGGGGGGAATGCCCGGGGTCCCTTCTGACAAATATAAACCGGGCATCTCTAACGGGAGAAGAAAATGAGAAAATCACTTGTAATGGGCACCAGCGCCTTGGTTGCTGTTGCTGGAATGGCGGCCGCTGACGGCCACATGGCCAGCGACATGACATTGGTCAGCTGGGGCGGCGCCTACCAGGCCAGCCAACAGAACGCTTATGTAGCGCCAT
Organism: Flavimaricola sp.; assembly: GCA_020629175.1. Lineage (GTDB taxonomy): Bacteria > Pseudomonadota > Alphaproteobacteria > Rhodobacterales > Rhodobacteraceae > JALZWD01. Next base: position 25,755 of record JAHDDU010000034.1, on the reverse strand, counting down.
ACCTCGAAATGAACGACGGTGTGTCCGCTGTTTGGGACGAAAGCTCTGCCGAGGCTGTGGCCAAGCTGCGCGCCATGGCCGAAGCTGGCAACGTCACTTGGGACGTCGTCGACGTGGTGGCCGCTGACGCGATCCGCCTGTGCGACGAAGGTCTGGCGCTTGAGATCGACCATGACGAGATGCTGGCCGCGGCACCCGATGGCACAAGCGCCTCTGACGACTTCGGCGATCTGATCGTGTCCGACTGCTTTATCCCGCAGATCGTGTACTCGACCACATTCGGCTACCGCACCGACTTGGTGGGTGACACACCGCCTACGGACGTTTGCGCCGTGTTCGACCTTGAGACATATCCCGGCATGCGCAGCCTTGAGCGCCGCCCCATCAACAACATGGAATGGGCGTTGATGTGTGACGGTGTGGCCGCCGACGACGTCTACGACGTTCTCGAGACAGAAGAAGGTCAGGCACAGGCATTTGCCAAGCTCGACACCATCCGTGACAACGTCATCTGGTGGTCCGCTGGTGCTGATACGCCGCAGCTTCTCGCCGATGGCGAAGTTGTGATGGGCTCGACCTACAACGGTCGTTTGTTCTCGCTCATCGAAGAGCAGGATCAGCCAGTTGCGATGCTTTGGGACGCGCAGGTGTTTGACCTTGACGGTTGGATCATTCCTGCCGGTCTGAGCCCTGAGCGTGAAGCCCGCGCGCTGGACTTTGTCCGTTTTGCCACAGACACGCAGCGTCTGGCAGATCAGGCCAAGTACATTTCCTACGGTCCCGCACGTATGTCCTCTGCTCCACTGGTTGGTCAGCACGAGACGCTTGGCATCGACATGGCACAGCACATGCCGACCGATCCGAACAACGCGCAGAACACCTTCCTCTACAACTACGAGTGGTGGGCTGATTACCGCGACGATCTGGACGCCAAGTTCCAAGCGTGGCTGGCACAATAAGTGACCTTTCGGAGGGGCCTTCGGGCCCCTCCACCCTTGCAGAAGTACGCCCAGGATTTTTCCCATGACAGATGCAACCGGCCCGATCAAAGCCGCCGATGGCCGCCCTCTCAAGGCGAGCCTGAATCGTGCCCTCCGCCGCGAAAAGATGCGCGCGTTGATGCTGATCGCCCCGCTGTTGATCTTTGTTTTGGTGACCTTCATCGCCCCTATTGGCGACATGTTGTTCCGCTCGGTTCAGGATGACATCACATCGCGCACGCTGCCGCAGACTGTCGTAGCCCTCGATGGCTGGGATTATGACAGCGGAAGCCCTCCGGACGAGGCCGTGTATGAAGCGCTATACTACGACATGTTTTTCGCCGCTGAGGCCAAGAAACACACCGCCCTTGGCAGCCGGTTGAATTATGAGACCACCGGGATTTCATCGCTGTTCCGTCAAACAGGCCGCGCGCTCGATGACATGGGCGAAGACGTCATCGAAGCGATGGAAGACAACGTGGAGGCGTTGGATGACAGCGCGTTTTGGGCCGCGCTGTTTCTGACGGAGGATCCGGTGGACGCGGGCAATGCGAACGCTGCGCTCTCTTGGGCGACTTCTGTCGCGGATGAGCCTGTGCGGCTGCCGGAAGGCCTGCAGATGTCTGTTGCCGGAGCCACCGTGTTCCCCAAGGCTGCTGCACAATATGTAGCTTTTGCGGCCTTCACCCACACGGTGGACGAGGATGTCCCTGCCGAGGAGGACCCTTGGGAAAGCGTCTGGATCGCGATGGCGCAGGATACCAGCGATGCGGGCTTTGCTGACCGGTTGGCCAATTACACCGGCCCGGGGGCGGCCGAGCTTGCCCCCTTGCAGGAAGCGGTCGCCGCGCCATTGGCAGAACTTTCCTTCCAAGCAGCGTTTCTGGATCAGGACGAAGACTGGGCCGACGCCGAAATCTGGGGCACCATTCAAGCCTTTTCATCGCCTTACACCGCGGGCTACTTCCTGACGGCAGTGGATCGCGAGCTGACGCCCGCAGGCGCCCAGGTTGTTGAGGATGACGTCAAGATTTACCTCAAGCTCTTTTGGCGCACGCTTTGGATGTCGCTCGCGATCACCTTCAGCTGTATCTTGCTGGGCTATCCGGTCGCATGGCTCATGGCCAACCTGCCGGACCGGTCGGCCAACCTGATTATGATCCTTGTGCTCTTGCCGTTCTGGACGTCTCTGCTGGTGCGCACATCTGCGTGGAAAGTCCTGTTACAGCAACAAGGGGTGATCAACGATCTGCTCGTTTGGATCGGGTTGGTGGCGGATGACGGCAGGCTCGCGTTGATCAACAATGCCACGGGCACGGTGATTGCGATGACGCATATCCTGCTGCCCTTTATGATCCTGCCGCTTTACTCGGTGATGAAGGGCATCCCGCCCAGCTATCTACGCGCCGCGAAATCGCTGGGGGCGACGAACTGGACTGCGTTCTGGCGGGTCTATTTCCCGCAGTCGGTGCCTGGGATCGGCGCAGGCTCGATCCTCGTGTTTATCCTGTCGATTGGTTATTACATCACGCCCGAGATTGTGGGCGGCACCAAGGGTGTCTTTATCTCCAACCGGATCGCGTACCATATCTCAAGCTCTTTGAATTGGGGGCTTGCCGCTGCTTTGGGGACGATCCTGTTGGTCGTCGTTCTGGCGCTCTATTGGGCCTATGATCGGATCGTGGGCATCGACAATGTGAAACTGGGGGGCTGAGCCATGGGACTTCCGCCATATGCAACCTTTGGCCAGCGGGTCTGGTATTACACGTTCCGCGTGCTAGTCGGGATCATCCTGTTCTTCCTGATCGCCCCGATCATCACGATCATCCCGCTGTCGTTCAATGCGCAGGATTTCTTTACCTTCACGCCCGAGATGCTGGCGTTTGATCCTGAGGGCTACTCGCTCAAACACTACCGCGCGTTTTTCGGGGATGAGGGCAATCCGGGCACAGGCCTTTTGATCGGCCTTGGGATAGGCGTGGCTGTTTTTGCGGCACTGTTTTTCATGCGCGGCAGCAAGAATGTGCTGCCGATCATAGCAGGTGCTGTTCTCGGTCTGATTATCGGCAAGATGTGGGGTGTTGAGGGGACAGAGTGGATGACACCACTCAAAAACTCGCTCAAGATTGCGCCGGTCGCGACGTTGATTTCGGTCTCGCTTGGTACCTTGGCGGCGATTGGCCTGAGCCAGAGCCATGTGCCGTTCCGTCGTGCGATTATGGCGATCATGATTTCGCCCATGATTGTGCCGCTGATCATCTCGGCGGCGGGTATGTATTTCTTCTACTCGCGTATCGGCTTGCAGGGGACGTATTGGGGCGTGGTGCTCAGCCATGCGGCCCTTGGTATCCCGTTCGTAATCATCACCGTCACTGCGACGCTTGTGGGCTTTGACCAAAGCCTGACGCGGGCGGCGGCGAATATGGGGGCGAACCCGGTGCGCACGTTTTTCAAGGTGCAGATGCCGCTGATCCTGCCGGGGGTTATCTCGGGCGGGTTGTTCGCTTTCATCACCTCGTTTGACGAGGTGGTCGTCGTGCTCTTTGTGGGCTCTGCCGGTCAGCAGACGCTGCCGTGGCAAATGTTCACCGGCCTGCGCGAACAGATCAGCCCCACCATCCTTGCAGCAGCGACCGTTTTGATCAGTATTTCCGTTGTTTTGCTGGTCACGCTTGAACTGTTGCGCCGCCGGTCCGAGCGTTTGCGGGGCATGTCGCCGGGCTGATTTGCCCCAAAAAGATACCAATTCAGCCACCCGATCCGCATGGTTAAGGGGCATATCTCTTAGATGGTAATCCCATCTGCGAGGTGAGCCGCGTGCCGTATGATATTTATATGTTGGGGGAAAGTCAGATCACTGTCAGCGGTGGTCAACAGCTTGACGGGGTCACCCAGGGTGATGGATCGCATCTGACGGGTTTGACCATCACGCTTAACTCCAACGCGTGGACACCGATCAGCATCAACGACAACGACACGAATTTTTCTGATAGCCAAGGCGCAAATCAAACGCTGAACGGAACGCAAGTGATTGACGGCGTGACAGTCGCAGGGGGTACTCCTGCAGAGGCCGAATACGCACTGACCCTATCGGACGGCACGAACACTTGGACCGTCGTGGGCTTTAACGTCAACACAACGACGCCCGCCTATGGCACGGTCGAGGGCCTCGCATTCATCGGAGGTCCCGGTGGCTTTCCACCGGTGGGCGTGCCGCTCACCGTGGTCTCTGCGGCCGAAGGGCCGTCGTTTGCTGCGGCGGACTATGCGACGCCTGCATGCTTTACCCAAGGCACCATGATCCTGACCGCGCGTGGTGAGCGCCCGGTCGAGAGCATCGAGGTCGGAGATCTTGTGGCCACAGTAGGCAATGGCGTGCAGCCAGTCCGCTGGGTCGCCCGCCGCACCTGGCCCGCTGTGGGCAAATACGCTCCTGTGGTGTTTGAGCCCGGGTCCATCGGAAACTTTCGCCCCCTTGTTGTGTCACAGCAGCACCGGATGCGGATCAGCGATTGGCGCGCCCAGATGTACTGCGGAACTGAGGCGGCATTGGTGCCCGCGCGGCACTTCGTGAATGGGGATGACATCCACATCCGCGAGACAGGCTTTGTCACCTACCACCATCTGCTGTTTGATCGTCACGAGATCCTTTGGTCCGAAGGCATCGAAACCGAAAGCTTCTTTCCCGGCGATCAGGCTGTTTCAGGTATGGCCGCTGAGGCGCGGGCTGAATTGCTGCGCATCTTTCCTGACATTGAGACACATTTGGAAACCTATGGAAGTATGGCGGATACCGTGGTCAGACGGGCCGAGGCCTCAGTGCTTGCAGCTTCGTTCCACTAAGGCAGAAGGGTCAGCCAAAGCGTTGCGGTAAGAACCGAGAGTGCGGTGCCGAGCAGAACACTCGACGCGGCCACACGTTTTGCGCAACCGTACATGTTGGCGAACAGATATGCGTTGATGCCGGGGGCCATGGCGGCGGTGACAACGGCAGAGCGGAACCCTGCGGTTTCAAGGTTCGTTGCGGTGCCCATGCCCCAAACCACCACCGGATGAACGATGAGCGAGACCGCGACAGTGAAAATGATCGTGCGCAGATCGCCTTCTGGTCTGTAGCGATAGAGGATGCCACCGAGCCCGAAGAGAGCGGCAGGCAAAGCCGCCCGCACGATGAGGTCAAGCGCTTCGGTCAGGACTGAGGGCAGGGGGATGCCGCCTAGGTTGACCACAAAGCCAAGCCCGATGCCAATGATGATCGCGTTGTGAAACATCGCATTGATGACTTTGCCCGGCAGATGCGCCAGATCCGACCGGCCTGCGCGCACAACCTCCATCACGGTGATGCCGACAAAATAGCAAAACGGCGCGTGGATCGCGATGATCGCATAGTTCGCAGCCAAGGCATCGGTGCCATAGGCCCGTTCCGTGATAGGCAGGCCCAAAAGCAACGAGTTCGAAAAGAGCGCGCAAAACCCGATGGCCGTGGCGTCCTGCCAGTTTCGGCCAAACAGATACCGCGCACCCAAAAGGCCGACGACAAAGCCCGCGAGCGCTCCGACGTAAAAACTCAGAAGCAACGGCACATCAAAATTCTGGCCCAGGTCGAGCGTTGAAATCGCCCGAAAGAGCAGGGCCGGAATGGCAAAGCCTTGGGCAAATTTCATCAGGCCATCGATATGGTCGTCTACGATCCAAGACCGCCACCGCGCAATGTAGCCAAATCCAATGACGATAAAGACCGGCAGGACGATGGAGAGCAGCGCGCTCATATGGCAGGAACACTGATCGTCATACCGTCATACGCCGCCGACACGTTGTCCGGCGTTTCCCGTGTGATGGTGGCGTGATCAATGTCGATATGCATGTTGGTCAAAATGGCGTGTTCGGGAGAGGCCCGTTCGATCCACTCCAATGTCTGCGCGACATGGCTATGGCTGGGGTGCGGTGAATAGCGCAGCGCGTCAATGATGAAATGGCTGAGGCCTGTGAGCTGCGGCCAAGCCGGCTCTGGAATGTCCGAGACATCCGGGATGTAGGCGACATCGCCGATGCGAAAGCCCAATGCATCAATCCGGCCATGGGTGACCTCAATCGGATCGAAAGTGATCTGACCACCGGCGCCGTCAATCGTGACTGGCCCGCCGATGTGATGCAGATCCAGAATGGGCGGATAGTCGGACCCTGCCGGTTGCACAAAGGCGTAGCCAAAGCGGTCAATCAACGCGTTTGATGTATCCGCGTCCGCCCAAACGGCAAGCCTGGCGCGCAGGTTGAAGGTAATCATCCGCAGATCGTCGAGCCCGTGGACGTGATCCGCATGGCTGTGGGTAAAGATCACCGCATCTAGCGTGCCGACGCCCGCATCGATCAATTGCGCGCGCATGTCAGGCGAGGTGTCGATCAGCACGCGGGTTTGCGCGGCCCCTTGGGTGCGGGTGACGAGGATCGAACAACGCCTGCGGCGGTTCTTGGGGTTGTTCGGATCGCAGGCACCCCAATTGCCGCCCGGCGTGTCTGACAGGCGAGGGACGCCGCCCGAGGAGCCACAGCCCAGAATGGTGATGGTCAGGGTGGCTGTCATCTGTGGGAGCCTCCGGCGGGGATTATTTTGGCCAGAAGAAGGATCATGCCGCGCGCCATTCTGCAGCCTTGGAAAAGAGGCGGTCGAAATTGGCCGTGGTCAGGTCGGCGAAGCCCTCGATGGAGAGGCCGAGCGCTTCGGCGCCCTTCGCAGCGGTATGGGCGGTATAGGCAGGCTCATTGCGCTTGCCGCGATAGGGGGGCGGGGCGAGGTAGGGGCTGTCAGTTTCCACCAGAATCCGGTCGTGCGGGGTGGCGGCGAAAATGTCGCGCAGGTCGCCAGACTTAGGGAAGGCGGCGATGCCGGACATTGAAAGGTAGAACCCCAAATCGAGCGCTGCACGCGCGAGCTCTGGGGAGGAGCAGAAGCAGTGCATGACGCAGCAATAGGCCCCGCCGTGTTTGTACTCTTCGGTCAAAATGCGGGCCATATCCTCGTCCGCCGCACGGGCGTGGATGATCAGCGGCAGACCTGTCTCGCGCGCAGCATCTATGTGAATGCGCAAGGACGTTTGCTGGATCGCCGCACTTTCCGAAGTGTAGTGATAATCAAGACCCGTCTCACCAATGCCGACCATCTTGGGGTGGTGGGACAGGGCGATCAATTCGTCCACCGTTGCGAGGGGTTCGTCTGCGGCCGACATCGGGTGGGTTCCTGCCGCGTAGAAGACGCTGGCATGCGCTTCGGCGATTGCGCGTACCTGCGGCTCTAACCGCAGCCGGGTGCAGATCGTCACCATGCGCGCCACACCGGCGGCATGCGCGCGGGCAATCACCTCGGGCAATTCGTCGGCGAAATCGGCAAAGTCAAGGTGGCAGTGGCTGTCGACGAGGGTCGGGGGTGTCATGGCTTTGCGGCCTCTGTAGGGGTAACGCGGCGGGCCGTCTCTTCGACCTTGAGCAGGATATCAAGGATGAGCGCTGCAGGGTCAAGATTGACGGCCTGCCCATGACGCGCGCGCGCCGAGAGCGATTGTTGTAGCGAGGCCCATGCCCGGGCTGCGTGATCGTGGGGGGAGAGCGTGGCCAGCAGGCGGGCTTCGCCCGGTGCGGCCTGCGTCGAAGGCTCGCCCATCAGGCCGGCCCTTGCGGCGCGGGACAGGAAGATATCCAGCAAATCGAGTACAAGCGCGAACCGGGTCTCGGCCCCGCGACCGGTGCAAGAGTTCGCCAGTTTCAACGCGGCCTGACGATTGAGAGAAGGCAGGCCGGAGAGCAGTTTGACCAACTCTGCGTAGAGCTGCAGCCCATCCGCGCGGGTCATGCGCAGCGCATCTCCGACAGACCCTTGGGCCAAAACGGACAGCGCCTCGGGCGCCTCAGGCGCGATATCCATAGCGGCGAGCGCTGCTGTGAGGTCTATGGGCGAGAGCGTGTCGCACCGAAGCTCGCGGCAGCGGGAGCGGATCGTTGGCAACAGGCGCGAGGGTTGGTGCGAGATGAGCAAGAGCGTTGTGTTGGCAGGCGGCTCTTCCAGCTCTTTAAGCACCGCGTTGGCGGCAGAAACATTCATCTCATCGGCGCTGTCGATGATCACAACGCGGCGGCCGCCGTCGGCGGCAGACAGCTGAAAGAAGCCCTTCAGTGCACGGACCGTGTCCACGGTGATCACGCTGGCCAGCTTGTCGCCTTTATCATTCAGCCCGCGTTTTAAAGTGAACAGGCGCGGGTGGGCATTGGCCTGGATCAGCCGCACGTCGGGGTGGTCTGGCGAAATGTCGAGCGTTTCGGGGGGCGGCGGTGCGCCAAACAGACCGTCGTCGTCCTGCAGAGGGGTCGCGAGGAGGAAGGTCGCGATTTTATAGGCTAATGTGGCCTTGCCCACACCCGGCGGGCCGTTGATCAGCCAGCCGGAATGCAACCGGCCCGAGTTGAAGGCCGCAAGAAAGGCACGGGCCGCTGCATCCTGACCCACGAGCACCTGCGTCTCGCGCGGGTGAGGTGCGCCGTCAATGCGGTCTGGTTCCGGGGCCTCGGTGCTCATGCGTCTGGCATATCGCGGCTCTGCGGCGGGGGCCAGTGTTTAGCGAGGAAGGCGCGCCGTCGCATGGGCGATTATTTCTGTCGTGATCGCCGCAACATCACGGTTGCCATCAATCAGGATGCAGCGCTTGGGATGGGCCGATGCGAGGGCCAGAAACCCATGCCGCAGTGTCTCCTGAAAGCCGAGGCCGAAATCCTCGAACCGGTCCTCGCCCGATCCGCGGGCCAGCCCGCGTTCCAGGGCAATGGCTGGATCCATGTCGATCACAAACGTGAGGTCCGGTTCAACGCCGATCATCAGATCATGCAGCTGATCAACCTTGGCCCGCAAATCACCACGTGTTGCGCCCTGATACACGCGGGTGCTGTCAGCGAACCGGTCGGTGATCACGGTCTGGCCTGCATCAAGCGCGGGGTTGATCGTGCGCTCAAGGTGATCGCGTCGCGCGGCAGTGAACAGCAAGAGCTCTGTCTCTGCGGACCAGCGGCCGGGATCACCGGTCAAAACGAGCCTGCGGATTTCCTCGCCGCCTTCGCTCCCGCCGGGCTCGCGCGTGACGAGTGTGTCGGGGCCGAGATGATCGGCCAGCGCGCGCAATTGGGTGGATTTGCCTGAACCGTCGATGCCCTCAAAACTGATGAAGAGGCCCCGCGTTGCGCCTGATGTCATGAGCCGTCCGTTGGGATGAATTGTTCAGGGGCAAAGCCGATTGATGGGCCAAAGCGCGCAAGCAGAACGCGGGCTGTGGTGGACAGGCGTGTCTGAAAACCGCCGCGCCCAACATCTGTCTCCGCAATCAAAGGGACAGTGATGTCGGGCAAACCCTCACGGGTGATTAGCAGTGCGCCCAATTCGTCACCCGCACGAATTGGCGCTTCTAGTGGAGACCGGAAAGTCGCCGTCGCTTCGATCTCATCCCCTGCAGCGGTGGGCATCAGAAGCGAGATGTCCTCAGCCAATGCAAGCCCGACAGAGGGGGCATCGCCCATCCACACATCGGCCTCTGCGATACGCGTGCCGGCGTCACCTAGGCTGCGTTCGGCAAACTGGCGAAAGGCCCAGTTGACGATGCGCTCACTCTCATCCGCGCGGGCCGCGGCACTGTCGAGGCCTGTGATGACAAAGATCACACGACGGTCGCCTTGCTTGGCAGAACCCACCAGACCATAACCCGCCTCTTGGGTGTGGCCAGTCTTAAGGCCATCGGCACCGAAGTTCATCCGCAGGATGGGATTGCGGTTCTGACTGTTCGATGGAACGCGCCCATCGAAAAGAAACTCGGTTTCGGCAAACAGCGGGTAAAATGTGGGAAAATCAGTAATCAGATGATCGGCAAGAATGCCAAGGTCACGCATCGACATGCGGTGGCCAACAGCGGGCCAGCCATTGGCGTTCACGAAGGTTGAGTTGGTCATCCCCAATTCAGCCGCACGGGCAGTCATCTGACGGGCGAACCCGGCCTCTGTGCCGTCGTTGGAGAGGGCTTCGGCCAGAACGGTGGAGGCGTCATTGCCGGAGAGGACGATGACGCCCCGCAGCAAATCCTCGACCGACACACGCTCACCCGCGCGCAGAAACATAGATGATCCGCCATAATCCATGGCGGCCTGCGAGACGGGCAATTCGTCGTCGATGTTAAGCCGTCCGTCCGCAATCGCTTCGAACGCCATGTAGAGCGTCATCAGTTTGGACATAGACGCAGGCGGCAAGGGCTCGTCCGCGTTGCGCTCCATCAGTACGGTTCCGGTGTTCTGATCGAACACATAGGCCGCTGTTGCCCGCGTCTCAAACGATTGTGCATTGGCAAGTGTTGTCACACATGCGCCCAACGCGAACGAAACAACGGTCAAGACCCGAAGGATCATGGGGAATGCTCCAATACGGGGTGTCCCGCATATGGCGGGAACACCAGTTTAATCAGTCACGAAATATGCGTCAGTAAAGCCAAGGCCTTTGACTTGATCAAGTGTGCTGCTGCGCGCAGCCTCGGAAGAAGCTGGTCCAACCAACACACGCCAGAAAGCACGGCCCTGACTGGTCTGCGCCAATACGCGTGCAGGAAGGCCTGCGTCGGTCATGCGGCTCGCCGCGGCATTTGCATTCGCTTCGACGCTGAAGATACCGATCTGAATGAAGGGCCGGGACAGGCCTGATGTTGGCTGGGGAACAGGCGCTGGGGCTGGTGCAGGGGCGGCCGCTTCGGCCGCTTCGATTGCTGCGGCGGCCCCAGCGAGCGGATCAGATGACGCATCGAGCGGCGCGCCAATTGGCGCGAGCGGGCCGTCTGACGATGCAGCTGGCGCTTCTAGCGAAGTTGTGGTGACCGGCTCAAGCGCTGTGGCTGTCACGTCTGAGGGTGCTTCGGGGGCGACGGTTTCAGCCGTATCAAACTCCGAGCGGGGTGCCGCAATCGGAGGCGTTGCCGGGGCCGCCTCACGCCGGAGGGCGATCACGCTAAGTGTCTGCGGGTTGCCTGCCAGCATGCCGAGCGCTTCGGCGGCGTCAGATGAAACTTGCAGTACAGGGCCGGGGTTTTCGCGTTCACGACGGAAAAGCGCGCCAATCACGACTTCGCCAGAGGCTTCATTCTTGATGACCACACGCTCTGGATCCGCAACGTCAGGGTGCGCCACCCAAACTCCGCCCAGAGAGGGACGTCCGTCCCACAAGCCCTGGTCTGTCACAGAAAACACCTCAGGCGCCTCAACATCACGCTCCTCGATGGGACCAGCATCTGCCGCTGCGAGCGGTGCGTCGCTCTCCCCGCTGCTGTTGAAAAATGGCAGCGAGAGTTCGCCGTTTTCGCACCCTGCCAGAGAAAGTCCTGCAATAAGAAGAAATGACGCGCGAAGATTGATCGCCTTGAAGGTGTGCGTGCCTGACATGCTCAGCCCCTGTGTTATCCCCCGCAAAACAGCGAGGATGGCCGATTTCGGCCGTTATTACCGCTGGTTATGCATCACTGTTAAAGTGCGCATAGCCGTCGGGCGGCGTTGAGTTCTGCCTGTTGCTGCCCGTTGTGGCAAAGAATAGCGTCAGTCAAACGTTTTTGGAAGGCCGAGCGGCGTGAAATGACGCCATCGCAACCTCAATCACATCGGCCGCACAAAAAGTGCACGCGGCGGGTTTCAGAATCGCCAGACGCTGCGTAGAGGATACAACGTCGGAGGAGTGGCAGAGTGGTTGAATGCACCGGTCTTGAAAACCGACGTAGGTGAAAGTCTACCGTGGGTTCGAATCCCACCTCCTCCGCCACCTCCTCACCCGGAACGAGGTGGACCATGACGCATCAGATCTTTTCTCTCATTGGCAAGCGGGCGCTGATCACGGGCTCCAGCATGGGGATCGGTTTTGCTCTGGCGCAGGGTCTCGCAGAGGCCGGGGCGCATGTCATCCTGAACGCACGGAATGCGGGACGTCTCGAAGCGGCGCGGGAGGCATTGCAGGACGCGGGCCATGATGCTTCGGCTTGGGCCTTTGATGTAACCGACAGTCAGGCGGTGGCCGATGCGGTCGCCGCGATTGAGGCCGAAGGTCCGATTGATATCCTCATCAACAATGCGGGCATGCAGTTCCGCCATCCTCTCGAAACCTTTCCCGAGGAGCAGTGGGACGCGTTGTTTCAAACCAACGTCAAATCCGCGTTCTTGATGGGCAAGGCCGTGGCGCAGCCGATGATCGCGCGCGGGCAGGGCAAGATCGTGAATATTGCGTCTATCCAAAGCGAGTTGTCCCGCCCCGGCATAGCGCCTTACACGGCGACAAAGGGTGCCATACGCAATCTCACGCGCGGCATGGCCACGGATTGGGCGCGGTATGGCCTGCAAGTCAATGCCATCGCACCCGGCTATTTCAAAACACCGCTGAACCAAGCGCTTGTGGATGATCCGGCTTTCACCCAATGGCTCGAAGCGCGAACCCCGGCGGGACGCTGGGGGCGGGTGGACGAACTGGTGGGTGCAGCCATCTTCCTCAGCAGCGACGCAAGCAGCTTTGTCAACGGTCACACTCTATTCGTGGATGGCGGCATGGCGGCATCGGTCTGACGTCATTGCAGGATGGCGTTTTGCCATTCGGAAAGGAACTGATCGCGCTTGAGCTGATCAAGAAAAACCAACAGGCCGGGACCCAGCGGAATGGGCCGTGCGTTTGGGGCATCTTCCAAAGGGTTGGGAAAGGGGAAATCCGACCGCCCGGGCTGCCAGGCTTGCGTGAGAAGGTGATCAACAAACGCCTCTGCCGCGTCCCGGTCGAGCGTGTCGCGCAGGATCACAGCGGAGCGGAGCATGACGGTGGTGTAATCCTCCGGCTCAACGATGACGATGCTGTCCGCCAGATCAGTGCGCGCTTCAGCATAGCTGCCTAACACATTGTATGCGATGGCGATTTCGCCGCGACTAACATCCTCGATCATATCTGAGGAACAGCAATAGAGCTGCACATCAAGGCTCCCCATCAGCTCTGTCAGCCGCCAAAAGGACTCCGATGTCCGGCTATCTTGCGTTGCGAACAAATACCCAAGGCCCGAGCTTCGGACGTCATAGGTCGCAATGCGCCCGGCAAAGACGTCCGGGTGATCGCGCAGCAATCCAATAAGCTCTTGGCGCGAGGTCGGAATTGGTAGATCGCCAAGCGCTGCGGGCGAGAGGACGAGCGCTGCAGGCTCTTGCGTAAAGGCAAAAACGCTGTCGCGCCATGTCCCCCAATCGGGGATCAGGGCGGTGGCATCGGAGGCGTACTGCAAGGTATGGCCGTCGTTCGCGAGCTTGGTTTGCAAATCCATCGCCGATGAAATGGCAACGTCAAACACGGCCCCTTCCTCGACAATCGCCTGATTGATCTGACTGCTGCTGACAGCGGTGTAAATGATTGTTGTGTCGGGGTTTTCTGCCTGGAACCCTTCAATGATCGGGGTGAACACGCCTGTGTCTGTGGTGGAAATGATCCGAAGGATGCGGCTCTCGTCTTCGGCCGCAAAGGTCGTCTCCGCCTCTATCTCAAAAGCCAGTGGCAATGAGGGACAAAGAGTCAGGAGGGCAAGGATAAGGTGACGCATGCGCCGGTCCCTTCGGTATTGTTGGAAAGTGTGAGTGTGCCGCCATGAGCGCTTGCGACGTCGTGCGCAATCGTCAGGCCCAATCCAGAGCCAACAGTCTGACCCACATTTGCACCACGGGCAAAACGATCTGTCAGTCGCGCTGTGTTTTCCGAAGGAAAACCAGGGCCTTGGTCGGTGATCTTTAAGTTAGCCGGCGGCACAACCTGCACAGTCACTGTCGTCTCATAGGGCGAATATTTGACCGCATTGTCGAGCAGATTTGTAATAGCGTTTTGGATCAGGATCGGATCACCTTGAAAAGAACACCCCTCGATTATGTCCGTATCAAAGCTGATGTCCTTTAATGCGGCCAAAGGTGTTTGCCGTGCCACCACTTCGCGAGTGATCTCGCCCAAATCAATCTCTCGCTGGTCCAGATGATCAGAGCGAAACGCAACCATCGCATGATCCAGCAGTTGGCCCGCCGCGCGGCTGCTCTCATCCACTGCGCGGATCATCTGTTTCAGGGCCGTTCGGTTTTCTTCGCGGTCAACGCGGCGCAGGGTGACTTCGGCCTGCGCCCGGACCGTGGCCAGCGGGGTGCGAACGCGGTGGGCGGCTTCTGTTATGAAATCCTCGGACCGGGTGAGGGACCGTTTCAATCGCGAAATAAAGGCGTTGAGCGAGGTCATGAGCGGGGCCATCTCGCTCGGCACCTGTGTTGTCACGGGCCTCAGGTCATCGGGCCCCCGGCGTGAAACGGCGGCGGCCACCGTGTTGAGGGGGCGCACACTCGACCGCGCGGCCCACAGGGCGAGCAGGGTGGCCACAGCAAAGAACACGGCACCCACAAGGATCGCAGAGCGCGAAATCTGTGCGAGTTTTTGTGCCAGACCGTCCTGCGTCTGCGCGACGGTAACGGAGATTGTGCTGAGCGATCCGTCGATCGGCAGTGATCGGGTGATTTGCACCATGCGGATGCTGTCGCCCTGATACCCTGCTGTCCACGCGGTATTGTCCCCCGGACGCGGCGGCAGATCGGCATAGCCTGTGAGAACGGTGTCGCCTTGAGAAATCTGGTAAAACACGCGGTCGTCAGAGACATTGCCCAGCATCGCAAGAGCGGCGTAGGGAATATCAGCTACGACACGTGACTGTTGGACCGAGACGCTTTCGAGAATGGCCGAGGCGGATGCGCGCAACGTGTTATCCTGGCTTTCAACAGCGATTTGGCGAGCGAATGTCTGAAAGAGAAAGAACAGGATAGCAGCCAAAATCGCAGCGCTACCAACGAGTTGCAAGATGAGCCTGCGGTAAATGGAGCCTGCGGGCGTCATGTGGAAAGCCTATAACCCAGCCCGCGCATTGTCGTGATCTCCACCCCCGACCCACGTAAGTGTTTGCGCAGGCGACCGACGTAAACTTCGATGGCGTTCTCAGAAACGTCCTCGTCAGCTGAGAAGAGGCGATCCACCAGTTTCGCTTTGGACAGGATCACATTGGGATTTGCGGCGAAGACCTCAAACAACCGCAGCTCGCGGTTGCGCAATTCAATCCGGCTGTCAGCCGTCACAATCGCGCCGCCCAGCAAATCAAACTCGATATTCCCGATTCGCTGAAGGTTCGTCGGCGTCCCACCCCGGCGGCGCAATACGGCACGGCAGCGGGCCTCAAGCTCGGAGAAGTCAAAGGGTTTGACGAGGTAATCAT
>JAHDDU010000034.1:0-10363 GCA_020629175.1 Flavimaricola sp. | reverse complement strand
GCACGGCAGCGGGCCTCAAGCTCGGAGAAGTCAAAGGGTTTGACGAGGTAATCATCAGCGCCAAGGTCCAAAACGCCGACACGGTCGGACACTTCGGATCGGGCGGTGAGCACGATGACGGGTGTGTCGCTGTTGGCACGGCGAAGCTCTTGCAGGAATGCGCGGCCGTCGCCGTCTGGCAACATAATATCCAGCAAAATCAAATCATAAGAGACCGTTCCTGAGAAATCCCGCGCCATCGCAATCGTAGCCGCATGATCAATCCCGTGCCCATCAAGCGAGAGCATATCGATGATCGCCTGTGCGAGGCGCTCGTTATCTTCGACAAGGAGAAGGCGCATGGTCGCGGGCTCTACTTTGCTGGGCGGCGTGACAGGTGGGTGTCAGCTTGGCGTGATTATCTCTCTTGCATGGGCGACAACGTTCGACCTTGTCAAATGGGAGGAACCAATGACGAAATTCAACCTGACCCGTCGGGTCATGATGGCTGCATCCGTGGCCGCAATGTCCTTTGGCGCACCGGCGATGGCAGACGGCCATCAGGTCGTCGACAGCATCCACTTTCTGATCCCCGGCGGCGCCGGCGGCGGCTGGGACGGCACAGCCCGTGGCACAGGCCAAGCTCTGACCGAGGCTGGCCTTGTTGGCAGCGCGTCTTATGAAAACATGTCCGGCGGCGGCGGTGGCGTGGCCATCGGCTTTATGATCGAGAACGCCGACAGCCAGCACGGCACGCTGATGGTGAACTCAACACCTATTGTGATCCGCTCGCTGACGGGTGTGTTCCCATACAACTTCAGCGATCTGACGCTGGTTGCAGGCACCATCGGTGATTATGCGGCCCTCGTCGTGCCCGCTGACAGTGACATTGCCGACATGGCAGGCCTGCTGGCGGCCTATCAGGCCGATCCGGCTGGAACCGCCATCGGTGGCGGCTCTGTCCCCGGCGGGATGGACCATTTGGTCGCTGCAATGGTGATGAAGGCCGCGGGCGAGGATCCGCTCGGCGTGAACTACATCCCTTATGACGCGGGTGGTACAGCTATGGCGGGCCTTCTGTCGGGCGAGATTGCAGCGCTGTCGACAGGTTTCTCTGAGGCGGTCGCCTTGGCTGAGGCTGGCGAAGTGCGCATCCTTGGCGTGACATCCTCCGAGCGTGTGGACGCCTATGCAGATGCGCCAACGATGATGGAGCAGGGCATCGACACCGAGTTTGTCAACTGGCGTGGTTTCTTTGCAGCGCCGGGTCTGCCTGACGATCAGCTTTCCGCCTATCAGGATGCGCTGATGAAGATGTACGACACGCCTGAGTGGGAGGCCGTTCGTGCCGCCAACGGTTGGGTGAACATCCACAACTCGGGCGACGATTTCCGCACCTTCCTGGAGAACCAGGAGCAGGTCATCGGAGATCTGATGCGTGAGCTTGGGTTCCTGTAAACCCATCTGACGATTGGCAGGCAGGGCGTGCGCGCTTTGCCTGCCGCACCGCACCGGGAGGGTGCGTTTAGCCAATATTTTAGGGGGAGGGACGGCCCATGGCGCTGGATCGCTGGATCGCGCTGATCATCATGATGATCTGTTTGGTATACGGATATGCCGCATTTTTCACGATGGACGCGAGCTTGCCGCCGTTCATGCAGCGCAATCCCATATGGCCGTCGACATTCCCGAAAATCCTGTCCGTCCTTGCCGTATTGGCCGCGTTAAGCGTGGTGCTGGGGCTCGAAGCGTCAGACGGGAAATCGGATGCGAGCGGCATCGATTATCGCAAGTTGGGGGACTACAAGATCGGGCAGGCGGCTGCACTTTTGGCCCTGATGGTTATCTATGCGCTGTGTTTGCGCCCCGCGGGGTTCCTGATCTCAACCACCGTCTTTCTTGTGGCAGGTTCGGTCATACTGGGTGAGCGGCGCTGGATCATGATGATTGTTGTGGCCCTTATCGCGACGGTTGGAATATGGGCGCTCGTGCAATCGGTGTTGGGCATTTACCTGCGCCCTTGGCCGTTCTTTTTGGGGGTCTAAGTCATGCTCGAAGGTATCATGCTGGGCCTGTCAACGGCTCTTTCTCCTCTCAATATCATGCTTGTCATCGGCGGCTGTCTGATCGGCACGTTCATTGGCATGCTCCCCGGTTTGGGGCCGATGTCGATCATCGCGATCATGATCCCCGTGGCTGTGTCCATTGGCGATCCGTCGGCGGCGCTGATCCTCCTTGCTGGGGTGTACTACGGCGCGATTTTTGGCGGCTCGACATCTTCAATCCTGATCAACGCGCCGGGGGTCGCGTCGACGGTGGCGACGACCTTCGACGGCTTTCCGCTGACCCAACAGGGCAAAGCAGGCAAGGCGCTGACGGTTGCGGCCATCTCGTCGTTCACCGGCGGCACCATTGGCGCGATCCTGTTGATGATCTTTGCGCCCGCGCTGGTGTCGGTCGCGCTGTCATTTCATTCGGCAGAATATTTTGCACTGATGGTCGTGGGCCTGTCGGCCATCGCGGCCTTTGCGGGCACAGGGCAGGTGGGAAAAGCGGTCCTGATGACTCTGCTCGGCCTGATCATGGCGACTGTTGGCGAGGGGGCTTTGTTCAACGCACCGCGCTTTACGATGGGCATCATGGACCTGCAGTCTGGCTTCGGCTTTGTAACTTTGGCGATGGCTATGTTCGCTTTGCCCGAGGCGATCTACCTCGTCCTCGACCCGCGCCGCTCGGCCACGGAGAAAGGTGAAGGCGAGATCAAGGATTTGCGCATCACGCGGGCTGAGGCGCGTGAGATTGCGCCTGTCATCGGCCGCCAGTCGATCCAAGGATTTCTGATTGGCGTGCTTCCTGGGGCAGGGGCCACCATCGCCTCATTCCTAGGCTATGCGGTTGAGCGTAACATCGCCAAGGGCGAGGATCAGGAGAAGTTCGGTAAAGGCTCTCTCAAAGGGCTCGCCGCACCTGAAAGTGCTAACAACGCCGCCTGTACCGGATCTTTTGTGCCACTCCTGACGCTGGGCATTCCCGGTTCCGGTACCACGGCGATCCTGCTGGGCGCGTTGGTGTCGCTCAGCGTCACGCCCGGCCCACGCCTGATGGTGGATGAGCCGCAGATTTTCTGGGCGGTCATCATCTCGATGTATATCGGGAACGTGGTGCTTCTTATCCTGAACCTGCCGCTGATCCCCTACATCGCCAAAGTGCTAGCTGTGCCGCGCACGTTCCTGATCCCCTTTATCCTCTTCTTCACGCTGATGGGGGCTTATATCGGGCAGAATAATGCGACCGAGCTCCTGATCCTCGTCGGTTTCGGCATTTGTGCGACGATCCTGCGGTTTGCCGATTACCCTCTGGCCCCGCTTCTGATCGGCTTCATTCTTGGCTCGATGCTCGAGGATAACTTCAGCCGCTCAATGCAGCTGGAGGGCGGGATCGGGTTCATCTTCGAACGGCCGATGACGATGGCGTTGCTCGTCTTTGCTGTTATCCTCGTCCTTCTGCCGAGCTACCGCGCCCGCCGCGCGCGGCTGCGGCAAGACGGAGTGGCCGACGGAGATTAAAGAATGCGGCCGGGGCTGGTGTCCCGGCCACGCTGCGCTACACTTTCTGCCAATGCAGCGAGGATGGCGATGTTCGAAGGCTTTGTAGAAGAAACCGTGTCGTGCGGGGGGCAGGACATCTTCGTCCGTCATAATGGTGCGGCAGACAAACCGCCGCTCCTCATGCTGCACGGATATCCGCAAACAAGCGCGATGTGGCACGGCGTCGTGCCGTATCTGACGGACCACTACCACATCCTCTGCCCGGACCTGCGCGGCTATGGCCGCTCTGCCAAGCCCGCGTCAGACCCCGCGCATCTGACCTATTCCAAACGCGCAATGGCGGGGGACTTCGCACATCTGCTCGATCAGTTTGGTATCGACAGTGCCTTTGTGGCCAGCCACGACCGCGGCGCGCGGGTGGCGCACAGGCTGGGCCTTGACCATCCGGATCGGATCCGTGCGCTTGCAGTAATGGACATTGCCCCGACGCGAGAGATGTACGCGGGCACGACAGATGCCTTTGCTCGCGCCTATTGGCACTGGTTCTACCTGATCCGCCCAGCCCCCGAGCCCGAGCGGATGATCGGCGCGGATGCGCGCGCCTTCTGGCTGGGAAAATGCGGCGGGATGACGGGCGGTCAGATGCCGTTCCACCCCGACGCGCTCGAAGAATATCTGTCGTGCTTTGAAATGCCCGAGGCCATCCATGCGACGTGCGAAGACTACCGCGCCGCGGCCACCATCGATATTGCCCATGATGATGAAGGCGGCATGCTCGAAATGCCCGTGCTGGCGCTGTGGGCCGCAGGTGGCGTCGTCGCGCGATGCTTTGATCCGCTGGCCCTGTGGCAACAACGGGCAACACAGGTCACAGGGGCCACGATGCCCGGTACGCATTACTTTGCCGAAGAATACCCCGAAGAGACGGCGCGTCACCTCGCCAAGTTCTTTGCGAAACACGGCGGCCCAACGGTGTGACAAGTCTGATGTTCTGCGCTAAAGCGGCGCAATGATCGACGCTGAGACCCTCAACACCCACGCGCGCCTCTCTGTCGCGCCGATGATGGATTGGACAGACAGGCATTGCCGGATGCTGCACCGCCTGATGTCGCGTCAGGCGCTGCTCTATACCGAGATGGTCACAGCACAGGCAGTGATACACGGGGACCGTGCGCGACTGTTGGGCTTTGATCCGGCCGAACATCCGGTGGCCTTGCAACTGGGTGGCTCGGATGCGGCTCTTCTGGCGCAGGCGGCCCAGATCGGGGCGGACTGGGGATATGATGAGATCAACCTCAACTGCGGCTGCCCCTCCGACCGTGTGCAATCCGGGTCGTTTGGCGCGATCTTGATGGAGAGCCCCGAGGTCGTGGCCGAAGCGTGTGCCGCGATGATCGCGGCCTGCGATGTGCCAGTGACGGTGAAGTGCCGGATCGGTGTGGATGATCAGGAGCCCCGCGAGGTGCTGCCCGCCTTTCTCGCCCAAATCCAAGACGCAGGTGTGCGTCGGGTGACGATCCACGCGCGCAAAGCGTGGTTGCAAGGCCTCTCGCCCAAGGAAAACAGGACGATCCCGCCGCTGGACTACGATCTGGTGCATGACATGAAGGCCGCCTTTCCGGATCTGCATATCAGCATCAACGGCGGCATCGAAACGCTGGCAGAAGCGAAGGCGTTCCTCGATGCGGGGCTCGACGGGGTGATGATCGGGCGTGCTGCCTATCACACACCGCATGCGATCCTTGGCGCGGCAGACCGCGATATTTTTGGGGCGTCGCACATGATCTCGGAGGTCGAGGCCGTGCGGAAAATGCTGCCCTATATCGACGTCCATCTGAGCAAGGGCGGACGTGTGCATCAAGTGACGCGACACATGCTTGGCCTGTTCAACGGACGCCCCGGCGCACGTCTGTGGCGCCGCGTGCTCAGCGAAGAGGCCAACCGCGAGGGCGCAGGTACCGACGTTGTCGAACGTGCCCTGGCTCATGTCGAGAGGGAGGCTGCATGATGCTTTATCTTGCGATGGGTGCGCTGCTCCTTGTGATTGGTGCGATAGCGGGCGTTTTGGCCGGTCTCTTGGGTGTCGGCGGTGGCATCGTTTTGGTGCCTGCGTTTTTCTATGCGTTTCAGGTGCTTGGATATGAAAGCCCGCAGTTGATGCAGCTTTGCTTAGGGACGTCGTTGGCCACTATCATCGTGACCTCCGTTCGCTCTGTCATGTCACACAACAAGAAGGGCGCTGTGGATTGGGATATCCTGCGCGGTTGGGCCATTGGTATAGCATTTGGCGCCGTGATCGGGGTCAGCGTCGTGGCCAGCCTGCGCTCGGGGGCGTTGCAGGCGATTTTTGGTGTACTGGCGATGATCGTGGCGCTTTATATGACCTTTGGGCGAAGCACCTGGCGGCTGGGAGAAGAGATGCCAACAGGGCCCTTGCGCGCGATCCTCTCCCCCATCCTTGGGTTTTTGTCGGTTCTGATGGGGATCGGCGGAGGCTCCTTCGGTGTGCCGACCATGAGCCTCTTTGGCGTTCCGATCCACCGCGCTGTGGCGACAGCTGCTGGATTTGGCTGCCTCATCGCGGTTCCGTCCGTTGTCGGATTCTTGTTGGTGGAGGTCGCGCTGGCGCCGCCGTTGACGATTGGGTCGGTCAATCTGGTGGCCTTTGGGTTGGTGATCGCGATGACCCTGATCACGACGCCGTACGGTGCTGCATTGGCTCACAAAACGGATGCGCAGCGCCTGAAAAAGGTGTTCGGAGTGTTTCTGTTCCTCGTTGCCGCCAACATGCTGCGCAAAGCGTGGCTTGGATGAGTTTTGCGTCTGACGGATATGTGGTCTTTCCACATGACCGCAATGTCGCCAAATGGGCGGCCAAAGCTGCTGAAATTGGGCGTGGGATCGTCGCAGAACCAGACCTCCGGTCCCAGTGGTTGCGGCATGACGGCACCTGGTTTGTGGGTGTTGATGCTTTGCCCAATAGGTCGGACGGTGCCTTGGACGGCGTTCGCCTGAGCGGTCCGTGGGAGCGTGAGGTCGCAAAGCCCGAGGCTTGGCACAAAGCTCAGCTTTCTGTGGTGTATGACGGCTACCCGGGCCGCGATGCTGGGGAAAGCGATGCTGCGCATCGCTTTCGGATCACGCGTGCTGCGGCGCATGTCGACGGGTTGCTGGCAGAAAACGGGCGCCGTTTTCTGCGCGAACCGCATGCATTCGTGCTGGGCCTACCGCTCAATTTCGCGACGGCCTGCCCGCTTGTGGTCTGGCCGGGGAGCCACAGGCCAATGGGGTAGGCCTTGTCGCAGGCCATTGGCACATATGCGCCTTTCAGTGTTGACCTGACTGACAGTTACAAAGCCGCGCGGGCTGAGGTTTTTGCGAGCCAAGATCCAATCGCCATTCGAGTGGAGCCCGGGCAATCCGTGCTCCTCCATCGTCACCTCCTGCATGGGATCGCGCCGCACTCAGCGGGGGGAGATTTGCCTGACGAAGGGCGGATGATGGCGTATTTCCGGCCAGAACTCTCAGATCCGACCCTATGGCTGAGAGGCTGATCGGCCCTCCGGGGGGAGTTTATCTGGTCAGATGAAGCATCATGACCCCAAGCCACTGAGCGGTCCTCAATGCGTTTGCAAGAGGCGCGGCACGGTGGCTTGGGGCTTCACCTGACACATGGCTCAGCTCTCCAGCCTGCCATGCCCGCTTAGGATGGCCGCGCTTGGTTAATTTTGGGTAAAGAGTTGGCGGCCCATTCATCTGACCAAATAAACTCAAACGGCGGGGCGGTCAGGCTTTGTCCGACAATCGGGCAGCGCGTCCCCCACGCCGTTTGCGCAATAGGGGCGCGCGGTCGGGCAGCTCTGCCATGATGGCCCGGCGGGTGTCTGGTGTCATTTGGCTCCACGCGCCAATCTCGTCGATGGACCGCAGACAGCCGGTACAAAGGCGCGTTTCGGGATGGATGACGCAGATTTTGACGCAAGGGCTGTCGATTTCAGCACGTTTCCAGATTGCGTCTGTTTTGTCGGCTTTGGTCATGTCGCAGATCCCATATAGGACAGACGGTCGAGCGCCCCTTGCAGGATAAACCCAGCGGCGACGTGATCGATGACCTCTGCGCGACGTTTGCGGGACGTATCCGCCGCAAGAAGCGCGCGTTCTGCGGCGACGGTTGACAGGCGCTCGTCCCAGAATGTGATCGGCAGGTCGGTCAGCCGTTCCAGATTGCGGGCAAAAGCGCGGGTGGCCTGGGCACGCGGTCCTTCGGAGCCGTCCATGTTCATCGGCAGGCCGAGGACGATGCCGGTGATCTGGCGTGCGTCTGTGATCTTCAGCAGCGCCTGCGCATCAAGGGTGAACTTTTTGCGCTTGATCGTCTCAAGCGGCGTCGCGACGGACCGCAGGCCATCCGACACAGCGACCCCAATCGTCACGGTGCCGAGGTCGAGCCCAGTGAGAGCGCCGGTGCGCGGCAGGGCCTGGACGAAATCTTCGATAGTCGCGCAAATCATTCGGTGAGTCCTGCTTGCGTGGCTGCCTGATCAATCAGAGCCATCGCGTCATCAGAAGTGGCAAAGACTTGCCGTGCCTCAGTAAGGATCGCGCGGGCCTGGCCATCATCGCCCAGGACGGAAAGCGCTGTGATAAGTCGTGCCCATTCAGCCGCCGTGCCACCTTCATTCGCGAGCCTGTCGGACAATTGTGCCACCATTCCGTCGATCATTGCAGACCTGTCTTCGGGGGACAAATCATCGGCGGCCGCGATTTGCTCAAGCGTTGGTCCGTTTTGAGGAGGAAGCGTGTAATCCACGCCAGTGCGGAAGGCGGCATCCTCAACAACAGCGCGGGCCAATTGCGTGAAGGGATCGGCGGCTGTGCCGTCATTGACCACATCGCGAAACAGGCGAAAGGCGCGGTCGGGTCTGTCCGTTTGGTAAAACAGAAGGCCGTAGTAATAGCGCCCCGCCTGATTGCGCGGATCGTCCTGCAAAACACGCACGAGCACATCTTCTGCCTCTGGTGAGACAAAGCCCCCGGTTGCGGCCACCAACTGGCTGGCGAGGACGATGCGGTCATCGGTCGTAGCACCGTCGCCTTTCAGTTCGATCACGCGCTCTTGCGCGCGAGCCGCTGCGGCGTAATTGCGCAGATTGTATTCATGCTCTGATAACAACTGCCACCCTTGAAGGTCCTCCGGTCGTGTCGGAACGGCCGCGCGGAGCTGCTCGATGGATCGCAGGTACTCTTCGTCAACGTCTATGGGTGGCCTTGGACGCGCGGAAAACAGGGCTTCGGCCTCGGCCTGCGACATGCGGTTTTCGCGCACCGCTTCACTGTCGGCGATGCGTTGAGCGAGTGGGATGTCCGGGTAGCCGGGGGCACCAAGGACGTCGTAGAGGGCCAATCCGCCGAGGATCAGGACGACACCGCTGATGCCGGCGACGGCCAGCGTCGTTTGGCGGGGGGCCTCCGTCGCTATGCCGCGGGTCTCCGCGTCAGCGGCCAGCAAGCGGCGCGAGACTTCGATGCGCGTGCGCTCGGCATCTTCGGGGGCAAGTATGCCGCGGGCCAGATCGCGGTCCACTTCGGCCAATTGATCACGGTACAGCGCTAAGTCTGGGTTTTCACCAATCCCGTGATCCTCTTTCCGCAAGAGCGGCACAGCCAATATGGCCGCGACACTCGTGGCGAGAAGGGCTGCGATGATCCAGAACAGCATACAGTGGCTTTCTTTCGGGTGTTCGGCTGTATGTAGCGGCGGTTGGGCGAGTATAAAAGGGGGGTGGGCGACCCGTCGCAGGGGTGTGATCGGGGTCATGTCGGTTTTGTGGGGACTTTTGCCGCTGGGAGTATCCTGTTTGGACAGGTGGCGCTGCATCAAAGTGCTAATAGATCCAACGCGCGTGAGAGGATTCGAGAGCTATGAAACGGTATTCAGCCTTTGCCATCGCGCGGGAAGCGGCCAAGCATCATTTGGGATGGGAGCGCGCCTGGCGGTCACCCGAGCCCAAGAAAAAATACGATGTGATCATCGTTGGTGCTGGAGGCCATGGCCTTGCTACGGCGTACTATCTGGGCAAAAATTTTGGCATCAAAAACGTTGCCATCATCGAAAAGGGCTGGTTGGGTGGCGGCAACACTGGCCGGAACACGACGATCATCCGGAGCAACTATCTGCAGGACCCGTCGGCTGCGATCTATGAGAAGGCGCGCAGCCTCTATGAAACGCTCAGCCAGGATTTGAATTACAACATCATGTTCAGCCCCCGCGGGGTGATCATGCTGGCGCAAACGCAGGCCGAAATTCGCGGCTATCAGCGGACGGCGCATGCGAATGCGCTGCAAGGCGTCAAGACCGAGTGGATCGGTCCGCGCCGGGTGAAAGAATTGTGCCCGATCATGAACATCGACGGTCCGCGCTATCCGGTACTGGGTGGTCTGTGGCAGGCGCGTGGCGGCACAGCGCGGCATGACGCGGTGGCGTGGGGCTATGCGCGGGCATGTTCAGACATGGGAATGGACATCATCCAGCAGTGCGAAGTGACCGCTGTCCGGCGCGAAGGGTCCAAGGTCGTTGGCGTGACCACGACAAAGGGCGACATCGATTGCGATAAGCTCGGCATGGTTGTTGCTGGCCATGCGGGCGTTCTGGCCAAGATGTCAGGATTTAAGCTGCCTGTAGAAAGTGTCGCGCTTCAGGCGCTGGTGTCCGAGCCGATCAAGCCTTGCATGGATGTGGTGGTGATGGCCAACACGGTGCACGGCTACCTCAGCCAATCTGACAAGGGCGAGATGGTGATCGGCGGCGGCACCGACGGGTTCAACAACTACACCCA
>JAHDDU010000004.1:73490-134009 GCA_020629175.1 Flavimaricola sp. | reverse complement strand
GCCTCAGATTGCCAGATGCGCCCCGTCCCTCACCGGCGGGGCGTTTTCGTTGCAATAGGGTGATTTGGCGGAGAGACAGGGATTCGAACCCTGGGAACCCGTGAAGGCTCAACGGTTTTCGAGACCGCCCCGTTCGACCACTCCGGCACCTCTCCGTGACTGTGTCGTGATCTGCGAGCGCGTTTAATCTGGCCACCGGGCTAGTGCAAGCCCTTTGCGTGGGCTGTGGACTTGGAACTCTCTGAGACGCCACTTAGATTGATGTCACCCAATGAGCGAGAGGTCAAAATCATGCGCAGTGCCGTCATCCTCACATCCGTTTGCGCGGTCTTGGCGCTTCCAAGCGCTATCCATGCGGACGGCCATGCCGAAGACCTTGAGGCTCTTTTTGAGGCCATTCAGCTGGATGGGAATATTGCCCAAATGCGGGCCGAAGGGATTGGCTATGGTGAAGACCTTGCGCTTGAAATGTTCGCCCCATCGGCTGAGGCGATTTCGCCCCAATGGCGCGCGGCAGTGGATAGTCTGAATAATGCCTCGGATATCCGCGAAATCTTCGTCGAAGAATTAGCCGGATCGCTCGCAGACGCAGACATCTCGGCAATGCTTGAATGGTTCGAATCTGATCTTGGCGCGTCCATCGTGGATTTGGAGTTGTCGGCCCGGATCGCCATGATGGACGACGATATCGAAGAGGCCAACCGCGCCGCTGCCGCTTTGGCGCGCATCGATGATCCTGACCGGATTGAGCAGATTGCAGAGCTCATCGACGTTTGGGACGCGGTTGGCAACAATGTGGCGATCATCCTCAATGCCAACGTGGCCTTTATGCAGGGCCTGAGCGCCGGGCAAATGCCGGAGAGTGAGTTATTGTCGCTCGTCCTAAATCAGGAGCCAGAGATCCGAAGCGAGACGACGGAGTGGATCGTGTCTTACCTCTATGCGGCCTACGGGCCATTGTCTGATGAGGACCTCGACGCCTACATCGCGTTCTTCGACTCCGAGGCCGGGCGCACTTTCAACACGGTGACCTTTCGGGCCTTTGAAGAGATCAACATACAAATCAGCCGTGGCCTTGGCATCGCGGCCTTTGAAGAAATGATGGTGCAGGACCTCTAGCCCCCATACACCATCAACGCCACGACCAGCGCCTCGGGGTTTGTAGCATAAAGCCCCAGATCTCCCTGCATTTGGGTGATGCGGGCAGGGCGGTCAGTTGCTGGTACACCGGCCGTATCCATCGCGTCGCTCAGGATGGGGCCGCCGCCTGCGCGGATGTCGTCCAGAATGGCAGGGAAGTTTGATTTGACGATCACCTCCACCTGTCCGCGCCGCTGGTTGTACGCTGCATTTTCGGCGGCTGTGGCCAGCCCGGTGATGGGCCATAACAGCGGATTGCCCAGATGATTGGCCTCGCCCGTACAGGCGCCGAGCGCCAAGATCATCGGTAGAGTGAAACGAAAGGTCATATGGCCCTCAAAGGTGTTGACTTGATCCCATGATAGGCACATAAGCCCGCATCTCTACAGCTCGTCTGTCGAGGTGCGCGAGCTTTCGCGCATTGCATACAACGATCGACCCAAACAGGGTCGCGCAGTTCAACGGTGGGGATGGCCCCCGCAAATGCCCCAAATGGGGAACCGGTCGGACGCGGTATACGAAGGAACGAACATATGTTTGCGGTTATCAAAACCGGCGGCAAGCAATACAAAGTGGCTTCGGGCGATGTGGTCCGGGTTGAAAAGCTTGACGCAGATGCTGGTGAAACAATCCAGTTCAACGATATTCTCATGATCGGCGACAAGATCGGCGCCCCCATGGTGGACGGTGCTGCCGTACAGGCCGAAGTGATCGACCAGATCAAAGGCGAAAAGGTCATCAATTTTGTCCGTCGCCGTCGTAAGCACTCGTCCAAGCGGACCAAAGGTCACCGCCAGCAGCTCACATTGGTGAAAATCACCGAGCTGATGGAAAAGGGTGGCGACAAGTCTGGTGTGAAGGCCGCCGTAGGTGCCGCAATCGCGTCGGCATTGGCCCACAACGCAGGCGGTGCAGCCCCGAAGAAGGCGGCTCCTGCAAAGAAAGCCGCTCCAAAGGCCGCACCCAAAGCTGAAAAGCCAGCCGCCGAGAAGAAGGCACCCGCCAAAAAGGCCGCGGCCAAGTCCGATGCAGACGATCTGACACAGATCAGCGGCGTTGGCCCCGTCATCGTGAAAAAGCTTCACGACCTTGGCGTTACAACCTTCGCCCAGATCGCAGCATGGACGCCAGAGGACGTTGCTGCTATGGACGACAAACTGAACTTTAAGGGCCGCATCGACCGCGATGAGTGGCTCAAGCAAGCCGCAGAGCTGGCTAAAGGCTAAGGAGAGACCAAATGGCACACAAAAAAGCAGGTGGTTCATCCCGTAACGGTCGCGACTCCGCAGGTCGCCGCCTTGGCGTGAAGAAATTCGGCGGCGAAGTCGTCATCCCCGGCAACATCATCATGCGCCAGCGTGGCACAAAGATGTGGCCAGGCGAAGGCGTCGGCATGGGCAAAGACCATACAATCTTTGCAACAGCCGAGGGCCAGGTGTCCTTCCGCAAGGGCTTCAAAGGCCGCACCTTTATTTCGGTTCTCCCAGTGGCGGAGGCCGCTGAATAAGCCGATACCATCCAGGGTAACATTTTGGGGATCGGCGGTACCGCCGGTCCCTTTTTTGTTTGTTGCCCCCATATGGGTTTCACATGCCTGCCATATTCGGCGCTTAGAGGCGCGCGAGATCCGGCCCTGCAGAGGAAGCAGAGCCAAGGAAGATTTCCGGTTTTCGAGGAGGAAACCAAATGAAGTTTGAAACAGTCACGACCCAAGCCACTATTCAGGCTGAACGCTTTTGCATGCGCCCGATGCGCCGGTCTGACGCGGGTCTTGTTACGCACTATTGTTCCGATCCGCGCGTGGCCCAGGCCAGCCGCGGCATCCCGCATCCCTTTGCTCCCGGCACCGCGGAAGCGATGATCAACCGCGCGCTCAGCCCTGACCGGGTTGAAGACGTCTGGGTTCTTGATGGCGCGGACCACGGACTGTCAGAAGTGCTTGGCCTTGTTACCATGGCCCCGCTTGAGCGTCACCAGTCCGAGATCACCTATTGGGTGGCCCCCGCGTTCTGGAAAACCGGGCTCGCGACCGAAGCGGTCAAAGCCCTCGTCGCGGCTAATCCGCAGTCCGCACGCCATCTCTTTGCCGCCGTCTTTCAGGATCAGCCGGGCACGGCTCGTGTCCTGACGAACTGCGGTTTTGACTACCTTGGTGACGCCGAAGAATACTGCCTCGCCCGTAAATCCGTCCTCCCGACGTGGACCTACACGATGAAGCTGGAAAAATGACACACCCCGTCCTTTGCACCCAGCGCCTGATCCTCCGGCCGCTGGTGGCAGAGGACGCAGAGGCGCTCACCACCCTGATTGACGACTACGAGGTCGCCAAATGGCTGACCGTGGTCCCGCATCCCTATACCCACGCCGATGCCGAATGGTTCATCGCAGATCAGGCCAAAAACGAGGGCCACGTTTGGGCAATCACCCGCGATGAAACTTTGATGGGCGTCATCGGTGATGTGCGCGAGCTTGGCTATTGGCTGGGCCGCCCTTACTGGGGCCATGGCTATATGAAAGAGGCGGCTCGCGCCGTCACAACTCATTGGTACGATACCCACGCCTCTGATCCGCTCATCTCCGGCCATTTCCTCGGCAACGCCGGGTCGCGCAGCGTGCTGCAAAGCCTCGGCTTTACCGATACCCACATCGAGCCCGCGCATTCCAAAGCACAGGACAAGGAAGTGCAGCTCCAACGCATGCGCCTCACCCGCGCCGCGTGGGAGGCTAAACATGGCTGAGCTAACGTTCCGCGACATTCGCGCATCCGACTACGATGATATCCTGGCACTTGCCTCGATCTGGTCGGTCGTGCGCCAGCTTGATGGTTGGACGTGGCCGGTTGACCCCGACCTCGTGCGCCAGCGATGTGTTCCCTATGCTAAGCCCAACGGGTTTGCCGTCGCCATCTGCCTTAACGACCGGCTTGTTGGGACGATCGGGATCATCGATGCCGACATCGGCTATGCCATCCATCCCGATCACCAGGGCCAAGGTCTGGGGACCAAGGCGGTCCGCTATGCCATTGACCGTCACATCCGCGAAAACCCGCAATCACGGCGCATCACAGCCGAGACTTGGTACGACAACCCCGCCTCGCATGCACTGCTCCTCAAATTCGGGTTCGAGCATTGGAACACCCAATACGTCTACGCCCGTGCGCGCGGCACACCGACCTTGTCTCGTACTTATCGGCTTAGATTGTCGGCCTATTCACAGGCAATCCCGTCACCGTCCCGATCCAAGCCGTAGACATCTGGCCCAACAACCCGAATAGGCCCCTGAACATAAGCCGGACCATTCCCACTCCCACCGGCACAATCAACATCGCTGGCAATGGGCACACACACGCCAGTGTAGCTCGCGTGACACCCCTGAGATTCCAGCGGAGCAGACAGAACCACGAATGGAACAGCGAAAATCAGAGAGCGCATAACCAAATTCCTAACAATTTGTTAATGAAGGTTAACGCGAGCAACGGAACAATGGTTCCGACAAACTTGAAGCCCACCGCCCAATAGACTAGGCCACACACACCCAACCGCTGGACAGAACACATGAAATTCCTCGACCTCGCCAAAGTCTACATCCGCTCCGGCGGCGGTGGCGCGGGCTGTATCTCGTTTCGGCGAGAGAAGTATATCGAATACGGCGGCCCGGATGGCGGGGATGGCGGCAATGGTGGCTCTGTCTGGGCCGAGGCTGTCGAGGGCCTCAACACCCTCATCGACTTTCGCTACCAACAGCACTTCTTTGCCAAATCCGGCCAGCACGGCATGGGCAAACAGCGCACCGGCAAGACCGGCGACGACATTGTTCTGCGCGTACCAGTAGGCACCGAAATCCTTGATGAGGATGAGGAAACCGTCATCGCCGATCTCACCGAAGTCGGTCAACGCGTCCAACTCGCGCGCGGCGGGAATGGCGGCTTTGGTAACCTCCACTTCAAGTCTGCCACAAACCAGGCCCCTCGCCGCGCCAATCCGGGGCAGGAGGGGATTGAGCGCACCATCTGGCTCCGGTTGAAGCTCATCGCAGACGTTGGCCTCCTGGGCATGCCCAACGCCGGCAAATCCACGTTTCTCGCCGCCACATCGAACGCCCGGCCCAAAGTGGCCGATTACCCGTTCACGACGCTCGTACCTAACCTCGGCGTCGTGGGCGTCGACAATGTTGAATTCGTCGTGGCCGACATTCCGGGCTTGATCGAAGGCGCCTCCGAAGGGCGTGGTCTTGGCGATCTGTTCCTCGGCCATGTGGAACGCTGTGCCGTGCTCCTGCATCTCGTCGATGGCAGCAGCGGTGATCCGGTGCGCGACTACAAGACCATCGTAGGCGAGGTAGAGGCCTATGGCGGCGTGCTCGCGGACAAGCCCCGCGTCACTGTCCTGAACAAGATCGACACGCTCGACGACGAAGAGCGCGCCTTTATCAAAGCAGAGGTTGAGGCGGTGGCCGACGGCCCTGTGATGCTCATGTCCGGCGTGACGGGTGAGGGCGTTACTGACGTGCTCCGCGCCCTCCGCACTCAGATCGACGAAGACCGCCTGCGCCACCGGATCGCGGAGGCCGCGCCCGAGGAGGACGCCCCGTGGCAACCCTAGACTCCGCCCGCACTCTCGTCGTCAAAATCGGCTCGGCCCTGCTCGTGGACGCGGCCTCTGGCAAGCTGCGCGAGGAGTGGCTCAAAAGTCTTGCTGACGACGTCGCCACCCTGCGCACGCGCGGGACGCAGGTCATCCTCGTCTCGTCGGGCTCCATCGCTTTGGGCCGGCGCGTGCTGGAACTGCCTGACGGCCCGTTGGCGCTGGAACAGGCGCAGGCTGCAGCCTCGGTCGGACAAATCCAGCTCGCCCGCGCCTATGAAAACGCACTTGCGCCCCATGGCATTACCACAGGCCAGATTCTTGTGACGCTCGAGGACAGCGCCGACCGCCGCCGCTACCTCAACGCCCGCGCGACGATGCAAACGCTGCTCGCGCTTGGCGTCACGCCCATCGTGAACGAAAACGACAGCATCGCCACGGATGAAATCCGCTACGGTGACAACGACCGCCTCGCCGCCCAAGTCGCTGTGCTGGCCGGGGCGGACCAACTGATCCTACTGAGTGACGTGGACGGGCTCTACACGGCTAATCCTAACGTGAATGCCGCCGCTGAACATATTGGAACAGTGCAGAAAATCACCGCCGAAATCGAAGCTATGGCGGGCGAGGGGACCTCTGGCCTGTCCAAAGGGGGCATGATCACCAAACTCATGGCTGCCAAGATCGCGACCGAAGCGGGCTGCGCCATGGCCATCACCTTGGGCACCCCACACAATCCGCTTTCCACCATGGGCCGCGCCACATGGTTCACTCCACAATCAGACCCGCAAACCGCCCGCAAAGCATGGATTGCCGCAATGAAACCGCGCGGAGCGCTTTCAATCGATACAGGCGCCGTCGCCGCGCTTCACAAGGGCAAGAGCCTTCTGCCCGCCGGTGTCAGTGCGGTCTCAGGCCAGTTCGGCCGGGGCGACCCTGTCAGCATCACCGCGCCGGATGGGCAAGTCATCGCCACGGGGCTCGCACGTTACACGGCCGCCGAAGCCCGCCTGATCGCAGGCCACCAAAGCGCCGACATCGAAGCGACGTTGGGCTATAAGGGCCGCGCCGCCCTCGTGCACCGGGATGACATGATCCTGCAATCTCATCTTGCCAAAAATACCTAAATCCATACCTCGCCAAAGGCCCGACCCATGACAAAATCGCCAGACATCACCACCATGATGGCCGACATCGGCCAACGGGCCAGAACTGCCGCTCAGGCGCTTGCAACAGCCTCGGCCGAGCGCAAGCATGCAGCCTTGATCGGTGCCGCCGAGGCCGTCTGGGCGAACCGGCAAAACATCATGGACGCCAACGCCGAGGACCTGGTCTACGGCGAAGAGAAGGGCCTCAGCCCCGCAATGATGGACCGCCTGATGCTGGACGAGCCACGCATCCGCAGCATCGTTGACGGGCTCAAGGCAATTGCCGCGCAAAACGATCCCGTGGGCGAAGTCACCGCGGAATGGGAAGAGGCCAATGGCCTTCGCATCCAGCGCGTTCGCACGCCCCTCGGTGTCATCGGCGTCATCTACGAATCCCGCCCGAATGTGACAGCAGACGCAGGCGCTCTGTGCCTCAAATCCGGCAACGCGGTCATTTTGCGCGGTGGCTCTGAATCATTCCATTCTTCCAGCGCCTTACACGCCTGTCTTCAACAAGGTTTGCGCGAGGCGGGTCTGCCGGAGGACGCGATCCAACTGGTCCCCACGCGGGACCGCGCTGCCGTGCAGGCGATGCTCACGGCGACCGATACAATCGACGTCATCGTGCCTCGTGGTGGCAAGGGTCTCGTCGGCCTCGTCCAACGTGAGGCGCGGGTGCCCGTCTTTGCGCATCTCGAGGGGATCTGTCACATCTACGTGGGGGCGACGGCAAATCCCGAGATGGCGCGCGAGATCATCATCAACGCCAAAACCCGCCGCACCGGGATTTGCGGCGCGATGGAGTGTCTCTTGATTGATTGGCGGTTCTACACCGAACACGGCGACGGGCTGATCACAGGCCTGACTGATCTCGGCGTTGAAGTCCGCGCGGAGGGTGAGCTTGCCAAGGTTGTCGGCACCACACCTGCAACGTCAGAGGATTTCGGAACCGAATTTCTGGATATGATCTGTGCCGCAAAGCTTGTTGACGGTGTGGACGAAGCTATCGCCCACATCCGGCAGTTTGGTTCCAACCACACGGACGCGATCATTACCGAGGATTTGCAGGCCCGCGATCACTTCTTTGCCCAGCTCGACAGCGCAATCCTGATGCACAATGCTTCCACGCAATTCGCCGATGGCGGAGAATTCGGGATGGGTGCTGAGATCGGGATCGCGACGGGCAAAATGCACGCGCGTGGACCGGTGGGGGCCGAACAATTGACGAGCTTCAAATATCTCGTCTCTGGTGGCGGTGCAGTGCGGGCCTAGAACCGCGCTGTGATGCGCCCTTGACTGATCTGGAGCGCGAGGCGGCGATCACCTTCGGACATGACCTCGGGGAGCAGGGCGAATTGCACGTGTCCTGCACTGACCCGCGTGTGCGGCCGCCGTGCTGTAAGGTTCTCCCACAGCTCCGGCTCAATCTTCATCCGCTCAGCCTCGGCAGTCACAACCATCTGACCGCCCTCATCCTGCACAGTGATATGGCCACCGAAGGGCATTGCGGTTTCAAGACACTGGAACAGCAAAAACGCCAGACGCACCGTGCTCTTGGGCTGATCCCCTTCAACGTCCCAATGATAACTCAGCCGCCCGCCGCGGGCGCTGGCGGTCAGCGTGCTGGTGATCTCGGCCCGGCTGATGTTCTGATCCTCGCGCGCCATCCCGTAAGCAATGCGAAAGAATTTGATCCGCGCATTCGCGCTTTGCACGCTCTCCTCGATGAGGGAAAACTCGGGCGAGCTTGCGTTTTCCGAAAGGCCCATTAGCTCAATACCATTGCCAATCGCCCCCAAAGGGCTGATGAGGTCATGGCAAATGCGCGACCCGACAAGCGCGCTGAGGGTTTGAACGCGGCTCATGTGGCTGCCTGAGGGAGCAAGGACGACATGTCTGATCTGAACGCAATTTTGGCCCCCGGCATGATCGTCCGCCACCCGACCGAAGACGATTGGGGGGACGGGCAAGTGCAGTCAAACATCAACGGCAAGATCACAGTGAACTTTGCCGAGGTCGGCAAGGTCGTGATCGATGGAACACTCATCACACTTGTCCTTGTGTCTACGTAATGCAAAATGCAACCATAGGTAGCAAAATGCGTGCATAAGTCAAATTAACCTTCACAGGCGCAAGTTAACGATACTGTCGAATTCATTGCCAAAAGGTTTACGCATGCCTAAAAATCCCGAAATTCTCTCAACCAATATGGGCTGATTGGCGTGCCTGTCCCCCTCTTTGAAACTCGGCTCGCACAGAGCGAAAGCGATGTTCGCGCGGCACAGAGGCTGCGGCATCAGGTCTTTGTGCAAGAGCTGGGGGCCACCGCTGGAGGCATATCGGAAGAAATCGAGGCCGACCGCTTTGATCCCACAGCGCAACATCTGCTCTTGCTCGACATATCTCGCCACGCCGCCGATCAGGTCGTCGGGGTCTACCGCCTGTTGGATGCTGAAGGTGCCGCCCGGGCAGGTGGGTTCTACACGGACTCCGAGTTTGATCTGACACCGCTTCACGCCTCTGGCAAACGGTTGCTGGAGCTCGGCCGCAGTTGTATCCTCGCGCCTTACCGAGGCAGTGCCGCTTTGCTGCACCTCTGGGCAGGGATAGAGCGTTATGTGCAAGAGGCGTCCATCGATCTGTTGTTCGGCGTGGCGTCGTTCCACGGAACGGACACGTTGGCCCACCAACAGGCTTTGTCCCACTTGCAGCACGCCCACCGCGCTCCGCTAGCGCTCTGTCCAACCGCGAGAGGGCCACAGCCCAGGCTTCTTCCTGCTGATCAGGTGGACAGAGTGGCCGCAATGCGCGGAACACCGGCGCTGATCAAAAGCTACCTCAAACTCGGCGGTTGCGTCGGGTCGGGCGTCTACATCGACCATGGCTTCAACACGATTGATGTCTGCATGGTACTGGACGTAGCTCAGGTGCCGCCCTCGCAGTCCCAGATGATCGCGCGCGGGCAGATGGCATGACCTCGCCAACATGGCATTCCGAAGCACCGCCCATTGTGCGGCGGCCCGGCCCATTGGGCCTTGGCCTCGCGGCGGTGCGCGGCCTGCTCATGATCCTCGCACTGCTTATCGGCCTTGCAGCCCTCTTTGCGATGCGCCTGACCGAGCGGGGCATGGCCCGTCCGCGCAGCAACCGCGTCACACAGATCACCTGCCGGGTGATCCTGTGGCTGATGGGGCTGCGTGTCCGGCGTGTAGGGGCGCCGCTCTCTGAGGGTGGTGCGGTGATCGCCAACCATTCCTCCTGGCTCGACATTCTGGTTTTGAACGCGGGCCAGCGGATCACATTTGTCTCCAAGGCAGAGGTCGCCGGCTGGCCGGGGATCGGAACGCTGGCCCGAGCCACGGGGACGCTGTTCATCGCGCGCGACCGTCAGGCAGCGGCACAACACGTCGCAGCCTTGCAAGAGCGGATTGAGGCGGGTCAACAATTGCTGTTTTTCCCCGAAGGAACGTCCACGGACGGACGCCGCGTTTTGCCATTCAAATCAACGCTCTTTGCGGCGTTCCTCACGTCCGAGATGCGCGAAACGATCCAATTGCAACCCACAACTCTCCACTACGCGGCCCCTGAGGGGGCGGACGTCCGATTCTATGGATGGTGGGGTGATATGGACCTTGGCCCGCACCTGCTTCAAATCCTGTCCACATGGCGTCAGGGGGACGTCACCGTGACTTACGGGGCCACCATCACGCCAGAGGCGGCCGCAACCCGCAAAACGCTGGCCAAGGCAGCAGAAACCGCCGTGCGGTCGGCGCATTCGGGCTAGAGCATAGCGCTTCGCAGCGCTTTCAATGCGGAGACCGGATCATCCGCGCCCCAAATCTCGGCCCCGATGCCAAAGAAATCCGTGTGCGGCGCAAGAGCGCGGATCAGCGCCTCATCCAGCGCCCCTTCGGCGACAACCGGCACTTCGATCATCATTGACCACCATTCAAACAGCCCGATTTCGGCCTGCGTCCCGTCGCCAAGGGGGGTGGCGCCCACAGGACCAAAGCTGACGTAATCAGCGTTCAATTCACCTGCCGTCATCCCATCATGGCTCGACGCGCCGCAATACGCGCCGACAACCGCATCTTCGCCCAAGTCACTCCGCACTTTGCGGACCGAACGGGCGCCATCGGTCAAATGCACGCCGTCCAGCCCCAGACGCTCGACCATGAGGATGTGGCTGTCGATCACAATGGCCACGTCGCGGGCATGTGCCACGTCTCTGCAGGCATCTGCAGCGCGGGCAATCTCGCTCTCATCCGTCGTCGACAGCGCAAGCCGCAGGCAGGCCACGTCCGTTGCATCCATGCAGGCGGACAACACGCCGGGAAAGACGTCGAGGTCAATCTCCGGCGGGGTGATCAGGTAAAGTTGCGGTGCATCAACGGCGTCAGTCATAGCGCGGCCCTTTGTCGTGGTCCCCGCCTCTTAGCCGCAGCCGGGCCGCCGCGCCAGCCCCACCTTGCGTGTAGGGTACTCTTGCGCGTATCAGGCAGCCGCAACCAAGAGGACGCCCCATGCCCAGTGCCACGCCGCAACCTGCCTTTGTCCTGATCCGTCCGCAAATGGGCGAGAACATCGGCGCGGCCGCCCGCGCGATGTGGAACTTTGGCCTCGATCACATGCGCATAACAGCCCCGCGCGACGGCTGGCCCAACCAAAAGGCTGTGGCGATGGCCAGCGGGGCGGGGCGCTTGCTGGACGAGGCGCAGATGTTTGACACGACGGCAGAGGCTTTGGCCGACCGCACGCATGTCTACGCAACAACCGCGCGCAACCGCGATCTGACCAAGCAGGTGCTCACACCAGAAGAGGCGATGACCGACGCCGCGCGCCGTATCAGCAGCGGCGAGAAAGTCGCCGTGATGTTCGGGCCAGAGCGGGCCGGGCTGGAGAATGACGACATCGCGCGGGCAACGAAGCTGATCTCGGTGCCGGTCAACCCGCAGTTCCCCTCGCTGAACCTTGCCCAATGTGTCCTGCTACTGGGCTATGAATGGCAGCGCGTTGCCGGAACAGTTGAGGAGGGGGCCGCAGTCGACCTCGCCCCAGTAGGAGAGGTCGAAGCGCTGGCGCAGCATTACGAAGACAGGCTGACTGACGCCGGTTTCTGGTACCCGCCGCACAAAGAGGCGTCGATGAAACTGAACCTGCGCAACCTGTGGTCGCGTATGCCGCTGACCTCTGCGGATGCGCGCATGCTGCATGGTGTATTGCGGCAGCTCTTACGCGGCAAAACGCCGCCCGAATAGGCCGCATGGCGTCTGCATAGGATGTGCATGACATATGCATCGGGTGTGCATCGCACTTTCCCCATCGTCGCACCCGCTTGCCCGTCTGTGACGCGGGCTTTACATACGTCGCAAGCGAAGACGAATGGGACGCACACATGGGCCTTACGCCAAAGAAAGACTCCACGCGCAGCATCTTTGCAGATGTGAGCGAGGCTGAAAAACCTGTCGCTGCAACAGGGGTGATTGACCGGGGCCGCGGCGCAGGCCGAAGCGGCATCCGCGCCTGGCTTTTGTCCATCGTAGCGCTGGTGGTGCTGACCATCGTGGTGGGCGGTTTGACCCGGTTGACCGACAGCGGCCTCAGCATCACCGAGTGGGAGCCGATCAGCGGGATCATGCTGCCGATGAGCGCTGAGGCCTGGGATGCGGAGTTTGAGGCCTACAAACAAATCCCTGAATACATTGAACAAAATGCAGGCATGAGCCTGTCCGAGTTCAAGGTGATTTACTACTGGGAATGGGGCCACCGTGTGCTTGGCCGCATCATCGGGGCCGTCGCGCTGATCGGGTTCCTCTACTTTTTGGTCCGCAAGCAAATCCCCGGCGGCTGGACCGGGCCATTGTTCGGCGTCGGCGCGCTTGTTGCAGTCCAAGGCGCCGTTGGCTGGTGGATGGTCCACTCCGGCCTGCAGGAGGGCATGCTCGATGTCGCCTCTTACAGGTTGGCCACACACCTGGGGATAGCCTTCACCATTGTCGGGTTGGCCTACGTCTATTCGCTGCATTTTGCCCGGCGCGAAGCAGACTTGCTGCAAGCCCGTCGTTCGGCGGATGTTGGTTTAAGATCGCTATCTACCGCATTGATGATATTGTGCTTTGTTCAGATTATCCTAGGCGCTTTGGTCGCTGGGATCGACGCGGGCCGTGCGTTCCCGACATGGCCGCTGATGGGCGACGGCTTTTTCCCGCCGGACCCGTTCACACTCACGCCCATCTGGCGCAACTTCTTTGAAGACGCGGGCCTCGTGCAGTTCATCCATCGGATGTGGGGCTATCTGCTCGCCATCTTTGCCTTTGTCGTCTGGCGCAAAGCACGCGCGTCGGGCAACACGCAAACACGATTTGCGTTCAACGTGGTGCTGGCGCTGATGGGGCTGCAAATCCTCGTGGGGATCGTTACCGCACTCTACTCGGCACCGCTTCAGATCGCCATTGTGCACCAGTTGCTGGGCGTCATCCTCTGGCTCGCGATCTTGCGCGCCCGCTTCCTGACACGCTTCCCGCTCGCGCAATCTGTGCGCGGCTAACTCATTGAGAGACATTGATATGACAGCATATTCCGAGCTTATGGCCTTTCAGCGTGAGACAGAGGCGCTGTCCCAAGTGGCGGGCCGTCTGGGGTGGGATCAAGAGACGATGATGCCGCGCGGCTCTGCCGATCAACGGGCAGAAGAGATGGGGGCGATGTCAGGCATGCTGCACGCCCGCCGGACAGACATGCGCATCGCTGATTGGCTGGCCGCCGCCACACCTGAGACGGAGGTTGAGACGGCGAACCTGCGGCATATTCAACGAAGCTATGACCGGGCCACAAAAGTGCCCGCAGCCCTGGCCAGCGAAATTGCCAAGGTCACGTCGAAGTCCCAAGGCATCTGGGCCGAGGCACGGGCGAATAATGACGTCGCCGCTTTTTTGCCGACGTTCAAAACGGTTCTGGACCTGAAACGCGAAGAGGGGGCCGCACTGGCCACTGATGGCGCCGTCTACGACGCGATGCTGCAGGATTACGAACCCGGGGCCACCGCGGCGCAACTGGCCGCGATGTTTGACGGTTTGCGCCCCAGCCTTGTAGACCTTCGGGCAGCTATCCTTGACGCCGAAGCGCCGCCGCAGCTGGATCACAGCTTTGACGAGGCGGGGCAGCTGGCGATCTCGACGAAGTTGGCAGAGGCCTTTGGCTATGACTTCACCATTGGCCGGATCGACAAAGCGGTGCATCCGTTCTCATCCGGCTCTGGTCAGGATGTAAGGATCACAACGCGGACAGCAGAACGCGACCCATTCAATTGTTTTTACTCAACAATCCATGAAGTCGGCCATGCCTGCTACGAGCAGAACATCCACGCCGATCACTTGCTGACGCCGGTGGGCGGCGGTGTTTCGATGGGCGTGCACGAAAGCCAAAGCCGGATTTACGAGAACCAGCTGGGCCGCAGCCGCGCCTTTACGGGTTACCTCTACGGGCTCATGCGCGATCAGTTTGGCGATTTTGGGATCAAGGACGAAGATACGTTCTATACCACGGTTAACCGGGTCTCTGACGGCTACATCCGGACTGAGGCCGATGAGGTGCAATACAACCTGCATGTCCTGATCCGCTTTGACCTCGAGCGCGCGCTGATCTCCGGTGATCTCGCGCTGAATGATCTTGAGGCGGCATGGAATGACCGGTTCAAATCGGACTTTGGCTATGCTGTGGACACGCCCGCGAATGGCGTTCTGCAGGATGTGCACTGGCCTGTTGGCCTGTTTGGATACTTCCCCACATATTCGCTGGGCAACGTTTATGCCGGATGTCTTTACGAGGCGCTGCGTGCGGCGGTTCCATCTCTGGACGCTGACTTGGCCCGCGGTGATACGTCCAAGGCAACGGGATGGCTGCGGGACAATCTCCAAGTTCACGGCGGCCTTTACGAGCCGCGCGATACCATCAAGCATGCAAGTGGGGTTGACCCGTCAGAGGCGCCGCTGATCCGCTATCTGCAGGAGAAATTCCGCGGCATCTACGGCCTCTAAATCCAATTGGTCGAATGCTTTTTTGGGAATGTGGCGTCGCCCCTCGCAATTAGCGTCACCCGCGCGTCGTTGTCGTGATCGCTCTGGGCGGAGAATAGACTTGCTTGCCCCCAAAGAGTTTCACCGGCAATGCTAAGAGGAGGCAGGGCCGGAGGGACACATGGAAATCAAGATGGATTCGGAGGCACTGACAGCTTTTCTCAAGAGCGATTTTCCCCAAGTCGGAGAAGCGTTTCAGATTGAGAAGGTGGCGCCTATGTCACTGACCGTTCGGATGACGCCCGAGGAAGCGCATTTGCGGCCTGGTGGCACCGTGTCTGGCCCGTCAATGTTTGCCTTGGCGGATGTCGGTGTCTACTTGGCGATCCTGTCCATGATCGGACCCGTGGCTTTGGCGGTGACAACCAATTGCAGCATTGATTTCATGCGCAAACCGGCGGCGGGTGTGGATCTGCTTTGTGAGGTACGGCTGCTCAAGCTCGGGCGACAATTGGCTGTCGCGGATGCCTTGATCTACAGCGAGGGGCTGGACGCACCGG
The DNA here is from genome assembly GCA_020629175.1 of Flavimaricola sp. Taxonomy (GTDB): domain Bacteria; phylum Pseudomonadota; class Alphaproteobacteria; order Rhodobacterales; family Rhodobacteraceae; genus JALZWD01. Next base: position 118,563 of record JAHDDU010000004.1, on the reverse strand, counting down.
TGGCCCGGGCCAGCATGACTTACGCCATTCCGCCAAAGCCAGAGACGTAAAAAAGGGGGCAGACGTTGTCCGCCCCCGCAGGTGGGAAGGGCCGGGAAGAGTTGGTCAGGCCTTCCAAAACGGGCGCTCAGCTTCGGTTCGGGCATCATGTGACGAAAGGCCGATATCCTGAAGCAAGTGCGGATCGAGGTGCGAGAGCGATTTTCGCGTGCGGCGTCGGGTGTCCCATTTCGTCACAACCACCGCAAACGCCACGGCCAGCTCTGCCACCATTGGAAGGCGTTGGCCCCGAGAGAGGGCGGCGATGAGCGCGGGTGTCTGCGCATGTGACATGGAACATCTCCTTAAATTGTATTGACACAATGTACCGTCTTGATACAAATAAACGATACAAAGCATGAGATGGAGCGTCCAGAAAATGATTGTATCCGATACAATTTGGCATCCTGATCTTTCTGGTGCAGGCCGTTCCAAGTACAAGGCGCTTGCACAGGCCATTCGTGAGGGGATTGTGTCGGGTCAATTGACACCCGGCTCGCAAATGCCGCCTGTGCGGGAGCTTGGCTACCGCCTCGGCGTAACGCCTGGCACGGTGGCGCGGGCCTATTCGGTGCTGACGGATGAAGGGCGGCTTGTTGCTGGTGTCGGGCGCGGCACCTTTGTGAGTAAAGGACCCAGCGCGCCGGTGGAGCGCAAACCCTGGGTGCCGCCGATGATGGACCCTGTGCTGGACACACCGGAAAAGGCCCATCTGCTCAGCCCAAAGATGCCCGACATGGGGCAGGTGGCCCTGATCCGTGACGGGATGGCGCGGCTTGCTCAGACGATGTCACCGGAGAGCCTGTTGCGCTATCCTACTCGCACCTCAGACCACGCCGCCCGCGCCATGCACCTGAGCACGTTAGATCAGGATCATACGGGACCGTGCACTGCCGATGATATCGTTGTGGCCAATGGCGGCCAGAATGCAATCACGATGATCCTGCAAACCGTCTTAAGGGGCGCGCACCCCGTGATCGCGATGGACGCGCTTGGCTATGGCGGTTACCGATCGGCTGCGCTGATCTCGCGAGGCGAAGTTGTCGCCGTGCCATGGGATGATGAGGGGCCAGATGCAGCAGCCTTTGAGGCTCTTGTCAAAGCCAAGAGTGTCAAACTGTTCTGCACCTCGGCGGAGGTGTGCAACCCGACAGTGAAGACCACCAGCATTGCCCGCCGGGAAGAGATTGCGCGGATCGCGGGGCGGTATGGTGTGCATATCCTTGATGATGATTGCTACCGCCTGATGCGGACGCGCTACCGCGGGCCAAGTTACCGGGCGCTCGTACCCGACCTCGGCTGGTATGTGACCTCGCCATCTAAATCCATCACGGCTGCGTTGCGGATCGGCTTTGCCGTGGCGGCGCGCGGGTGGGCGGACACTTTGGCCCGAACGGCCACGTTCAACGCCTTTGGCGTCACGCAGCTGATAACCGACCTGTACGTAGAGATGATGAAGGCCCCAGAGCTACCGGCGGTGATTGACGGCGTGAAGGACCGCATCGCCCAAGACGTTCGCGCCGCAGTAAACATTCTTGGCACGCACCAGCTGGAATGGTCCGAGGATGTGCCGTTCCTCTTTTTGCACCTGCCCGAAGGCTGGCGCGTGGGCGAGTTTTGTCAGGCGGCCGATATGGCCGGCGTGCTGATCAAATCCGCAGATGATTTTGCATTGCGCGACAGCCGGACAACGCATGCGGTACGAATTGCAATCAATGGGCAAGTCAGCCATGAGTATTTTGTGGGTGCCATGCATAAACTGCGCAATCTGCTAGACAGCCCTCCGGAACGATTTGCCGTCTAAATGCGTGGGGTATTATAATACCTAATTTGTAGTACATTGTTTTTGCTGCATTTTGCGCAGCCAAAAGGCCTTGATTGCACGCGCAGACCCTTTATACACCGCTCATCCGAATGACAGGGGTGCACGCGCGCTCCAAAACACAGGTCACACACATGAAAACCTTTACCGCTACGCCAAGCGATATCGAGAAAAAGTGGATCCTGATCGACGCCGAAGGCGTTGTTCTGGGCCGTCTTGCGTCGATCATCGCGATGCGTCTCCGGGGCAAGCACAAGCCCTCTTTCACACCGCACATGGACATGGGCGACAACGTCATCGTCATCAACGCTGAAAAGGTCCAGATGACCGGCAACAAGCGTGACGAGAATGTCTACTGGCACACCGGCTACGTCGGCGGCATCAAGTCCCGCACCAAGGGTGAAATCCTCGAGGGCAAGTACCCCGAGCGTGTCATCATGCAAGCTGTCAAGCGCATGCTGCCCGGTGGCAAGCTGTCGCGTCAGCAGATGACAAACATCCGCGTGTTTGCAGGTGCCGAGCACGGCATGGAAGCGCAGAAGCCCGAAGTTCTGGACGTCAAAGCCATGAACAAGAAAAACACGAGGACTGCATAATGGCCGATCAAGTCAATTCGCTCGAAGAGCTGGGCCAAGTCGCAACCGGCACACCTGCCGCCGCTGACGATGCTGCCGCAGCCCCCGCTGTTGAAACCATCCACCGCGAGCCTGTCCGTGACGAGCTTGGCCGGTCCTACGCCACAGGCAAGCGTAAAGACGCTGTTGCCCGCGTTTGGATCAAGCCTGGGTCGGGCAAAGTCACCGTGAACGGCAAAGAGATGAACACATACTTTGCCCGCCCGGTTCTTCAGATGATCCTCGCGCAGCCGTTCTCGGTTGCCGGTGTCTCTGGTCAGTTCGATGTGAACGCCACCGTCAAAGGCGGCGGTCTGTCCGGTCAGGCCGGTGCGGTCAAGCACGGTATCTCCAAAGCGCTGCAGCTTTACGATCCGTCGCTGCGTGGCGCGCTCAAGGCCGCAGGCTTCCTGACACGCGACAGCCGCGTTGTTGAGCGTAAGAAGTACGGTAAGGCCAAAGCCCGCCGGAGCTTCCAGTTCTCCAAGCGTTAATCGCTCGCATAGATTTTCGAGAAGGGCGGTCCATTGGGCCGCCCTTTTTTCATGTTTATTGTTCTTGTTTGTGAAACTATTTCACAGCCAACCCGTGAATTGTTTAACGGTGTCAGAACGACGCCGTGCATAAATGGGAATTTTGGTATGAAAATCAAAGCACTACTGACAGCGACTGCATGTTCTGCAGCCTTCGCCCTTCCGACGACCGCTTCAGCCGCTGTGTTCAGCTTTACGTCAACGCTTTCGGGTGAACAGCACACACCAGCGGCAGACACGGATGCGACCGGCACGGCCACGCTGTCCGTCGATGACAGCGCACAAACCCTGACCTTTTCACTCAACGTCATCGGCATTTCGCTCGATGACCTTTGGGACACATTGGTCGAAGCACCGGTTGGTCCGATCCACCTGCATGACGGCGACGTAGGTGCCAATGGCCCGGTCGTAGTGCCGTTTGCGTTTGATCTGGCGACGTACAGCGATACCGCCACCGGCTTTTCGCTATTGGTGAGTGACTACGCCTATTCGGACGCAGCCGCGACAAGCGGCACGACGCTCAGCTTTGCGAACTACCTTGCTGATCTTCAGGCAGGTGGGTCCTATATCAACGTCCACACCGATGCCTTTAACGGCGGCGAAATCCGGGGCCAATTGGCGCCTGTACCGCTGCCTGCCGGGTTCGGCCTTGGCCTTTTGGGGCTGGCCGGATTGGCGGCCCTGCGCCGTCGCGCGTGATGGTTTCCTCACGCGCCTTGCGCGGGTAAGGAATTTGCCATTGCACTTTCGGCCCCCATCAGCATCAATGCAGACACCGCGTTGGGGGCCGAAGACCGATGAAACGACCGCGATTGGCAATGAGTGAGCGCCGCCGCGCTGCGCTGCTGTTATCTCCGCCTTTCCTCTATGCGGTTCTCCTTCTGGCTTTGCCGCTCTTCGCCATTGTCCTGTTTTCCTTTTGGACACAGGATTTCATGACAATCGACCGCACCGCCACGCTCGATAACTACCGCGAGGTGTTTGCAACCGAGAAATGGGTGCCGGGTGCGGGGCTGTGGGAGAACCTGCAAACCATTGGAAATACGATCTATCTCACGCTGTTGGGGCGGTCGCTCTACGTCTCGCTCTTTGTAACGGCAGTGACGGTAATCCTTGCGTTTCCGGTGGCGTATTTCATCTCGTTCCATGTCTCGCCCAGCCGTAAATCGCTCTGGCTTTTCCTGATCACCATCCCGTTCTGGACGAGCTATCTGATCCGTGTGTTTTTGTGGAAAGTCATCCTTGGTTACAACGGCGTGGTGAACGCGAGCCTGATCAACATCGGCCTGATAGACGAGCCGCTGACGTTTATCCTTTATAACATCAACGCGGTAATCATCACGCTCGCCCATGCTTTTGCGCCTTTTGCGATCCTGCCGATCTTTGTGGCTCTGGAAAAGATTGACCGCAGCCTGCTCGAGGCGTCGCAGGATCTGGGCGAAACCCGTCTTCGCACATTCTTTCGCGTCACGCTGCCTCTGGCGATGCCCGGCGTTGTGGCGGCGGTGCTGATCGTCTTTATCCCGACGATTGGCGATTATGTGACCCCGGCGCTGATGGGCGGAGCGGGCGGGCAGCTGATCGCCAATATGATCCAGACGCAGTTTCTGGCGCTTAATAACGCACCGTTGGGGGCCGCTTTGGCCCTAACTGCGATGGTCTCGGTCACGATAATCGCCTTGGTCTTTATCTGGCTGAACCGCAAATGGCTGAGGGCGCGGACATGAAGTTGCGCGTCTATGCCATTGCATATCTTATCTTTTTGTATGCACCTATCGTGCTACTACCGCTCTTTGCGTTTAACGATGGCACCGTGATTGCTTTCCCACTTCAGGGGTTCAGCACCCAGTGGTTTAGTGAACTTGCGACGACGACGGCGCTGCATACGGCCGTGAAAAACTCGCTGATCATTGCCAGCCTGACGGCTATCTTTTCCACCATCCTCGGCGTTTGCGCGGCGCGGGCGGGCGCTATGGCGCATTTCCCGGGGAAGCGGGGCATCTTGGGGTTTGTCATGCTGCCGCTGGTGTTGCCTGAGATCATCGTGGCTGTGTCTCTCCTCATCGTGTTACGGCAGATCCTCGGGTTGGATTTGTCCAACTGGTCGATCATTGCCGCCCATGTCCTAATCTGCACGCCGTTCAGCATCGCAATCCTCAATGGAGCTTTTCAGAACATCGACCCAAGCCTTGAGGAAGCCGCCCTTGATCTGGGGGAAAGCCGTTGGTCGGCCTTTCGGCTCGTGATCCTACCTCTGGTGACGCCGGGGATCATCTCATCTCTCTTGATCTCCTTCACAATCAGTTTGGACGAATTCATCATCGCCTTTTTCCTGACCGGCTCAAACCCGACGATGCCGGTCTACATCTGGGGCCTTTTGCGGTTCCCGGCGTCGATCCCAGTCGTTATGGCGCTTGGGACGATCCTCGTCGCCCTTTCGATCCTGCTGCTCACCCTGGCTGAAATCGCTCGTCGCCGGGGTCTTGCCCGGACAGGCACCAAAGACACTGGAGGGTTTCTATGACCGCCAAGCCTCTGATTACGCTGAAAGGTGTGAACAAATACTACGGCGATTACCACGCGCTGCGGGACATTGACCTGACGATCAACGAGGGGGAGTTTTTCTCACTCCTTGGCCCGTCTGGCTGTGGCAAGACGACCTTGCTGCGCACGATTGCCGGGTTTGAAGAGGTGTCCTCTGGTGTTCTGATGATCTCAGATACGGACATGTCCGGTGTGCCGGCGAACCAGCGGCCCACAAACATGGTGTTTCAGAGCTATGCGATCTTTCCGCATCTGAGCGTGGCGGAGAATGTGGGCTTTGGTCTGCGGAAATCCGCGATGAGCAAGGCAGAGAAAGCCACCGCCGTCGAAGATGCGCTGCAGATGGTGGGCCTTGCAGGCTATGGCGCGCGGGCCGCCCATGCGCTGTCGGGTGGGCAGAGGCAGCGCGTCGCGCTGGCCCGTGCGCTGATCCTAAAACCTAAGGTGCTGCTGCTTGACGAGCCGCTCTCTGCGCTGGACCGCAAAATGCGCGAGCAGATGCAGGTTGAATTGATCAAGCTACAGCGTGACGTGGGCATCACCTTTATTCTGGTCACCCACGATCAGGAAGAAGCGCTCGTCATGTCAGACCGGATCGCCGTAATGTTTGAGGGTGAGATTGGGCAACTGGGCGACCCCGAGGACCTCTACCGCCGCCCAAATTCCAAACGAGTGGCTGACTTTATCGGCTTGATGAACTTTCTGCCTGCGCGTGTTGCGGACGATGTCTCAGAGGAGGTGGCCGCGAAACCGGCCAAACCGTTGGGGCTGATCGATCGGCTAAAGCAGCCTTTTGCACCCGTCAGCGGCCCAAAGGCGCTGCCCGAGTACAAGCTGGGTGTTGAGGTGCAGGTCCCAGGCCTTGGCCGGGCCATCGTGCCCACATCGCAGGTGCCAAAGGGGTTGCGGCAGGCGGAGTGCATCGTGGGCATTCGACCTGAGACACTCAGCCTCCTGTTTGCGGGTGAGAAGACCGATAAACAGACCGTGGACGCCACCATTGATGAGGTCGTCTACTACGGCGACATGACGTACTACGATGTTCGGATCGAGGGGATCGCCGAGCCGATCCGTCTGGCGATGAAGAACCTGATCGGACGCCCCGTGCTGGAGGTTGGTGTGACAACCAAGGTGATTTGGGACGAACGCTCGCTCGTAGTGCTCGCCCCGGAGTGAGGCCTAGGGCTTGTCGCGGGCCGCTTTCTCTTCTTTGGTCAGGGTTTGTCCCCAAACATTCTTGCTCAGCCCCAGTTCGGGCTTGGGGGGCTTGGTCTTGCCTTTGCTGACCTTGCCGCCCTTGTTCAGAAACTCCTGAATGAGGGCCTCGTCCGTCGTCTCTTTGGGTACATGTTTCATGGCATCCTCCCGCGTGCTCTGCGGGTATCTTCACATGAGCTAGCTGTCGGGCGCAATAAGGCCGAGGCCGCGCAGATAGATGCCGATGCCGGTTTCTAGCAAATCCTCGGGCGGGAAGGGGGATTTGGTACCGGGCGAGCCGCGGGCGAAAAGCTCGACCACGCCATGGCTCATGGCCCAGATATGGGCCGAGAACATTTGCGGCGGTGGGCGTTTATCTGCCGGGATATGTTCGCTCAGCTCCACCGCTGCCGCTTCAAGCACGCCAAGCGCACGGGTAGCAGCGTCATTCAGCTCGGGCGTGCGTTGGATAGAGATACCGCTTTCAAACATCGCCACGTAGTGCCCCGGATATTTGCGGGCAAAAGCGAGGTAGGCGCGCCCGGTGCTTTCGAACGCGGCGAGGGCAGAGGGCTGGCCGTTGCCATAGGCGTGCTCCATCAGATCGCCAAACATGCGGTAGCCTTGAAGCGCTGCTTCGGCGATCAGCTCGTCGCGCCCTTCGAAATGGCGATAGACAGCGGCTGGAGTCACACCTGCCTCTCGCGCCGCCTCAGACAGGGTGAACCCGGTGGGGCCCCGTTCCTCAATGAGCTTGAGGCTCCCCTCAACAAGGGCCTGGCGGAGATTGCCGTGATGATAGCCCTTTTTTGCCACTTAGCCCGCCTGCCACATCGCCGGACCACCGACGATTTTGTCATCCGGTTGGCCAACGACTTTGGCGTTCTTCCCATCGTAGTCGAGCTGCGAAAGGATCGCGCGGATGACGGCCACGCGCGCGCGTTTTTTGTCGTCGCTGCGCACGATGGTCCATGGCACCGACGGCGTATGCGTCCGTTCGAGTGTTTCCCCGATCGCTGCGGTGTAGTCGTCCCACTTCTTCAGGCCCTCAACATCAATCCAGCTGAGTTTCCATTGCTTGAGAGGATCGCCTTCACGCTTCATAAATCGCTGCAGTTGCGAGGCCCGTCCGACGTTGAGCCAGATTTTGAAAACGGTGATCCCCTCGTCCACGAGCATTTGTTCGAACGGGACGACCTGCTCAAACCACTTCTCGCGCTGCTGGGGCGTGCAAAAGCCGAACACATGTTCGACCACGCCGCGATTGTACCAGCTGCGGTCAAAGATGGTGATGCCACCCGCAGTCGGCAGGTGTTTGATATAGCGCTGAAAGTACCATTCCCCGGCCTCTTTCTCCGTCGGCTTCGATAAGGCGACCACCCGGGCCGAGCGGGGATTCAGGTTTTCGCGCAAACGCTTGATCGTCCCCCCTTTGCCTGCGGCATCACGTCCCTCGAACACGATGGCGATGCGTTGACCCGTCTCCTTGGCCCAGGTTTGCATCCGAACCAGCTCAATCTGCAGATCGGCGATGTCCGCGTCATAGGCTTTGCTGTCCCACTTCTTCTCATAAGGATAGCTGGGGTTGGGGATGGCTTTCTTGCCTGCAGTTTCAATCGCGCGGCGCACGTCATCAGGTGCTGCCTCGTTGAAAAATGCGCTGATCGCGCCGTCAAATGGCAAACCCATCGAAGCCTCCTCTGTGGTGACGGACAGTATGGCTTTGCGCCCGGCTCAGCGCAATCCGGCCTGATCCGCGATCCGGTCTATCGCCTCTGTTACGACGTCAGGGCGGATATGGTGTGGCATGTGGCCCACACCTTCTAGCACGGTTAGGTTTGCAGTTGGGATAATCTCGCTGGCCGGGCGGGAGTGGACGTCGAGCGGGACAGACGTGTCCTCATCCCCATGGATCATCTCAACAGGCACCGTGATGTCAGGATAGAGTGCCGATTGCTCCACAATGAAGGGGCGCAAAGAGTTCACCTGACGCGTGTTGGCCCGAAACGTTGCGCGCCGTGCGGCCAGCGGGCCGCCGATGTAGGTGTCATAGCCCTCTGGCATTTCATTGGGGAAGAATGTGCTGACCGTTGCGTTCTGGATGTAGTCTTCGCTCACAAAGGCGGTGGCGAGAGGTGGCACGATGGCGCCGCCAACGGTCGAGCCGGGGATTGTGTAGAACGCGCCCAATCCTCCGGGCCAAGGGAGCGTGACCCCGGCAAGGCTGACCACTCCGCTAATGTTCTCGGGATGGTAGACCGCCCATGCGTAGGCTACGGCACCGCCGTAAGAATGGCCGACGACGATGGGCTTTTCCGCGCCCAATTGGGCTGCCGCCGCTTGCAACAGCGCGGCTTGTTCCGCGGGGCTTTCCGCTTGGGAGGTGAAGGCGCTGTCGTATTCGTCGCGAATACGACCGGTGTAGCCCAAACCGGGGCGATCAAACATAATCACGCGGTAGCGGTCTGCCAAACGCTCAGCCATGGCAAAGTCGAAATCTCGCAGATTTCCACCGGCGCCATGGATCAACACAACATCCGGCCCCTCACCGCGGACGAGTGCGTGCACTTGCACCCCGTTCACGTCCAAAAACTGGCCGATGGGCGGGTAGGCCGCCTCTGCCGCGCGTTCCTTTTCGGTCGCGCGTTGGTCTACAAAGTATCCGCCTGCCGCAACGGCGGCGACGGCGAGGGCTGCGGTGATCCGTTTACGAGCCAATTGTCTCAATCCTAAATGGTGTGGTCTGGTAAATTTGATTTATCCAGTTCCCATATAGGAGGTGTGCGTGGCTGCGCCACCGATTGGTCGGCTCTTTCGTCGGGTCATCCTGCGGATAGTAGTTCTGCGGCACGTTGATCGGCGTGCCAGAGGCGACGTCGCGATCGTACTCTTCCTTTAGCGTGCCGCTGTCGTACTCAAAGTGATTGAAGATATAGAGCGCCCGATGCGCTGTGTCCTCAACCAGACAGGGGCCGACGTCGGGCGAGGAGAGCAAGGTGCGCAGCGCACTCCGCTCGGCAATCTCGGCATCACGCATCTCTGTCCAGCGGCTGACTGGAATGACAAAGTCATCAGAGAAGCCGCGCAAATAGGGTGATTGCTTTTCCACCGTTTCGTGCCTGAAACATCCAAACGCCTTATGCGGCAGGATGTGTTTTGGCAGCTGATGGAAATGATACATCATCGCCATGCCGCCCCAACAGACACCAAACGTGCTGTGCACATGGGTTTGGGTCCAGTCGAACACACGGGCGATTTCGTCCCAGTAAGTAACGTCTTCAAAATCCAGATGCTCAATTGGCGCACCGGTGATGATCAGACCGTCGAACTTTTCACCCGTGCCCTCAACCTCGGCAAAGGACCGGTAGAAGGCATCCATATGCGCAGCGGACGTCGTCTTGGACTGATGCTCGGTCATGCGGATGAGCTGCAGGTCAATCTGCAACGGCGTGGCCCCGATCAGCCGGGCGAACTGCGTCTCGGTCTGAATTTTTTTGGGCATCAGGTTCAACAACCCGATACGCAACGGCCGGATGTCCTGTTTGGCCGCATCATCGTGGCCCATCACCATCACACCCTCATTTGTAAGGGTATCAAAGGCAGGAAGATCAGAGGGCAAAGTAATGGGCATTGTATGGACCTAAGCGTAGATTGAAGGAGAGAGATAGGCGGTTCAGCCCCGCATCTCAATCCCGCGCATCTTACCGCTCTCGCTGTTGTGTTCGGTGAGCGCGTCCGCCACTAAATCAACGAAATCCTGTGTGGTCATCACCCGGGCCACGTCTGCTGCCTTAAGCGTCAGGCCCCAGTTTTCGGCCATCGCCCGATACCGCGGCTCGCGGTGGGCAAGGGCCCGGGCGTAGGTCCAGCGGATAAAAGCATTTGGATCAACATCGGTCTCTACGCAATTGTTTTCGCGCAGGTATTCCTTCCACACACGAAGCAGAAACTCAGGCTGATAAGCCATCGGTTTGGGCGCGCGATCAAAGCGTTCAATCAATTTTTGCGTGTGCTCTTCGGACCCTTCGATCCAAAGCATGAGCGTCGCCTTTGACAGTTCGCGCAGGATCGGATCGTCCGGGTCCTCAGCATCGACCCATTCGCATATGGAGCCGCCTGTGTCGCAGACAAAATGCGGGTAGTCATAGAGCGCGTCAGCACGGTCGATGAAGTACGGCGTATCCATCAGCGCGGCCTCTTCGGCGCGGCGGAACTGATCCTGGCGCTTGGTGTATTCCTCAAACGGCAGGCCACCTTTGGCTGGATCGCCCGGCTTGCCCAGATAGGTCGATACAGGCGTCAGGTTATCAAAGGTGATGTTCGAGCCGATGTAGATACTATCGCTCAGCAACAGCTCGCGCAGGAACGGGACTTTCATCGCCTCGCGTTTCGCGTTGTCGGCAATGGGTTCGCCCATGTAGCGTGTGCCGATGCGGTAATCGATAGAATAGTGGAACCAATCCCCATGCCCCCGCAACACGTGGCTGACGTGCGTTTTGCCAAGTCCGGACATGGCAAAAAGCAGGACACGCTTGCGTGGCGCATCGCGCCAGTCGGAGGCAGAGGCATAGATCATGCCTCTTGCTAGCCTTGGTGATCTGGTTTCGCCAGTGGTTTTTTGCCGGTGAGCTTGTCCCACGCGCGACCATCGAGGATCACGAGGCCCAGTGCGAGGACCGCAAAGCCGCCGTAGGCTTGCGGTGGCAGCGCTTCGCCAAGCACGACCGCACCAGCGACGATGGCAACAGGGGCGACGAGCAACGTACAAAGCATAAGGTTGCCGCTGCCTGCAATAACAAGCACCCGGTAGTAGAGCAGATAGGCCATGGCCGTCGCGATGAGCGAGACATAGGCGAGCGCGCCCCATGTGCGCGCCTGCAGTGTCAGATCGAATGATCCTTCGATGACTACGGCCAAGGGAATGGCGACGATGGTTGAGCCGATAAGCATACCGGTGGCGGCCATCTCGGGTGCCACGCCCTTCATCCGTTTGCGCGCCCAAACGCCCGCCAAAGCATAGCTGAGCGAGGACGCAATAATCGCCAGCTGCCCAAGCGAGCGCAGATCAAGCGATTGCAACGCGCTCAGCCCGATCGCCATGACGACGCCCGCAAACCCAAGCATCACCCCAAGAGCTTTGCGCCCGGTCAGCCGCTCGTCCGGCAGAAACACAGCCGCGACGAAGATGCCCCAGATGGCCGTGGAGGCGTTGATGATCGAGGCCAATCCTGTTTCGATGTACTGTTGTCCCCAGGCAATCAGGCTGAACGGGATCACGTTGTTGAGGAGCCCCATGACAATGAACGCGGCCCAAATCTGCGGCGATCTTGGAAAGGGGATGCGGCGGAAGCTGATATAGATCAGCATCGCTGCCGCCGCCCAAGAGACACGATGCGCCACAACGTTGTGCGGCCCGATCTCATCAAGGGCTATGCGCATCGCGAGAAATGAGAACCCCCAAACAAATGCGAGGCCCAGCAGGCCGGCCCAAGCTTTGGGTGTGAGGGAAAGAGACTGTGACATGCCCCTTTGTCAGGCAAGCAGCAAGGAGGCTCAATCCGAAACATGCGCTTTGGTAAAACAAAACGGGCCCCGCAATGGCGAGGCCCGTTTCCGAAACTTGAGAGCGCTTAGAAGCGGTAGCCGATGCTCATGCCGATGGCGACAACATCGTTGTCTGTGAAGTTTGCGACTGGCACTGCAGTTTCTGGCATCGCGTCACCGACGCGGGTGTAGCGCACGCCGCCGGACAGAACGATATCGCCCATCGTGTACTGGCCGCCAATGCTGATAGCCTTGGAACCGTTGGTTGGCGACAGTGGCGAAACCAGCGGGCTGTCACCCTCTGCTTCCCAGCTGTAAGAGACCGATGCGGAGAAAGCATCCGAGAAGCGACGGCCAACACCGATTGTGTAGGCTGTGCCATCATCAATATCTGTCAGGCTGCCACCACCGGTCTGACTGGCGTAGAACGCAGGTGACACGAGTGTGTCGCTGTAGCGTGCGTAACGGATCGAGCCAAACACGAGCGTGTCAGCGGCAACACCTGTTTGGAAGTCCAGGTTCAACGCCTCAGGTGTTTCAACTGTCGTGACACTGCCGGGATTCACTACAACCGGACCAATGGCTTCGACAGTGTCGAATTCATGTTCCATAGAACTGTTGTATGTCAGAGCGACGCGCAGGGCGATGTCGGGGCGCTCGTAAGCAACACCGGCAACATAGCCCACAGCAGAGCTGGATGCGAGCTCGACGTTGTAGCCGCTCAAAGGGCCGAAACCCGCGCCCGACAGAGTGATGGATCCGTCCAACGTCTCTGTCCGCAGACCGCCGTGAACACTGAAGTTCTCGTTGATGCGGTAGCGGGCCAATGCGGTGATCGCCCGGCTGTTCAACTCAGCAGAGGTTCCGCCAAGAGCGGACGTTGCGGGCGAGCCTGCGTAGGCAACGTCAACGCCAAAGGGCTGGTCGATGATCAACGCAGCGGAAACGCGATCGTTGATCTGGTAGGTCAGGCTGGCGGAGGTTTGAACAAAGTCCCCCGCGACACCGTCATAAGCTGTTGGTGTGCCAAGATCGGCACCGCTCACATCTGGACGAATGGAGCCAAAGCTCAGCTCAACGTAGTTGCCGCTTTCAAAGATCGCAGTGATGTCCTGATTGGACCGGTCAAGGCCAACGGCGTGCACGGCTGTGGTGGTGAGGAGCAGCGCAGCTCCTGTTGTCAAATAGGTTTTCATGATATCTCCCGTCGCATGAAAGCGTCCTCCGCTTTGGCAAACCCTAGGTGGGGTGCGACAATTCGGTCAATCATTGACGCCACGTCATAAGGTTCTCGCGCCCCAGCGTCACAAATTTGCTGCAGGTCGTTTGGCCTCTTTCGGGGCTGAAATATTGATCCAATTGGCCAAAAAGATCACGCAGCCGCCCAACAACACCAGGGCGTCAAACGGCTGACCATAGACGATCTGCGAGACCAGGATGATGACCGGCAGGCGGACGAAATCCATCGGCATCACAATGGTGGCAGGGGCAATCGATAAAGCGCGGGTCAGGCAGAAATGAGCCAGCAATCCGCAGCACGCGATGAGGACAACCCAAGGCACCGAACCGGCAGAGGGCAGGGCGATGTCACCATCAAAGCCCGCGCAGATCAGGCCAAAGACCGCTTGCAGCAGCGTGAGCCAGAACATGATGCAGGTGATGCTCTCGGTTCGGGTCAGGCGTTTGGTGAAGATCGCGGTGATCGCAAAGGCGACGGCGGCGAGGGCTGCGGCAATCAGGCCCGGGTCCAGCGCGCCAAAGTTTGGACGCGTGACGATCAGCACACCAATCAGGCCAAGGAGCGCCGCTATCACCCCACGTCGGCGAATGCGTTCATCCAGAAACAGCGGCGACAAGAGCAAGACCCAGATAGGCGCTGTAAATTCGAGGGCAAACACCTGCGGCAGCGTAATGACCGTGATGGCGTAAAACCAAAGGTTTTGTCCGCAAAAATGCGCAACATTGCGCAACGTATGCTGCCGCAGCCGTGTTGTCTGCACCTGATGCAAAGTCCCGGCAGCGCTCGCGACACACATCACAATCGCAAAGCCGATCAGGCTGCGAAACAACATGATTTCAAAGGTGTCGAGTTCAAAACTCACAGCGCGACCGGCGATCGCCATCAGCGTAAAGGACGCGATGGCACCGGTCATCCAAAGGGCCGCTTGGAGGGTGGTAGACTGCATGAGGTGACAAGCGCACGGCGACAAGGCGACGTCAACCGCTCGTATTCTTATTGAGGCTCTGCTAGCATGCGGCATGCGCCGTCTTGTCATCCTTCTTTTCCTCAGTCTCGCGTCCAACGCCGCGGCGCAAACCGCCCTAGACCGGTTGATGTCAAGCACCGAGGCGGCCTTTCCCCGCGTGCCTTCGGTCGTTGTGACGTCTGACATCACATCGCTTTGCGGCGGCAACGTCGTGGGACCGGCTGTCTATTGCACAAGCGACAATCGCATTTACCTGGCCGCCGAGCAGGCGACACAGCCGCAGGTCATCTACGAGGTTGCGCATCTTTATGGCCATGCCTTGCAAGTGCGGTACGGTGTGGCCGACATCGCGCTTGCAGCCATCACCGCCAATCGCGGGCGGGAGGCCGAGCTGCGCGGGATGGTGACGCGGCAAGTCGAGTGCTTGGCCGGAATGCTGATCGCACGGTCGGGCCATCCGCCGATTGATCTGAGTGAGCTGTTTGATAACGAGCCGATGACCGGCTCTCACTGGGGCCGCAATCCGGTGAGTGAGGGGCCGAGGGTGAGCATCGGACTGGCTGCGCGAGCGCAGTGGTTTGCAGCCGGTTATGCTGCCGCTTCACCACGTGTTTGCAGCGTTGATGAGATGTCAGCTGATCTGATTATTTCGGCAGATCAATTCTGATCGAGAGGCAGGCAACATCCCGACAGCAGGACCGGTTGTTCGTTGCGCTGAGTGAGGACTTGGACGTCTTGTCCATCCTCGCGGTCGATACAAGAACGCTCATGCAGAACGACAATGGCAGTCTTGGTGAAACTTTCATCAATCAGCGTCAGGGCCATCGGCCAAATCTGCCCTTCGGCACGACTGATTTGAGGGATGTCCATCTCAGACTGGCCGATGAACGCGAACGACGCGCCATCTGACGTGAGGGCGAGAGACCAGTCTGGCGATGTGCCTTCACAGGTCACGCTCGGAACAGTCGTTTGCGCAGCCGCCATGCCGGGCAGCAGCGCACATATCAGAGCAAGACGCGCCGATATCACTCCCATTCAATGGTTCCGGGGGGTTTCGAGGTGATGTCGTAGGTCACGCGATTGATGCCCGGCACCTCATTGATGATCCGGGTTGCGGTTTCACCCAGAAACTCATGGGAGAACGGATAGTAATCCGCTGTCATCCCATCAACGGATGTGACGGCCCGCAACGCACATGCGAAGTCATAAGTCCGGCCATCACCCATGACGCCTACGGTGCGCACAGGCAGGATCGCGACAAAAGCCTGCCAGATCTCATCATACAGGCCGTGTTTGCGGATCTGATCAATGTACACCGCATCCGCTCGACGCAGGATATCAAGCTTCTCGCGCGTAATCTCACCGGGGCAGCGGATGGCAAGGCCGGGGCCGGGGAAGGGATGGCGGCCAATAAAGCTATCCGGCAGGCCAAGCTCACGGCCAAGGGCGCGCACTTCGTCTTTGAAAAGCTCGCGCAGAGGCTCCACGAGCTTCATCCCCATTTTTTCGGGCAAGCCGCCAACGTTGTGATGGCTCTTGATCGTGACAGACGGCCCGCCGCTGAACGAGACGCTTTCGATGACATCCGGATACAAAGTGCCTTGCGCCAGAAATTCTGCGCCGCCCATCGCCTTGGCATGTTTTTCGAACACATCGATGAACAGCTTACCGATGATCTTTCTCTTGGTTTCCGGGTCACTTACACCGTCAAGTTCACCCAAAAACAACTCGGATTCATCGGCGTGGATCAGGGGTAGATTGTAATGCTCGCGGAACATACCAACGACCTGTTCGCTTTCGCCCTCGCGCATCAGACCATGGTCGACGTAAACACAGGTCAGCTGCTCGCCAATCGCCTCATGGATCAGAACCGCAGCGACCGAGGAATCGACGCCGCCCGAAAGCGCGCAAATCACCTTCGCATCGCCCACCTGTTCGCGAATGGCCGCGATGGCCTGCTCGCGGTAGGCGCCCATCGTCCAATCACCGTCAAAGCCTGCAAGACGGACAAAGTTTTCGTACAGTGTTTTACCGTTTGGCGTGTGGTGCACCTCGGGATGGAACTGAACGGCAAAGAAGTTGCGGCCGGTGTCGGCCACGATTGCAGAGGGCGCATTAGGCGAGGTGCCGTAGACGTTGAACCCGGGTGCAATGGCGCTGACATGGTCGCCATGGCTCATCCAGACCTGCTCGGGCCCGCTTTGGAACCAGCCGTCAAGCAGTGGCAATTTCGCGTCGTGCGGTGTGACATAGGCGCGGCCAAACTCGGCGGTGCCGTGGCCCCGCTCGACCTTGCCGCCCAACATCTGCATCATGACTTGCTGGCCGTAGCAAATCCCAAGGATCGGTACGCCAAGCGTGAACACTTCTTCTGGCGGACGGGGCGAACCTTCGTCGATCACCGAGGCGGGACCACCCGAGAGAATGACCGCCATGGGCGCAAAATCGGCCAAAAAGGCAGCCGTGACATTCTGGAAGGGGTGGATTTCACAATACACATTCAGCTCTCGCAAGCGGCGGGCGATGAGCTGGGTGACCTGGCTGCCAAAATCAATGATGAGAAGGCGCTGATGGGCTATGTCTGTCATGGCCGCTGATTAGACGCAGGCCCCAAGCGGTGCAAGGTCTAAGCGCGTTTGCGTCGCGCTATTCCTACCGCAAGCGCGCACATCAGAACGATCCCGGCAAACTTTGCCAGATCCTCAACTATGACGCTTGCACTCTTGATCGTGGTGCTAAGCTCCAAACCCATCTGGCCGAGGATGTAGCTTGTCACATTGTCCAACACCGATGAGGCGGCAAACGCGATGAACGCAAGCGCGAGAGGCCAAACCAGACGGACCCCGATGTTCCGGGCAAAGCATTGGTGCAGCGCCAAAAGCAGCACGGCGTAAGTGGCGTGCATGACAATCTCAAACCGGCCCAACATCTCATGAATGAGAAGCCCATCATCAAGCGCAAAGAGCAGCATCCATAGGCCGAGGCCGATCGAACAGCTCCCCAAAGCTTTCCTTTGAGACGCCCGGATCAGTATGGTCATCGCGCCAAATGCCATCAAAGCAACGCCCAAATTGGACACCGCCCCATCCCAGATGCCGCCGTGTTCGGTGACCGAGGGATCGCGGACCAAGTATACAACGTCACCGCCGGCACGATGTATGACATACAAACAGACTGCGAGGAGGGATGTTGGCAAAAGCGCAACGAAAACAGATCGCATCATTGATGCATCGGGACTCAAAATCATACTAAGGTACTCACAAAATACGGACACCACCGTATCAAGGTTAACTCTCAAAACAAGCGATTGTTCCTCAGACAGAGGGAGTGTCGGTTTTTGGACGCATTAGCCGCATTCTGGGCACTACCCGCACCTTGCAAGTCATACAAAGAGGGACAATCGATGGACATTCGAGGGACTGAACATGACCGAAGCAGCACAAACAGCACGTCCAACCCGGCGGGGCCGCGGTGGCGGAGGTGCCGCGCGACGGGCCGAGCGCACGGCAATCAGCGTTGAAACCGCGAAGTACATCGAGCGCAACATCCCCAACTTTGAGGTTCTGACCGAAGAAGCGTTGCAGATCATCGAAGAGAATGCCGAAATCATCCTTGAAGAGGTAGGTGTCAATTTCCTCGAGTGCCCCGAAGCCTTGGAGCGCTGGAAAGAGGCCGGTGCAGATGTTCGTGGCGAGCGCGTCCATATTCCGCGGGGTCTGGCCCGCAAATTGTGCCAAACGGCGCCCAGCAGCTTTGTCCAGCATGCGCGCAATCCCGAGCGCAATGTTGAAATCGGTGGCAAGAACCTCGTGCTCGCGCCGGTTTACGGCCCGCCCTTTGTCCGCTCTGCCAGCGGCGGCCGCCGCTACGCAACGATTGAGGATTTCCGCAATTTCGTAAAGCTGGGCTATATGTCCAAGTGGCTGCACCATTCGGGCGGCACGGTTTGCGAGCCCACGGATGTGGCCGTCAACAAGCGCCATCTTGATATGCTGCATGCGCATATGACGCTGTCGGACAAGCCTTATATGGGCGCGGTGACTGAGCCGAGCCGGGCCCAAGACTCTGTCGATATGTCGGGCATTCTTTTCGGCAAAGATTTTGTGCGTGACAACACGGTGATGACCTCACTCATCAACATCAACTCGCCTCTGACGTTTGACAGCGTCATGATGGGCGCGTTGGAGGTCTTTGCCAAAAACAATCAGGCTTCGATCATCTCGCCGTTTATCGTGGGCGGGGCTATGGCGCCAGTGTCTGTTGCGGGTACGTTAACGCAAGTCTTGGCCGAAACGCTTGCAGGCATCGCATATAGCCAGCTCATCAGGCCGGGCGCACCCGTCATCATGGGCGCTTTTGTGACCTCGATTGACATGAACTCTGGGGCACCGACCTTCGGGACACCAGAGGCTGCCCACATCACGTATGGCGCGGGCCAACTCGCCCGTCGGTTGGGCGTGCCATATCGTTCGGCCGGGTCGTTCTGTGGATCCAAGCTCCCAGACGCGCAGGCGGCCTATGAGACCGCGAATAGCCTGAACATGGGCCTGCTATCTGGCGTGAACTTCATGCTGCACTCGTGCGGCTGGCTCGAAGGCGGGCTTGTCGCTTCGTTTGAAAAGTTCGTGATGGATGCCGATCAGCTGGGTATTCTGCACCACCTTGCCCGCGGCGTGGACGTGTCTGAGAATGGGCAGGCAATGGACGCCATCCGCGAGGTGGGTCCCGGCGGGCACTACCTCGGCTGCGCCCATACGCAAGCGAATTTCAAAGATGCGTTCTGGCGCTCTGATCTGCTCGATTACAAGCCGTTTGAGACCTGGGACGAAGAGGGCGCGCGGGATACGCAAACCCTCGCCGCGGCCCGTGTCCAACATATGCTCGATACCTACCAGCAGCCAGCGATGGATGCCGCAATCAAAGAAGCGCTGGATGCATATGTGGCCGAAAAAAAGGCAGCTGAGCCCGACAGCTTTATGTGACCGCTTTATGTGATCGCGCGCAATTGTTTGGACGAGGCGCGTAAGAGTTGCGTCTCGCCCATCAGTGCGATGAGAACATCGACGTGACGCGCGACGGAATACTCCGCACTCTTTGCGATCCGTTCGTCATTCAATCGACCTTCGAGTGCTAATAGCGCCATTGTGGCGGCCCCCGGGCCGGGCACCCGCTCTTGTTGAAGAAGCCGGGGCAAGCGGCTGTCGCGACGATAATCCTCCAGACCAAACCGCGCGGCCTGTACCAAAAGTTTCGGCCGACTCAGATCGGCAACCATTCCCAAAATATCTTTCATAGCGTCCCCATCAAAAAAAGCGATTGGCGACGATCTAGACACAACCAAGAGATGTGTTGCGGACTTTGCAATGGTTAAGAACGGTTCGTTCAGATTTGCCTACAATTTGTAAATAAATGGATTATGGCGTCCGGCGCGTTAACGAACAGGTAAGAAATACATCCTTAGGTTGCTTTTTCTTCTCATGCGTTCGGCAATTTCACACATTGTCAGGACCTGCATCAGACTGGAGGGACACGTCTATGGGGGCACAAATATGTGCGATTCCGCCACTGCCGGATTGGGTGCCGATCTCGGCCCAGCACTACCTCGCGCACACCAGTGCGCAGCTGTCGATCCGCGCCTTGGCACGTTTGGCAGGCGTCCATGCCTCAACGATTTTACGACAGGTGCGCCGTTATGAGACCCGACGGGATGATCCGCTGATCGACGCTGCATTGCGTGATTTGTCTCGGATCATGGAGAGGGGTGAATGCACCGACAATGACGGGGACAACAACATGAATGCAATGACACAGGACGGCTTGATCACTTCGTTGGCCGTCACCGAGAGTGAATTGCAGCAAGAGGCCGCGCGCGTTCTGCGACGCATGGCTGAACAGGGTGCATTGCTCGCCTTTGCCAAGGATATGGAAAAGGGCGTCGTCGTACGAGAGGCCGAAGACGGGAGCACCATACGCCTTGCCGTGGTGGACAGTGCGACCGCACAGGCCATGGCACTCAAGGACTGGATCCAGTGTCAGGACGGGACGGCCCGAATTTGCCGGTATCACATCACGGGCACCGGTCGATCAGCCTTGAAGGACTTTGTGGCGGAGGCCGAGAATCTGGCCGTAGGTTTCGCCGAGGATGCCGCGCGGTTTGAGCAGGGCGATCGCGATCCACTGCTTAGGGTCAGTGCCGCCTTGCCCGAGAGCCCGCTTGCGGGTTTATCTCGGAGGCGCGGGCGCAATGGCAAAGCGTTCCTGAGCCGCGACCTTGCCGTTGCGGGCGAGCGGTTGCGTGAGGACTATGAGGTCTGTCAGATCGAAGGGATGAAGCCCGCCGACTGGTCAAGTATACTGCAACGGATCGAAGACGCCCAACCCGAACCTGAATTGGCACCGGAAGGATCCGCTAAGCGCCGCGTCTACGACGCTCTCCTGGATCTGGGCGCGGGCCTTGGCGATGTCGCCTTGCGGACTTGCTGCATGCTGGAGGGAATGGAAACGCTGGAGCGCGAGATGGGGTGGTCCGCCCGGTCTGGGAAGATCGTGCTGCGGATCGCGCTGCAACGGCTGCAAAAGCATTACGAACGGACAGGAGGGGCCCTGGCGCCGAAAATTGGCTAAAGCGGGCGGGCGTCGCGCAGGGTCGCCGGAATGCCAACGGCGACTTTGCCTGCGGGCACATCTTTGGTGACTACGGCATTTGCGCCAACCTGCGCATGATCACCCAGGGTAATGCCGCCAATGATCTTCGCGCCCGCCCCAATATCGACGTGGCCGCCTACCTGCGGCGCGCGGCCGGTCCGGTCGGTGCCAAGGGTGACCTGCTGCATGATCGTGCAGTTTGGACCAACCACAGTGTCCGAGTGAAAAACGATGCCGTTTGGATGTGGAATGCGCAGCCCCCCACCGATCTGGCAGGTGAGCGGAATGTCGGCTCCGGTAACAACACTCCAAAACCGATGCGACAACACCCAATAGCGCCGCGCAATCGGCCCGGCGCTTTGGTACTTGCGAATGCACCGCAGCAGGCGTTTGGGCGGGTCATACCGTTTGGTCGGCACCTCACGGCTCCAATCCGGTTCGGTCGCGGACACGTTCATATCTTCTGGTGCTGGCACAACAAACCCTTTCGTCACACGCCCGTTCTCTAGCGCGGGTCGGACTTCAAACCAAGCGCTGGTTGCTATGCGCACGGTTCAACACCGCCATGCCGCGCGAATTGTCGTTAGACATGAGCGGGTAGGACCCCTACATCTAAGGCAACACAAAAGATGAGGCGGTTCATGGCCACCCGAGACCTGAAAATTCCTGCGCAGCGCCACCCAGAAAAGGCGCGACGCCCTGACAACGCCCAGCCCAAAAAACCGGATTGGATCCGGGTCAAAGCGCCAACCTCCGAGGGCTACAAAGCCACACGCGATATTATGCGCGAGCACAAGCTGGTCACTGTCTGTGAAGAAGCCGGTTGCCCGAACGTGGGCGAATGCTGGTCCCAAGGGCACGCGACCATGATGATCATGGGGGAGGTTTGCACGCGGGCCTGCACCTTCTGCAACATCGCAACCGGCAAACCGCCTGAGGCGCTCGACGTTTTCGAACCCGGGCGCGTGGCCGATGCGGTCAAGAAGCTGGGCCTGAACCATGTGGTCATCACCTCTGTGGACCGCGATGATGTAGAGGATGGCGGGGCCGAGCATTTTGCGCAGACCATCCGCGCGATCCGCAAGCAGGCGCCCTCCACAACCATTGAGATTTTGACACCGGATTTCATCAAATGCGCACCCGAGGCGCTGGAGATCGTCGTCGCGGCCAAACCCGATGTGTTCAACCACAACCTTGAGACGGTGCCAGGCCTTTACCCCGAAGTCCGTCCTGGGGCGCGATACTTCCATTCGTTGCGACTTTTGCAGCGGGTAAAAGAGCTGGACCCATCAATGTTCACCAAATCGGGCATCATGGTCGGACTGGGTGAGGATCGTCAGGCCGTGCACGCGGTGATGGACGACATGCGCGCGGCGGACATCGATTTTCTGACGATTGGTCAGTACCTGCAGCCCACGCCCAAACACCACGCGGTGGACCGTTTTGTGACACCCGAGGAATTTGCCGGGTACGAAAAAGCGGCTTACGGCAAAGGATTCCTGATGGTCTCGGCCACGCCGCTGACGCGGTCGAGCTACCACGCGGGCGACGACTTCGCCAAGCTGCGGACCGCGCGGAACGCCAAACTCGGCCTCGCCTAAAAGCCCCACATCCGCGGACGGGGCATCCTGTCCGTGGTGGCCCATTCCGGCCAAACGCCAAGCCTTTCCAACCCGACGATCGCAAGGCAAACGCCCAGCACGATCGCAAAGGCGATGACCTTGCGCAAGGACGGTGGATTTCGAGCCCAACGCGCGGCACGGACCAACCAATTCATTGCGGCACTCCATTTTGCCTGTTTTCGTGCAGGTCAGGGAAACCTGTCTTGATCGTCAATATACCACCTGCAAACATCTCCACATTCTTTTTAGGGGTGTTTTTATGAACCGCATTTCTTTTGCCGCATGCCTTGCGGCCACCATCACTCTGTCTGCTTGTCAAAGACCAGACGCAATCCTGTTTGCAAACTTTGAAGATGACACAGTCGGGGCATTGCCAGACACATCTCCGGCAGGGTCTCCGAATGACGAGATCATTTTCATTCCAAACGCCCAGTCTTTGACGGGCGCACAAGTTGTCGGAGCGCCGAATTTTGCTCTGGGGAGCGGCGATCTTGAAGCTGCTATCAATGCCGAGAACACCAAATCCTTCATGATCCCTGCCTCAGTTCAAGGGACCAGCGGAGCATGGTTCTTGTCAGAGCAGATCCCGTTCCAAAGCCGCTCTGAACGCCACAGCGTCACCCTCGATGGATTTCTCGCAGGAACGAGCGCCAGTTTTACACTAATGCAAAACAACCTCCAATTCTTCGGCCTTGTCACCGTCAGCCCGACACAAGTGACTGTGACGCCGGATGCAGAAGATGCCATCACTTTGCCTGCCGCGATCGGAACCGGCGCCTATCAGCTCCGGATGACGGTCGAGCCCGCAACGCAAACGTTCACCGCAACCGTCCGGTTTGCTGGAGGAGAGGTCACCCATAGCGGCGCCTATGCGCCCTCCAGACAACTGAACAGATTGATCCTGACTGTTGCGCCCGCCGGAGATGGCGGTACGGGCGCAATCATCGTGGACAATATTCAGGCCACACCACCGCTCGACATCAGCATTGGCCCGGCGGGTTAGTCTGCATCCGTGAACCGCACCTTGCCGATATAGGCAAGGTTGCGGTTGCGTTGGGCGTAGTCGATGCCGTAGCCCACGACAAACTCGTCGGGGATTGAGAACCCGATCCAGTCGGCAGAAAAATCCACTTCACGACGAGAGGGCTTGTCGAGCAAAGCGATGGTTTTCATCCGGGCCGGATTTCGTGCCTGCAAAAACCGTGTGACATGGTGCAAGGTGTGGCCGGTGTCGACGATATCCTCCACCACCAGTACATCACGCCCTTCAATCTTACCACGCAAGTCCTTGTAAATGCGAACTTCCCGGCTGCTTTCCATCGCGTCGCCGTAAGAAGACGCCTCAAGGAAATCCACTTCGACGGGCAAGTCCAGCTCACGCACCAGATCGGCAATGAAAACGAAGCTTCCGCGCAAAAGGCCCACCACGACGAGCTTGTCGGTGTCCTCAAACTCATCATGAATTTCATGGCACAGCTCTTCGATCCGCGCGGCGATGGATTTGGCCGAGATCATTTGATCGATCACATAGGGGCGGCTGCTCATTGACGGGTCCTTCCAAGTTGCGCTCGTTGGTACAATCCTAGGCTGGCAGTGTCATCGAAAAAGACGCCCGCCTTCGCGGCAAAACGTCCTTCCCCTTGAAAATGCGTATCTTCGGCTGACATAGAGAGGCAGACCAAAGACCGAGTACCCTATGCCCAGCCATTCCGAAACGCGCGTTTTGCCGTATAGTTCGCAACAGATGTATGACCTCGTGGCGGATGTGGCGAACTACCCTAAATTTCTGCCTTGGACGGCTGCTGCGCGTATCCGCTCGACCGAGGATCAGGGTGATCATCAGATCATGATGGCGGACCTTGTGATCTCGTTCAAAGTGTTCCGCGAGAAATTTGGCAGCCGGGTCACGCTCTGGCCCGAGCGAAAGCAGATCGATACGGCTTACATCGACGGGCCGTTTCGTCATCTCGAAAGTACGTGGCGTTTCCAAGACGTCGACGGCGGATGCGAGGTATCATTCGACGTGGATTTCGAGTTTCGCAACCGTCTGCTGCAAGGCGCGGCTGGCATGTTCTTTAACGAGGCCATGCAGCGCGTGGTCCGCGCCTTTGAACGCCGCGCGGCCGAGCTTTACGGGTAAGGGCGCCCAGGTAGGGCGCCCGACCAATTTAGGAATTCAGCTCATACGCCCGTTCACCATGCACGGTGAGGTCGAGGCCGAGGCTCTCTGTTTCGGCATCCACCCGCAGCGGCGTGATCGCACGGCAGACAAAGATCAAAGCCACAGTGACGACCGTCGTGAACACGCCCACGATCACGAGCGATCCCAGCTGTGACGCCCATGACCCAAGGCCAAACACTGCGATCATGATCGTCCCAAAGATGCCGCCGACGCCGTGCACTGCGAACACATCCAGCGTGTCATCAATGCTCAGCTTGTTGCGGATCAGGTTCACAGCTTCCTGACACAGGATGCCCGCAACACCACCAATGATCAGCGCCTGGACGGGGCCAACAAAGCCGGAGGCCGGCGTAATTGAGGCAAGGCCAGCAATCGTACCTGTGACAAGGCCAACGAGCGATGCTTTCCCGAACTTGATCTTTTCCCAAAGAGCCCATGTCAGCGAGGCGGCTGCCGCAGACAAATGCGTCACGGTCAGCGCCATCGCAGCACCACCATCAGCGGCAAGCTGCGACCCACCGTTAAAGCCGAACCAGCCGACCCACAACATCGCCGCACCAATCATCACCATACCTGGATTGTGCGGAGGCTTTGTGGCGTCTTTGCGAGAGCCGAGGAAGATGGCGAGGATGAGGGCTGCGAGGCCCGCTGTTTCGTGCACCACAATACCGCCCGCGAAATCCATCACGGCCTCTTCGAAGATCATCCCGTTGGCGAGCATGCCGCCGCCCCAGACCCAGTGAACCACAGGCGCATAGCACAGCAGCATCCACAGAGATGAGAAAAGGAGCACGAAGCCAAAGCCAATCCGCTCAACATAGGCACCAACGATCAGTGCGGGTGTGATGATCGCAAAGGTCATCTGGAACGCAAAGAACAAGACCTCGGGCAGGGTGCCTGCCAATGTCGTGGCATCAATGCCAGAGAGGAACATCTTGTCCAGGCCGCCCCAATAGCCCGACGTTCCGCCGCCAAACGCGATTGAGTAGCCCAGAGCGAACCACAACACGCTCATCAAACAGGCGATGGCATAGCAATGCATGAAAACGCTGAGCACGTTGCGCCCGCGCACAAGGCCGCCATAGAAAAGCGCCAGCCCCGGCAATGTCATGAACAGCACCAGTGCTGTTGCTACGATAATCCAAGCGGTATCCGCTCCGTTCATAGTCCCCTCCATCTTGGGTATTTCCCGTGCGGGCGTCCTCTCGGATTTGGCCCGCCTGCAAAAGTGGCAAGTGCGGAGGAGGGGCGCTTAATTATTGGGCGTGCAGGAAAAGGGCATAAACTGAGCGCTCAGGGGTAGGTGTGATTAAATTGCAGGCAACTTGAGAATGGCGTCGAGAATCGTCTGAAGCGCATGATCGGTCGCCTTTTGGCGGACATTTGATCGGCCGAGCGCTCCAAACTCAATCGTCTCGGACTGTGTGCCGCTGGCGCTCGCTACAGCAAAACAGACGCGCCCCTCGGGTTTGTGATCCGACCCGCCGGGCCCTGCGATCCCGCTTATCGCAACCGCGATATCAGCTTTGGCTGCATTTGCCGCACCAATCGCCATCTCTCGTGCAACGGGCTCTGACACGGCGCCATGTGCCTCTAACGTCGAAGGCAAAACGCCCAACATGTCTTGTTTTGCTTCGTTCGAGTAGGTGACAAACCCACGCTCAAACATCGCGGACGAGCCGGGCAAATCTGTCAAAGCGGCGGCGACCATCCCGCCGGTGCAACTTTCGGCTGTCGTTACGGTCAATCCGCGCGCTCTAACCGCATCGAGGATATCAGACGCAATGCTCATATCATCCGCATAAGGCCGTGGCCGAGAGCCGCGAGAACGCAAACCCCAACGGCTGCAAAGACTCCAGCGATCAAATCATCCAGCATCACGCCCCAGGCATCACCGCGCTGGTCTGCTGTGCCAATGGGTCCCCACTTGGTGATGTCAAACAGCCGAAACAGCAGGAATGCGGCTATGATGCCCGGATAAAGCGCCCAAAATCCGGTGGCCATCATCTGCGCTCCGAAGGCCACAGGCAAAAGCGCAATCCATTGTCCGGCCACTTCATCAATCACCACATGGCTTGGATCGTGATCTTCTTGCCCTGCGATTTCGGCCTCGGTCGCCTTCCATCCGACAAAGGCCGCAAGCGGCACCGCGAAGAGCAAGAGCCAGGGTCCGCCAATGACAAAGAGCAGCCATGCCACAGGTATGGCCGCAAGCGACCCCCAAGTCCCCGGTGCAGGCTTGATGTGGCCGACGCCGCCAAAAGTTGCGATCAGATGCATCATGGCTTGACCAACGTCGCGGTTGCCAGCGCCGCAATGCCCTCGCCGCGACCTGTAAAGCCCAGCCGCTCTGACGTGGTCGCTTTTACACTCATCCGGTCCACCTCCAGCCCCATAATCCGCGCCATCTCCGCCCGCATGGCGGTGGCGTGCGGCCCGATCTTGGGTTCTTCGCAGATCAGCGTGCAATCGGCGTGGGTGAGGGTGAACCCCATGTCGCGAGCGAGAGCGCATGCATGCTCAAGGAAGATATGGCTCGCGGCCCCTTTCCACTGCGGATCAGATGGCGGAAAGTGCTGGCCAATATCGCCCTGCGCCAGCGCGCCATAAATCGCATCCGTCACGGCGTGCATCCCGACATCGGCATCCGAATGGCCCATCAACGCCTTGTCAAACGCAACGCGGACACCACACAGAACCACATGGTCCCCCGGTCCAAACTTGTGCACGTCAAAACCGTTGCCAGTGCGAATATCCATCTTAGCGCCCCATGATCCGCAAGGCGCGCGCGAAGTCGGCCTCGTAGGTTATTTTTAGGTTGTCTTCGTCACCCGGCACGATGGCCACGTCAAGCCCGGCGGCAATAGCGAGGGAGACATCGTCCGTTGCGTCGGCGGGTCCGTTGCGGTGCGCAGCCAAGATCGCGTCAGTGCGGAACCCTTGCGGCGTCTGGGCACGATAAAGGCCGTCCCGCGCCTGCGTCCCCGTGACTTTGCCATCCACCCCAGTCCACAATGTGTCCGTCACCGGCAGAGCAGGGGCCGCGGCTGGAGATGCCGCAAGTGCCGTGATCACGTCCGTGATCGTCTGAGCCGAGACCAAGGGGCGAGCCGCGTCGTGGATCAGGACGTTCTCGACCGCGTCATCCAAGGCCTGCAATCCATTCCAGACAGAGGCTTGCCGTGTCGCACCACCCGTCACAATGCGCACGCCGGGTCTGCGGGGCCATAGTGTGCTGTCCACATCATCGGGATGCAAGACTAGGACCAGGTCACCGATCATCGGGTGCTCGGCAAAGACATCGAGCGTATGGGCCGCCACGCACTGCCCGCCCAAATCACGCCACTGCTTGGGCAGACCTGCCCCCGCACGTGTTCCGCGACCTGCGGCGACAATGATGGCTGCTGTGCTCATGCGCTCGTCATACCGTGGGGGCAGGTGGTGAACAATTAGAGTCACTCCGTGGCGCTGATTAATTTTTAATCACATTGTGATTTGTGCTGCTTTTTTGCCCACAGCTCCGTTGTGGCTGTTCTGCGCACCGGCTAAGTAAAAGGCACTTCGCCAAAGGAGACGCAGTGACCATTTCACCCATCCAATTGCCCGGCCTTGCTCCGATGGCCCCTGTGGCCCTCGCGCCGCTTGCTGGCATCACGGACCTGCCGTTCCGACAGCTTGTCGCGCGGTTTGGTGCGGGATGGGTTGTGTCGGAAATGGTCGCAAGCCGAGAGATGGTGCAAGCCAAGGCCTCTGTTCGGGACAGGGCAGAGCTGGGCCTTCATGACGGTGTAACCGCTGTGCAGATTGCGGGGCGCGAGGCGCATTGGATGGCAGAGGCCGCCCGCATGATCGAGGCGAACGGCGCAAAATTCATCGACATCAACATGGGCTGCCCCGCCAAAAAGGTAACCGGCGGAAATTCCGGCTCTGCACTTCTAAAGACGCCGGACCTGGCCATTTCGCTCATTGAGGCTGTCGTTGGCGCGGTCAAAATCCCGGTGACGCTCAAAACCCGGCTTGGCTGGGACGAGACCTGCCTGAATGCCGCCGATGTGGCCCGAAGGGCCGAAGAGGCAGGGATTCAGATGGTAACAATCCACGGCCGTACGCGGCAGCAGTTCTACAAAGGCTCCGCCAATTGGGCTGCGATAAACGAAATCGTCGAAGCCGTCTCCATCCCCGTCATCGCAAATGGCGACATCCTAAGCACCACTGAGGCTCGTAAGGCGCTTACCCAGTCCAAAGGGGCCGGTGTTATGATCGGGCGGGGCGCGCAAGGGCGGCCGTGGCGGTTGGCGCAAGTCATTGCCGATTTGACCGATGCGGCGGCGCCGAAGGTGCCAACGGGCCCCGCCCTCGTTGAAATGATCGCAGGGCACTATGAGAGTATGTTGAGTTTTTACGGAACCGAATTGGGCGGTCGATCGGCCCGCAAGCATCTGTGCTGGTATATGGACGACGCCAGCACCCCCGGCACTTTGCGGCAAAAGATCGTGCGCGAAACCGATCCTCAGGTCGTGTTGTCCTTGCTGCCCGAGGCATTCGGTGCATTGTCCGAGGTGGCCGCATGATCGTGGATCAGGCTCTATGGTCCTCGCTGCCGGTCCCCGCGCTCATGATCGGGCCGGACGACCGCATACTTGAGACAAACCCCGCAGCCGAAGCGTTCCTCAACCTCTCGGCCAAGGCTCTGACAGGTCAAATCGTTTGGGACATGGTCGTTATTGACACGCCACTTGAGGCTGCTGTCGCCCGTGCCCGCGCAGGTCAGGCGCCGCTCTTTGTCAATGACGTTGACGTCGGAAGTGGCGAACGGGCGCCGATGCAGAGCACCTTGCAGATTGCCCCGCTGGCCGGTGGCGACGGGCAGATGATCCTGATGATCAGCCCGCGGGAAATTGCCTCTCGCATGACCAAGGTGGCGTCATCTGAGAAAGCCGCAAAGACCGCAATCGGCATGGCCGAGATGCTGGCGCACGAGATCAAGAACCCGCTTGCCGGGATCACGGGGGCGGCGCAGCTGTTGTCCATGGGGCTGAGTAACGGCGATCTGGAACTGACCGATCTTATCGTTGAGGAAAGCCGCAGGATCGTGAAACTGCTCGAACAAGTCGAACAGTTTGGTAATTTGCGCCCGCCAGCGCTCAAGCCGGTGAATATTCATGATGTCCTGGATCGTGCACGGAAATCAGCGCAAGTGGGCTACGGCGCGCATCTCACATTCATCGAGGATTATGATCCATCGCTGCCCACCACGATGGCGGATGCAGACCAGCTTTTGCAGGTCTTCTTGAACCTTCTGAAGAATGCGGCGGAGGCCTGCAAGGGGGGCGGCGTCGTGCGCCTGCGGACGTTCTATGACCCTTCGCTCAGGATGCGCCGCGCTGACGGCTCTCATGCTCGCGTTCCGTTGCAGGTGGAGATTACGGATGATGGGCCGGGCCTGCCGCCCGGGATCGCCGATGACATTTTTGAACCCTTCGTGTCCGGCCGCGAAAACGGCACCGGTCTCGGCCTTGCCCTCGTGTCCAAACTTGTGGGCGATGGGGGTGGCTGGATCAGCGTGAACTCCGTACCCGGCCAGACGACATTTCGACTTTCCCTCCCACGCGCCGCAGATGACGCGGCCCTGACTTCTTCAGGAGACACATAATGGACGGCACCGTACTCGTTGCTGATGATGATCGGACTATCCGCACGGTTCTGACACAGGCTCTGACGCGGGCCGGATGCAAGGTGCACGCGACATCTTCCCTCGTGACACTGATGCGATGGGTCGAGGAGGGGAAAGGCGACCTTGTCATTTCGGATGTGGTCATGCCGGATGGCAATGGCTTGGAGCAACTTCCTGAAATCAGCAAATTGAGACCGGGCCTGCCGGTTATCGTTATCTCCGCTCAGAACACGATCATGACCGCAATTCAGGCCGCTGAGGCCGATGCCTATGATTATCTGCCCAAACCGTTTGATCTGCCGGACTTGATGAAACGCGCTGCCCGCGCATTGGATGTGAAAAGACGCGCGCCCAGAACTCCGTCGGAGCCTGTGGTCGATGGGGGCAATGACCTGCCGCTTGTTGGACGCACGCCTGCCATGCAGAGCCTGTATCGTCTTGTCGCGAGGGTCATGAACACGGCGTTGCCGGTCCTCGTCACCGGGGAAAGCGGGACCGGTAAATCACTGATTGCCCGTGCGATTCACGATTTCTCGGATCGGCGCAGTCTCCCGTTTGTTACTGTGACCGGCGCTGACCTCGTCGGAATGGATGGGCCGTCCATCATGGTGGCCAAGGCCAAAGGTGGATCGATCCTGTTGGATGAGGTCGCTGACCTCGATGAAGAGGCGCAAGCCCGCATCGTCCGCGTGCTGGATACCCTGCCAGAAAACGGCCCTCGCATTCTTGCTACGTCTCAGGCAGATCTGATGGAGCGGATGACCGAAGGCGCGTTCCGCGAGGATTTATTCTACCGTTTGGGCGGCGTCACGATCTCGGTTCCGTCGTTGCGCGAACGTGTTGATGATATCCCGTTGTTGGCTGACCATTTCCTCGCCCGCGCGGCCCGCGATGGTGGCGCGACGCGGCGATTGTCAGACGGCGCGCTAGAGCTGTTCAGGTTGTATAGCTGGCCCGGCAATGTGCGGCAGTTTGAAAACGCCATCCGCCGTTTGGTGATCACCTCTGCCGAAGAAAGCGTGCCGCGCAGCGAGGTTGAGATGATCTTGGGCAATCAGCCTGAGATGGAGCCGATCCGCGCAGGGGATAGTGACAAACTCTCCTCCTCTGTCGCGAAACACCTGCGCCGCTACTTTGATTTGCACGGCGGTGCGCTGCCGCCACCGGGGCTTCACCAGCGGATTCTGCGAGAGGTGGAGGCGCCACTTATCGACATCGCCCTTGAAGCCACCGGCGGAAATCAGGCTAAATGTGCCGATTTACTTGGAATTAACCGCAATACCTTGCGCAAAAAGATCACGGACCTCGATATCCGCGTGACACGCCGCCGCAAGTTGATGTAAAAGTGCCACATAACTGTGGCGCTTCGGCAGAAGAAAGATCACAGAGGCAAATGCGGTAGGGGGCTTGCCCCCGGTAACAGGGCGAACGGCAGTGCGCAGATCCGGTACGGGATCCTTTCTTCGGCGACTTAACCGCTGGCGGCGTCAGCGGCGCATCCAGAATGCCGCGACGCTTGGTCTGATCATTCTGGGACCGGTGCTGGCGGTGATGACCTATGTCGCACTTGGCCCGCTCGACCGGTCTGACAATGATCCGTCGCTGCGGCTTATTTTCCTCGCCGACCTTGTCTACGTGTTGATCGTGGTGGCCCTCGTTTCGCAGCGGATTGCACGGATGATTGGCGCGCGGCGCAACAAGTCCGCAGGCTCGCGGCTGCATCTGCGGCTGACCGGGTCCTTTGCGCTGATGGCCCTGTTGCCGACGATCCTTGTTGCTGTGTTTTCAGTCATCACGATTTACGTGGGTCTGGAAGGCTGGTTCTCTGAACGCGTGCGCAACGTGCTGGAAAATTCGCGCGCTGCGGCCGTCGCCTATGAGGCCGAGCATTTAGAAGACCTCGAGCGAGACGCTCGCGCTGTGGCCAGCTACCTTAATCAGGAGCGCCAGCGCAATTTCTTCATGACGGATGGAGAGGTCGTGCAATCACTCTCTCGTGTCAGCAATCAGATTGAGGCCGCACTGACGGAGGTGTTTGTCATCGACGGCACCGGGTTGATCCGTTCGCGTGGGCCCGGGTCGTATGAGTTCAATTATGAGATGCCGACCCCGGCGCATTTTGACGAGGCGCTGCAGGCGGGCATCTCTGTCGTTCAGGATGTGCCTAACAACGAATTCCGCGCTTTGCTGCCACTCGAGTCCTTTCTGGACCGCTATGTGCTCGTTTCACGGCAGGTGGATGGCGCGATCCTGTCGTTGCTGGATGAAACGAAGGAAACAGTGGCGCAATACGAACAGCTGGAGCGCGACAGGGGGCGCAGTCTTTTTGAATTTGGTCTGTTGTACCTTGGCTTTGCACTCATCCTTATCCTCGCGGCTATTTGGCTTGGCCTGTGGGTGGCAGAGCGTTTGGCCCGCCCCATTGGGCGGCTTGTCTCCGCCTCGCGCCGGGTGGGTGCCGGGGACCTCAGCGTGCGCGTGATCGAAGAGGAAGGCGATGATGAGATTTCGCTTTTAGGTCAGTATTTCAACCAGATGACGGAACAGCTTAAAGCACAGCGGGATGAGTTGCTCGACAACACTCAACAGATCGAAGGGCGGCGGCGGCTTTTTGATTCCATCCTCAGCTCTGTTACATCCGGTGTGGTAGGCCTTGATCAGGATGGCTCGGTCACACTCGCCAATACATCCGCACGTGCGATGCTGCGGCTGGATGAGACCTTGGAGCTTGCGCCGCTGTCTGTCGTCGTGCCGGAGTTTACACCGCTGTTTGACCGGCTCACGGTCGAGGGGCGCGATGTGGTAGAGGACCAGATCAGCCTAACGCGCCGTGGCCAGCACGCCTCGCTCTTTGTGCGGATGTCGCCGCGACTGAACAAGGACGGCATCCTTGAGGGCTATGTGGTCGCGTTTGACGATGTGACAAACCTTGTCAGCGCACAGCGGACGGCGGCCTGGGGCGACGTCGCCCGGCGGATCGCACACGAGATTAAGAACCCGCTCACCCCGATCCAACTGTCGGCCGAACGGATCAAGCGGAAATTTAGTGGCCTCGTTGGTGAAGAGGCTGAGGCGCTGGATCGCATGACAGATGTTATCGTGCGGCAGACAGGGGATTTGCGGCGGATCGTGGATGAATTCTCCAAGTTCGCGCGGATGCCTGAACCGGAGAAGGAGGTCACCAACCTCACTGCGCTGGTAAAGGATGCGATCACCTTGCAGGAGGCAGGACAGCCAGAGGTGACAATACAATCTCGCATTCCGGACGTGGTTCTCCATGCAGATATTGACGGCACAATGATTTCTCAGGCGTTGACAAATCTTATTAAGAACGCTGGAGAAGCAATTGAAAGCCATATGGAAAAGGGCGCCATAACTGGTTTTGAGCCGCAAATACGTATCCAGATGGACATTGCCGATCAAACAGCAGAGATCAGCATTCAGGACAATGGCATCGGTCTGCCTGAAGACCGGGCGAGACTGTTTGAGCCCTATGTGACGACACGAGACAAGGGCACAGGACTTGGTCTGCCAATCGTTAAGAAGATTATCGAAGAGCACGGCGGCACACTGACGCTTCAGGATGCCGAACCATTCAACGGTGCAGACCACTTTGGGGCCTGCGCCGTCATCACCCTTCCGGTCCTGCCACAGGCAGCCGCGACAACAACTCGAGCAGCAGAGTGAGGCACAATAATGAGTGACATTCTAATCACCGACGACGAACGCGACATCCGCGAATTGATCTCGGACATCTTGGTAGACGAAGGGTTCACCACCCGGCTGGCCGGAACGTCTGAGCAATGCATGGCCGAAATCGCCAAAGAGCCGCCCGCGCTGATGATCCTCGACATTTGGTTAAAAGACAGCCGGATGGACGGGATCGACATCCTGAAGGTTGTCAAACGCGATCATCCGGACATCCCAATTGTGATCATCTCAGGTCACGGCAACATCGAGATTGCGGTCGCGGCAATCAAGCAAGGCGCGTATGACTTTATCGAGAAGCCATTCAACATTGACCAACTAATGGTCGTTATCCGGCGGGCGATGGAGACCAGTCGCTTGCGGCGTGAAAACATCGAGCTGAAGCGGGGCGATGCGCCGCCGTCTGAGATGTTGGGCGACAGCGGCATTTTCCGAGCGTTGAAATCGCAGTTGGACAAGGTGACCAAATCCAATGGTCGCGTCATGCTCACCGGACAGCCAGGATCGGGCAAAGAGATCGCGGCACGCTATATCCACGCCAATTCCAACCGGTCGGCCGCCCCCTTTGTGACCGTCAACTCTGCCTCGATCGAGCCGGAGCGGATGGAAGAGGTGCTGTTTGGCAAGGAAAGCCCGGAGAAGGGCATCGAAAAGGGTCTGTTGGAGCAAGCCAACGGCGGGGTCGTCTACTTTGACGAGGTGGCGGAGATGCCGCTTGGCACACAGGCCAAGATCCTGCGGGTGCTCGTTGATCAAAGCTTTCAGCGCGTCGGCGGCACGGAAAAGGTACAGGTCGATCTGAGAGTGATCTCATCCTCGAACAAAGACCTCAATCTCGCCATTCAGGACGGCAACCTGCGCCAAGAGCTCTACCATCGCCTGAATGTGGTGCCTATTCAGGTGCCAAGCCTTGAGGAGCGGCGCGAGGATATTCCTCTGCTTGCGGAACATTTCATTGAGATGCTGAACAAGGCACAGGGCCTCCCACTGCGGCAATTGGCAGATGATGCGCGGGCTTTGTTGCAAACCATGATCTGGCCCGGCAACGTACGGCAGCTGAAGAACGTCGTGGAACGCGTTCTTATCCTTGGGGATTCTGCTGATCCCATTTCAGCCAAAGAACTCCCAAGTGTAGAAGAAACCGGGGCCGAGGAAGGCCGCGTTGTGCTCTCTGGGGGACTGGCGACATTGCCGCTGCGCGAAGCCCGAGAGTTGTTTGAGCGCGAATACCTTCTGACCCAGATCAACAGATTTGGCGGAAACATTTCCCGCACCGCGAGTTTCGTGGGCATGGAACGCAGCGCCCTACATCGCAAGCTCAAGAGTCTTGGCGTGGTCACATCCACCAAGGCGGGTGGCCGCGTGGCCCATGTTGACGGTGATTGACGCTGTGGATCAGCTCTGTCACCACGGCAAAGCCCTAGTTGCCTAAGGAGACCCGATGAAGGTCATCATTTGCGGAGCAGGTCAGGTTGGCTGGCAAATCGCCCGGCACCTGTCGGGAGAGCGGAACGACGTCACGGTTGTCGACCAGAACGCCAACCTTGTGCGCCATGCGACCGATACGCTGGATGTGCAGGGGATCGCCGGATTCGCGAGCCATCCTGACATCCTTGATCGGGCCGGGGCGGGGGATGCGGATATGGTCATAGCCGCCACCCACTCGGACGAGGTCAACATGGTGACCTGTCAGGTGGCGCATTCGGTGTTTGGCGTCCGGCGCAAGATCGCGCGGCTTCGGGCACAGAACTACCTCGATCCTGCGTATTCTGATCTCTACCGGCGGGATCACCTTCCCATCGATGTCGTCATCTCGCCCGAGAAAGAGGTGGCAGAGGCCGCGCTTCAGCGGCTTGCCGCGCCAGCAACGTTCGATTCCGAGAATTTCTTTGAAGGCAAGGCGCAGCTTTTGGGCATCACGATTGAAGAGGATTGCGCCGTCATAAACACCCCCTTGCGGCAGCTTACAGAGCTCTTCTCAACCCTACGGGCGCTTGTCGTTGGGATCAGGCGCAATGGGCATTTGTTTGTGCCCACGGCGGGCGACCAGCTGTTTGTGGGCGACGAATGCTATGTCTTCACGGACACGGCCGACATGACCCGCACGCTAGAGATTTTTGGCAAGACCCAGTCCAAGCTGGAACGCGTGGTAATCATCGGGGCGGGGAACGTCGGCCTTGGTGTGGCGCGCAACCTGGAAAGCCGCACCGATCGGGTGCGGGTAAAGGTGGTAGAGCGCAATCGCAGCTGTGCGGAGCATGCAGCTGATAGCCTTGAGCGCACCATCGTGCTCAACGGTGATGGTCTGGACGCGTCGATCCTGGAAGAAGCGGGAATTGTCAGTGCCGATGCGGTCCTCGCCGTGACGGATGACGACAAAACGAACCTTTTGGCCGCCGTCAGGGCAAAAGAGCTTGGCTGTAAGTATGCGATTTGCCTGACAAATGATCCAACGCTTGTGCCTTTGATGGGGCCGCTCGACATTGATGCCTACATCAATCCGCGTGCGACGACGGTTTCGTCGATCCTGCGCCACATCCGGCATGGCCGGGTGCGCGGCGTCTATTCTGTGGGTGATGCCGAAGCTGAGGTGATCGAGGCGCAGGTGCTGGGCACGTCACCCATTGCCGGTCAGCTGGTCGGAGAAATTGATTTCCCAGAGGGCGTTATCATTGCTGGCATCCTGAAAGGCGACAAAGTGATCAAACCCACGGGCAGTCTGCGGATTGAGGAGGGAGATGTCATTTCCATTTTTGCCATGACAGATGACGTCCCCGAGGTCGAACGCCTGCTCCAAGTGTCTATCGACTTTTTCTGACCTCGATGATGGCCCGGATCACAGCGCTGCCGTTCTTTGTGGTCCTCATGGGCCTTGGCGCGCTGTCGATGCTGGTGCCAGCGTTTTATGCAATCATCGCGCTGGATGATCCGTTTATCGCCCGCATCTTTTTGTACGGAGCCATCATATTCAGCGTTTTGACAGTGGGAATTGGGATCGCCACCCAAGGGTACGCACCGCCCAATGTTGCGCGAAGCCAATTGATTGCGTTGCTTGCCGCATTCAGCGTCCTGCCACTGATCTTTGCCATTCCATTTCAAGAGGCAGCACGTGAAGAGTCCCTTCTAAGGGCTTGGTTTGAAATGATATCAAGCTTTACCACCACTGGGGCCACGCTCTACGATAACACCGATAGCCTGTCACCTGCACTGCACCTGTGGAGGGCTCTGGTTGGGTGGATGGGCGGCTTGCTCATCTGGATCACAGCGGTTGCGATCATGGCGCCGATGAACATCGGCGGGTTTGAAGTGCGGGCGCGGGGCCGGGCGGGGGCGACGGACAACAGGCACACACGCCGGGACCATTCGCTTGACCCATCTGAACGGTTGGTGCGCTACACGATGATCCTCACACCTGTGTATGCCGGGCTGACGTCTCTCTTGTTCCTGGGGCTATTGGCGGCGGGTGAGATACCAATCGTCGCGATTTGCCACGCAATGTCCGTGATGGCGACATCCGGTATTTCGCCCATTGGCGGGCTTCAATACGGGGCATCAGGCCTGCTGGGCGAGTTGATGATCTTTGCATTCCTGTGCTTTGGACTCTCACGCCTGACGTTTTCGCGCGGCATGTTCAGCGATGACGCCGACAAGATCTGGCAGGACGAAGAAGTCAGGCTCGGCCTGATCCTTGTGGCGATTGTCACCTGCGTCTTGTTTTCACGCCACTTCGTTGGCGCGATTGATGAAACCGCAACGCCGGGCGAAAGCCTGGGCTGGCTCCGCGCACTTTGGGGGGGGCTATTCACAGTGCTGTCGTTCCTCACAACGACAGGATTTGAATCGTTTGACTGGCTTGAGGCACGGGATTGGTCGGGGCTTGAGACACCGGGCCTGATCCTCGTTGGGCTGGCGTTGATCGGGGGCGGGGTCGCCACGACAGCGGGGGGCGTGAAGCTCCTCCGCGTCTATGCGTTGACCCGGCATGGCGAGCGGGAGCTGAACAAGCTTGTTTATCCAAGGTCGGTCGGCGGTGGCGGAGCAGAAGCCCGGCGGATACGACGGCAAGGCGCATACATTTCGTGGATTTTCTTCATGCTTGTGGCTCTCAGCATCGCGCTGGTGATGATCCTGCTGTCACTCACCGGCGTGCAGTTTGAGACGGCGATGGTTCTTGCAGTGGCAGCGTTGACCACCACGGGGCCTCTGGCAGAAGTCGCGGGGCAGACGCCAATTGCCTATTCCGGGCTGCCCGATACCGCCAAGATCATCTTGGGGGCAACCATGGTTCTGGGCCGGCTCGAAACGCTCGCGCTTATCTCGCTCTTCAACCCCGAATTCTGGCGCCGCTGAAGCGATTGTTCGAAATGGTCATTTTGGGCTGGAATGTCCTGTCAAGCCGCTACATACTTAGTACCGTTGAACGGCCGATCCGCGGCTGCAAGAATAAAGGAACAGGGCAATGGCATCGGATAAGCAAAACCTGCAGGACGCGTTTCTTAACCACGTTCGCAAAACCAAGGTGCCGGTGACGATCTTTTTGATCAATGGGGTCAAACTTCAAGGTGTGATCACCTGGTTTGATAGCTTTTGTGTTCTGCTTCGCCGCGATGGCCAATCGCAGCTGGTGTACAAAAGCGCGATCTCAACCATTATGCCTGCACAGCCTATCAACCTCTACGACGGCGAAGACGCGGCTGAATGACACCCATCTCAGGGTCTGACGACATTTTTGACGGCGACGATGGCGACGAAATCATTCGTGAGCCAAAGCAGGGGCGTGACGGTGTGGACCGGCACGAGCCGGATACGCGTGCCTGGATCGTTCATCCCGAACTCAAATCGGATGCGGATCGGCGTGATCCGGAGGCCGGGTTAGAAGAGGCCATATCGCTGGCGAAAGCGCTGCCCGGCTTGGATGTGCAAGGGGCCGAGATTGTGCGCCTGCCCAAGCTCCACCCCGGAATGCTGTTCGGCAAGGGCAAAATCGCCGAACTGAAAGAGCGGCTCCACGACAACGAGATCGAATTGCTGTTGATCGACGGTCCGGTCAGCCCGGTGCAGCAACGCAATCTTGAGAAGGCCTGGGGCGTCAAGATCCTCGACCGGACCAGCCTTATCCTCGAGATCTTTTCAGACCGTGCCCGCACGCGTGAGGGCGTGTTGCAAGTCGAGATGGCCGCCCTCAGTTATCAACGAACGCGGCTGGTCCGAGCCTGGACCCACCTGGAGCGTCAGCGCGGTGGTTTGGGATTTGTGGGTGGCCCGGGTGAGACGCAGATTGAGGCCGACAGGCGGGCGATTGATACTCAGATTGTCCGACTACGCAGGCAGTTGGAGAAGGTCGTCAAAACCCGCGCACTGCACCGTGCAGCGCGGGCCAAGGTGCCCTATCCGATTGTCGCTCTCGTGGGGTATACCAACGCAGGGAAATCCACGTTGTTCAATCGGTTGACGGGTGCTGATGTGATGGCCAAAGATATGCTCTTTGCCACGCTTGATCCGACGATGCGGCAACTGACTTTGCCAACAAACGACAAGATTATCCTGTCCGACACAGTGGGCTTTATCTCAGACCTACCGACAGAGCTTGTCGCCTCCTTCCGCGCGACGCTGGAGGAGGTACTGGAAGCTGACGTTATCCTCCATGTGCGGGACATCAGCCACGCGGAAACAGCGGGCCAGATGGCTCAGGTGCACCAAATCCTCAGCAGTCTAGACGTGCCCGAAGAGACGCCGATGATTGAGGTCTGGAACAAGATCGATGTGCTGGACGAAGACGCGCACAATGCGCATCTGGCAGAAGCGGCGCGGCGCGACGGTGTCGTCCCAATTTCGGCCATCACCGGGCAGGGGCTCGATGATCTGATCACCACCATCACCGAGCATTTGAGCGATCCGACTTTCGAAGAAGACCTGACACTCGGCTGGCACGAAGGCAGGCTTATGGCCTGGCTGAACGAGGAGAAGATCGTCGAAGCTCAGACCGAGGGGCAGGACGGTTGGAGCATCAAGGTGCGCTGGACGAGCGAGCAGGCCCGTCGCTTTGATCTCGAACGCAGCAAGGGCTAAGGTCGGGGCCGCAGGATCATCGTTCCCACAGCGCCCGCACGGGCCAAGGCCGGGTCCAGTGACATCGGGATGTATTCACCCCGCCGCCAGAGCTCTCCCAGATCATCGTAGTGGCGTGATAACGGATGCCCCGATTGCCCGGTGGAAATGACGAAGACCGAGCTGTCAGGATCGGCGAAGTCATATACGCCCCGATACCCCGCGCCATGCACGTTCTGGAACGGCTGAGCCGGGTCACCCGATGTCAGCCCCCGTTGCAGCGTGTTGTCGCCGCCACTGGTTGAGACGCGGATGTTGACGAACCAGTTCACAACAGGCGTCTGGCGCAGCACAGGATGGTCCTGAATGGCCTCATGCGCATCGCCCCAGCGCAAACTTTCGATGGCGGGGGAATAGGTCTCAGAAATCCAGACGAGCGCATCATCAAGTGCGAGGCGGGCCATATCTGCACAGGTTTCCTCTGGCGCGGATTGGATCACGTCGCACCACTCGCCGGCGCCATCAACGTCGGCAAACACGCGAGCGATGAAGATCGGCTCCACATGGGTGAACTCACGTGTGAGCGGGCCCAATTCGTCGCGGATCAGCCGGTCTTGCAGCGCGCGCAACCATGCGGCGTAGATCAGCGGCTCCGGCAGATGCTCGTTCATCTCGCCATTCCACTCGCCCAGAAGGGACAGCGCCCGCTGCCGCGTCCGCTCGGGCGTGCCCTCGGGTGCTGCGTCGCCAGTAAACCAGAGCTCTGCGCCGATAAGCGGCAGGATCGACCGTGCAGTTGGGCTGACGGTGTCAAGCTGCGCGTCGATGAAGCTTTCGCGCGTGTGCACCTCGCGGCTTTGCATCAGAAATTCCCAGCGTTGCACGCGCTGGGTGTCGCCCCAGTCAAACGACAGATGCCGAGGAAAGTCGCGGTCAATCACCTTGTTATTGGTGTTTCCGATGATGCCGCCAATGGGGTTACGAAAGACCGGGTTCACGCTCTGAGGGAGCATGCCTTGCCAGCGGTTTTGCGGCAAATACCCCAGCGAAGGCAGGCGCCCCTGACTGACATGTTCAGGATCGCGCTCCGGCAGCGCGCCGATGGTGCGCATGGCTACGCGGTTGCGGTCGGCTAGGACGAGGTTCATCGACGGGGCGACAAAGGCCTCGCTCGCGTCTAGCCCGTCCTGAATGTCCCGGCTTCGCATGATGTCGAGGGCGGCAGACATTGAGGTGTCATCCCGGCTAAACGCGGTCCAGCTGATTGCCGTGACATGACCGGGGGGACGAATGGTGCCAAGGTTATAATGCTCGGGCGGCAGGACGGGGCCGTTGCGGCTCCATTGCAGGCGGATCGTCTCCCCGGGGCGGTCGGCGATGTTGATGATAGAGGAGCGCGTCTCAAACCGCTCCCACCCATCTTCGACCTTGTATTCGTCGGGGTTTTGGGGGTTCACCTCCTCGATGAAGATATCGGCATCATCGACATAGGAGGCGGCGATACCCCATCCCAGATCAGCGCTGCGCCCGGACAATACGACAGGCATGCCGGGTATGGTGCCGCCGATGACACCGCCGCCGGTCAACTCCAGCCGGGCAAGGTACCAAAGCGACGGTGCGGTCAGGGCCACATGCGGATCATTGGCCAGCAGCGTGGACCCGGCAGCAGAGCGCGACACACCTGCGGCCCAGGCGTTGGACGCGCTTTCAAATCCGATCCCGCGAAGGGGCGAGAGCGGGTCAAGTCGCTCAGCATACGTAGGCCCATCCTCGGGCAAAGCCGGGATCATGGCGGCATACCGGGGCAACGCCGCGACGGCCCGGCCCGGTGCATCAGGCAGGATGTCTTCAACACGATCATCCCCAAGGGTCAGCGACACACGGGCGCGAAGCACCTCGCGCTCGATATGGCTGGAGCCCTGGAACGCCATAAGCTTGAGGATGGCGATGCTATCTGCGGCCTGCCACGGCGCGATTGCATGGCCAAAGAGCCACATCTCGGGCGCACCACGGCCACGTGCACCTGCATTGACCTCTCCCAGCCACGCGTTGACGCCTGCCGCGTACGCATCAAGTGCAGCCTGCGTCTCGGGCGTTTGATCGTCCACTGAGGCCACAGCCGCATTATAGAGATCAAATCGCCGCATCAGAACGTCGCTTGCCAGCGTTCGCTCACCAAACAGCTCGGACATGCGGCCCTGAACGGTGCGGCGGAGCATGATCATCTGCCACATCCGATCCTGCGCATGGGCAAAGCCGAGCGCGAAATAAACATCCTCATTCGTCTGGCCAAAGATATGCGGTACGTTGGCCGTGTCCCGCACAATCTCAACCGGGCCGACAATCCCTGCGACCTCAAGCTCGCCGCTGTATTCCGGAAGAGAGCGGGAAAAGAAGTAGTAGGCCA
The DNA here is from genome assembly GCA_020629175.1 of Flavimaricola sp. Classification (GTDB taxonomy): domain Bacteria; phylum Pseudomonadota; class Alphaproteobacteria; order Rhodobacterales; family Rhodobacteraceae; genus JALZWD01. The sequence goes on along the minus strand of JAHDDU010000004.1, from coordinate 75,777 downwards.
GCACAAAGCACGCGACGGTCAGCACGATCAACGTCGTCGCGATATTGAGCAACCAGCGAAAGATCTGGACCATGTCATTTCCCGAACCAGAGGACCAAGCGCTTGACGATCTGCGCTGGTCGTTTACGTCTTGCTACCTGTTTTAAAGACAAAGCGCGAGAGGCTAGAGAATGGCGAAAATTGCATTTCTGGGGCTGGGTGTCATGGGGTATCCGATGGCAGGGCATCTGGTGTCCAAAGGGCATGAGGTCACGGTCTACAACCGTACCTTTGCCAAGGCCGAAGCCTGGGTCGCTGAACATGGCGGAACGGCGGCAAAAACACCCGCTGAGGCGGCGCAATCCGCTGACTTTGTCATGGCCTGTGTGGGCAACGACGACGATCTGCGCTCGGTTTGTCTGGGGGACGAGGGCGCGCTGGGGTCAATGGCCGCGGGCAGCATCTTTGTGGACCATACAACGGTGAGTGCGGCGGTCACCAAAGAGCTGGCTGACGTGGCTGCGGGCTTTGGAGTACAATTCGTCGATGCGCCGGTCTCGGGTGGGCAGGCCGGGGCTGAGAATGGACAATTGGTCGTGATGTGTGGTGGCGATCAGGCCGCTTACGATAAGGCTGAGGTGGTCATCGAAAGCTATGCGAAACTCTGCAAGCGCCTTGGCGACAGCGGCGCGGGCCAACTGACGAAGATGGTCAACCAGATCTGTATCGCCGGCGTCGTGCAGGGCCTGTCCGAAGGTCTGAACTTTGCCGAGCAGGCGGGCCTCGACGGCAAGGCGGTGATTGACGTGATCGCGGGCGGCGCGGCGGGCAGTTGGCAGATGGCAAACCGCTATGAAACCATGGTCGATGACGAGTTTGACCACGGGTTTGCCGTGGACTGGATGCGCAAGGATTTGGGCATTTGCCTTGCCACTGCAAATGACGTGGGTGCCAGCCTGCCAATCACTGCGATCGTCGATCAGTTCTATAAAGACGTGCAAGCCATGGGCGGCGGACGTTGGGATACATCGTCCTTGATCAAGCGTCTGCGCGCAATGAACCCAAAGTAACAGAGCAGGGGGCCGCGCGTAGCGGCCCTCTGCTTACCTTTCAGGGATTAGGCCCCGCGGCGCGAACCGTAGCACCAGCAGCAGCACAATCCCCATGGTCAACAGGCGCATATGGGCTGAGGCGTCCAACAGCTTTTCCTTGAACCACGATCCATCGGCCATCGGTGCCGTGATCTGCTCCATCAGCCACGGCCCGCCACCTTCGAGGACGTTCCACAGCCACCAGATGAACATGCCGCCCAAGACGGCGCCAAAGTTGTTGCCCGAGCCGCCGACGATGACCATCACCCAAATCAGGAAGGTAAAGCGCAGAGGCTGGTATGACGTCGGCGTCAGCTGACCATCGAGCGTGGTGATCATCGCGCCCGCGATGCCGCAGATGGCAGAGCCTAGGATAAAGATTTGAAGGTGCCGGGCTTTGACGTCTTTGCCCATTGCCTCGGCGGCATCCTCATTGTCACGAATAGCACGCATCATGCGGCCCCAAGGGGAATTCAGCGCCCGTTGAGTGAGGGTCAGAAGAACCAGCAGCACAATCAGGAAGAGGCAAGAATAGGCAAGCTTCACATACAACGTAGAGGCCAGAACCGGGTCCAACCCCAGACCGCTCGCATTTTCGACAAAACCGGGATCCTGCTGCAAATCCACTTCAAGTGGAACCGGGCGCGGAATGCCGATGACGTTTTTCACGCCGCGGGAGAGCCAGTCCTCGTTCTTGATGACGGCCAGAATGATTTCAGCGATCCCGAGCGTCGCAATAGCCAAGTAGTCTGACCGCAGACCGAGCGCGGTCTTGCCAATAATCCACGCGGCCCCTGCGGCCAGGAGGCCACCGACCGGCCAGGCGATCAGCACAGGCAGACCCAGCCCACCGAGATATCCAGTAGAGGCGGCGTCGATATCCTCAATCGCCTCAACCCCGCCATCAAAGATCGCGCGGAAGACAAAGAACCCGACGACCAAAAGGCCTATGAGGGCAAAGGTCCGCGTACGGCCTGCGGCCATCTTGGTGTTCACCCAGATCGCACCTGCAATGGTCGCAGCGCCCAACAGCAGCGCAAAGACAACACGTACACCACCCGCGCTCCACGTACCTTCGGTGACGGGCATCGAAATCAGCACCGTCGCCAAACCGCCCAAGGCCACAAAACCCATCACACCAATGTTAAAAAGCCCGGCAAATCCCCACTGCAGGTTCACCCCCAACGCCATGATTGCCGAGATCAGACCATAGTTCA
>JAHDDU010000004.1:16973-73390 GCA_020629175.1 Flavimaricola sp. | reverse complement strand
CCCCACTGCAGGTTCACCCCCAACGCCATGATTGCCGAGATCAGACCATAGTTCACAATCGTCAGCGCAAAGTTCGGCCCCGAGACGACACCGGTTCCCACGATCAACGCAGCCATCAGCGAAAACAGAATGGTGTTTTTCAAAACAGGCGTCATAGCGATTGCCCCTTAAAGATGCCGGTCGGTCGGAACAGCAGCACGACGATCAAAAGGCCAAAGCTGACCGCGAATTTGTAATCGGTGGAGAGGATTTGCACGAGGCTCGTCGTCTCCCACGCTTCGGGCACGAGGTAATTGTAAACCTTCTTCCACGAGTAGGTGATCACCAACTCGGAAAAGGCGATGACAAAGCCACCCGCAATCGCCCCCAGCGGATTGCCAAGTCCGCCGACGATCGCCGCAGCAAAGATCGGCAGGAGGAGTTGGAAGTAAGTGAACGCCTTGAACGATTTGTCGAGGCCGTAGAGCACACCGGCCGTTGTCGCCAAAGCGCCCACGATCATCCAAGTGACAAGCACGACCCGCTCGGGGTTGATGCCGGACAGCAGCGCCAAATCCTCATTGTCAGAAAACGCCCGCATGGATTTGCCGGTGCGGGTTTTGTTGAGGAACCAAAAGAGCAGCGCAACGGCAATGGCCGCCGTGACCAGCGTGATCAGCGTCGTCATTCGCAGGCCGAGCGGCTCGCGCAGTCCGCTCCAATCCTTGAAGTCGCGCGGGTGAATCACAGCGCGGAGACCATCCGCAAAGACCACGTCTTCGGTGCCGATAAACACCCGCACAATCCCGTTATAGACAAACATAACCCCCATCGCGACGATGACGAGGATCACAGGCTTGGCCTTTTGGGCGCGATAGAATTTATAGACAGCCCGGTCGGTCGCGAGCAGGAAAAGACCCGTCAGCAAAATTCCAAAGGGCAGGGCAAGCAGGGCCGTTGGGAAAATCCCAAGGCTGATCCCCATGCTCTGAAACAGCTGCGTGATGCCGATCGTTACCATCGTGCCAAAGGCCATGGTGTCGCCATGCGCAAAGTTTGAAAACCGCAGGATGCCATACACCAACGTCACCCCCAGCGCGCCAAGCGCCAGCTGGGCGCCATAGGCGAGGCCGGGGATAAAGACGTAGTTGGTAAAGGCCACAAGGGCGTTAAGCAGATCCATGTCAGTCCACCCAGCAGGATACGAAGTGAGATGTGGCGACATCGCGGCTCTCTTGGCGAGCTTCGTAGCGATGCAATGTGAAAACGGTTCGGTCGAACGGCGTATAAAGGAAAGCGACGGTTCCATCGCCTTCGGTCCAGACAAGCGGACCTTCGGGGGCGATTTGATAGGCCGGGTGCTCGGATCCTTCGAGGGCCACGGCGAAATCGCCGGTACCGTCCGCGCGCACTTGGACCGGCAGAATAGACAAATCAAACACGCTGCCTTGGGCCAGACATTCCTCGCCCATACATCCCATGACTTCGCAGGCGTACTCTTGCGCTCCGCCCTCTGCCAGCGCGGTGCAGGGCGCGAGCAGCAATGCAATCAGCCCTCGCATGTGCCCTCCATCTGAAAGCCACTTGGCTCTTCGACATAGTTGGCCGTCCCGTCCGGCTGCACGATAAACAACACATCGCCACCACCAAGCCCCTCGGCCCAGAAGCCACGAATGTCGCCCATCAGGATTGCCTCCGCCGGAAATTGCCTGTCGCCCATGCGGACGAACGTTATCTTGCGACGTGGGGGATCGGCCGGGTCATTTGCGGGCGCAAATTGGGTGCGATCAATGTCAAACGCGATGCTGACAGCCTCGGTCAGGCACGCCTCATTGGTCGGGCAGGGCGCTGATACCTCGCACCGCAGGCTGTCGGCGTGGCTTGCCCCTGGCATCGCGCTGATCATTGCCGCCAAAGCCATGCGCACCTCAGCCCCCCAAGAAGGTGCGGCGCACCTCGTCATCGGCCATCAGCTCGGCCCCGGTGCCGGTGTAGGCATTGCGCCCTTGGACAAGCACATAACCGGTGTCCGCAATCTCCAGCGCTTGGCGAGCATTTTGTTCGACCATCAAAATGGTGATCCCAGCGCGTGCGACCTCAATGATGCGGTCAAACAGCTCGTCCATCACGATGGGGCTCACGCCCGCGGTAGGTTCGTCCAGCATCAGAACTTTGGGCTGTGTCATTAGCGCGCGGCCCACTGCAACCTGCTGGCGCTGACCGCCGGACAGCTCACCCGCCGCCTGACGCCGCTTATCCCGCAGGATAGGGAACAGTTCGTAGACCTGTTCCATCGTGGCGGTAATGTCATCTCGGCGCAGGAACGCACCCATCTCGAGATTCTCTTCAACGGTCATGGACGTAAAAATGTTGGACGTCTGCGGCACAAAGGCCATGCCTTCGGCCACGCGATCCTGTGGCGACAGATGGGTGATGTCCTTGCCCGCGATCCGAACTGCACCCTCGCGCAAGTTCAGCATCCCAAAGACCGCCTTCATCGCGGTCGACTTTCCTGCACCATTGGGGCCCACGATCACCGCGATCTTGCCTTCATCCACGCTGATGGTGCAGCCGTGCAGGATGTCCGCCCCACGGCCATAGCCGCCGGTCATCGCATCGCCGATCAGGAAAGGCTCTGCCATTATGCCCCAACCTTTTCTTTGTTTTTCAAACCTGTGCCGAGGTACGCCTCAATCACAGCCTCGTTCTGCATGATCTCATCCGCAGACCCTTGGGCCAGCACCTTGCCCTCTGCCATGACGATCACAGGGTCGCAAAGGCGTTTGATGAAATCCATATCATGCTCGATGACGCAGAAAGTGTAGCCGCGCTCTTTGTTCAGGCGGATGATCGCGTCACCGATGGTGTTGAGGAGCGTCCGGTTCACGCCAGCCCCGACTTCGTCCAGAAACACGATCTTGGCGTCGACCATCATTGTGCGACCCAGCTCGAGCAGCTTTTTCTGGCCGCCGGAGAGGTTGCCCGCCTTTTCGTTCCTTAGGTGAGAAATCGTCAGAAATTCAAGAACTTCATCGGCTTTCTTCAACAGCTCTGTCTCTTCTTGCGCGATCTTGCCCCGGCCGAACCACGCCGTCCAAAGCCCCTCACCGGATTGCCCGCCGGGAACCATCATCAGGTTTTCGCGCACAGTCATCGAAGAGAATTCATGTGCAATCTGGAATGTGCGCAACAGGCCTTTGTGAAAAAGGCTGTGCGGAGCGAGGCCAGTGACATCCTCGCCCGCCATCGTCACCCGGCCAGAGGTTGGCGGCAGGCGTCCCGCGATGACGTTGAACAATGTGGTTTTGCCCGCGCCGTTGGGGCCGATCAATCCGGTAATGGACCCTTGCTCAATGGCGAGCGATGCCCCGTCAACAGCGTGGAATCCACCGAAATGCTTGTGCAAATCATGCACTTCGATCATGCGTCAAACCCTCTTCCCGTCGGGCGAGGCTGGTTGACCAGCCTTGTTAATTGAGATGCGGCCCAGCATGAACTGGGCCGCATAAAGCATTGGTAATGCTTGGATTTAGCGGAAGCGAACCGTCTCGATCGAGCCGTCCTGGATCTCGATCTCGCGGTAGTTACCTGCGCTTTCACCGGGTCCGATCAACTCAACAGCCGTGGCACCGACGTAGTCGATGTCTTCGCCAGCTTTCAGCAGTTCAATCGCCTCGGCCAGCTGACCGGGGAAGATTTGTGTGCCGGGTGCGTTGGCCACGTCCATGACGTGTGCTGCGTAGTCAGCGGAGGCTGTGGAGTCCGCGGCCTGCATGGCGAGCATCAGCAGGGCTGCTGCGTCATAGCTCTCAGGTGCGAATGCGCCTGTGCCGTCGAAACCAGCGGCTTCTGCAAGGCCAAGGAACATCTCAGCGCCTTCGCTGTCAGTGCCGGGGAATTGACCGAACGAGCCGTTGAGGTCTGCACCGATGTCATCAACCAACTGCTGGCCAACCATGCCGTCGGGCAGAACGAAGGTGTCAAACGCACCGCTGTCGAGCGAGGCCTGAATAATGCCCTTACCACCTTGGTCGGTGTAGCCTGCAACGACGAGGACTTCACCACCGGCAGAGGCAAGTGCTGCAACTTCGGCGGAATAATCAGCTTTGCCGTCTTCGTGGGCTGCGTTGATGGTGACAGTACCGCCAGCCGCTTCGAAAGCAGCCTGGAAGCTGTCGGCAAGACCTTTGCCGTAGTCATTGTTGGTATAGGTCAGCGCGACTTCGGAGATGCCACGATCCATCAGCACTTCGGTCATCACAACACCCTGACGCGCGTCAGACGGAGCCGTGCGGAAGAAGAGGCCGTTGTCTTCGTTGTTGGCGTGGCTGAGGCCCGGAGATGTCGCAGAAGGCGAGATCATGACGACGCCGTTTGGCACAGCAACGTTCTGCAGGATTGCGCCGGTTACACCGGAACAGTCAGCGCCCATGATGCCATGCACACCGTCGGATGTGATCAGACGCTCGGCAGCTGCAGTCGCAGCAGCAGCGTCGATACATGTGGAGTCAGCGCGAATGCCTTCGACGGTAGCGTTGTCGAGCAGGGTGCCCGCTTCGTTTACTTCGGCAATCGCCAACTCGGCGCCCGCACCCATGGCAGGTGTGATGGATTCCAATGGGCCGGTGAAGCCCAGAATGATGCCGATTTTTACTTCGGTCGCGTGGCCGCCCGCAAATGCGGAACCGGCAACAAGAGCAGAGGCCGCAGTGGCCATAAGCAGGTTTTTCATTTTTGTCTCCCTATTGGATTTTTATCCTGACGAAGACGTTACCATACGAAGTGGGAAAGGGAAGTGCGTTCGCGGCCTAAACGGACTGAAAACGCCACGTTTATCAGGCCGTTTGCCTGCAAAGCTACGAGGCCTTTGCACCATGGCTGCCGCGTTCGCGGTACGGCGTCGTGTCGTAATGCGCACGATAGCATTTTGAGAAATGCGACGGCGACGCAAAGCCACAGGCCAAAGCCACGTTGATCACACTCATGTCGGTCTGCATCAGCAGATTGCGCGCCTTTTGCAGGCGCAATTCCATGTAGTAGCGCTTGGGGCTGCGGTTAAGATAGCGGCGGAACAAGCGCTCAAGCTGCCGTGTCGACATCTGCACATCTCGGGCGAGGATTGCCGGGCTGATCGGCTCTTCTATCGCCTGCTCCATCATCTGGATAACACGACTTAGCTTGGGATGGCGCACGCCGATCCGGGTTGGGATCGATAGGCGCTGCGTGTCTTGGTCGGTACGGATCGAGGAATAGATCAGCTGATCGGCCACCGCATTGGCCAGCTCTTCGCCATGATCCTCAGCGATGAGTTTGAGCATCAAGTCAATCGAGGCCGTGCCGCCAGCCGTAGTGACCCGGTTTCCATCGACGACGAACACGGATTTGGTGAGTGTGACCTCATCGAATTCTTCAGCAAAACTGTCGTGGTTCTCCCAGTGGATCGTCGCCTTTTTGCCATCGAGCAACCCAGCCTTGGCCAGCGCGTATCCCGCAGTGCACAGCCCGGCCACCGTCGCCCCACGCCGCGCCTCTTTGCGCAACCAGTTGAGCAGGCGCTTGGTCGTTGCCGTTTGCACGTCAACACCGCCGCACACCATGATCGCCTCGTCCCGTGCAAGATCGCCGAGATCGGATTGCGCGTTGAACTCAATGCCTGCGGAGCATGAAACAGGGTCCGCCCCTTCGGTTGCAACGGTCCATTGATACAACTCCTGGCCCGACATCCGATTGGCCAGACGCAAGCATTCGACCGCCGAAGAAAAGCACAGGAGCGTAAAATTGTTCAGCAGAACAAATGTAAAGCGGCGCGGTGTGAAACCGGGTCGGTCCGTTGCTTTGACGGTAATTTTCTGGGCTTCCATGGCGCACCAACTTTAGTGTGGCCGAGCGGCTCTCGGGTCGCAAAACCACATCAGTTTTGTGGCAGCCGTACAAGGGGAAAACAGCGATCCGAAACCAACAGAATGTCGTTTTTGACCTGCCGTATGCCACGCGTCGTCCGCATTATGCATTGTTCGCGCTACCAGCTCTGTCTATACCTGCAAAGGCGCTGATTTTGGGGCGCCGTTACAAACTATTGATTCTGGAGAGAGACGATGACCGAGTGGCAAAAATCTGACTGGCGCAACAAGCCCAGAGTTCAGATGCCCGAGTATACTGACGCAGCCGCGCTCAACGCTGTCGAAGGCCGTCTTGCCAGCTATCCACCGCTGATTTTCGCAGGCGAGGCGCGCAGGCTGCGCAAAGAGCTTGCCGCTGTATCCCGCGGCGAGGCATTCCTTTTGCAAGGTGGCGATTGCGCCGAAAGCTTTGCCGAGTTCAAGGCTGACAATATCCGCGACACCTTTAAGGTGATGTTGCAGATGGCGATGGTGCTGACCTTTGCGGCCAAGGTGCCAGTCGTCAAAGTCGGCCGCATGGCCGGGCAAATGGCGAAACCGCGCTCGGCTCCGACTGAAACGCAGGGCGGCGTGGAACTGCCCAGCTACCGCGGCGACATCATCAACGGCTTTGACTTCACAGAAGCGAGCCGCGTGCCGGACCCGTCGCGGATGGAGCAAGCCTATTTGCAAGCCGCGGCAACACTGAACCTGCTGCGCGCGTTCTCATCTGGTGGTTTTGCGGACATTCACGCCGTTCACGCCTGGACCCTTGGGTTTACCGGCGCGCCAGAGGCCCAAAAATATCAAGAGATGGCTGCGCGGATCACCGATACGCTCGACTTTATGAATGCCGCGGGCATTCGGGATGAAGCGTCGAATGCGGTCGAGACGGTTGATTTCTACACCTCCCACGAAGCGCTCTTGCTTGAGTATGAGGAGGCCTTGTGCCGCCTTGATAGCACGAGCGGCCAGTGGGTTGCGGGCTCTGGACATATGATCTGGATCGGTGACCGCACGCGTCAGCCTGATGGGGCGCATGTGGAATTCTGCAAGGGGGTCCAAAACCCGATCGGCCTCAAGTGCGGCCCATCGATGACAACGGGACATCTGAAATCTTTGATGTCCACGCTGAACCCCAACAATGAGGCCGGGCGCCTTACTCTGATTGCCCGCTTTGGCGCAGGGTCTGTGGGCGAGCATTTGCCGCGTCTGATTAAGGCCGTGGAAGAAGAGGGCGCGAACGTCGTTTGGACGTGTGACGCTATGCACGGCAACACGATCAAATCCTCAACCGGGTACAAGACACGTCCATTCGATAGTGTTCTACGCGAAGTGCGCGAGTTCTTTGCCATCCACAATGCCGAAGGGTCTATCCCTGGCGGTGTGCATTTCGAGATGACGGGACAGGATGTCACGGAATGCACCGGCGGTGTCCGTGCCGTGACGGATGAGGATTTGTCAGATCGTTACCACACAGCCTGCGATCCTCGTCTGAACGCATCGCAATCACTGGAGCTGGCCTTCCTTGTGGCCGAAGAACTGGCGGCGCGACGCGGCGCGGTCAGCGCCTCCAAAGCAAGCTAAGAGCATCGCCCCGCCGGTTCGGCGGGGCGTCCTTTAGCCGTTGTTCACTACAACCCGCAGCGCAGGGCGATCCCCGGCTGGGTCGGACTTTACGGCTGGCGCACCGTCGCCCTCGATAACGCTAAAGAGCGGCAATGCACGCACAGCGGCGGCAGGAGCAGCACGGCGATCTGCACCAGGAACCGGCGGCCCCTCGCGCAGTGCGCGTGGCATGACTGCGCAGCGGAACGCGCCATTGTGGTCCACCTCAAATCTTGGGTAGCTGCCCGTCATCGGCGACCCTTCGGTCGCGACGATCGCAAGCGCGCGAGTGATCCGTTCATCCTCGTCCGCAAGGGGCAGGATCATCATCCGTCCGGCCAAGGCCTTCCGCGCCCAACCGCGCGACAACTCCAACGGAATTTCCACAATAGCGGGACCGGCAAAGGCCGCTTCTATCTGACCACCAAAGACCATTCGGCTTTCCGGTGCGACAAGAACAGATGCAGGCATGCCGCGCGCATCCATCCCCAAAGTTTGATTGATCCATTGACCGGCCATCCGCACTCTTGCGTGTCCGGGGGCAATCCGTTCGATAATCATGGATCGTTGCAAAGCATCGCCCAATCGGCTTGGGTCGATATCGGACCGCAGCGGCACCTGACGGGTCCCAATCAGCGATCGCCAATACTCCTCGACCTTGGCCAGCATCCACATATCATTGCGCGATTTTCCGTTATTTTTCGAACGGATACCACTATGTTTATGTTTTGGTCGGATGGGCCGTTGGTCGAAGAACATGAAACACTCCACTCGTAAAACGCTACACCCGAGATATAGCAGATGTGTTTAGAATTTTCATTAGCTACATTAACGCAAGGTTAACAAATCTTGCGAACACACTGTTTCTGATTGCGCAGCACCCTCCGTTCGAACGGCCAGCACTTGCTCCTTATCGATGTTTGCTCTTAGGTGAAGGCGCAGCAATCGGGGGCCGCGATTTGACACATTCGATGACCGCATACGCCACCCAAATTGGCGCGGATCAGTTCCACAGTTGGGAGTGGGAGATGCGCGGCGTTAACGCTCGGGGGCTTGATGTCCGGATCCGGTTTCCCGAAGGACTTGGTGCACTTGATGCAAGTTTGCGCGCGCAGATCAAAAGTCGCCTGACCCGCGGTGCAATCTCTGTCAGTCTGAGGCAAAGCAAGTCTGCCGTCACAGAGGGTTTGGCAATCGATCCGACACAGCTGGACGCCGTTCTTGCGGGGCTCGACAAAATTCAGGATCGCGCGATGCAAATGGGGATCACTCTGGCGCAACCGACATCCGCCGATGTCCTTGCGCAGCGTGGCGTCTGGCCAACTGGAGGCGTGGACGCGGGCGATGAGACAGACGCAATGATAACTGCATTGGAAGCGGACTTTGGTGGTCTGCTCGACAAGTTCATTGAAATGCGGGCCGCAGAAGGGGCCGCGCTCGAGACGATCATCGCAGGTCAACTTCAAACAATCGAAGGGCTGACGGCACAGGCCAAAAGCGTCGCTCAGGACGCGCAAGCTGGCGCACCCGATGCCTTGGCGCAGGCTCTGTCAAGGATCACAAACGCGGCCAGTGACATAGACCCTGACCGCATCGCGCAGGAACTGGCCTTGCTGACGGTCAAGGCAGATGTGACCGAGGAGCTTGACCGTCTTTTGGCCCACATCGACGCCGCGCGCGCGTTGTTGACAACACCCGGCCCAAAGGGGCGCAAGCTCGACTTTCTGTCACAGGAGTTTAACCGCGAAGCCAATACGCTGTGTTCCAAATCGAATTCGACGGCGCTCACAAACATCGGGGTTGAGCTTAAGGTTGTGATAGATCAAATGCGCGAACAAATTCAGAATGTGGAATAGATGACTCAGACCAGACGCGGCCTTCTCATTATTCTATCGTCGCCTTCGGGCGCGGGAAAATCCACTTTGGCCAAAAGGCTGATGACATGGGACACGTCGCTCCGTTTCTCAGTTTCGGCGACCACGCGCGCGCCGCGAGACGGCGAGGTGGATGGCAAGGACTACTACTTTTCCTCTGTTGAGCAGTTTCAGAAATCTGTCGCAGACGGCGAGATGCTGGAACACGCGCGGGTGTTTGGAAACTATTATGGCTCGCCCGTGGCACCGGTCCAGGCCGCGATTGAAGAGGGCCGCGATGTCCTGTTCGACATCGATTGGCAGGGCGCGCAACAGATCAGTAAGTCGGCTTTGCAGGACAACGTTCTGTCGATCTTTATCCTGCCACCTTCGATCAAAGAGCTTCACAACCGCCTCGTCTCACGAGGCAAGGATGCAGAGGACGTAATCGAAGCGCGGATGCAAAAGAGCTGGGACGAGATCAGCCATTGGGACGGCTATGATTACGTCCTTGTGAACGATGACCTCGATGCCACCGAACAGCGCCTGAAAACGATTATTGAGGCCGAGCGGATGCGCAGCGCACAGCAACCTTGGCTGCTCGACTTCGTGCGGGGGCTTCAGACCGAATTTGAGGAGCAGCCATGACGCTCTACGCTTTGGGCGATCATCGCCCCGTCACGCCAAACACAGATGATTGGTGGGTGGCGCCCGATGCCAATGTCATCGGCAAGATCGTGCTCCAGCCCAAAAGTTCCGTTTGGTTCGGCGCGACCCTGCGCGGCGACAATGAGGTGATTGAAGTCGGCATTGGCAGCAACATTCAGGAGAATTGTGTGCTGCATACGGACATGGGCTTTCCGCTGACGATTGGCGCAGGCTGCACCATTGGGCACAAGGCGATGCTGCATGGCTGCACTTTGGGTGACAACGTGCTGATTGGCATGGGCGCTACGGTCCTGAATGGTGCGGTGATCGGCGAAAACTGCCTGATCGGGGCAGGGGCTCTGATCACCGAAGGCAAAGTCATTCCCCCCGGTTCTCTCGTCATGGGCGTGCCGGGGAAGGTCGTCCGCGAGCTGGACGCTGCAGCCATTGACGGTCTGCGGCTCTCGGCTCTCAACTACCAACAGAACGCGGTTCGGTTCCGCAGGGAGCTTGGCGCAGAATGACACGGAAACACCCTTCATCACTGGTCCGTCGGACCGGTTGGCCCACGTCTGTCTCGTCCCCGGTTGTCACGCCGCTGCAACCATCTGTCGTTTACGCGTCCCCGGACCCTGACGCGCTTGATGCACAATATGCGGATGCCTCGGGCTATACCTACGCGCGGGAGGGGCATCCAAACGCCGAAGTCCTCGCAGCCAAGATCGACATGCTTGAAGGGGCCGAGGGCGGGATCATCACCGGGTCGGGCATGTCTGCGATCTCGGCCACGTTTTTGGGGCTGCTGAAGGCGGGCGACCATGTCGTGGGCGGTGATCAGCTTTATGGCCGCACCCTGCGGCTGATGACGCAAGACCTTCCCAAACTGGGGATCGAGACGTCATTGGCCGATCCCACGGATGCCCGAGCCATGGAATCCGCCCTTCGGCCCAACACGCGGATGATGGTGGTTGAGGTGATTTCCAACCCGACCATCCGCATCGCGGATATGAAAGGGATCATCGATCTGTGTCAGTCCCGCGGCATCCTGCTTGTCGTGGACAACACCTTTACCACACCGCGCATGTATCAGCCGCTGTCAGAAGGCGCCGACATCGTCATCCATTCGGTGACTAAGCTTCTTGCGGGTCATTCCGATGCCACTCTGGGCTACGTCGCGGCCAAGGACCCGGTCTGTATCGCGGAGATTAATGCGGCCAATGTGACCTGGGGCCTCACGCCATCGCCGTTTGACTGTTGGCTGGCGGAACGCGGGTTACATTCCTTTGATCTGAGGTTTGAGCGCGCGCAGGCCAATGCGGGCAAACTGGCCGAGGCTCTGGCCACCACACCCGGGGTCAAGCGGGTCCTCTATCCCGACAGGCCGGACCATCCCGACCACAATCGCGCGGCCAACCTCCTCGCGGGGCAGGGCGGCAACATGCTGTCGTTTGAGCTTGAGGGCGGACGCGAAGCAGCCAACGCCCTGACCCGTGCAGCACCCGAGATCGCATTTGCGCCGACACTGGGGGACGTGGGAACAACGCTTTCGCATCCCGCGTCATCCTCCCACCGAGGGCTCACGCCGGAGGCGCGCGACGCCATTGGCATCAGCGAGGGTTTTTTCCGGGTCTCGGTCGGCATCGAAGAGCCCGAGTTGTTGATCGATGAGTTGTGCAAAGCTGCTGCTGCGACGGTCTGATCACTGATCCACTTCGATCAAATCGATGTCCAGCGTTCGGGCATTGGCGCGGATGTCATTCAAGATGACATCTGCATTCGTCACTCCGACCGCGACTATGCAGTACCTGCCGGCAAAGTTCAGGTCATTCAGCACGAGCGCGAGTTCGACAGCATCCGTGTCATTCCATGTCAGCGCAGAAAAGACGACATCCGGATCAAAAGCGGAGAGCAGCGCGTCATCGACCTCTTGTAATGTCACGAATTTCACGGCCTCAATGTCATCGGGAAAGTCCGACCCATCCTTCTTGGCCGCAACAACCACAAGCAATCGCGAAAACGGACTGTCGTGAATGGCGCCAAAGGATGGCAGGCGCGGAGGGGGTTCGTCGTTTGACATACTGCTATGCGCCCCTGTTTTACTGAACCGACTGACGACCTATTAACGCACCCAAGAATCAACGACTAAATGTTACGACCATCTATCAATTGCGGCCCTCAATCAACCATAGCGAGTTTTCACTTTGAAAATGATTTCAGCCGAAACTTTGCTGTCGGGCGTATCTTCACCGGCAGTGTTAATCGGACCGGATGAACGCATTGCCGTGATCAACGCCGCCGCAGAACGGCTTCTTGGACATGGTCAAGTGGCGCGTCACTACATCACAGCGCTACGACAGCCAGCAATCCTGGACGCCATCGAACAAAGTATGCGCGACAGTTCTGCGCGCAAATGCGATTTTCTGGCGCGTGACGCCGACAAGGATACAACCTGGCGCGCGTCTCTCGCGCCAGTTGCAGAAGACAAAAATTCGACTTTCATTTTGATAACATTTGACGACATTTCGCCCCAGCAAGACGCGGATATGATGCGGCGCGACTTTGTTTCGAACGTCAGCCATGAACTGCGCACACCATTGACCGCCGTTCTGGGATTTGTTGAGACGTTGCGCGGCGCCGCACGCCACGACGCCGACGCCCGTGAGCGTTTCCTCGGCATCATCTCGCGCGAAGCGGATCGCATGGCCAAGCTGGTAGATGACCTGCTGTCCCTCAGTCGTGTTGAAGAGGAAGAACGCAAAAGGCCGACGACCGACGTCTCTCTGACACCATTGATCAATGGGGCTGTTGCCGCGCTGGAACCCTTGGCTGTGGCGTCAAACGTGTCATGCGTGATCAATACCCCGGCACAAGATGTCATCATCAAGGGGGATCATGATCAATTGCATCAGGTGCTGACAAATCTGATCGAGAATGCGGTCAAATATGGAGGTGCTGACAAAGACGTAACCATCACGCTAACCGCCCCGGAACATGATCCTAGGGTTCGGACAGAGGCGGTCCACCTCACGGTAAAGGACGAAGGAGAGGGCATTCCGTCCCACCAAATCCCGCGCCTGACAGAGCGGTTCTACCGGCTTGATGGGCACAGATCGCGTGAGTTGGGCGGGACGGGACTGGGCCTTGCGATTGTCAAACACATCATCAGTCGTCACCGCGGAAGGCTACGTATTGAGAGCACGATGGGGCAGGGCAGCACCTTTACGGTGATCCTGCCCGTCGCCTGATCATTCGGCAGGAATTTCAAAGGTCAGATTGGCCCAAAGCGTTTCCCAAACCGCATCAAACTGCTCGGCCCGCTCGGGCGACGGTTCCCGCAACACAACTGCATCCACCATATAGCTGTAACCGGCCCGCACCGGCAGTGTGGCGATACCTTGATCATCGGTCCGGTGAAGTGTGATACGTACCGACCCATCCGGAGCCTTCTCAAACAGTTCGACCTGTTCATTTGCTCGAACGCCGTTTTGATAGAAGAGCTGGACCGGGAACCCGCCCGAGACGTCATCGACATAGGGGTTGGCCAGCGCCACAAGCTCGGTCTCCATTCCCGTACGCAGATCAGCACCCGCTGCGGAACCGACGCCAATGAGGGATTTTGAGCAGCGGATATACACTTCGTTGAACCCAGTTTCAGGCAAACCGCGCGCGTCATGTTGCGCCCTCACATCTTCACCAAGGTCCTTGTGATCCACAAAGCGCTGAAACTTTTCCCATTCCTGATAGTCAAGCACAGCGGGGGTGGAGAGATAGGCAATCACATGCAATCCATCCGCCAAAGGCGCGACATTCACGGCAGGCGCATCGCCGATACGGCCAGTCACCGGCGCGCTGGATGTGCCCAAGAAGTAGCGAAAGGCCGCAAAACGCTGCGGAAAATACGCCAAACGGCTGCCCGCGAATTCTTCACCATTGAAAAGGTTGGCTTCGATTGAAGCTCCTCGATCAATTGTGTAGTCGGTGGGTTCAATCCACAGCTCATGCGCTGCTGATGCGGTCGCAAGGGCGAAGGCCGAAATTGTAAATAAAGTTTGGGGCAGCCGCATGTTTTTATCCTCTTATTCTAACACCAAGGTGCGCCTCGCCGCCATCTTGTCAAGTGCCATGGCGCTGTGGCTCACGCTTATGTCGGCGGCCCAGGCGCATGAGGTATTTCCAACTATTATTGACATGGAACAGGACGGCTCGTCGCTCAAATTTGAGATGGGCGTCGGCGTCGGCGCAAACCTAGAAAGCTTCGTCGCCGGCATCGATCTGGCCACGGTGACAGATACCGATAACGCAGCAGAGGCGGCAGATTACGACAGCCTGCGCGCCATGCCACCTGACGAGTTTGAGGAGGCATTCCGCGCCTTCTGGCCCGAAATGGCAGAGCGGATGGTCATTGCCTTCGACGATGGTGACGGCCTGTCAATTCAAGTGACACCAGAACTTACAGACGTGATGATCCCAGAGGTTGGCGACGTCGAGGTTCTGCGCGCCTCAACCGCGTCATTTACCGTCGAAATCCCCGAGGGATTTGAAGCCGTTCAAGTGGGGTGGGATCCTGCTTTTGGCGCCATGGTGCTGCGCCAACAGGGTGTTGAGGCCCCATACAGTGGCAACCTTGCAGGCGGCGAGGTGAGTGATCCGATTGCGCTGGCAGGCGGCTCACAACTTGGCAACTTTGCCACGTTCCTTGACTACATTCCCGCGGGCTTTGATCACATCATTCCAAAGGGTTTGGACCACATCCTGTTTGTCCTAGGGCTGTTCTTCCTGTCAACACGGTTTGGTGCGCTGCTGTGGCAGGTGTCGGCCTTTACGCTGGCCCACACAATCACTCTGGCGCTTGCGGCCCAAGGGATCGTCAATATTCCCGGCAACATTGTCGAGCCTCTGATTGCGCTCTCGATTGTTTATGTCGCGTTTGAAAATATCTACACTGACGGGCTTTCCCCGTGGCGGCCCTTTGTGATCTTTGGGTTTGGCCTGTTGCATGGCCTTGGTTTTGCGAGCGTTCTTGCAGAATATGGTCTGCCAGATGACACGTTCCTCGCAGCGCTGATCGGCTTTAACATCGGCGTTGAAGTCGGCCAGCTCGCTGTCATCGCTGTCGCCTTTCTGATCGTCAAAATGGCGATTGATCAGGATCGGCTGGGCACCGCGAACAAACTGGTTTCCGCGCTGTTCCTTGCTGGCGCCATTGTCGTGATGGGCAGCATCATCTTCCTCGCCGAAAGCCCGGCCTACGGGGATCTGTTGCCGCTGATCGTTATGGTCTCGATCCTGATGGGCTTTACCGCTGCGTCGCTGGCCACAGCGCGCTACGACAGTTACCGCGAAATGGTTGCCATCCCATCGTCGATCCTGATCGCGATTGTGGCCGCCTATTGGTGCTTTGAACGCGTCTTCCTCTAAAGGGGTTGCAAGGGCAGCCGTTACGTTTTAATGGCTGCCCTACTTCACAGGCGAAGGCGGGTCTTGGGACAGACATCCCCCAGGCATCCACCGGTTGGACATCCGTCCTCACCCTTCGCCCTAGGTTTAAACCGGAAAGGAAAATGAGCATGGCTCTTCCCGAGTTCTCCATGCGTCAGCTGCTCGAAGCAGGCGTACACTTTGGCCACCAGACGGCCCGTTGGAACCCACGTATGGGTCAATACATCTACGGCAGCCGCAACGGCATCCACATCATGGACCTGACACAGACAGTGCCCATGCTGGATCAGGCCCTGCAGGTCATCCGCGACACCGTGGCCAAAAACGGCCGCATCCTGTTCGTCGGCACCAAGCGTCAGGCGCAGAAATCCATCGCCGAAGCTGCTGAGAAATCCGCGCAGTACTACATGAACCACCGTTGGCTGGGCGGCACGCTCACCAACTGGCAGACCGTTTCTCAGTCCATCAACCGTCTGCGCCAGATCGACGAAGCCGCTGAAACTGGTTTCGCAGGTCTGACCAAGAAAGAGCGCCTCGGCATGGAGCGTGAGCAGGGCAAACTTCAAGCCTCGCTCGGCGGCATCCGTGAGATGGGCGGCGTGCCTGATCTGTTGTTCGTCATCGACGTCAACAAAGAAGACCTCGCCATCGCCGAAGCCAAGAAGCTGGGTATTCCTGTTGTCGCTGTCGTTGACAGCAACTGCTCGCCCGCTGGTGTTGACTACGTCATCCCCGGCAACGACGACGCAGCCCGCGCGATCTCGCTCTACTGCGATCTGGCCGCCCGTGCAGCGCTCGACGGCATGACCGCTCAGATGGGTGCCGCTGGCATCGACATGGGCGAGATGGAGCAGCTGGCAGAAGAGGCTTTGGAAGAAGCTCCTGCTGAGGCACCTGCCGAATAATCAGCGGCCCCCGCTGAGACAGATACAGCCGGGCAGGGGATCCCCTCCGCCCGGCCCACCCATTCCGATGATCTAGGAGAGACCCAATGGCAATCACTGCTGCAATGGTCAAAGAGCTGCGCGACAGCACAGGCGCAGGCATGATGGACGCCAAAAAGGCGCTGACAGAAAATGACGGTGACATGGAGGCCGCGGTTGACTGGCTCCGCACCAAGGGCCTTGCCAAGGCCGCCAAGAAATCCGGCCGGACCGCTGCTGAGGGCCTTGTGGCCGTCGCTGTAAACGGTGGCAAAGGTGTTGCTGTTGAGGTGAACTCCGAGACAGACTTCGTCGCAAAGAATGCCGACTTCCAGAAAATGGTGTCCGGTATCGCAGACGTCGCCTTGACCGTGAATGACACCGACGCGCTGAAGGCTGCTGACATGGGCGGAAAATCCGTCGAGCAGACTGTCACAGACGCCGTTGCCGTGATCGGCGAGAACATGTCCGTGCGCCGCATGACAGCGCTCGAGGGTGCTCAGGTCGTCAACTACGTCCACAACGCTGCAGCGCCCGGCATGGGTGCCATCGGCGTTCTCGTGGCACTCTCTGGCGACAACGAGGCGTTTGGCCGTCAGGTTGCCATGCACATCGCAGCCACCAACCCTGCCGCTCTGAACGAGGCCGAGCTTGATGCATCGGTTGTTGAGAAGGAAAAGCAGGTTCAGATGGACATCGCCCGCGAGTCTGGCAAGCCTGAGGCCGTGATCGAGAAGATGATCGTCGGCCGGATGAAGAAATACATGGCCGAGGTCACACTGCTGAACCAGCAGTTCGTGGTGAACCCAGACCAGACTGTTGCCGAAGCGGCCGCAGAAGCCGGCGTCGAGATCACCGGCTACGCACGGCTCGCAGTAGGCGAAGGCATCGAGAAGAAAGAAGAGGATTTTGCAGCCGAGGTTGCGAAACTGAATTCCTAAATCATCCACCCGATATTTAGGTTGGCCGGTGCTCGAAAGGGCGCCGGCCTTTTTTGTGGCACAAAACAAATGACGGCCCATCGGGAGAACGGGCCGCCATAGTCGAAACGCCTGCCCAGGGACTTAGGGACAAAGGACAGTGCGCTATGTAATGCTCGATGCAACACCCCATACCCCCGGGCCGCATCATCGAACCGGCGGAACAATGCCGGGTTAGCTGCGGGTCGCAGAGCCCTGAAATCACAAGGAGTTTCGACCCGCTGTTCCAGGCCTTAGGCCACCACTCACGGAACACGAGTAATTTGGCAAACTTTTCCCCGGTGCAACAGTAAGGATACCCTTACCGCCAGCGCAGTCACTTTTCGGGGGACGTCGTGTCCAAAGACGCGACATTGCGGAATGTCAGGCGTCGAGAATGAACATCTGGTTTTGGAACGCTGCCTTCAGTACCGCCTGAGCAGTGGTGTCGACGTCGAGAGCCTCGCGTGCGAGGCGCAAATGTTTTTCCACCGTGGCAGGCGTCAGGCCAAGCAGAAAGGCTGTGTCCTGCGTCGTCTTGCCATCGCCCACGCATTCCAGCACTTCGCGCTGACGGCGGGTGAGTTGGCGCGTAACATAGGGCAGGGTCAGCACTTTGAGATGCGCGACATTGTTGATGACGAGGATCTCGCGGCCATGCTCGGCCCACATCTCATCAACCTCGGCCTGAGACATGCCTGGCTTCGCTGTGAGCGCAATCGCTCCTTTGGTGCGTGAACTCATTGAACTAAAGCTGATCGTGTAACCTGCCGTCACGCCCATCTTGCGATTGAAATCAACGACCTTCATCTCAGACTTGGTAAAGGCGTCCTCGGCCAGCATCTCTTCCATCCAGCTCCAGCTGCAGGCACCATCATTCTCAAGCGCCCAGCGAAGCATCGGGGCATGGAAATACATGCCTCCATCAACGAATTCTTTCATATAAGCCGGGTCTTGGTTCGTCAGCAGAACCCAATCCTGCGGATCGCCCAGCGAACTGGTGGTGCGGTACCGTGTAAAGGCATAGATGATCCGGTCAAAACCGTAGCTCGCCATCTTCGTGGTGTGCAATTCCCACAAATCTTCGGCCTTTTGGACGTTGGTGACCGCGTCCAAATGCTCCAGCAGGCGTCCGGTCATGATTGAGCCTCAAGCGTTGCGAGCATTGCATCGATGGCAAGGGTATAGCCCGCAGCCCCAAAGCCGCAGATTTGGCCAACACAGACCTTGGCAATGTAGGAGGTATGCCGAAAATCTTCACGCGCGTGCACGTTGGACAAGTGCAATTCAATCGCTGGAACTTCCGCGGCGATAAGCGCGTCCATCAGTGCGATAGACGTATGTGTGTAGGCGCCAGCATTGAGGATGATCCCATCTTGCGTACCGCGGGCCTCATGTATCCAGTCAACCAGCGCACCTTCATGGTTCGTTTGGCGGCACTCAATGTTGACACCTTTCTTGGCACCATGGGCCACTGCCATCGCCTCAACCTCGGGCAGGGTCGTCGTCCCGTAAATCTCGGGCTGTCGCAGGCCCAGCATGTTCAGGTTGGGTCCGTTCAGGATAAGCAATGAATGCGCCATGGGTGCGGGTCTAACAGGTTTATTTCGTTGGTCGAAACCTTTTACGCCTTGCGCATATCATTTTCCATCCTTGGATGGTGACGTCTTACCGGGGCGTGTCAGTTTCGCACCTGCGACAATGTTCCTGCTCCAACAACTTGGGCGATCGCATGAACAGGCAAGACGTGTTGCGCGGCGCCGATCTCGGCGGCAACCCGGGGCATGCCGTACACAGTGCTCGTCGCCTCATCCTGCGCAATCGTCGTTGCACCCGCACGGGCGAGGGCCAGCATCCCTTCGGCCCCGTCGCGCCCCATGCCGCTGAGCAACACGCTCAGGATCCGGGGGGCCACGGGCTGGCCAGAGCGAAACAGCACATCCACAGACGGGCGATGTGGGCTGTCAGTCGGAGCCTCCGTTTGACCGATTTCACAGGCGCTTCCTGCAGTCAAAGTCATGTGCTGATCCGGGGCTGTGGCCACATAGACGGTCCCTTTGGCCAACGGTTGCCCCGCAACACCGGCCACCACGCGCCCGGCACAGCGGCTGTCCAACAATCGCACAAGGCTCTGACGGAACCCGGCACCTGTGTGTTGCACAACGAGGGCAGGGGGGCTGTCCGGCCCGTAATCGGCAAGGACTTGCGAAAGCGCATCTATACCGCCTGTTGACGCACCGATCATCACGATCTTACCCTTTTCCGGGCGTTTGATCCCGCGGCGAGAGCGGCTCACGGCGATGATTTGTTTTGCAATCTGGTCGGGTGAGGCCATCTGATCCAGCTCAAACAAGCCCGCCGCTCCGGCTTGTTGGGGCGCTCGCCGCCGATCACGCGGTGCAAGCGCAAGCCACCGGATATCAGAGGCGAGCATGAATTGGCTGATTGGATAAAACTCCGACGATTGCACAAACAGCGAGGACACAATCGCAACATCCGGAGGTGCGGCTCGAAGCGCCCGTGCCATGTGATCCATGCTGTCGCACACTTCACAGACAACAAAGGCTGGATAGCGCTGCAACAGCCCCCGCATCGCGTCCAATGCCCTGTTATTCGGTGAGGCCAGTAGTATTCGAAGTGGTGGCATCAAAAGTCACGCCAGCTTTCGCGATCATTCGCCAGGAGTAGGACGGGTTCTTCTTCGATTGGCAGGTCCAGTGCGTCATCTTCATCGACCACTTGGTTGCGGCGCTCTGACTGAAAAAGGCCGACGTTTTCGTCCTCCGCGAGACTCTCCTCACTCAACTCGTCCTTGGTGATCCGAAACGCCTCGACCATTTCTGACAGGCTTTGCGCATTGCTGCGGAGGGCATGCCCTGCGGCGGTCACCTCCTCAACCATGGTCGCATTTTGTTGTGTCACTGCGCCAAGCTGCGACATACCCGTATTAATCTCTCCCAGCCCAACGGCCTGCTCGGCTGCACCTGTCGCAATTTCGGATACGAGGGTTGAGATGTGCGAAACCTGGCTCGTGATGCTGTCAAGCGCTTCACCGGTTTGCGACACAAGGCTCACGCCCGTCTGCACTTGCGCAGCACTTCCTGTGATCAGCTCTTTGATTTCCTTGGCCGCATTGGACGAGCGTTGTGCCAATCCGCGCACCTCAGAGGCGACAACAGCAAACCCACGCCCGGCGTCGCCCGCGCGCGCCGCCTCAACCCCAGCATTGAGCGCCAAGAGGTTGGTTTGAAACGCAATATCATCAATCACACCTATGATCTGCGAGATGTGCGCCGACGAATTTTCGATCTCGGTCATCGCCGTCATTGCCGATTTCACAATCTCATTGCTTTTACGGGCTTCTGCTGTGGCATCCACCACGATCTGATCAACCGACTTTGATCTGTCTGCTGCGGATTTCACCGAGTTTGTCAGCTCATCAATCGCCGCCGCCGTCTGTTCGAGCGTAGCCGCTGTAGTCTCGGTGCGGTGCGATAAGTCATCTGACGCGTGCGAAATATTGTCAGCCCCGCTTCGGATGTTCTTGGCAGTTTGGGCCAGCTCGGCCAATGTCGAGCTAAGCGTTTTCACCGTGTCATTGTAATGAGCGCGAAGCGTTTCGTAGTCTTGCGCCAACGCACCCTCGATGGGCTCGGCAAAGTTGCTTTGGGCAAGACGCTCCAGCCCGCCGGCCATGACGTCCACGACCTGACGCTGATCCTCAATCTGCCGCGCTCTTGCTGCTTCACTTTCCTCGGCAAGCCGGATCTTGTCCGCAAAATCCGCCAACGTCGTCGCCATCACGCCAAGCTCGTCACGCCTGCGAGCATCCACGTGATCGCGCTCATAATCGCCTTTGGAGATTGCCTTCATGTTTTCGCTGATACGGGCGACGGGGACAGTGATCGTTCTGGCCAGAACCAAACCTATCAACAGCACGATCAATGTACCAAGCCCACCGATAAGAAACATCTTGTCGCGCGTCTCCACAACAGGGACGAGCAACGTGGCAAGGTCCACCTCGAGGATCAGCGTCCAGTCAGCATCACCAAGTGCTACGGGAGCGGCCTTGGTCGCCACGCGCAGGCCTGTGACGCCGGTGACATCATACCGGTAGGTTTCGGCATCACTCTGCGTCGCCTCCACCAGCGCCATAATGACATCACGGTCAACATCGGCAGTGCCCAGACCCGCAACAGCGAGCGTATCGCCAGACCGATTGAGCAAAAGGGCACGATGCCCAGATCCGGCATCCATCCCCGACACCAGCGCTCGCTCCAGGTTTTCGCGCGCAACCTCGTAGGCCAGAACGCCCTGAGGGCGACCCGCGTCATCCACAACCATGGTGGCAAAGTATGCTGCGCCACCAAAACTGCTGTTCTGCTCTCCAGCGAACTCGACGAATGCTGTGGCTCCGGGTCCGGCATTTAGAGCACGCTGGTGCGCCTCAGCCAGAGCATCCGGCGCATCTGCAACAGCGCGCCCGAACGTCTGTGTTTTGGCCACTGTGTAGACGATTAGACCCTCTGAATTGATCAGAAAAACATCACTGTAGTCTTTCTGTTCAGACAACAACCGAAAGTAGGGGTGCAACTGGCCATGCTGATGATTGTACATCAACCCGCCCTCAGCCCGATCCAATGATGACCGTTCAGCTGGATCGAAAGGATTGCCTTCGACATAAGCCTCACGAATCGCGTCGCCCGCGCCCTCCGACCCTTCGTCCCATGCATTCGAGAGCCAGATCAGCCCTGATCGAGCCGTTGGATTTTGCGCCATGGTCTGCAGATCGGCGGCAATGCCCTCATACCATTCAACAACAGCACCTTGTTGGCGATCCGCCGTTTGTCCAAAATCCTCCTGAGTGTGGTCCAGCATTGCCTGACGTTGGTTCAGGTAACTTGCAACAGAGATGGCGATGGCCATCGCCACACCTGTCGAGACCAGGATGAAGGGAAGTTTCACCGCCAGTTTTGGCGACAGGAGTGCATGCATGCCGTCCTCACGTGATGCTGTGTGTCTGGTGTTCGGGATAGGGCCGAAGGAGTTTACACTTTGCTTAGATGGAGACGGGCCCAGGCTTAGAATAATTCGATTTTTCGGGAATAAATCTGCCCGGATGGAGCGTCTGACAGTGAACCCAGATTCTCGGCCAGGCGTCGCCTCATCTCTCCTATAGATATCTGCGACACAGCCAGTTCGATGCGATCCGATGTCAACGGCCGTGTCGCCAGTGCGACCTCACTCGACAATCGCCGCAATGCGTTCAGTGATTGGTCCACCAAATCAATGTTCTGAAGCGGCACCTCCGCCAAATGCGGCACGGCCCGGACCACCTCGGCTTCAATTACGCGCAACAGAGCCGCGGCCTCTGCGAGCTCGTCTGAGACAGATTTCCACAACCGAGCCTCCAGTGTTTCGCCGTCTGACATCATGACCTATAGTCGCCCAACGACGGCTTCGATGGTGGATTTCATAATCTGAGGCGTGAAGGGCTTTCGGATCAAATTATTGAGGCCAAGCGCACGGCCACGTTCAATGATCTCAGGCGTGGGTGCCCCGGTCACAAGGATAAATCCCATCCGTTTGGTTGCCGGGTTTTGGCGAACCCCTTCCAACAATTGGAGCCCATCCATATGCGGCATGTTCATGTCCGACAGAACGAGGTGCACCGGCTGCGCAATCAGTTTTTGCAAGGCCGCGTGGCCGTCGTTTTCGGTCGTGTATTTTTCCAGACCGATGGTGTCCAAAGCCTGCGTAATCAGGCTCCGGCTGGTTGCCATGTCGTCCACCACCATAACAGAAAGGCTGTGTCGAATGCTCATGCGTGGCTCCCCACATTTGGTGCCTCAGCGTCATGCTGCTCTCGACCGACCTTGCGATATGTCGTCATGCCACTCCCCCTCAAAACGCGACTTGCGGGACCTGTGACACGCTCAGAATGACCAATCATAAGCCAGCCGCCGGGCACCATGGCATCTGCAAAAGACGTCCACATTGCAATTTGCGTGTCCGCATCAAAGTAAATCGCCACATTTCTGCAAAAAATAACGTCAAAGCAATTTGTTACCGGCCACTCTGCAACCAGATTGATGACACCAAACGTCAACAAATTTCGCAGATGGGGCGCGGCGCATAGGCCACCATCTACAGGCCGAAAGAATTGATCCCGTCGGGTCTGTGACAGGCCATCCAGTTCTTCATTCTGAAACACGCCTGCACTGGCGCGCTTAAGGATCGGGATGTCGACGTCACTGCCCAGAATGCGCACATCAAGCGTGGCAGCATCGGGGCACAGCTCAAGGATCAGCATCGCCATGCAGTAGGCTTCCTGCCCCGAAGAGCAGCCGGCAGACCAAAGACGTACCCGATGGCCCTGTTGCGCACGGTGCAAAAGAGGCGGCAACACCTCTGTCTGAAGACGGTCAAAGTGGTGCGCCTCCCGGAAAAAGTGGGTGACGTTTGTGGTCAGCGCTGAAAGCAAATGATCGCGTTCATCATGCCCCTCAAGCGTGCTGACAAAGCGAATATAGTCATCAAATGTCTCGAGCTCGAGAGCCCGCAGCCGCTTGGACAAACGCGACACCACAAGCGAGCGCTTTTGCGGGCCAAGGTGCAATCCGAATTTTGCGCGTGCGTAGCCTGAGATTTGCTCAAAGTGCGCATCGGTAAAGCTGTCATTTCTGCGCATCAGTTCGCTGGCGATGTCCCCTGTTCCAGCCCTCATGACGCGACCTGTTGGTGTGCATCAAAGACGAACCGGATGTCGAGGATGCGAACAATATCACCGTCGGCCTCAAACACGCCCACGATACTGCGCCGGGTCACGTCTGATTGCACATCCGGCGTATCCTGTATTTTCGCAGCCGGCACGCTCAGAATTTCCGAGACGGCGTCCACCACCAGCCCAAGCGTTGAACCCTTTTGCCGGACAATCACGATGACATTCCGATCGTGCCTGTTGATCGGTGGCAGGCCGAAC
Source organism: Flavimaricola sp. (assembly GCA_020629175.1). Classification (GTDB taxonomy): domain Bacteria; phylum Pseudomonadota; class Alphaproteobacteria; order Rhodobacterales; family Rhodobacteraceae; genus JALZWD01. Next base: position 49,120 of record JAHDDU010000004.1, on the reverse strand, counting down.
CGCGCCGCCAGATCGACGATGGGTATAACCGCGCCGCGCAGGTTGATCACGCCTAAAACGTCGTCACCAGAATGGGGCAGGGCGGTCACGGGCGACCAGCGACGAAGCTCCATCACATGCTGGATATCTATGCAAAATCTCTGCCCGCCAGCCGAAATGGCGACATACTCAAGATCAATCGAATGCGACTGATCAACCCGTCTGTCCATACCGTGCCTCTTCTGTCACAAGTGCGTTGGGATCAAGGATGAGAGCGATGTGACCGTTGCCCAGAATGGTCGCAGCCGACACGCCGGGGATCGTGCCATGTGTCTGGTCAAGGCCCTTAACCACCACCTGGCCCTGACCGGCAATGTCGTCCACGACAAAGGCGCAGAGATCGGCATTCTGCGTCTCCACCAGCAGACAGATAACCTCGTCTGCGGCCCCATAGCTCCGCGTCTCAAACCCAAGCTCCTGCGCAACATAGAGGACCGGCACGAAGCGGCCCCGCACAGACAACAACTGCTCGCCACTGCCCAAGTCATGCAATCGATCGCGTGAGGTTCGCACAGTCTCGATAACCGCGGTGATCGGCACAACCATGGTCTGATCCGCCACAGACACCAGCATCCCATCCATCACGGCAAGCGTCAGCGGCAGTGTGATTTTGAAGGACGTGCCGCGCCCGGTTGTCGAAGCAATCGAGACGCGCCCCCCAAGGGACATGATCGCATTCTTGACCACATCCATCCCAACGCCGCGCCCTGACAGCTCTGACACCGTAGATGATGTGGAAAATCCCGGCATGAACAACAGGTTGTCGATATCAGCATCTGAAAGGACGACACCGTCCGCGATCAGCCCTTTGTCCATCGCAATCCGTTGAATTTTTTCACGGTTCAAACCCGCGCCATCATCGCGGATTTCAATAACGACGGATCCAGACCGATGGGCAGCGCTCAGAATGATCTCACCAGTTTCGACTTTGCCAGCTGTCCGGCGTGCCTCAGGCTCTTCCAGACCATGATCAACTGCATTGCGGATCATGTGGGTCAGCGGATCAACCAGCTGCTCAATCAATGCTTTGTCGACCTCTGTCGCCTCACCAGCAAGGGTCAGTTTTGCCTGTTTGCCTGTAGCATCTGCTGCCTCGCGCACAATCCGGGACATACGTTGAAACAGCGGTTTGACCGGTTGCGCCCGGATCGCCATGACAGCGTCCTGAATGTCACGGGCCAGACGTTTGTACTCCTCCAGTTCACTCTCGGCCTCACTGTAGGTTCTGCTTCCAAGCCCCTGTAATCGTTGTGTCATCATGGATTGATTGATGATCAATTCGCCAACGGTGTTGATAAGCCTGTCAACGCGGTCCAACTCAACCCGCAACGTGCTTTTTGGCGCTTTGGTTTGCGTTGGTGCATCACCTGATACAGTCTCGACAGGTGGAGCGGGTGACGCGGTGGTTGGCACTGCCTCCTTCACGTCCTCAGCCTCGGCTTTGCGTTCAACTTTGATGACGCAATCGCCGTCCAGAAACTCAAAAACCTCATAAATTCGGCTCTCAGGTTCTTCTGTCACAAGCTCAATCGTCCACGACAGATAGCACAGGTTCGGATCGAGGTCGGCCAGAAGCGGTACCTTGCTGGTGTCCATGTCGACCCGCATTTCACCAAATTCAGCGAGTTCTGCCAGCAAATGCCCAATCTCAAGCCCCCGACTGAACATTCCGGGCTTTGGCTGCAATGAAATACTGTAGGTTTCACGGGCGTTCAGCGGTGCAGCGATGTCGATGCTTACGGCGTCAAACGCAAATTCGAAATCCTCCGCCGGGGCCTCAGAAATCGCTGGGGCAGGGCCCAACAACCCGTCTAAGTCCGCCTCGCTCACCTCGGTAGAAACACCAGACCAATCTTGCGTTTGTTCCGCCTCAATCAGAACGAAAATCTGATCCCCAGCCCGTTGAAGCACGGCCATGACATGTTCAGAGATTTCGATGTCAGCGTTCCGAACACGGTCCAACACTGTTTCAAACTGGTGCGCAAAGTGCACCAGCCGATCCATGCCAAACGCACCAGCGCTGCCTTTGACAGAATGAACAGCGCGAAAAACAGCATTCAGCGTTTCGGCGTCCGCGTCACCAGTCGCCATCAATTCCAGGCCTTCAAACAAGGCCTCCATCAACTCCTCGCATTCCTCAAAGAATGCCTCTTTGATCCCGTCGAGACCCGACATCAGCCGCGATGACCTGTCACACGTCGCAGCACCGCGATAAGAGCATCACGTTCAAACGGCTTCACAATCCAGCCCGTTGCACCGGCATCGCGCGCTCGTGCTTTCATCTCATCCGAGCTTTCCGTCGTCAGCACGAGGATTGGCACTGTAGAGGCAATGCCATCAGACCGAAGCGCTTTAATCACGCCAAATCCGTCCATTCTCGGCATGTTGATGTCCGTGATCACAACATCGGGCGCCACATCAGCATAGGCTTCAACACCGGCAACGCCGTCTTCTGCGCAATGATATTCAAATCCAGCCGATTCAATCGGCTCTCGCAGCAAGGCACGTATCGTCCGGGAATCGTCAATTGCGAGTATTCGCGCCACCATCAAATCGCCTTTTCTACCATATTTTCAATGTCCAAACCCAAAATCTTAAAGTGCAACATCAACGCATCCGACGTCGAGCTCACCACAAATTCCGCGCCATCCGCGTCCCATTGCGCCTTGGCAGCCAGCAAAAGTTGGGCGAGCGCAGCCGACGCTCCTGAGGCATTCGCGGCCACAAGGCGCACTGGCTGCCGTCGCGCCTCAAGCAAAGCCGCCCGAAAGGCCGCCAAGCTTTCCAGCCGCGGCATGTCGGGTAATGCGATCTCCTTCATTTGCGTCACAATGCAGCAGCCACCCTGAAAAAACTGTCTTTTAGGGTCTTTAAGAGGGATGTCTTAAAATTGGGTTGCAGCACATCAGCATGGGAATTTTTTACATAATGTTGATTATACGTATTCCATAATGGCGCAAGACTTAGTGCACAACGCTCCTACCCGCAAAGGAAGAACAGCTAGAATGAATAAATTTGACGGCTGAAAGCTATGAACCGGAACTGAGCACCAACAACGGCCCTACAAACACGACTGTAGCAGCAACCTAGTGTTCTTCTCCGTCATCTCGATGGGATTGCCGCCTGTGCTTGGGTCGGACAAGGCTCCAGCGACAACACGATCGATATCCAGGTTTTCGATCCCCAAGTCTGTCAGATTTTTGGGGATGCCCAAGGATGCATTCAACTCATCCACAAACGCGCAAAACCCATCAAAGCCACCTTCGATGCCAAGGTATTTCGCCGCCTGCCCGATGATCTCAGTGATGGCCGGCTTGTTGAATTGGAGGACCGCTGGCATGCAAACCGCATTCGTCGTGCCGTGGTGCGTGTGATAGATCGCGCCGATTGGGTGGGAAAGCGCATGGATCGCACCCAAGCCTTTCTGAAAAGCAGTTGCGCCCATCGCGGCGGCAGACATCATATGCGCACGCGCTTCGATATCCGTGCCATCGGCGTAAGCGCGCGGCAGGTACTCCTTGACCAGCCGCATCCCTTCCAGAGCCATTCCTTGTGACATTGGGTGATAATGCGGCGAGCAATAGGCCTCTACACAATGCGCAAAGGCATCAAGTCCGGTGCCCGCTGTAATGAACTTTGGCATGCCTATCGTCAGCTCTGGATCGCAGATCACAACGGTCGGCAGAAACTTGGGGTGAAAGATGATCTTCTTTTCTTCGGTTTCTGAATTTGTGATGACCGAAGCGCGTCCGACTTCCGAGCCCGTTCCCGCTGTTGTTGGCACGGCCACGATTGGCGCAATGGCGTCGGCGTCGGCCCTAGTCCACCAATCACCCACATCCTCAAAATCCCAGAGTGGTCGTGTTTGACCTGCCTGAAACGCAACCAGCTTCCCCAGATCAAGCCCCGACCCGCCTCCAAACGCCACGACACCATCGTGCCCGCCCTCTTGGAAGGCTCGCACACCGTCTGCAGCATTCTTCTCGTTTGGATTGGGGTCCACTTCCGCAAATATCGCGCGGCCCAACCCTGCAGCCTCCAAGTGGTCCAGTGTGCGGATCGTGATCTCCATATCGGCGAGACCACGATCTGTAATAAGCAGTGGCCTCTGGATATTGGCCGCCGCGCAGGCGTCAGCAATTTCAGAGATACGGCCCGCGCCGAAACGAACAGACGTTGGATAAGACCAGTTGGCAGTCAGGGACATCGGCTTAGGCTTTCTTCAAGTGGTAGGATTTTGGTCGGGTCAGATTGTGATAGCCAATGATGGATAGTCCGCCACCGCGCCCTGTGTTTTTACAACCCGTCCAGCAAAGGCCGGGGTCAAGGTAGTCAGCCCTGTTCATAAACACAGTCCCCGTTTCGATCTGATCGGCGATGGCCTCGGCACGAGCGGCATCTTTGGTCCAGACAGAGGCTGTGAGACCAAACTGGCTGTCATTCATCAGCTGAATGGCCTCTGCGTCATCCTTCACAGGCATGATCCCCACCACGGGCCCAAAGCTCTCGTCGCGCATGACGCGCATGTCGTGGGTGACGTTCGTAAGGATTTGAGGCGTCAGGTAAGCGCCCCCGTCGTCTTCGGCAAAGGTACTGATATGTGCCGTGGCCCCCAAAGCCACCGCCTCTGCGATCTGACTGCGCACCTCTTCGGCAAACCGAATATGCGCCATCGGACCAATCGTCGTATCGGGGTCGAGTGGATTGCCCAGTTTGTAGCCCTTTACAATGGCCACCGCTTTTTCAACGAAGGCTTCGAAATGCTGTGCGGCCACATAGATCCGCTCAATCCCACAACAGCATTGACCCGAATTGAACATAGCTCCATCAATCAAAGTGTCCGCCGCTGCGTCCAAATCTGCGTCATCGCAGACATAGCCAGGATCCTTGCCGCCAAGTTCCAGCCCAATTCCGGTGAATGTCCCAGCAGCGGCACGCTCAATCGCCTGCCCACCACCAACTGATCCGGTAAAATTCACAAAGCCAAAGGATTTCGCGGCAATCAAATCAGATGTGGTTTGATGATCCAGAAAAACGTTCTGAAATACATCTTCAGGAATTCCGGCGGCATGAAATGCCTGCACCAAACGTTCGCCCACCAGAGGCGTTTGGCTGGCATGTTTAAGGATCACGCTGTTGCCCGCAATCAGCGCAGGCGCCACCGTATTGATGGCCGTCATATAAGGATAATTCCAAGGTGCGATGACAAGAACCACACCATGCGGCACTCGCTTAATCACACGCCGGAACGCCGCACTGTCTTCAACAACAATATCGGCCAACGCCTCGTCCGCGATACCAGCCATATAGCCTGCTCGCTCGTTGAAGCCGCCAAATTCGCCACCGTAGCGGATGGGCCGCCCCATCTGCTGTGCAAGCTCTGGCACAATCTCGTCGTTCATCGCACCGACGTTCGCCACGCCTTTCTGGACAAGTGCGATGCGCTCTTCAATGGGCCGCGCGGCCCAGTCCCGCTGCGCCCCCTGCCCGCGAGCCACCGCATCCATTGCCGCCTCGGCGGACAGAACTGGACGCTCGGCAAATACCGACCCATCAATAGGTGAAATACAGCGGATCATGCGTCAGGCCCTTTCAAAGCCGCGGGCGATTTCCCAGTCGGTCACCACGCGATCAAACTCTTCTTGTTCCCACTCAGCGCACCTTGTGTAGTGCGCCACAACATCCTCACCCATCGCGTCTTTCAGGAAATCCGAATTCCGCAAAGTTTCAGTCGATGCTCTCAAGGTTTGCGGAATGTCCTGTGCATCAGCTGCGTCATAGACATCCCCCGTGGTCGGCGGAGCCAATTCCATCTTGTCCTCGATCCCCTTGATCCCGGCCGCGATCATCGCCGCCTGCGCGAGGTAAGGGTTCAGGTCCGAACCCCCTACCCTACATTCGACCCGCACACCTTTTGTTCCGTCGCCGCACAATCGGAATCCTGCTGTGCGGTTGTCGACAGACCAAACTGTTTTTGTTGGCGCAAAAGTGCCCTTGGCAAAGCGTTTATAGCTGTTGATGTAAGGGGCGAGAAAGAACGTATACTCCGGAGCAAAAGCGATCAGCCCGGCCATATAGTGATCCATCAGTTTAGACTTCCCGAGCGGGGCTTCGGCGTCATAAAACGCAGGCTCGCCGTCCTTCCAAAGTGATTGATGAACGTGCGATGAACTACCCACTTTGGTATGGTGCCACTTGGGCAAAAAGCTTGCAGCGCGATCGTGCTGCCAAGCGATTTCCTTGATCCCGTTTTTCGCAATTGTATGATGATCCGCGCAGGCCAACGCGTCTGCATACCGGATGTTGAGCTCCTCTTGCCCGGTCTCCGCCTCACCTTTGGAATTCTCAACAGGCAGACCGGCTCCATAGAGGTGATTGCGGATCGGGCGCATAACGCCTTCCTCTTTCGTCGTTTGGAGGATGTTATAATCCTCATTATATCCACTGATCGGTGTCAGGTTCCGAAAACCGCCCTTCCGAATTTCATCGAAAGAGTTTTCGAACAAAAAGAACTCGAGTTCGGTCGCCATCATCGCGTCGTAGCCAAGAGACTTGAGCCGTTCAATTTGCCGTTTGAGGACTTGCCGAGGCGCGTGCGGCACCGGGGCGTGCGTATGATGATCAAGAATGTCGCACAGAACCATTACGGTGCCGTCCAGCCATGGCAACAGCCGTATCGTGGAAAGATCCGGCGCCATGATGTAATCACCATAGCCGCCCTCCCAGCTTGATGCGGCATAGCCATCAGGCGTGGCCATCTCCAGATCGGTGGCCAGAAGATAGTTGCAGCAATGGGTTTCCTTGAACGACGTTTCAACGAAATTGACCGCGTGAAAGCGCTTGCCCATCAAACGGCCCTGCATGTCGGGAAAACAGGCAAGGACAGTGTCAACTGAACCATCAGCGACCCGGTCTTTCAATTCGTCAAAACTCAGCAGTCCCGGCATCTCTGTCTCTTTCCCTAGGTATGTCGGGGGCGGCTTTGAACCGCCCCCGATCAATGTTTAGCCGTAGCGGTATGGCCGTCCAGCCTTGACCATATCCGCGTTGTACTTTTTGAAGATATCAACGACCCGGCGCTTGGTATCACTTTCCGCCGCTATCTCTTCCCAGAACTCCTGCGCCGCGTCTTCGACTTGTGCCCATTCCTCGTCCGGAATGGTTGTCAGCTCCATCTTGGTGCCATTGACGCGAAGATCCGCTTCACCACCCCAATACCAATGCTGGCGGTAATAATGCGATTGCTCACAACAGACTTGGAAGAGTGTTTGCAAGTCCTCAGGCAGTTCATTCCAGCGATCCATATTGGCAAAGAAATGGCCGATCCATGCGCCTGAAATGTTGTTGGTCAGGAAATAGTTTGTCACATCGGCCCAACCGACTGTGTAATCCTCGGTGATCCCGGACCATGCGATACCGTCAAGTTCACCGGTTTGAACGGCGACCTCGATATCCTCCCACGGAAGGTTGACCGGCACGACGCCGAATTGGCTCAGGAACCGGCCTGCTGTTGGGAAGGTAAAGATGCGCTTGCCTTCCATGTCGGCCAGACTGCGGATCGGATCTTTGGTGGCGAAATGACAAGGGTCCCAGGCACCTGCGCTGACGTGTTTGACGCCGACGGCCGCGTATTCCTCGTCCCAAATTTCATTCAGGCCATAGCGATTGAAGAGAACCGGAACGTCCAATGAATAGCGTGAGCCAAAGGGGAAATAGCCACCAAACACGGTGACTTCTGTCGGTGACGCCATACTGTCATCATCGGACTGCACCGCATCAATGGTGCCGCGCTGCAAGGCCTGGAACAACTCTCCGGTTGGAACAAGTTGGTCCGCATAGAACAGTTCGATCTGCATACGGTCACCAGCAATCTGGTTGAACATCCGGATCGCGGGATCAATGACTTCGGCCGCAAGCGACGCGCCCGCATATGTCTGCATCCGCCAGGTAATCGTGCTTTGCGCCAATGCCGGAGTGGCCAGCGCCGCGGGTGCCGTCAGCGCAGCCCCTTTGATAAATTTACGTCGTGTCGTCATTATCTTACTCCTTATTGGTTGAGGCCGGTTTGTCCGGCTTATGAAATTATTGTTGGTAAACATAATCAGGCAGCCAGGTTGCCAGACCGGGGAAAATCATCACCAGGCTGAGTGCAAAAACCATCACCAGAACAAAGGGAGTGATTGAGGCGTAGATATCGCGAAGGCCGATTTCAGGCGGCGCCATCGCACGCATCAAAAAGAGATTGTACCCAAATGGAGGGGTCATATAGGCGATCTGGGTCGTGATCGTATAAAGGATACCGTACCAGATCAGATCGAACCCCAGAGCGCCCACAAGCGGCACATAGAGCGGGGCGACAATGACGAGCATGGCCGTGTCATCAAGGAACGTCCCCATCAAAATAAAGCTCAATTGCATCAGGATCAGGATCATCCAGGGGCTGAGGTTGAGGCGTTCTGTAAACAAGCTCTCAATCGCCTTGACCGCACCCAATCCATCAAAGACCGCGCCAAATGCCAAAGCGGCTAGGATGATCCACATGAACATGCAGGTGATCCCCAACGTGTTCCGAACCGAATTCTCAAACACCTCGCGCGTCATGCGCCCCTTCACCACCGCGGCAAAAAACGCAGCCAATGCTCCAATGGCCGAACTTTCGACAAGCGATGTCCAGCCATTCACGAACGGCACCATCATCACCGCAAAGATGATGAGAGGGAGCAGACCCGCTCTCAACAGTCGTAGCTTTTCGGCACGCGGCATGTCGCGGTCCTCGTCGCTCAGCACCGGGCCAAGGTCAGGATTTAGGCGGCAGCGGATCGCAATATAGGCCACAAACATTGCCGCCATCATCAGGCCGGGAATGATCCCCGCAAGCCACAGCTGACCAACCGGTTGCCGCGCAATCATCGCATAGAGCACTAACACCACAGACGGCGGCACAAGGATGCCCAATGATGATCCCGCCTGGATCACCCCCGTCACCATACGCTTGTCATACCCCCGCTTAAGTAACTCCGGCAGCGCGATCGTGGCGCCGATGGCCATGCCCGCCACGCTCAACCCGTTCATGGCCGAAATCAGAACCATCAAGCCAATGGTGCCTATCGCCAAACCGCCGCGCAGCCCGCCCATCCAGACGTGGAACATGCGGTAAAGGTCATCGGCGATTTTGCTCTCGCTCAGGACGTATCCCATGAAAATGAACATCGGCAGCGTCAGCAGTGGGTACCACTTCATCAGCTTCATTGCCGCTGCAAAGCCCAAGTCATATCCGCCTCTGTCCCCCCACAAAAGCAAGGCCGCGACGACTGCGATGAAACCAATGGCTCCAAAAACGCGCTGCCCCGTCAACAGCATCAGCATCATGGTCGAGAACATCAGTGTCGCGATCATTTCATACGGCATCAGATGTCCGCCCCTTTCAGACGCAAAACATCTTTGAAGAATTCCGACAGGCACTGCAGGATCATCAAAAAGAAACCGACGATCATGACAACTTTGATCGGCCACATATAGGGCCGCCACGCAGAGGACGATTGTTCCAGACGACCGACGTCTTCTGTGCCGATCAGCACACCAAACAAATACGACAGAGGCGCGTCTCGCCAATAGCCTAGTGAGTATGCCGTCGAACTAATGGCACCATAAAGGAGGACACAAAGATAAAAGATCAGCAGGAGCACGGTGAAGGCATCAAACCACGCCTTCTTTCGCGTCGACCAACCGCCGTACAGCAAATCCATCCGCACGTTAGACCCAAGCTGCAACGAGTAAGGGCCGCCCAGAATATAGTAGCCGACCATGACAAACTGGGCCATCTCAAGCGTCCAAAGCGACGGCAAGAAAAACGTCTTGCTGACCGAAGACCACAGAAGAATTCCCATAAGGACAAAGACGCCATACATGACCACCCGTCCCAGCCGATGGTTCACCGCATCAACACCTCGGATATAGCCCCGCATCAAACCGTGCATGGTGCACCTTCCGCCGTCAGACCAAGGGACTGCAATGCGACGCGCAGCCAGACGGACAACGTCTCGGCCATCTCCATTTGACGTTTGGGGGTTGAGATCAGATCGTTGCGGACCTCGATCATCACATTCAGGTGGCCGTATGGGATCGCATGCGTCCGAAGGGTGTGTGTCACACCGTCGCTTGGACCATAGGGCGCGTTCCGCTCGACCTTCGCCGAAACGCATTCGGACGCGACCGACAGCATGGCATCCGCCAAACGCACATCACTGTCGTGCAGGACACCGATCTCTACCTCGCGCGGCGTCCCGTTGTAGATTGGTGTAAAGCTATGGATTGTGATCAACACCGGCGATGTCTTGTCCGTTAAGCATTGCCGCAAGGCCATCGCAAACGGCTCGTAAAACAACTTTGTTCTTCTGGCCCTTTCCGTTTCGCTGAGACCGATATTGCCGGGAACGACATGCATCTCGCTCTTGTCAGGCATCGCATCCGGTGCGTTGGGCGGGCGGTTACAGTCGTAAACAAGCCGGGACACAGTTGTTTCCAGCAAGACTGCATCCAAACACGAAGACATCCCCTGCGCGACACCTGCCGCACCGGGATCCCAGGCAACATGACTTTGGCGCGCGTCTGGTACGAGGCCAAGATCTTTGAACTCTTTGGGAATGTGAGAACTGGCATGTTCACAGACGAGGACAAGCGAGGACCCCGCCGCATCACGGGTGATTTTCACGTTGTTCTGATCGCGTTGTGCGTTCGGCATGCAGCCCCCTAAGAACAAACTGGTTGCCAAAATGGCCGTCTGTCAACACAATTGTGAAAAATTTGTATCGGATACACTGGTCCTGATAATTTTTGAACAATTGGAGTGCAGATGCCAAGCGCGACCGAAACCATTGCCGAGCAAATCCAATCCCGAATGGAGGATTTGACCCGCGCCGAACGCCAACTGGCGATGTCGATGCTCGAAAATTATCCAGCCTCCGGGCTTGGTACGCTCAACGCGCTGGCGTCCAACGCAGGCGTATCCGTGCCTACAGTGGCTCGTATGGTGCAAAAGCTGGGATACAACGGATTTCCAGAGTTTCAGACCAGCTTGCGCGACGAGCTGAGGGACAAAGGCAAAACGCCCATCGCCAAGCATGACACCTGGGCAGGTGCTGCACCGCAGGAACATATTCTCAACCGTTTCACCGACGCAGTGATCGAGAACATCCGACAGACGCTAAGCCACATCGATCCAGAACAGTTTGACCGCGCTTGTGCCTTGATTGGCGACGTTGACCGGACACTCTACATCGTCGGCGGCCGGATCACGCACACGCTTGCCGAGTACCTCTATATGCATATGCAGGTCATCAGACCAAACCTGACCCATGTGCAATCAACTTCAAATACTTGGCCCCACTACTTGCTGAATGCCAAACAGGGCGATGTTTTCGTTGTCTTTGACGTGCGAAGGTATGAAAACAACACGCTGAAGCTCGCAGAATTTGCGCATCAGCGCGGCGCGACAATTATTCTGTTGACCGACCAATGGCGGTCTCCGGTCCACAAGCTGGCCGACATATGCCTGACAAATCGGATCGTCGTGCCTTCGGCCTGGGATTCATCCGCAACCATCATGTTATTGATCGAAACCATGATCTCAGCCATCCAATCGCAAAACTGGGAGCGCACCAAGGACCGGATCGAGACACTGGAAGACATGTTTGACCAGACAAAGCTATTCCGAAAATTCACTTAAACCGTCGCGGCGACCGCATCGGACAGCGCCTCAAGATGCTCTGCAAGCGGTGCGTTTCGGCGCCAGACCATGCCAATCGTCCGCCTTGGACCATCGTCGCCGAATGGCGTCACCGTAACATCCGCGTTTCCTGTTTCAAGCGGGATTGCCATCTCCGGGATCAGCGTCACACCCAAACCACTCGCCGTCATCTGCACGAGCGTAGAGAGTGAGCTTCCATCGAGCATTTCGCTGGGCCTTGCGATGGAGCCGCCACAGAAAGACAACGCCTGATCGCGAAAACAATGTCCTTCCTCCAGCAGCAACAGCTTCATTTCGCGCAGCGTCTCGGCGTTCAATGCACGCGGCGCGGGCGTGCCCGTCTTGCGCACAAGGACAAAGCGTTCCTCAAATAAGGCTTGCTCAACAAGGTTCGGCTCGGAGATTGGCAGAGCCACAACCGCCGCGTCCAACTCGCCCTTGCGGACAGCATCGATAAGGTTGGACGTCTGCGTCTCGCGCACCATAAGGTCGACCTGCGGAAATCGTTCAGCAACACTGCGCACCACAGCGGGCAAAATATACGGTCCGACAGTCGGAATTATCCCGAGCTTCACCCTGCCCGTCAGCGCGTCGCGCGACGACCGCGCGAGTTGCCCCAGATCATCCACCGCTTGCAAAATGGGCCTGACATTCTCGGCAAAGATTTCCCCAAACGTCGTCAGCGTCACCGATTTGGCTTCTCGCTGAAACAGCTTTTGCCCAACCGCCAGCTCTAAATCCCGGATCTGAACCGAGATAGCAGGCTGCGAGATTGAGCAGGCCGCTGCGGCATTGCCAAAGTGCTGATGGGCCACCACAGCCTCGAAGTACCGCATTTGTTTTATGGTGATGTTGTCCATAACCTAGAGTTATCACCTCTATAAGAAAATACAAATTCCCCCTATCGATACGTAATGCTAGAACGATTCCAAATCGGCCAATCGGCCCCTATTCCCAGACAGGAGAGACAGATGGACGGAAGCGATATCGGCAAATGCCCCGTGGCCCACGGTGGCAGCATCAACGTGAGGAACGAAGTGCGTGGCAACCGGGATTGGTGGCCAAACCAGCTTAACCTCAAGGTGCTGAACCAGAACGCTGCGGAGACCGATCCGTTTGGCGGCACCGTCGACTACAAAACCCTGTTCGAAGCTCTCGATTTCGATGCGTTGAAGGCTGATCTGATTGCTGTGATGAAAGACAGCAAAGACTGGTGGCCTGCCGATTACGGCCACTACGGCCCAACTTTTGTGCGCATGTCGTGGCACGCCGCAGGCACCTACCGTACCGCCGATGGACGTGGTGGTGGATCCACTGGCGCGCAGCGGTTCGCACCGCTTAACAGCTGGCCTGACAACGGCGGCCTCGACAAGGCGCGCCGTCTGCTATGGCCGGTCAAGCAAAAGTACGGCAACAGCATTTCCTGGGCTGACCTCTTCGTGCTCGCCGGCAACGTCGCAATGGAAGACATGGGTTTCAAAACTTTGGGCTTCGGCGGCGGTCGCGTTGATACGTGGGAGCCTGAGGATGACATTTACTGGGGCTCGGAAACCGAGTGGCTTGCCAATGGGCGCTACACCGGTGACCGTGAGCTTGAGGCCCCATTGGCGGCCGTGCAGATGGGTCTGATCTACGTCAATCCAGAAGGCCCTGACGGCAATCCTGATCCCGTGGCCTCTGGCCGCGACATCCGTGAGACATTCGCCCGCATGGGAATGGACGACTATGAAACCGTCGCCCTGACAGCTGGTGGCCACACCTTCGGCAAAATGCACGGCGCGGGCGACCCTGCCCTCGTCGGCCCCGAGCCTGAAGGTGGCCCGATTGAAGCCATGGGTTTTGGCTGGGCCAACACCTTTGAAAGCGGCGTCGGCGAGCATGCGACAGTCTCCGGCCTCGAAGGGGCGTGGACACCAACGCCCACCAAATGGGACAACAGCTACTTTGAAACGCTCTTTGGCTATGAGTGGGAGCTGACCAAAAGCCCCGCAGGCGCGCAGCAGTGGACAGCCGTGGGCGGCGAAGGCACTGTGCCCGACGCGCACAACCCTGCCAAATCCCACGCTCCGCAGATGTCGACGGCCGACATGGCGATGCGCTACGATCCGATCTACGAAAAGATCTCGCGCCATTTCATGGAGAACCACGACGAATTCGCCGAAGCTTATGCGAAGGCATGGTTCAAACTGATCCACCGCGACATGGGGCCAAAGTCGCGTTATTTGGGCAAAGAAGTCCCGGCAGAGGATTTCCTCTGGCAAGACCCCCTGCCCGCGCCCTCTGGCAAAACGCTGTCTGACGCCGATATCGCAGGCCTCAAGGACGCCATCGCCGCAACCGGCCTGACAGTTTCCGAACTGGTCTCCACGGCTTGGGCCTCGGCTTCCACCTTCCGCGGGTCTGACTTCCGCGGCGGTGCTAACGGTGGACGCATCCGCCTCGCGCCGCAAAAAGATTGGGAGGTCAACCAGCCCGAGCAGCTGGCGAAGGTGTTGGCAGCGCTTGAAGGCGTGCAATCGGCGTCATCGTCTGACGTCTCGATGGCCGACCTGATCGTTCTCGCCGGCGGCGTGGGTGTAGAGCAAGCGGCCAAGGCCGCAGGCCACGACATCACCGTCCCCTTCACACCGGGCCGCGTCGACGCGACACAGGAGCAGACAGACCCAGAAGGTTTTGCCGTGTTGGAGCCCAAGGTCGACGGCTTCCGCAACTACCAGCAACGCGACTATGCAGTCTCCGCCGAAGAGCTGCTGGTGGACCGCGCGCAATTGCTCACCCTGACCGCGCCCGAAATGGCGGTTCTTGTGGGCGGCCTGCGGGTGCTGGGTGCGAACGCAGGGGGCAGCGCAGCCGGTGTCTTCACCAATCGTCCCGGCCAACTGACCACAGACTTCTTCAGTGGCATCGTTGATATGGACGTCAAATGGGCCCCAGTTGAAGGTTCGATCAGCGCCTATGAGGGCCGGGATCGTGCGACGGGCGAGCTGAAATGGACTGGCACCCGCGTCGACCTCGTCTTTGGCTCGAACTCGCAGCTGCGCGCGCTGGCCGAAGCCTATGCGCAGTCCGATGCCGAGACAGCGTTCGTTGAGAACTTTGTCGCAGCCTGGACGAAAGTGATGAACCTCGATCGTTTCGATCTCTGATCTTTGGTCATTTATGATCACATGGGCCGGCGGTCAGCGCCGGCCCTTTTTGCTGCGCGATGTGCATGGATTGTGCATGCAATGTGCATCCCTTGTGCATCAGAAAAACAGGTCGTTCGGCCCCTGCAGGCCAAGTGTCGCTTGAAGCACCCTGCCCCACCCCATAGATTGCCTATCGAAGATGCAGGAGCACACATATGGCCATTGACGCCCCCCAAATCGAAGCGCTCATCCGCGAAGCTTTTCCCGACGCACAGATCACCGTGCAAGGTGATGACGGCGCACACTTTGCCGCAATGGTCGTGGACGAAAGCTTTCGCGGCAAAAACCGCGTTCAGCAACAACGCGCTGTCTATGCCGCTCTGAAGGGTAAAATGGATGGCTCCAACGGCGAGCTTCATGCCCTTGCTCTGACGACCAAGGCCCCTGACTGACAAAACGCCGAAATCTTTCAAAGATTTCGAACCAGACTTTTCAAAAAGTCTGCAACCAGCCCCAAGGAAAATACCATGACCGCAGAAGCCCAAATCAAAGAAACTGTCACGAACAACGATGTCGTCCTGTTCATGAAAGGCACCAAATCGATGCCGCAATGCGGTTTCTCCAGTCGCGTCGCAGGCGTACTCAACTTCATGGGTGTCGAATACCAGGACGTCAACGTGCTTGAGGATGATGGCATCCGTCAGGGCATCAAGGACTACTCCGATTGGCCCACCATTCCGCAGCTCTACGTCAAGGGTGAATTCGTCGGCGGATGTGACATCATCACCGAAATGACCCTTTCGGGCGAACTCGACACCATGCTGGACCAGAATGGCGTGGCATACGACAAAGCCGCTGCCGACAAAATCCGCGAAGCCAACGCAGACTGACCCTGCGTCACGTGTGCGAAAGCCACACCTAAAAACTCAAGCGACGAGAAGACAGCGCTAAGGGTATCCCCTTTCGCGCTGTCGTGCTTTTCTAGGGCCTCTGCTGCCATAAACGGGGCCTGCTGTGCGCTGCGTTATTTGCCGAGAGAGGGATGCTGGAGGGGGCATTTTCTCTCAGGTTTGTCCTCCCTCAACGTGCTTCATCCGTGAGGTGCGCAATGTATAGCGCCACCGTCATCCTTGTCGGGCTTTTGGCTATAGCTGGCGCGTGTCTGATGTGGATCAGACGACGCGAAACCCAACAACGCGAGGCATTGAGCGCACTTGCGGCGCGGCGCGGTCTGACGTTGCAGGTGACACCGCAATCCTTGGGACGCCCTTCTTTGATGCGATTGTCGTCCCGCGGCGGGCCGGAGTGGACCGTGCAATCACGTGGCGGTGGGGCCGCATCTGCTCCGCCGCTTCTGGAATTTGCAGGGCAAGAACCAGTTTGGCGCGACGGCTATGTTTTCATCGCATCCGAAGCCTTTTTAGACAGATCGCAAAGAGACATAGTCGGCGATGGCATGGGTGCGGATTTATCTGGGCTCGAACCTTTCGAGACGGACCAGCCGTTGACCATCTACGCCACCACATCGCCTCGCCTTCGGGTCGACCTTGGCGATATGGCGCGTCTTTGGCAGCAATGGCCAGATCGTGCGCCGGGCATCACCGCCGCCCCGATTGCCATGTTGGGCCCGGAAGGGCTGCGCCTGCAGCTAAGGTCGGCGGTCTGGACTGCCGACCAGATGGAGGCCTTCATCGACATGGCGCTGGATGTTGGCCGCACCATCGGGCCGCAACGCGGCTAGCCCGCTTTGCTCTCGACGTGGTCGGCCAGTGCCTCGGCCTGCGCGGCAAGCTCTGCCAAGGTCTCACTCACTTCAGTGGGGATGACGGGCACTTCCACGCGCTGAGGCTCTACAGAACTCTGCGCCTCAGCCGCCGAGCTGAGTTCGGCAATGCGCCCTTCGGCTTCTCGCAATTTGTCCTCAAGCGCCGCAGTTTTGTCTGCCAACATCAGACCAGACATCAACAACATCCGCGCCTCTGGCATCCGCCCGATCTGAGTTGAGAGCGAGCTTGCTTCGGTATCAAGCATATGCGCAGCTGCGCGCAAAAACGTTTCTTCACCGCTCTGGCAGGCCACCTCAAACGTCCGACCGCCAATCATGATTTCGACCTGTGGCATTACTGGGCCCCCTCAAGCATCGGTGTCAGTTGCGCAATGATGGCTGCGGCCTCAGCGGTTCCGACCGCATGCGCCGCTTTCACAGCTTCCAGCTCTGCCAGAACAGCGCGGTTGATCAATTCGGCCTCTGCCGTTGACGCCAGAAGCGCCTCACGCATCTCCGCTGCGACGGCCCGCAGATCGGCGTTGGCTTGCTGGAGGCGTTGAATATCTCGGTCAAAATCCGCCAATTGCACTTTCTGTGCGTCCACTTCGGCCTCAAGACCAGACAATTTCCCGTCCTGACGCTCTTTCAAGGCACGCACCCGCTCTTCCAGCTGGGCATTCGCAGTCCGCTCTTCCGTCAGTTGCGAGGCGAGGTCTCCATCACCGGCTGAAACCGGGGTCGTCGCGACCGGTGGCATCGTTGGTGCCGCGGCGAGCCGGTCAACCCCCTCGCGCGCACGGTTCAAAGCCGCACTAATTCTGCGTTCTAAAGCATTGATATCGCTCATGTGCCTGTCCTGTTCTCCCTCGCGCGAAAAGAGAGCCTGCGCGCGTCTTCTTCTGCTCTTCAATTTGCCTTGCCTGACACAGAGCTGTTGCCTCAGCCACCATCCCATTGCGCATCGCAAAATTCGAATCGCATTTTCTGCTTGAAAGCCTAAGCCATCGCCAGCGTCCTATCAAACCTCAAGATCCGAATGATATGAGTTGCTTAGAGTTCATGCTTCACCCAAACGTCACAGGAGGCTTGAACTCGTAAGAGGCCCTGATATGACCTTGCGCAACTGCTGCACTCAAAACAGGATCGAACCCTTGGATATTGCTGCCCTGCGCGACGCGCATCCCGAGCACTGGAAACTTGCCACCGCCATTCGCACGCTGACGCTCGACGCTGTCGCTGCAGCAAATTCAGGGCACTCAGGCATGCCGATGGGCATGGCCGATGTCGCCACAGTGCTGTTTCAGAACCATCTGCGTTTTGATCCCGCAGCACCGCATTGGCCAGACCGGGACCGCTTCATCCTCTCCGCGGGCCACGGCTCAATGCTGCTTTACTCGTTGTTGCATCTGACGGGTTATGCAGACATGACGCTTGAGCAGATCAAGAACTTCCGTCAGTGGGGCGCGATCACGGCGGGCCACCCGGAGTACGGCCATGCTGATGGTATCGAGACGACGACAGGCCCACTTGGGCAGGGTATTGCCAATTCTGTTGGTTTTGCGATGGCTGAGGAAATCCTCCGCGCACAGCACGGCAAACAGATCATCAACCATCACACCTATGTTATGGCCGGTGACGGCTGTTTGATGGAAGGCGTCAGCCAAGAGGCGCTCGCCCTCGCTGGTATGCAAGAGCTTTCCCACCTTATCGTGTTTTTCGACGACAACGGCATTACCATCGACGGCCCGGTGTCAATCTCCGACCGGACAGACCAACCTGCCCGTTTTGCGGCGTCAGGCTGGCACGTCCAATCCATTGACGGCCACGATCCAAAGGCGATTGACGCGGCCATCATCGCGGCAAAGAAAGACCCCCGCCCCTCCATGATCGCGTGCAGAACGCACATTGCCTTGGGCCACGCGGCACAGGACACATCGAAGGGCCACGGAGCCTTGACCGACGCGGATCAGCTGGCCGCCGCCAAAGCCGCCTATGGCTGGCCCTACGGCCCGTTCGAAATCCCCGCAGATGTCAAAGCAGGCTGGGAAGCCATGGGCGAACGTGGCGCCGCAGCCCGCGCGGACTGGGAGGCACGCTTCGCTGGGCTAAGCCAAGGCAAGCAAGACGCCTTTAATCGGGCGTTCGCACTTGAGGCGCCCAAAGCTCTCGCCTCGAAAATTCGCGCGGTCAAGAAAGCCGCCAGCGCTGAGGGCAAAGCCGTCGCCACTCGTAAATCATCGGAAATCGCACTTGGCGCGATCAACCCGGTGATGAAGGAAACCGTTGGCGGCTCTGCCGACCTGACCGGTTCTAACAACACCAAAACGGCCGATCTGGGCACGTTTGGGCCTGATAACCGCAAAGGGCGTTACGTTTACTATGGCATCCGCGAGCATGGCATGGCCGCGGCGATGAACGGGATGGTATTGCACGGCGGCATCCGTCCCTATGGCGGCACCTTCATGTGCTTTACCGACTACGCCCGCGGCGCAATGCGTCTGTCCGCCCTGATGAAAGCGCCCGTTACTTATGTGATGACACACGACAGCATCGGCCTTGGCGAAGACGGTCCCACACACCAGCCGGTCGAACATCTCGCCATGCTGCGCGCAACGCCAAACACGCATGTGTTCCGCCCTGCCGATACGGTCGAAACCGCCGAAGCCTGGGAATGCGCCCTGACATCAAAGACGACGCCGCATGTTTTGGCCCTCTCCCGGCAGAATTTGCCAATCGTCCGGACAGAGCACAAATCGAAAAACCTCTCCGCGCAAGGCGCCTATGTGCTCGCTGACGCCGAAGGCAAGCGCCAGGCCATCTTGATGGCCACGGGCTCTGAGGTGTCCATCGCCCTCGCTGCCCGTGAGAAGCTGCAGGCCGAAGGGATCGGAACCCGCGTCGTCTCCATGCCCTGCTGGGAGCTGTTCGAAGAGCAGGACGAAGCTTACCGCAAACGCGTCCTGCCCGGTGGCCCGGTCCGCGTCGCGATTGAAGCCGGCATCCGCTTTGGTTGGGACCGCTGGCTCTATGGCGAGCGTGGCCGCCAGCAAAAGGGCGATTTCGTCGGCATGCATGACTTCGGCGCCTCTGCCCCAGCAGGCGAATTGTTCGAAAAGTTTGGCATTACGGCAGACGCTGTCGTGGCCAAAGTGAAGGACTTGTTGGGATGAAACACGGTTTGATCGGGCTGGCTCTATTGAGCCTTGCCGCCTGTGAATCGGCGAACACACCAACTCTCGCGGGGATTAACGCCCCTGATCCGGTGCGCTCAACCGTGGCAGGTGGGTCTGGCCGCAATCTACCCGATCAAGTCGTCACATCTGGTGGTGGAGTACCGATTTCAGCCTCCGCCACTTTTCCCGCTCCATCGACTGCTGCCGCCAACCAATTCGCGGTGAATTTCCTGAATAGCATCCAAGCCCGCTCGATTGCGGAGCGGCGTGAGTACTGCGGGTTCTTCGTCGTGGACGCAGCAGGCAACATCGCCGCAACACCACCCCTTCCGGGAACCACAGCATCATGCGCGTCGCCGGCGCCGGGGGGCAACGCATTTGCGTCCTACCACACCCACGGAGCCTATGATCGAGGGTATGACAACGAAGTACCCTCAGACGCTGATTTGCTGGGAGACTTTCAGTTCGGTGTAGATGGCTACGTCAGTACCCCGGGTGGCCGCATTTGGCATATCGAGCTTGACGACAGAACCGCACGGCAGGTGTGTGGACGTGGCTGCGTCTATTCTGATCCTGGATTTGTGCCTGAGGATGAGGCTGGTATTCGGTCAAGCTACACCGTGGATCAGATCCGCGCACGCTACCGCTAACACCGAATCGCATGCCGTATGGCACCGGTGCGTTACCGCAAACGGTTAGCGGTAACCGCACGAGATTGTATGCCGTTAACGATAACATACTGATTAAAAAACGATTTTCTTTGGCGACCCTGCCGCGGACACCTATACATCCATCAACGCAAAGTTGGTGAAGGTATTCAGATGACTGTGACGCTCGGGATCAATGGGTTTGGTCGGATTGGCCGCTGTACGCTGGCGCATATCGCCGAAGCTGCTCGCAATGACGTGCAAGTGGTTAAGATCAACGCGACTGGCCCGATCGAAACAAATGCCCACCTCCTGCGCTATGACAGCGTGCATGGCCGTTTTGGCAACACAGTTACCGTCAAAGACAACACGTTGGACCTTGGCCAAGGGCCGATTGAAGTCATGTCCACTTATGACCCTGCTGAATTGGATTGGTCGGGTGTTGATGTCGTCCTCGAATGTACTGGCAAGTTCAACGACGGCACGAAATCATCTGTCCATCTTGAGCGCGGAGCCAAGAAAGTCCTCATCTCGGCCCCGGCAAAGAATGTGGACCGCACCGTCGTTTACGGTGTGAATCACCGGGATCTGACGTTGGATCAGCGCATGGTGTCTAATGGCTCCTGCACAACCAATTGCCTCGCCCCACTCGCCAAAGTGCTTAATGACGCCATCGGGATTGAGCGTGGTATCATGACCACAATCCACAGCTATACCGGCGATCAGCCCACGCTGGACCGCCGCCACTCAGACCTCTACCGCGCCCGCGCTGCGGCCATGGCGATGATCCCAACATCCACCGGTGCGGCCAAGGCGCTGGGCGAAGTGCTGCCCGAACTTTCAGGCAAGCTCGACGGAACATCCATGCGTGTGCCGACCCCGAATGTGTCCGCCGTCGATCTGACCTTTGAAGCGGGCAAGTCCGTCACGGTTGAGGACGTCAACGCTATCGTGGCGGAGGCGGCCAACGGCTACATGGGCATGGTTCTGGCCTATGACGACGAAGCCAAAGTCAGCATCGACTTCAATCACACGACCGAAAGCAGCATCTTTGCCCCCGACCAGACCAAGGTCGTCGGCGGGAAAACCGTGCGTGTTCTGGCGTGGTATGACAACGAATGGGGCTTTAGCAGCCGGATGGCCGATGTCGCGGCCCACATGGGACGGCTACATTAGAGCCTTAAACCCGTCCAAATCTTGGTCTAGGTCAGGGGTGTAAGGACCCCAGACCATGACCACACGCATCGCCATCATTTTGTTCCTGCTCATCGTAGGGCTCATCGTGCTAGACACTCAGGTGTTTGAGAGTGGCTATACATTATTTGCGATCCGCCGGCTTATCGATCTGATCCAATACCTCGCTATCTGGCGATAACCTCTTTGCGATGATTGCGCCGCGTCCCTTGACGTTCTTTCGAAAATCGCAATGTTAGCGCCAACAGCGGCTCCTAGGCCGCGTAACCCCAAATGGAGGTCCCCCATGGCAGTCAAAGTCGCCATCAACGGATTTGGTCGTATCGGCCGCAACGTGCTGCGCGCCATCATCGAAAGCGGCCGCACTGATATCGAAGTCGTCGCCATCAACGACCTCGGCCCAGTTGAAACCAATGCCCACCTTCTGCGGTTTGACAGCGTCCATGGCCGCTTTCCCGCGACTGTGACAACAACTGAGGATACGATTGACGTTGGCCGCGGCCCAATGCGCGTCACCGCGATCCGCAATCCTGCCGATCTGCCCTGGTCAGACGTGGATGTGGTTTTGGAATGCACCGGCATCTTTACGTCAAAGGAGGCCTGCCAACCGCACCTCGAAAATGGCTCGTCCCGCGTTCTGATCTCGGCCCCCGGCAAAGACGCAGACAAAACCATCGTGTTTGGCGTCAATGACGATACGCTCACCAGCGATGACATCGTCGTCTCCAACGCGTCGTGCACAACGAACTGTCTGTCCCCAGTCGCCAAAGTGCTGAACGACGCGGTGGGCATCACCAAAGGCTTTATGACCACAATCCACAGCTACACGGGTGATCAGCCAACGCTGGATACGCTGCACAAAGACCTCTACCGCGCCCGGGCTGCTGCCATGTCGATGATCCCGACGTCGACGGGTGCTGCCAAGGCCGTGGGCCTCGTCTTGCCAGAACTTAACGGCAAGCTCGACGGTGTGGCCATTCGCGTTCCCACGCCTAACGTGTCGGTCGTGGACCTGACATTTGAGGCGAGCAAAGCGACAACTGTTGAAGAGGTGAATGCAGCCATCGTGGCCGCCGCTGACGGCCCGCTCAAGGGCGTGCTGGGCTACACCGATCTTCCGATGGTCAGCATTGATTTCAACCACGATCCGCATTCCAGCGTGTTCCACCTTGACCAGACCAAAGTGCTGGACGGCAACATGGTCCGCATCCTGAGCTGGTACGACAACGAGTGGGGCTTCTCCAACCGTATGAGCGACACCGCCGTGGCGATGGGCAAGCTGATCTAGGCAGCGCCAAACAGACTTATCCACAGGGGGCCAGGGCGCAATGCTCTGGCCCTCTTCTGTTGTAACAGATTAAAATTAAGGCATTTTTTAGACAGCTGAGCCATGCACAAACTGCAATCCCGGTCTTCTGTTGTGGATATTGTTTTGTGCGGTGGCATCGATACATGGTGGATCAAGTGAAACGGCAAACCAGAAAGGATCATTCCCATGCTGAACACTTTCTACACCGCCATGAAAAAGCGCGCAGCCTACGCCCGGACACGTCGCGCCCTCGCCAGCCTGCCGATTGATATCGCGCTCGACCTCGACATTTATCGCGGCGACGCGGACAAAATCGCGCGCCAGGCCGTCTACGGCTAAGCGTCCTGAAGCAGTACGTAGAGCCGCCCTCTCAGGGGCGGCTTTTGCTATTGTGAGACTAGGAAACCGGCAATGGTCTCGGCATACCCTGCCGCCAGCGGGAGGGTTCCGTGGTTGGCATCAGGCACAACTTCAAACCGCACAACAGCGCCACTGATTTCGAGAATTTCAGAGAGCCTCTGACCATCAGTGACAGGGATCAATCCATCGTCTTGGCCGTGCTGGATCAAAACGGGGGCTGTGATCTCGTCAGCATAGGCCGCACTGTCCCACGTCTGAACACCCGGCAGCCAGCATGCGGGCAACCACGAGCGGCGGCTCATGATCTCACACATGCGGACAAACGGCGCATCAAGGATGACGGCTGAGACCTCCCGTTCCGAGGCAACGTATTGCGCCAAGGAGGTACCGAGCGAATAGCCATGAACCGTAATCCCCGCGCCCTCGCCCACGATCCAATCATAGACCACCAGCGCCTGTGCTTTAAGGATGTCCTCACTCACCTCGCCATCGACACCACCGCCGCCGGGATATTGTAGCGCCACAACACGGCGACCGGCCGCTTCATGTGTCGCAAAAATAGGCTCAAAGAGCCTTAGCGCGCCGCCGTTGCCCATAAAGAACAGGACGATCTCGCCTTCACCGTCGCCGACGTAAAACAGCGCACCATCGTGAACGACTTCGGTGTAGCCGGAACGATCAAACCCGCCTTGAGCAAACGGGTAAATGAACTGCGTGTGCGCCCAAACCGCCAAAGCGGCGTATAGCGCGTAACCTACGCCAAGAACCATCCCGGCGCGGATCACCGCCCTCATCGGTTCAGGCGTGTCTCAAGCTGCGTTTTGACGGCGGGTGAGACGAATTTCGACACATCGCCACCCAGACGACAAATTTCCTTGACGAGTTTCGAAGCGATCGCCTGATGTTGCGCCTCGGCCATCAAGAAGACGGTTTCAATGCTGTTATCCAGCGCGCGGTTCATGCCAACCATTTGATATTCATACTCAAAATCCGCCACAGCCCGTAGGCCGCGGATGATCAGGCTGGCGTCCACATCGCGGGCACAATCGATCAGCAGGTTCTCAAACGGATGGGTCACGATCTCGCATCCGGTGCCTTTGGCAATCGCGGCTGTTTCAGCCTCGACCATCGCGACCCGCTCATCCAGCGAAAAAAGAGGCCCCTTATCGCGGTTGATCGCCACACCGATCACCAGCCGGTCCACCAGCGAACAGGCCCGCCGGATAATATCCGTATGGCCGAGCGTCACCGGATCAAACGTGCCGGGGTACAATCCTATGCGCATGGCTCACCTTTCGCGTCATAAACTTGCGCGACACCATCCGCATATTCGGCGCGGATGCAAGCCGTGGTTAACGCCCCATCACCATATCTTCGAGCGCGGTTTTCTCCATCGCCAACTCTGCAAGGCGGGCCTTGACGACGTCACCGATCGAAATCAGCCCAATCATCGTCCCACTCTCAACCACCGGCAAATGGCGGAACCGTCCAGCCGTCATCTTCTCGAGCACCTGATCGGCGGTTTCCTGGCTGCCGCAAGTCACAGGCCGCGCCGTCATTAAAGACGATACCGGCCCCGTCAGGCACCCTGCCCCGTTGCGCCCAATCTCGCGCACGATGTCACGCTCGGATAAGATTCCGTCCGGCGACGCGCCGTCTGAGGACACAACAACGGTGCCAATGCGTTTCTCCGACAGTAAGGCAGCAGCCTCACTTACCGGCGTGTCAGGGGTAACGCTCAACACGGCTGTGTCGGATTTCGAACTTAGAATTTGTTGCACCAGCATGGCTGAGCCTCCTCATTTTCTTTGTTCTAGACTTCAAGCCTCTTCCATATCTGCCTGTTCTGTCAAGGAAACAGCCCGTTCCAACCTGGCCACTTCACTCTTAAGGCCGCTGATGAGCCGCTCTGCAAATGCATTGATCCGCTCGGATTTTCTGTCAGCAGCATGACGAACGAGATAGAATGCCCGCCTCAGAGAGACCTCATCCATCAGCACCCGCCGCAGCTCTGGCGCGGATGGCAGGGCAAAGTCGTGCACAATCCCAATCCCACCCTGACGCAACATCTGCACCTGCACGGCCACAGAGTTGGAGGCCAATTGCACCGCATTACGGCCCACCGCATCAAGGTAATCCAACTCACGGTCAAAGATCATGTCAGGGATATAGCCCACCAAGGGCAGGTGCGCAGCCGCAGCGATGTCCAACGGCACAACAGTATCTCTGCGCATGGCCAGATGCAGCGTGTAATCCGTGACCTTCTGAACCGTCAGCCGCCCGGCGCTGGGCGGGCTGACGGTGATCGCCATATCGGCCTCGCGTTTGGAGAGGTTTACGACACGCGGCAAAGCCAGAATTTGCACCTCAAGATCAGGATTATCCTCTTGGATCGCCGCACAGACTTGCGGCAACAGGTAATTCGCCGCACCATCTGGCGCGCCAATTCGAATTTGCCCGCGTAGCCCTTCGGCCTCCGCACCTTCCTCTGCTCCGAGTTTTAGCGCGGTTTCTGCGTCCGCTACATGCGCGCGCAACCGTTCGCCCCGCTCAGTCAGCGCATAGCCCTGCGGCGATTTCACGAAGAGCGCCGCGCCCAATCGATCTTCCAACCGTGCGACGCGTCGGCCCACAGTTGCGGGATCAAGCCCCAATCGGCGGCCCGCGGCTGTCAGACTCTCGGCCCGCGCCACCTGCAAAAACACGCGCATGTCATCCCAATCCATTCAGTCACCCTTGCGTTTTTGCAAAACCAATTGGTCGTGTTTTGGCTGTTTCCGACATGATTGCAAGACTAGACTAAAGCCAAAGCAAATTGGGAGCCCTTCATGTCTGACCTCACCCACTACGTTAACGGCGCGCATGTCGCCGGCACATCTGACCGCTTCGCTGATGTCATGAACCCCGCGATTGGCGAGGCGCAATACCGCGTCCCTCTGGCCTCCAAAGCCGAAGTGGATGCAGCCGTCGAAATCGCCGCCGCCGCACAACCCGCATGGGCCGCAGTGAATCCGCAGCGCCGCGCGCGGGTGATGATGGCCTTTGTCAGCCTCCTGCACCGCGATATGGACAAGCTGGCCGAAGCTTTGAGCCGCGAGCACGGCAAAACCATCCCTGATGCAAAAGGCGACGTGCAGCGGGGTCTTGAAGTTGTCGAGTACTGCATCGGCGCGCCTCAGCTCCTGAAGGGGGAGTTCACCGACAGCGCGGGCCCCGGCATCGACATGTATTCGATGAAACAGCCGCTGGGCGTGACAGCGGGCATCACGCCTTTCAACTTCCCCGCCATGATCCCGATGTGGATGTTCGCCCCCGCCATTGTCTGCGGCAACGCTTTCATCCTCAAACCATCCGAACGGGACCCTTCCGTGCCCCTGATGCTGGCCGAGCTGATGGAGGAAGCGGGCCTGCCCAAAGGCATCCTGCAAGTCGTCAATGGCGACAAAGAGGCCGTTGACGCCCTGCTCGACAATGAGATTGTCCAATCCATCGGCTTTGTCGGCTCCACCCCGATCGCTGAATACATCTACGGGCGCGGCTGTTCGAACGGCAAGCGCGTGCAATGTTTTGGTGGCGCCAAGAACCACATGATCGTCATGCCGGACGCCGATATGGCCCAAGCCGCAGACGCGCTCGTTGGCGCAGGCTATGGCGCTGCGGGCGAACGCTGCATGGCAATCTCGGTTGCCGTCCCTGTGGGCGATGAAACAGCCGATAGACTGATTGAAGAGCTCGTCCCTCGCATCGAAAAGCTCAAGGTTGGCCCTTACACAGCCGGGGATGATGTAGACTACGGTCCGGTTGTCACTGCGGCAGCCAAGGCCAACATTGAACGGCTCGTACAAACCGGCGTTGATCAGGGCGCGAAACTCGTGGTCGATGGCCGCAACTTCAGCCTGCAAGGCTATGAAGACGGCTACTTTGTAGGGCCCCATCTGTTCGACAACGTCACCAAGGACATGGACATCTACAAAACCGAGATCTTCGGCCCGGTCCTCTCAACTGTCCGCGCGCAAAGCTACGAGGAGGCGCTCGGCCTCGCCATGGACCACGAATACGGCAATGGCACCGCGATCTTTACGCGCGATGGCGATACAGCGCGCGACTTTGCCGCCCGCGTCAACGTGGGTATGATCGGCGTCAACGTCCCGATCCCCGTCCCGTTGGCCTACCACACCTTTGGCGGCTGGAAAAAATCGGTGTTCGGCGATCTGAACCAGCACGGGCCAGACGCTTTCAAGTTTTACACGCGGACAAAAACCATCACATCCCGCTGGCCTTCGGGCATTCGCGAGGGCGGCGAGTTCAACTTTAAACCGATGGACTAAAGCAATCCGCAGGCCGCGTGGAAAACAATGCGGCCTGCCCCCTATTTTGGGGAATTTGCATTTTTTCGAATCCATGTGAAACTTTCGATGCGGGCCACCCGTGATTTCATCCAGACAACGACATGGAGACGAACATGAGAATGATTAAATCCCGCCGCGAATTCCTGACACTCACCGCCTGTGCTGCGACAATTCCTGCGCTGGCGATCAAAGCGCGTGCAGACGGTCATGCGACAACCCATACGGTTCGGATCACGAATTTCACGTTTGAACCGGCCAACCTGACGATCAACGCAGGCGATAGCGTGACATTTATCAACGAAGACAGCGCACCCCATACAGCCACGGCAGACAACGGCGCGTTTGACACCGGCACGTTGCAGCGCGGACAGTCCGCAACGCTGACATTCAATGGCGCAGCCAGCTTCCCCTATTTCTGCGCCATTCACCCAAGCATGCGCGGATCGTTGACAGTCGGCTAAATCCGGTCATTTGACGCCTCAGCGTGATTGCGGCAGAATGTCGCAATCAAACAAAGGAGATGTGTCATGGCAACGCCAATGGTCGTTGGACTGTTTATTCTATTGTTTGCGGCGTTGGGCCTGATCTGGCTCTACCGCGCAGGACTGTAAATGCACAAAGGCCGCCTCATGGGCGGCCTTTGCGTTTTCATCTTTTGACTTCGGGTTTCAGCGACGGCGACGCAGCATTGCCCCTGCGCCCAACGCTGTCAGCAGCATCAGGCCAGCAGCGGGCACTGGTACAGGTGCGACATCACCAGACACCGTAAAGATACCAAGGTGCGAAAGCCCCCGACCGGAAAGGCCGCTACCATCCGCCATGTTCGCCAGCAACGTGTTAAAAGTTCCGGACACCGTCGGATCGGTTCCATCAAACAAGAACGCTGAGAACTCACTGCCGGCCTTCAGAGTTACAACAGTGATTGTCCCCAATCCCGTCGCGCTCCAAACACCAGACCCGACCGACAGATCGCTATTCACATCACCGACCTGATCAGATTTACCGACAAGGCTCCACATATCACCCAGATCAGCACTGCCATAGCCGCTGAACAGAAGACCAGCGTTCAGATCAGCCAGGAATGTCGAGTTATTCCCAGTGTCGTTGCCGCTGATGTTGCACAGCTGTAGATCTGAATTTCCGTAGTTGTCGATCGTTACACCGGCCGGATCACAACTCGGCGATGCAACAGTTACAGCGTTCGCACCGCTTGCAATAACAGCAGCGGCAAACACCCCACTCAGTACGTATTTCATTACCAACTTCCCAAATAAACTTACTACAAGTAATGCAATCTTAACCTGTATTAACAAATAAGGCAAAACTGTGTGTCATATCGGGGAGTGCGCAACCCTACGCTGTAAAGGGCGTGCTAAACTGAAACAGAGTTCTGGCAAGCATCCTATTGTCTCATATAAGAAAACAATCAAAAATCGCCAAACCCCTCATTTGAAGGGGCGCAAAAATCAGCGCTCAACCCTGACGATAACCACAAATTCCTACGGTGATTCGGCGACTATTCTGCGGCAACTTGCCCTTTGGAAACCAGCATCGGCGCGAGGTAGCGCCCGGTATGCGACGCAGAGACCTTAGCCACATCTTCGGGCGTTCCTGTTGCCACAACTTGGCCGCCGCCATCGCCCCCTTCTGGCCCGATGTCGATGATCCAGTCAGCGGTTTTTACCACATCAAGGTTGTGTTCAATCACAATCATGGAATTGCCTTGCTCCACCAAGTGGTGCAGCACTTCCAGCAGTTTGCGCACGTCTTCAAAATGCAGGCCCGTCGTCGGCTCGTCCAGAATGTAGAGCGTCCGTCCCGTCGATCGTTTGGCCAACTCCTTGGACAATTTCACCCGCTGCGCTTCACCGCCTGAGAGCGTCGTCGCCTGCTGGCCCACCTTGATATAGCCCAGCCCCACCTTCATCAGCGCGTCCATCTTGTCGCGGATGCTGGGAACAGCCTTAAAGAAATCCTGCGCATCCTCGACCGTCATGTCGAGCACATCGGCAATGCTCTTGCCCTTGAACTTGATCTCGAGCGTTTCACGGTTGTAGCGCGCGCCCTGACAGGTTTCACAGGTCACATAGACGTCCGGCAAAAAGTGCATCTCAACTTTCAGCACGCCATCGCCCTGACACGCCTCGCACCGCCCGCCCTTGACGTTAAAGCTAAAGCGACCCGGCTTATATCCCCGCGCCTTGGCCTCAGGAAGGCCAGCGAACCAGTCGCGGATCGGGGTGAAAGCACCAGTGTACGTCGCAGGGTTTGACCGTGGCGTCCGACCAATGGGGCGCTGGTCAATGTCGATGACCTTATCCAGATGTTCGAACCCGGTAATTGTTTCGCAAGGTGCAGGTGTCTGGCGTGCACCGTTGAGCTTTTGCGAGGCTTGTTTGAACAGTGTTTCAATCGTCAACGTCGATTTGCCACCACCCGAAACACCGGTGACGCAGATAAACTTACCAAGTGGAAAGTCGACCGTTACATTCTGCAGGTTGTTGCCGGTGGCCTTTTTGACCGTCAACTTCTTCTTGTTGCCCTTGCGGCGCGTAGCAGGCACGGCGATTTCTTTTTTGCCCACAAGATACTGACCCGTCAGTGATTTCTTGTCGGCCATAATCTTCTTGGGCGGCCCATGCGACACGACCTGCCCGCCGTGAACGCCAGCGCCAGGCCCGATGTCGAACACGTAGTCCGCCTCGCGGATCGCTTCTTCATCATGCTCAACCACGATCACAGTGTTCCCTTGATCGCGCAGGTTCTTCAGCGTTGTCAGCAGCCGGTCATTGTCGCGCTGGTGCAGGCCAATCGACGGCTCATCCAGCACATAGAGAACCCCGGTGAGCCCCGAGCCAATCTGGCTGGCCAGCCTGATCCGCTGGCTTTCGCCGCCCGACAATGTGCCCGAATTGCGCGACAGCGTCAGATATTCCAGACCAACGTTATTCAGGAACCCAAGCCGTTCGCGGATCTCTTTAAGGATAGCCCGCGCAATTTCGTTTTTCTGCGCCGTCAGATGCTCTGGCACCGCTTGGCACCAATCATAAGCCTCCTTGATCGACATCTGGACAACCTCGCCCACATGAAGACCACCGATTTTGACCGCCAGTGCCTCTTGCCGCAGCCGGTAGCCTCCGCAAGTGCCACAGGGGCGGTTGTTCTGATATTGCTCGAACTCTTCGCGGATCCAGTTGCTGTCGGTCTCGCGGTAGCGTCGCTCCATGTTGGGGATCACGCCCTCAAAAGCACGCTCCACCTGATAGACCCGCCCGCCCTCATCATAACGGAACTTGATCTCTTCTTCGCCTGACCCGCGCAGGAAGACCTCCTGAACCTTTGGGTCGAGGTCTTTCCAACGGCTGCTTTTGTTAAACCCGTAATGCTTGGCAATCGCCTCAATCGTTTGCAGAAAGTACGGGCTCTTGCCCTTGCGCCAAGGTGCCAGGGCACCGTCGGCGATCTTGAGCGTTACATCGGGAACGACCAACCGCTCGTCAAAGAACAGCTCATGCCCCAAACCATCGCATTGGGGGCATGCGCCGAACGGCGCGTTGAACGAGAAGAGGCGTGGTTCGATTTCCGGGATCGTGAACCCGCTGACCGGGCAGGCAAACTTTTCAGAGAAGGTGATCCGCTCCGGCTCGCCCTCTTTTGGCGCCGTCTCAAGAATGGTGATCCCATCGGCTAGGTCCAGCGCCGTGCGAAAGGAGTCTGCAAGCCGGGTCTCAACCCCCTCACGCACCACAATCCGGTCGACAACCACGTCGATGTCGTGGCGGAATTTCTTGTCCAGCTCTGGCGGGCTATCAAGCTCGTAGAACTCTCCGTCCACCTTCACCCGCTGAAAGCCCTGCTTGCGCAGCTCGAGCATTTCCTTGCGGTATTCTCCCTTCCGGTCTCGCACGATCGGGGCGAGCATATAGCCGCGCGTGCCCTCCTCCATCGCCATGACACGGTCGACCATATCCTGCACTTGCTGCGCCTCAATCGGCAGGCCGGTCGCAGGGCTAAACGGCGTTCCCGCGCGGGCAAAGAGCAGACGCATGTAGTCATAAATCTCGGTCACCGTGCCGACGGTAGACCGCGGGTTCTTAGACGTTGTCTTCTGCTCAATAGAAATCGCGGGGCTCAGGCCTGCAATGTGATCCACATCCGGCTTTTCCATCATGTCGAGGAACTGCCGCGCGTAGGCGCTAAGGCTCTCGACGTACCGTCGCTGCCCTTCCGCATAGATCGTGTCAAAGGCGAGAGATGACTTGCCTGAGCCGGACAGACCCGTAATCACCACCAACTGGTCGCGCGGGATATCAACATCGATCCCTTTGAGATTATGCTCGCGCGCGCCGCGGACTTCGATGTTCTTCAGCTCTGGCATAATGCCCCCCAGACAGTCTGCCCCACACATAGTCAGATCGCGCGGGTTCGCCAGTC
>JAHDDU010000004.1:0-16873 GCA_020629175.1 Flavimaricola sp. | reverse complement strand
ATCGCCCGACCGTACGCATCCAGCACCGCCTCGTGCATCATCTCTGACAGCGTAGGATGCGGGAAGACGGTGTTCATCAGGTCTTCTTCGGTCGTCTCAAGCTGACGGCCCACGACATAGCCTTGGATAAGCTCCGTCACTTCGGCGCCGACCATATGCGCGCCCAGAAGTTCGCCCGTCTTCGCGTCAAACACCGTTTTGATCATTCCCTCAGGTTCGCCCAAGGCAATGGCTTTGCCGTTACCGATGAACGGGAATTTTCCGACCTTGATGTCATAGCCCAGCTCTTTGGCCTTGGCTTCGGTATAGCCAACGCTTGCCACCTGCGGGTGACAGTAGGTGCAGCCCGCGATGCTTTCAGGCTTTACCGGGTGGGCGTGCAGACCTTTGATCAGCTCCGCCACCATCACACCTTCATGGCTTGCTTTGTGGGCGAGCCATGGAGCGCCTGCGATGTCACCGATTGCATAGAGACCGTCGACCCCAGTGCGGCAGAACTCATCCGTCACGACATGCGTCCGGTCGATGGTGACACCAAGCTCCTCAAGACCCAGCCCTTCGACATTACCAACGATACCGACGGCTGAAATGACCGTGTCAAACTCGAGCTTCTCGACCTTGCCGCCACTTTCGATATGAGCGGTCACTTTGTCCTTTGCACGATCAAGCTGCTTGACGATGGATTTCTCCTTGATCGTCATACCCTGCTTTTCGAACTGCTTTTTCGCAAAAGCGCTGATTTCGGCATCCTCAACCGGCAGCACGCGGTCCATCACCTCTACAACTGTCGTATCCGCGCCCAAAGTGTTGAAGAAGCTCGCAAATTCAATGCCAATTGCGCCAGAGCCTATCACCAGCAGCTTCTTCGGCATATGTGGCGGCACCAACGCGTGCTTGTAGGACCAGACCCGCTCGCCATCCGCTTCGAGCCCTGGCAGATTTCGCGCCCGTGCGCCGGTGGCCAGCACGATGTCTTTGGCGGCAAGCTCTTCAGTGCCTTTCTCAGTTTTGACCGAGACTTTCCCTTTGCCGGTGATCTTGGCCTCGCCCATCACGACGTCGACCTTGTTTTTCTTGAACAAATGGCCGATCCCGCCAGAGAGCTGCTTGGCCACACCGCGGCTGCGTTTGACGACGGCATCCAGATCATAGCCGATGTTCTCTGCGCTCAGGCCAAATTCCTTGGCCCGGTGCATCAGGTGAAACACTTCGGACGAGCGCAGCATGGCTTTGGTCGGGATACAGCCCCAGTTAAGGCAGATGCCACCCAGATGCTCGCGCTCAACGCAGACAACCTTCAGACCCAATTGAGCAGCCCGAATGGCGGCAACATAACCGCCCGGTCCGGCACCAATCACAATCACATCATAGGTTTTTGCGGCCATCACTGCTCTCCTCCGGCTAAACTAGTTTGACGTTAAACTAATTTTCTATGCGCGACCAGTGACGCCAGGGCATGGCCGCTATGAGCTAACGCAAAAGCAACAGATAGGTTCAAATAAAAGGGCGAGGTGCCACCCGACACCTCGCCCTCCCATACGCGGCGCCCCCACAGGCCAGCGCATGAAACTTGTAACGGACTACGTCAGCAGCAGCTGGGCTTCGTGCTTTTTCAGCGTCTTACGCGCAGCGTGGTAGTCCTGCAGGCCTACGTTGGTTTGTAATTCGGGGAACAGCTCCAAAATCTCGGTGCGCTGAGCGTTGCCGATGCCCTTGAGCGAATAATCCCCCGGCTGGAAGCTTTCGGTCCATGCGCCATTCGACAGAACAACTTCATGACGGTCGAACATAAAGTGGATGTACGACACCTTCATCATGTCCATCGTCACGATACCGTCGCTCCCCACCAAATGCTTGGCAGAGGCGAGCACTTCGTTTTCTTCGAAGTACAGCTGGGTGCGGTCGTTGGCGACCAACACACGGTGGTTTGGCGAGACGAGCATATCCCGCTCGGGCAGTCCGTAGCCAAGTGCCCCGGCCTTGATCATCACCGGCCGAAGGTGCGGAGAGCCAACGAGTTTGGTGCCGCTCACATCTTTCACCCCAACCCAACGGATTTCCTGAATGCCGTTGTCACGCGTGATGACGCGGTCTCCGGCCTTCAACTCTTCCACCAGGACTTCGCCACGAGGTGTTGCAATGGTCGTTCCAGGCGTGAAGCAGGGGATCACATTCTCGATCTCGGCGAATGTCATCGTTGTTCCATCCTGGAACGTCACGACGCCATCTTCACGGTCGGCGCTTGTAAAGGTGATGAAATCAACGGCCGATCCGGTCAGATCAAGCGTGTCGTTGTCATCGCCTTCAGACCCACCGTCGACTGCGTCCCCGCCGTTGCCGCCGATGAACGTATCCGCATCAGCACCGCCAGACAGAGCGTCCGCACCCTGCCCGCCTGTGATTACATCATTGCCAGCGCCGCCAAAGACAACATCATCATCGATGCCACCATCAAGGACATCATCGCCTGTGCCGCCAAAGAGGGTGTCGGCATCGTCGCCGCCATTGATCGTGTCATTTCCATCTCCTCCGAAAATCGTGTCTTGGCCGTTGTCGGTGACTAGATCGCCATCGACATCCGCAATATTCAGCGCATTGGCCTGGCCACTTGGCAAATCGCCATTGATGGTATCATTGCCTGTGCCGCCAAAGATCGTGTCGTTGCCTTCGTTGCCGATGAGCGTGTCGTCACCGTCTCCGCCCTCGACAACGTCATCATCTACGCCCGCGTCAATCGTGTCGGCACCTGTGCCACCGTAGACCATGTCCTGATCGTCACCGGTCCGGATCGTATCGTTGCCGGCACCGCCATAGACCTCATCGCGGTCATCGAAGGGGTCAGCATCCGCAGGCAGAGGAGGATACGGGTTGTCGTACAGACCGAAGCGTTCGTTTGAACTGTCGATTGTGTCGTCTCCGGCGCCACCTTCGATGTAGTCAGACCCTTCGCCGCCGATAATGCTGTCACCATCGTCGCCGCCGAACAAACGGTCATCGCCTTCGTTGCCGGTGATGAAATCCTCGCCGGCCCCACCTGAAACCGTGTCATTCCCTTCGCCGCCGAACAACGCATCATCGCCCGCAGGCAGACCCGTCGCGTCGCCGGAAATCGTGTCGTCGCCCGCGCCACCGAAAACGACATCTGATCCCGCACCGGCATTGATGCTGTCATCGCCGTCCAATGCGAACACAAGGTCTTCGTCGCCGCCAAAGCCATCGAGAATGGCATCGCCGCCGTCAACGACATCGCCATCAGGATCGCCGGTGTAGGCAAGGTCGATCACATCGGCAGCGTCGGTACCGGTAACCACGCCATCGCGCCCGTCGTCATTCAAAACAATGGCTGTCACGGTCGTGAAATCGACGCCGCCATTGCCATCGCGAATGGCATAGGTGATTTCTGCCGGGCCTACAAAGCCAGGCGTTGGCGTAAAGCTGAGCGTTCCATCGGCGTTGATCTCGACCGCGCCGTCCGAGGACGTCGCATCAAACACGGTCAGCGGATCGCCATCCGGATCGCTATCATTTGCGAGAACATCAATGATGCTCGTCTCATCGCTTGGAATGCGGACAAGGTCTGCAAGAGCTACAGGAGGCCGGTTGCTGTCATCGAGAAAGCCTTCGATTTCGACAAACTCAATGGTGCCTAGCACCGCGCCTGTTCCATCAAGGACGGAAATGGTGCCCGAGAACCCGTTGCCATTGGAGTCCGGTTGGAGATCATCAATCCGGTAGTCGCCCAATCCACGCAGATCGAGAACGTCAACATCTGTTCCTGTGTCACCGCCATCCACGGTGTCACCAAGGCCGCCGATGATCACGTCCGCGCCACCTTCACCGCCAAGGAAATCAGCACCCTCGCCACCGTCGAGCGTGTCACGGTCATCTCCGCCTTTGAGTGTGTCGTCGCCCGCACCGCCGAACAGGCGATCTTCGCCCTCATTGCCACGGATGCTGTCGTTGCCATCGCCGCCAAACAGGGTGTCGTCTCCGCGACCACCAGCGAGAATGTCGGCATCAGCACCGCCAAAGACGAGGTCATCGCCCAACCCAGCTGCCACGCTGTCTTCGCCCGCGCCGGCATCGACGACATCGTCGTTCAGTCCTGCGCCGGGGACCTGCGTATCCAATGCGTCAATGCGATCATTCTGCGGATCAGATGCATAGCTTGCGTCGATGACATCGTCACCCAACGTTCCGTCAACAGTACCCATCGTTACAACTCCTCGAACCCACTTTGGGGCCGCGCAGAAAACACCTGCGCCACGTTACATACTGCTCTGTACACTGACCCAGAGCTGGCCATTTCCCTGCAACAGCAGAGGCGAAGAAGCGCAAAAGGTACGGGCGCGTCGACGCAGACATTTACTCGGCGGAAAACCCCGCTTTGACCGATTGCCCCCCAGCAACCGCACAGCGACAATCCGCTGCTATGGACAAGGTAGGCGCTGCGCAGTCCAGAATGAAGACTTTTTTAACTGTTTTGGGTGGACGAAGGCTGAAGCGATCGATCAGTGCGGCGATCGCTAAGCGGAGTTGTGCCTCACCCTGCGTAAGAAAACATCAAAAGCCCGCCCAGATGTTTGTCATCGCGAAACAATCGAGCAGAGATACCCCACATTTCTCGCCATCGCCCAGAATTTTGTTTCGCATTCAGGCACAATCAAATCTGATCTAACCAAGCAGATTTTCCCCGCCAGCGTTCTCCGGTTCAGTCAGGTTCGTCGCCAAAATCACGACAATCTGCGCCTGAACCATGATTGTTCGTCCATGATCAAAGGCAAACCGAATCGCACGCTTCTAAGAAAGATGGCAAATGTAGGGCTATTCCTTGATCAGAGCCCAACGTCATAGCGCGCGGGCAATTATCCGCCCGGTATCAAAAGCGAGCCGTCGCCGTATGAGAAGAAGCGGTACTTCTCGGCAATGGCGTGCGCGTAAATCTCTCGCATCCGATCCTGCCCCATCAAGGCCGAGACGAGCATCATCAATGTGGATTTCGGCAGGTGGAAGTTCGTCATCAGCCCGTCTGCAATCTGGAAGGTGTAGCCGGGCGTGATGAAAATGTCTGTTGTCCCTTGCCAAGGTTGCAGCACGCCGTTTTTTGCTGCGCTCTCAATCAGTCGCAATGCGGTGGTACCAACGGGGATGACGCGTCCACCGTTGGCCCGCGTTGCCGCGACTTCCGCCGCGGCAGCTTCCGTCACCTCGCCCCATTCGGCGTGCATTTTGTGCTGCGAGACATCGTCGACCTTTACCGGCAGAAATGTTCCCGCACCCACGTGCAAGGTCACATAGGTCATGTCGACCCCGCGGGCCTTCACTGCTTCCATCAGTGCCGCGTCGAAATGCAGCGACGCTGTCGGGGCCGCAACCGCTCCGCTGCGTTCAGCCCAAAGCGTCTGGTAATCCTCGTTGTCCCGCGCATCCGCCGCCCGTTTTGCAGCGATGTAGGGCGGCAAGGGCATGGCGCCCGCCGCATTGAGGGCCACATCAAAATCATCGCCCGTCAGGTTAAACGCGAGCCGGCCCTGCCCGTCGTCCCGCCCCACCATGCGCGCGCTCAGATCGTCTGAGAAAACTATCTCCTCGCCGTCGCGGACCTTTTTCAGCGGTTTGATCAGCGCCGTCCAAGTGCCATCGGATTGGGGCTCAAGCAAAGTGACATCAATGGCCGCTTGGGTCATCCCCTCGGCCCCATCCCTTGCCCTCGTGCCACGCAAACGCGCGGGAATAACCTTGGTGTTGTTCAGGATCAGCCGATCGCCCGGCTGCAATACCTCCGCCAGGTCCATCATCCCAAGATCACGGGTCACTTCACCTTCCGCCACCAATAGCCGCGCCGAGGAGCGCGGCCTTGCAGGACGCACCGCAATAAGTTCTTCGGGCAAGTCAAAGTCAAATTCGGACAGCTTCATCAATCACTCCACCACAGGCGCAGGCCTGCGGAAAATCTCGCGGAACATGCCGGGCGTCAGGATCGAAAAGGGGTTCACACCCACCTGCACCGTTTCTGCCGGTCCATTGAGCGTGAAGTTGATGCCTATCAACCCTTCGCCCGGCCGGGTCAGAACCGAGCCCACCTGATTGATCAGGTAGAAGGGCGAGATAACCCCCTGAAAATCCATCACCTTGCTGCCGAGCGTGTAGACACCGTCCACCGAAATGCCAAGCCCGGGACCAACGGCGCTCGATTGCGTGACAACGATCTGCTGCGGCGTCAGCCTGAACACCGCATCGACATTGGTGAAGGAGAGCCCCTGTCCGTCCAGCTGTTGTAGCAAACCAACGACTGACACCGCGTCCAACAAGGCCGCAAGCGCCGGGGCATCACGTACCCTTAGATTGGTAATGGCCAGCGCCCCGTCATAACTTCCGGTGGCCCCGGTGGGCTGCAGGGTTAGGTCCATCGCACCACCAAGCGCCGTTTCAAGCAGTCCCGCCGCTGACAGAACAGCTCCAGCATCATCGCTGACAATCCGTAGCCCCGTTTGGCCATTGATCGGCGCCAAGGTGCCCGAGATCGGAGCCGTTCCCTCCAACAACGCCGAGAACTGACCATTCAGCCCGTTTCCGCCATCAAACGCGCCGCGAAACCGGTTCAGGACAATCGTGTCTGTCACCTGCAATCGATCAAGCGCAATCTCCATCGGGCCGCCGCCAGATCCTTGGCCAAAGTTTGCTTGCCGCAGGTCAAGGGTCCCGCCCGTGATCTCAACCCCTACCGGCCTGCCCGCACCCCGCCCGATCAATTCGACACCGGCGTTCAACCAGCCGCCAAGCCGCACGTTGTCAAACCGCGCCCGGTCCAACCCACCACCGTCCCGCAAACGGACATCCCCATTGGCTTGCAACCCGGCCACATCAAGTGCCAGCGTGTCGATCCTGGGTGTGCCACCCAGCTGGCCAGAAACACGAAGCTCTCCGCGCGAAGACGCACCCTTTCTCCATCCTAGCGAGGGCAATTGCATCGTAAGCCCGGCCAAGTTGGACCGGAGATCAAAGCGCGTCGCCCCACCCTCGCCCACATCCAGCGTCAACGTGCCTGCCCCGTTCCCACCAATCATCCCGGGCGGTAGCGCGATGTTGAACGCCTCCAAAAAGGCTGGGCCAAGGGCAATTTGCGCCGTTGCACGTCCACCCGGTGTGCCCCAGCGTTGCGACCATTGTGCATCAGCCGGGATGCCCGAAACCTCGACCCGTCCGTCGGCCTGCAGCCCTTCGGGATCAATACGCAGATCGAGCCTCTGCGCCGCAAGCGTTTGGCCGGGCACCAATGTCGCACTCTCCATCCCGCGCAGTTCCACGTCAAAGCCAAAATCCACGCGATCCCTCGGTGGCTGGCGCATCAGAGGGACATTAACAAACCCTTCCGTCCGGGCGCGGCCCTCGGCCAAATCAACCTCACGCCCTGCACGGGATAGAAAGGCAAATGGCGGCTGATCGAGCAAGGACAGCGCCGCCGTCACACTGCTATCCGTCCGGATGGTGATCTCAGATGGCGCCTCCGGCACGCCCATTTCGGGGATGTGGAACACCGATCCCGCCATGCGGATGCCCCCGCCAGAGGGCGGCGTGATTACGCCGGCATCAATGCTCACGGTAAGCGCATTGTTTTGCATCGTCACATAGCCTGCACTGTCCCGGACAGGTGGCCACGGACCCAGAACCCGCACGTCCGTTTCCTCAAAATCATGACTGACCGCCCAGCGGGCTGGCTGACCGGGGCGGAGACGCAAACCGCCGCTGACGTTCTCGATACGTGCGTCGAGGAGGTTCGCCTGAAACCATGCCCGACTTCGTGGTTTTACGCTTTCCGGCCAGAGCCTTAAGAGGCTGCCTTCATCCAACGTTGGAATGCGTGCATCCAAATCCACACGCCAACCTTCACGCCCTGCCGCAACGCGAGCGGTGCCCAAAATCTGGGCCGCATCCTCGCCCCGTCCCTGCTGCGCGCCAAACTGACCAACTTCGACTTCGAACGGATTCAACCGCAGTCGAAAATCGGCCCAGGTCTGCCGCAGATCGAGCGGTTCGGGGTAAAGACCGGCAGGGTTCACCGACATCTCGATCACACGAAACTGCCCCAATAAAGCGCCAGGCAGACCTTGATCGAATTCGCGCAAATAAGCCTGCCCCTCGGCTCGCAGTTCACCCCACTCGGTCGAAAGCTCTATCTGCTCAAACGCCACGCGATCTGCGAATGGATCGTAGCGCAAATAGGTTTTGGCCGTCTCAAAGCGGACGGGCGACGCTCCACCTGCTGGCGTCAACGCGCCGTCTTCAATCTCTAACGTTGCATGAAACGGTCCCAAGGCCCCGTCGTCATCCAGCCGTGCCCTGATCTGCGCTGACACAGGCGCATCAAGGACCGAAAGCCAGCTGAGCGCGGGGGCCTGCAAGGCGATGTCGCTCGCTGGTGCATCATTGATAACGAGCGCCATCTCTGCGCCGGGTGCGCCCCGCACGCCAGAGTAGCTAAAGTCCAGCGTTGTCACATAGCTGCGCCCTGTCAGCAGCGCGAAGTCTGCGCTGACGTCGATACTGTCATCGCTCGTGTCGAGCAGGACTGTGCCGCCGTCGACCACCCAAGACCTCCCGGCGCGCGCGTCATCATAGTTGAGGATCAGCCCCTCAACCCGTACCGTTTCCAGCGCTGCAAGCGCGGGGGTATCCAATGTGGTCTTTATCTGCTCAAGGACTTCCGACAGGCTTTGCGCCTCGCCGGCCCGCGTACGATCGAAAGCCACGGCCAAAGCGCCATTCGCGCTGCGCCGCAACCCAACCTGTGCACCGCGCAAGACGATCTCTTGAGGCATAACCTCTTGATTAAAAATCACTCCGCGCGGCGACAGCAGCCCCTCAATCATCGGCACGCGGGCCAGCACTACACCATCGGCATCCCGCAACTCGGCCTCAGAAATGCGAACGGTGGGATGCAGATCGCGTGCCACGGTCACAGTGATGTCCCCGAAACTCAGCGTGCCACCGCCCAACGCCTCTGTCGCCTGCCCC
Source organism: Flavimaricola sp. (assembly GCA_020629175.1). Lineage (GTDB taxonomy): Bacteria > Pseudomonadota > Alphaproteobacteria > Rhodobacterales > Rhodobacteraceae > JALZWD01. The sequence continues at coordinate 7,858 of JAHDDU010000004.1, read as the reverse complement.
TCAATATTGCGGGTGATCCAATTGGGGGCCGAGATCTCTTGCCCAATCATCAAAATAGGCAAGAGCAAAACGACAACCACAGGCAACATCAGGACAAGGAACACCCCACGAGCAGTGAGCCACACCGCGCGGCGGCTTGGCCGCCGGCGTTTGCGGACCGGTCCCTCCTCTGAGGGATCACCGGTTTCGATCTCCGTTTCGTCCGTCAATGAAACCGCGGCCCTTCCCTTTGCCCCGTTGTCGCCTACAACATAGCCGAACACCAGCGACCATGACAAAGGACATTCCATGACGCAATCCGGCCCCCAACCCGGCGATACAGCACCCGAGGTCACCCTGCCCCGCGACGGCGGCGATACCGTGAGCCTTGCCGATCATGCAGGCAAACCCGTCGTGCTTTACTTTTACCCACGCGATGACACGCCGGGCTGCACGAAAGAGGCCATTGGCTTTACCGAAATGGGCGCAGCTTTTGCCGAAGCGGGCGCGGTGGTTCTCGGCGTTTCCAAGGACACCGTCTCCAAACACGAGAAATTTCGTGACAAACATGAGCTGGGCATTGCGCTCCTGTCTGACGCCGAAGGGGATGTTTGTGAGCGCTATGGTGTTTGGGTTGAGAAAAACATGTACGGCAAAACGTCGATGGGTATCGAGCGCGCGACATTCCTGATCGGCGCGGACGGCAAAATCGCTCGGGTCTGGCGCAAGGTCAAAGTGCCGGGACACGTCGAAGAGGTCCTGGACGCCGTGCGCGGCCTCTGACGTCTTGCCTGCATCCCGCCAATCAGGGATGCAGGTACACATTTCCAAGGCTGGACAGATGCAGACACTCACACAAATGGCGACCGAGGTTTTGATGACCGCTGATGGCCGCGAGAAGACGGCGCTGTCTCGCCGCTATGCCACACAATGGCGGGAGAGCCGTGCAGGAGGCGCGCCGATTGAGATCGGGATGGCAGAGCCGCCGCTGCAACCATCGCGCCCCGAGAAACCAGAATTGCTGGCCCCCAAAGACATGCCCAAACGCCGCCCCGGCAAACCCGAAGGCCGCAACGCCATGCTGCACGCCGTGGCCCATATCGAGCTCAACGCTGTTGATTTGCACTGGGACATCATCGCCCGGTTTGGCGGACGGGTGGATTTGCCGATAGGATTCTATGACGATTGGGTGAAGTCCGCAGACGAAGAGTCTAAGCACTTCAATCTTTTGTGCGACTGTCTTGAAGCGAATGGCAGCCATTACGGAGCGATGCCCGCCCACGCAGGCATGTGGCGCGCGGCCGAAGACACGGCGAATGATTTGCTCGGGCGGCTTGCTGTGGTGCCCATGGTACTCGAAGCGCGCGGCCTTGATGTCACCCCTGGAATGATCACGCTGTTTGAGACGTACAAGGACACCCGCGCCGTCGCAGCGCTCGATATCATTTATGCCGAGGAAGTGCACCACGTGGCCTACGGTTCCAAATGGTTTCACTTCCTCTGCGGTCGGCACAACATGGACCCGACAGAGGCATTCCACGCGCTGGTTCAAAAGTATTTTCATGCCACGCTAAAGCCACCGTTTAATGAGGAAAAACGCGCCGAAGCGGGAATCCCACCCGACTTTTATTGGCCTCTCACGGACGAAGGGATGCCCGCACCCAGAGAGTTACCGGAAACATAAGCAACTATTCGCCGCTTTTGGCTCTAAACCCATGCCATTACGTCGTTTTTCGGTAAATTTCTTGCGTGATGCTGAGACTGTTTGTATCACTTCCGGAACGGCATAGATCCAAAGGGCGGCCGCGGGACATGGGACAGGTTCGGACGGGGACAGAAATTTGAGTACACGGCTAAGTCAGTCGATCCATCACATGCTGGAGCGACACTTCCCTGAAAAACGGCTTTTCTTGCGATCAGACACCGAGACGCGGTTTATCCGTCTCAAGCCTGAAACACAGGTATTGGCATGGGTCGGCTGTGCGATGTTGATCGGCTGGACAATCCTGGCCACTGCCATCGTCTTGATGGACAGCATTGGGTCCGGCAATTACCGCGCGCAGGCGCAGCGGGATCAGCTGATTTACGAAGAGCGGCTCAATGCCTTGTCGGCTGAACGTGATATGCGCGCCGCTGAAGCTGTGGCCGCTCAGGATCGCTTCCGCTCTGCGCTTGATCAAATCTCACTTATGCAGACCGAGCTTTTGCGGAGCGAAGACCGCCGGCGCGAAGTCGCAACAGGCCTTGACGTTGTGCAGGCGACGCTGCGCGATGTGATGCAGGAGCGTGAGGCCCTGCGCGAAGAATATCAGACGGTCATGGCGCAAATCGAAAATGGCGATGCGGTGTTGCCCGGCTCTGGCGGTGGCGAGTTGACCGGCACCGTTGACATCCTTGCCGATGCTCTGGCGCAGACAGCCGCCGAACGCGACGAGATCGCCGCCAACGCAGAATACGCCATCGACCGCGCCTCAGAACTCGAGTTGGAGCTTCGTCTGATGGACGAGCGCAATGACGAAATCTTTCGTCAGCTCGAGGAAGCTATGCTCGTCTCAGTCGAACCGTTGGACGACATGTTCCGCGCTGCCGGGATGGACCCAGACCGCATCATTGCGCAGGTTCGCCGCGGATATTCCGGCACCGGGGGGCCGCTCACCCCGCTGCAGTTCAGCACCATGGGGGGCGAGCCTGATCCCGCCGCTGGTCGCGCCAACGCGATCCTTGGATCCATGGACCGGATCAATCTTTATCGCATCGCCGCAGAACGTGCGCCCTTCGTCATGCCTGTTCGGGATAACTTCCGCTTCACCTCTGGGTTTGGCCAGCGCTGGGGCCGCCTCCACGCCGGGACAGATTTTGCAGGGCCCATCGGCACGCCGATTTACGCCACCGCTGACGGCGTCGTCATCCATGCAGGATGGTCCTCCGGTTATGGACGGTTGATCAAAATTCAGCACGAGTTCGGAATTGAAACCCGCTACGCCCATCTCAATCAAATCCGCGTCCAAGTCGGCCAAAGGGTCTCGCGTGGCGACCGGATCGGTGATATGGGGAATTCAGGGCGGTCAACTGGACCTCATTTGCACTACGAGGTCCGCGTTGGCGGCACACCAGTTAACCCCATGATTTATATAAGAGCTGGAGAAGATGTTTTCTAAATCCAAAATCAACGAGCCCGGTGCAAAGCCCGGCGAAGGTTCAGAAGAGAGCGGTAGCATGGCCTCCACAACATCAACCAGCACGGCGTCGTCCTCTGGAAAATCCTCATCCACGCCTGATTTCAGCGCGTCTTCCTCTGCGCCCAAAACGAAGGCCCCGCCGTCGTCCCTATCCGCAGACCTGCACATCAAGGGCAACCTGAAGACAACCGGCGACATCATGATCGAAGGTCAGGTTGAGGGCGATATTCGCGCCCACCTGCTGACCGTTGGCGAAGGTGCGACTGTTAAAGGCGAGCTTATTGCTGACGACGTTGTCGTCCACGGCCGTATCATTGGCCGCGTTCGTGGGCTCAAGGTCCGCCTGACGTCGTCCGCACGTGTTGAAGGCGACATCATCCACAAAACTATCGCAATCGAATCTGGCGCCCACTTCGAGGGGTCTGTGCAGCGTCAGGACGATCCGCTTAGCCAGACCGGCCCTGCGCCCAAGAAGGCCACAGAAGTTTCGACCTAAGCGATCGATTATAAATCTCCGAACGGGCGCCCTGATCCTCAGCGGCGCCCGTTTTCGTTACAACTGCGGGGGACGTTTTTGCGGCCAACCCGTCGCCCGATGCCACGCCTGCCCCAGCTCGAGCACGCCGCGATCCCCCCGATACGGTCCAATAACCTGCAGGCCAAACGGCAGACCTGCCGCATTAAACCCGCCCGGCACGCAGAGCGCGGGCAGTCCGATCAAGCTCACCGGTACCATCACTTGCATCCATCGGTGATACGTATCCATCTGCCGCCCTGCGATCTCCTTGGGCCAGTCCCAATCCAGCGGGAACGGCCAGACCTGCGCGGAGGGCAGGATCACCGCATCATAGCGTTCAAACAATCGTGCCGCGGCCCGGAACCAGTCGGAACGTTGCGCGCTGGCGCGCTGCACGGCAGATGCGGGCATCTTGCGGTATTGCTCAATCTCCCAAACCGCTTCGGGTTTGAGCCGGTCGCGGGTCTTGGGATTGTCATAAAGGGCCTCAATCCCCGAGCCCACGGTCCAAGACCGCAGTGTCACCCAGCTCTCCCACATTTCCTCAATTGAGAACGGCGGCTTGATTGCCTCAACCTCGCAGCCGATGCCACGCCAGGTTTCCAGCGCATTCTCCGCCGCATCGAGCGTGCCCAACTCCATCGGAATGGCCCCACCCCAATCGCCCAACCAGGCAATACGGCGGCCTTTCACGTCGACGTCCAGCTCAGTGAGATCTGGCACCGTCATACCATACGGCAGACCACTCTCGATGCCCCCCATCGTTCCAAGTAGCGCCGCAATATCCTTGACCGACCGAGCCATCGGCCCCTTGGTCGAGATGTGTCCAAAGTAGCTCTCGCCGCTTGGATGATCGGGCACAAGCGACCATGTCGGGCGAAAGCCATACACATTCCCCCAGCCCGCAGGATTGCGCAGGCTGCCCATCATGTCCGAACCATCGGCCACGCTCAACATCCCCGTTGACAGAGCCACTGCCGCCCCACCCGAAGACCCACCAGCTGTGCGGCTCGGCGCATAGGGGTTCACTGTCGCGCCAAACACCGGGTTGTAAGTGTGGCTGCCCAACCCGAATTCTGGCGTATTCGTTTTGCCGATAATGATCGCTCCGGCGGCCCGCAGCCGCGCGACAAGGACGTCATCGCTCTGCGCAATCTGCCCCGCAAACACGGGCGAGCCCTGAGACGTGGGCAGTCCTTCAGCATCCGTCAAATCCTTGATCGCTATCGGAATGCCATGCAACCACCCCGCCCGCGGGCTGTTGTCTGCCTCACGCGCCAGTGCCATCAGCTGATCACTGTCCCGTAGAGAGACAATGGCATTTACCTTGGGGTTCGCCTCTGCAATCCGCGTGAGCGTCGCTTGCATCAGTTCTACGCAGCTGAGCGATCCGTCCGCAAGCATGGAGGACAGGACATGGGCGTCATTGGTCAGTAGATCAGTCATGCCTCAGACTGCGCAAAAGTGCGGCAGCTTGGCAAGCGTTTGCGTTAAGCTTCTTCCGCTTCTGCGCGGCTCTTCCCCGAAACCTGCAACGCAAGTGTCGCGGCCATAAAGCCATCGAGATCGCCGTCCAACACGCCCTTGGTGTCCGACGTCTCATGGCTTGTTCGCAGGTCTTTCACCATCTGATAGGGTTGCAATACGTAGGATCGGATCTGGTTGCCCCAGCCTGCATCGCCCGCGTTCTCATGCGCTTCATTCACGAGAGCCGAACGCTTGTCCAACTCGATCTGATAGAGCCGAGACTTCAGCGCTTTCATCGCGATATCACGGTTCTGGTGCTGCGACTTTTCCGAGCTGGTGACGACAATCCCCGTCGGATGGTGGGTGATCCGTACGGCGGAGTCTGTGGTGTTCACATGCTGACCACCCGCGCCAGACGACCGGTAGGTATCAATCCGGATATCCGCCGGGTTCACCTCAATCTCGATGTTGTCATCGACAACCGGATAGACTTTCACAGACGTAAAGGACGTGTGCCGCTTGGCCGCGCTGTCAAAGGGCGAGATCCGCACCAAGCGGTGCACGCCGCTTTCCGACTTCAACCAGCCATAGGCATTGTGCCCACTAATCTTGTAAGCGGCCGACTTGATCCCCGCCTCTTCGCCCGCACTCTCTGATTGCAGCTCGACGGTATAGCCCTTCTTTTCTGCCCAGCGGACATACATCCGCGCGAGCATACTGGCCCAATCGCAGCTCTCGGTGCCGCCTGCACCAGAGTTGATCTCAAGGAAAGTATCGTTGCCATCCGCTTCCCCATCAAGCAGCGCCTCAAGCTCTTTCTCAGCGGCCACTTCGGCAACCTTGACGAGGGCCGCCTCGGCCTCTGTCACGACATCCGCGTCGTCTTCCATTTCGCCCAATTCAATGAGCTCAATGTTGTCGCGCAGGTCCTGGCTCAGCGCCTCATACGCGCCAATCGCATCCACAAGCATCTGGCGCTCGCGCATCAGCTTTTGCGCGGCCTCGGGATCATCCCAAAGCGTCGGGTCCTCGACCCGGGCATCAAATTCTTCCAAACGGTGCTTGGCAGTATCCCAGTCCATCCGCTGCGCCAACAGGGCGAGCGACTTTTCAATCGCGGCAATCGTGTTTTGAGTTTCGGCGCGCATGGGATTGTCCAAACATATCAGGGTTCACGCGGTCATAATACGCGGGCCCAGCCCATGCAAGCGACCGGCCCAGGCTTCTTTGGGCCAATACCCCTCCCGGAGGGCCCGCCCGCAAACCGCGCGACACCCGCCTAGTACAACCCGCCCGAGGACAAGGTATTGAACGTCGCACGGGGGCCCACTTGTGCGGTGCCGCCAGTTGATGTCTGCACCTGACGCGTTTGGCGCACTTCGTCAAACAATGGCAGATCGCCCGCCACGACAAATCCGCCGTCAAATGTGATCCCGAACACTGGCTCTTCGCCTTCGCGGAAACATTCCGCCACAACATTTTCGCCCGTTGTCGCACTCACCCGCGCTCCGGAAATCCGGTCAATGCTGATGAACTGACATTCCGGCGGGATGCGGAAATCCTGACTGCCGCCATATTGCGGGATGGCGTCTTGCATAAAGGCCTCGAATACCGGCCCGCAAATACCGCCACCAGACGCACTCCGCCCCAGCGAGCGCGGGGTGTCATAGCCGATGTAGCAGCCCGCTGCGATGTTGCTGGAAAAGCCGACGAACCAGACATCCTTGGCATCGTTCGTTGTACCGGTCTTGCCCGCGATGGCCACCGGCAGGTTAATGCCCGAAGCTGTCCCGCGATCCACAACGCCTTCCATCATGGATGTCAGCTGATAGGCCGTCACGGCGTTCATGATCCGGTCGCGGTTGGTGTCAATTGTCGGGCTCTGCCCTTGCGGCAGTCGCACGACTGAGCAATCGACACATTCGCTCTGATCATGACGGTAAATCGTATTGCCGTAGCGGTCCTGCACGCGGTCGACGAGCGTCGGCTCCACCCGCTCGCCCCCGTTGGCAAACATGGAGTATGCCGCCACCATGCGGAACAAGGTCGTCTCTTCGGAGCCGAGTGATCCCGCGAGCACTGGGTTCATATCCTCATAGACGCCGAAGCGTTCAGCATAGGCCGCAACCGTGTCCATCCCCACCTCCTGCGCCAAGCGGATGGTCATCAGGTTGCGCGAGCGTTCAATGCCCGTCCGCAGCGGCGTCGGGCCATAGAACTGGTTCGAGGCGTTCTGCGGCCGCCAGATACCTTGCGGCGTGTTGATCTCAATCGGGGCGTCAACAACGATGGTCGCTGGCGTATAGCCGCTGTCGAGAGCTGCTGCGTAAACGAATGGTTTGAACGCTGAACCCGGCTGCCGCCGCGCCTGCGTGGCCCGGTTAAAGACCGAGTCCTGATAGCTGAACCCACCCTGCATCGCGATCACGCGACCGGTGTTAACGTCCATCGCCATGAAAGCGCCCTGCACTTCGGGCACCTGCCGGAGCGTCCAGCGGATAAACGATCCGTCACTGTCGGCTGTCATCTGGCGCACATGTACAACGTCGCCAATTTCAAAGTTGTCAAAGAAGTTGCCGCGCATCCATTGGATATCTTCCCGCGGCGCCCAATGCCCGCCTTCGACTTCACCCACGCCCTCAATGCCCAGCCTTATGCGCTGATCTTCAATGTCGAGGACCACGCTGGCAAACCATGGGTTTTCGAGTGTGATATC
>JAHDDU010000072.1 GCA_020629175.1 Flavimaricola sp. | reverse complement strand
TGATCTGCATGCCTTGTGCATCAGATGTGTATCGGTTGTGCATCAACAAAATCAGGCGAAATCTCAGACCGAGCCTGCTGTTGACAGAAGCCGCGCGGCTCTGCATCTAGGCGCGACATATACCCTGCAACCGGGCGTTCCGTGGGCGCCAAACCGACAAGGAGCCTGACCAATGGCCCAGATCACCCTCACCCTTCCTGACGGCTCAGAACGCAGCTACGACGCGGGCGTCACCCCCGCTGATGTGGCCGCATCCATCGCGACCAGCCTTGCCAAAAAGGCGATCTCGGCCACAGTCGACGGCCAGCATTGGGATATGCAATGGCCGCTGAACACCGATGCCTCCATCGCCATCAACACCATGAAAGACGCCGAGCCCGCGCTCGAACTGATCCGCCATGACCTCGCCCATATCATGGCACGCGCAGTGCAAGAGATTTGGCCCGACGTCCAGGTCACCATCGGCCCCGTGATCAAAGACGGCTGGTACTACGACTTTGATCGCGCCGACCCTTTCGTCCCCGAAGACCTCGCCCTCATCGAGAAAAAGATGAAGGAAATCATCAACAAGCGCGACGACGTTCGCACGGAAGTGTGGGAGCGTGCTCGCGCCATCCAGCACTACGAAGACAAGGGCGAGCCCTACAAGGTCGAGCTGATCGAAAGCATCCCCGGCGACGAAGACCTGCGCATGTATTGGCATGGGGACTGGCAAGATTTGTGCCGGGGCCCGCACTTGCAGAACACCGGCCAAGTGCCTGGAGATTCGTGGAAACTCATGTCCATCGCAGGTGCCTATTGGCGCGGCGACAGTGACCGCGCGCAGTTGCAGCGCATCTACGGCGTGGCGTTCCAGAACAAGGAACAACTGCGCGCCCACCTCAACATGCTCGAAGAGGCCGCAAAACGCGATCACCGCAAGCTGGGCCGCGAAATGGACCTCTACCACATGCAGGAAGAGGCGCCCGGTCAGGTGTTCTGGCACCCCAACGGCTGGACCATCTACACCGAGCTACAAGACTACATGCGCCGCAAACAGCGCGCAGGTGGCTATGTCGAGGTAAACACCCCGCAAGTTGTCGATCGCAAGCTGTGGGAAGCCTCTGGCCACTGGGAGAAATACCAAGAAAACATGTTCATCGTTGAGGTCGATGAGGACCACGCACGGGAAAAGGCGATTAACGCGCTCAAGCCGATGAACTGCCCCTGCCACGTTCAAATTTTCAACCAAGGGCTCAAGTCTTACCGTGATCTGCCGCTCAGAATGGCAGAATTCGGATCTTGCGCCCGTTATGAACCTTCGGGCGCGCTGCACGGTATCATGCGCGTACGCGGCTTTACCCAGGACGATGGGCACATCTTCTGCCGCGAGGACCAAATTGAGGCCGAGACCAAAATCTTCATCGATTTTTTGTCTGCGATCTATTCCGACCTCGGCTTTGACGACTGGACGATCAAGCTCTCGACCCGACCCGAAAAGCGCATTGGCTCGGATGAGACTTGGGACATGATGGAAGAGGCGCTGGGGGCGGCCTGTAACGCAGCGGGCCACGAGTACGACATTCTCGAAGGCGAAGGCGCGTTTTACGGCCCCAAGCTGGAGTTCACACTCACCGACGCAATTGGCCGCCAATGGCAATGCGGCACGCTTCAGGTTGATGCGAATTTGCCCGAGCGGCTTGAAGCGTCCTTCGTGGGCGAAGACGGGGGTAAACACCGGCCCGTCATGCTGCACCGCGCGACGCTCGGCTCTTTCGAGCGGTTTCTCGGGATCCTGATCGAAGAGCACGCGGGCAAACTGCCGTTCTGGCTCGCCCCGCGTCAGGTTGTTGTAGCGACGATTATCTCAGACGCGGACGACTATGCCCATGACATCGTGGCCAAACTCCGGAGCCTTGGCGTTCGGGCCGAAGCAGATACCCGCAACGAAAAGATCAACTACAAGGTACGCGAACATTCGGTCGGTAAGGTGCCCGTCATCCTCGCCATTGGCGCGCGTGAGGTTGAGGAGCGGACAGTCAGCGTGCGGCGTCTGGGCGAAAAACAGAGCGTCGTCAGCCCGTTTGACGAGGTGGCACCACAACTCGCCGCTGATGCCACTCCGCCCGATATGCGCTAAGCGGTTGGAAAGGCGTGCTTAAAAGTGCGCCTTTTCCTCATCCGGTTTGCCGGCCGCGATCGCGAGTAATCCGCCCAGTGCCGTGAACCCGATGGGGAACATGGTCGCCACGTTGAAGCCAAAGCCTGCGTAGAACAACGCGGCCGCAAAGAGCATCGCAATGCCTGCCCAGAGGGCACGGGACTTGGCCATCGCTCCCCCCGCGATCGCCAGCAATGGCGCCAGAAAGCTCGCCAATTTAGTCAATTGCGGGTTTTGAAAAGCCCCGTCGACTGCGGTGGCAATTTGCTGATCCACATCCGAATTCCCGACAGACGTCTCGCTTGCCATCTGCGTGAGCGTCACTGCGCCCCAGCCAAACATGCCCACGAAAATTCCCATTATGCCTGCGATCAGGCCCAAAACCATTGCTGCGTTACGCATTGCTCTTCCTCATAGTCTTTGCGCTTAGCTAAGCTTTTCAAGCTCAGACGCCAAGCCATTTCGCCTGCACGTCTGGCTTCCAACCTTGCGTCCAGCTTGTACCATCCGTGATCACAGGCCGTTTGAGCAGCGTTGGGTGCACAGACAAAAGGGCTGCCGGATCAGAGCGCTTCTCGGCCTCACCCAACCCTCGCCAGGTCGTTGACGCTTTGTTCAAAGCCGCGTCCCCGAAGGCTTCCAAAATGGCCTCGATATCAGCTGCACTAAGGCCGTCTGCACGCACATCTGTGACGTCGAATTCAACGCCAGCGTCGCGCAGCGCTTTTTGTGCCTTACGGCAGGTGTCACATGTTTTTAGCCCGATAAACCGCACGTAAGCCTCCTTTTTGGGCAGATCGGCACAACAATGCCGATATTATCGAAAACTGCTTTGCGTTTTTTCCTGAGGGACTATCTTTACCCTAGGGGAACGCAGCGCGTCCAATTTGTCGCGCCCCCAAAGTCGCCGCAAGGGCTCGTTTGCGGCCATTAATTGAATACGAAGGAGAAACCCATGCCAAAGGGCACGGTAAAATGGTTTAATACAACCAAAGGGTACGGTTTCATCGCCCCAGAAGGCGGTGGATCTGATGTGTTTGTTCACATTTCAGCGGTGGAACAATCCGGATTGACCGGCTTGGCAGACGATACGCCTGTCGAATTCGACCTGATCGAAGGCCGCGATGGTCGGCAAATGGCCGGCAACATCCGGCCCGAATAGCGCACTCTCTTAGAAACGCACAGTGGCGCGCAGCCGCTTTAGGCTGCGCGAGGATACTGCTGCGCGGTCTCTTTGATCACTGGCTGATCATTCCCAAGTGTGGCCGCAACAGCGGACAGACGCGCAAGCAGATCGCTCTCAATCGGCGCAAATTTATCAGATCCCGTCAGGACGTTGATGGTATTCATGGCAGACATCGCTTCCCCTCCTCCAGGTCGTAATGCGTGCCTTATGTGTAGCGGAATGGAGCCCACCATGGGACGGGACTTTGCCAGCGGCATTCCCCCAGTGACCCGGCGTCACAACCGCAATTCTTAGTGGTGTTCCCAATCATTTCGAACCAATGGCCCGAAAGTTGAGTGATTGTGAACGCTAGCTCAACAATGCTTGAAACTCACGCCATTCGCCCTTGCTCATGCCCGACTCTTCCTGAGCCAGCTCCTCGCCCGCCAACATGCGCTTTAAACAGGCAAGCCCGCGGGCCGACAACACGCCGCCGCCCATGCGGTAGTCTTCAAACGCGCCATAGGCCGCAGGAACCCAATCAGCCACAACTTTGCAGATGGCCTCTGCATAGACACGAATTTCGTATTGAGCGTGGGCATCGGCGCGCAGACGCAAGAAATGAAAAAGGTTGTGCAGATCAACTTTCCAGTACCACTGCGTGTAAATGTTCGCGGGGAGGTTCATCCGCGCCAACTCGCGGGCAAGCCCCTGTTTGCCCTCATCCGAAATCATCTCTTCGTAGTGATCGTAGGTTCGGGCGGCATCCCCCTTGAGGATCTCCAAAACCCGCGCGCTTTCCGCAGCGGTCAGCGCAGACCCACGTCCTTGGTTGTTCACGACCGATTGCGCGGCAAGCTGCTCGGGTTGCGGAATGTAGAACTCGCGATCCAGAATTGAGTACCGCGCCGAATATTCGTTGACGTTGGCGGTGCGGTGCCTGATCCACTGACGGGCCACGAAAACCGGCAGTTTGACGTGCAGCTTGATCTCACACATCTCGAACGGGGTCGAATGCCAGTGCCGCATCAGATAGCGGATGAGGCCTTCGTCATTTTGGACAGATTTTGTGCCTTTCCCATAGGACACGCGGGCCGCTTGGCAGATGGCTGCATCATCGCCCATGTAGTCAATGACCCGTATGAACCCATGGTCGAGCACATCATAGGCCTTGTAGAGATGCGCCTCCATCCCCTCTGACACCGCGCGCAGCGTGGGCCGTGGATTGGCACGAAGTTCATCAATCTCGGCCTGTTGCTCAGGTGTGACGGGCATCTTTGGGGGCTCCTCGGGATACAGCGAGTCGGTCTCGATGCATCGCACTATATCTTGTGGGGGCCTGACCTCAATTCAACAAATGCAAGTTTGGCCCGTGGCGCATGAGAAACAGCCCTGTGAATAGCAGCTTTGCGGAAGGAAGTGTCGTTGACAAAGCACGGTCCTACACCCGATGGTTGCCGAAATGATAAAACATCGAGGCAGCCGCATGTACCGTCCCGCAACCGCATTGTGTCTGATCGCGCTTTTGGCAGCGTGTGACAATGACAACCCGTTTTTGCCAGATGACGTAGTTGACCCCGATCCCGATCCGGTCGTTATCCCGGACCCGCTGGACCCGGATGAAGAACTGGTTCTATCAGGCTTTGTGAACAACGGCACGGCGACGGCGACGCCTGAAACGCTTGCCAACAACCTTACCGATGTCTCCTACACGCCGGGCGCGTCAACCATTACGGTCGTCGGCAACCCGCTGGACACAACACCTGTGTCGGGCACGTACGTTCGTACTCCAGCGCTCGATGTACCGGGTTACATCGGGTACTCAGTTCAGGAGGATCCGCTGGATCGCCTCTACATCGCAATGGTCGCTCAATCCGCTGGCGGCGAGGTTGAGGGTGGCGTGATTTCAGACGGTGGCCAGTTTACCGAATTCTTTGGCTCTTCCTTTTACCGGCGCAACGAGGCCTACACCGCTCCGGCGGCAGGCTCCGGACTTGTCAGCTATGCGGGCAACTATGTCGGCCTAAACAACGGTGACGCAAACCCACCTGTCGCGTTGCTCCCGGTACCACCCGGAACTGACCCAAGTGTCATCCCCGATGAAGCACCACGAGTTACAGGGACGGTCTTTATCAATGCAGACTTTGCGGACATGCAGCTGAATGGATCGATCTATGACCGTCAGGTCATTGGCAGCTCCACTTCGCCATTGAATGCCGGTCCGCAGACGGACTTGTTCTTGCTGCCAACCGCGATTACGGATGACGGCACCTTTGTGGGCCTCATTCGGATCATCGAAGATGGCACGTTCAAGGATGTCGGCACGTATGGTGGTGCATTCGGCGGCGCAGGCGCGTCGGGAGTGGCGGGGTCCATCCATATCACCGACTACATCCAAGATGTGGAGAGCGAAGAAGAATATGGAGCCTTTGTATTGGACCGCTGCGCAACGCCGGGCGAAGGGCCGCTATGTGGCATCGTTGATCCATAAGGCGTTAGCCGCTGTTGCATTTGCCGGTGTTATCGGTTGCGTAACGCCCGCATTGGCTCAAGACACTTTTGAGCTGACCTTTGACCAGGCGCGTAATGTCGCGCGTGAGGCGGTCACAAACGGCAACTCTGCCATTGCGCTTGAATTGGCCGACACTCTGCTCGAGGCCAACCCTGAAGACGCGGATGCTTGGCTCATCCGCGCCGGGGCGCTCTTGCAGCTGGGTAATCCGACAGAGGCACGCCGCGCGGCCGCCAGTGCATACCGCTACGCGCCAAGCATGATCCGAAAGTATGAGGCCGCCCGCGTCGCCGCACTCGCGGCCTCGAACGAAGATCGGTTGACCCTCGCACAATGGTGGCTCCGCCGTGCCTTAACGCAATCCCCCTCCCCCGAAGCGACAGCCCAAACCCGTCAGGATGCGGCATTGGTCGCCAGACGAAACCCCTGGCA
>JAHDDU010000071.1 GCA_020629175.1 Flavimaricola sp. | reverse complement strand
TGCAGCCCAAGATATTGTTATGGCCAACGCCGTTTTGGCCGCCCGGAGGCTGAGCCCCTCGTAATCGCGGTCCGATGTATGAGGAATAATTGGTCGACCCGGCAACGAAACGTGACCAATTCGCGTTAGACGTTCCTATTCACTCAATATCTGAGGCTGCTGTTTCCGAAATTTCTCCGCTTGCATCCGCACGGAAATGTGCATCCAGTGCATGTATCATGAAAAATGATCCTGCAGGTGGGTATGATAAAGAGTCAGATAACCTTAAAGCAGCTCGAAGCTTTCGCATTTGTGGTAGACACGGGCACTTTTAGATCTGCCGCCTCAGCCCTCGGAACAACGCAACCCAACATTTCATCACGGATTGCCTCTCTCGAAGCAACTTTGAAGGTGACACTTCTTTATCGAGATGCGGGCTCTGTGCGGCTTACGGAACGGGGACGGGATCTTCTTGTACTGACACGGGACATTCTGCGCAGCGGAGAGGCTCTGTTAGAGGCTGCGGGACGACGGGAATTGATCGAGGAGCGTCTGCGTTTGGGTGTGACGGAACTTGTCGCCTGCACTTGGCTACAGACGTTTCTGCGGCTTGTGCGGCGCGCCTACCCAAACCTGCGTGTAGAGCTTGAGGTTGATCTGTCTCGTCAGATCGAGGAGCGGTTGCGCGAGGGTCAGATCGATCTGGCCCTGCAGAATGCTCCGTTTGTCTTTTCAGCGACTGGCGAACAGGCATTGGCCGAAGAACCTTATGTTTGGGTCGCCAACGATGACCTCGCTATGGAGCTTGCGGACGGGAAGTCGGTTGCACGCTTTTTTGACAAAGCCGTCTTGACGCATGCTCGCCATACAAGCGCGGGACGTGCGCTGCACGATCTGGCCGCAGCGCGGGACTATGACGCTGGTAAGATCATTCACTCCAGTGCTTTGTCCGCGTGTCTTCCAATGGTGAGTGAAGGCTTGGGCGTCGCGTTGCTTCCGCGGTCATTGGTTTCAACAGAGGTGGAGAAGGGTCGCTTGCGAACACTCAACGCGGATTGGACTGCCCCTCCGCTTTCGTTCTTTGCGCGTTACAACGCGGACCGCGCGCCGCGCTTCGTCGAGAAGGCTTGCAACATTGCGGCATCCATACGGCCAGCCAATTCCTAGCATAAGAAAAATTTATCAGGTATAGAAATTCAATTGATTTGCCTTCTTGCGGGTATCCTGGGTTAATTGCCTTGGATGCTGATGTCGTGGAGAGAGCAATGAAGGCCAATTCTGTTCGTTTGGGCGTCGACATTGGTGGAACGTTCACTGACGTGGTTCTGGAAAAGGGTACAGAGCAGCACTCGATCAAGGTTTTGACGACCTATGCTGCACCAGAAACAGCGATCATCGACGGGATGCATCAGGTCTGTGCCAAGGCGGGCGTTAGCCCTTCTGATATTGAGCAGATCATTCACGGCACGACGCTCGCAACCAATGCGCTGATCGAACGGCGCGGGGCCAAGACCGCATTGATCACGACCGAAGGGTTCCGCGATGTGATCGAGATGCGGACCGAGAGCCGGTTTGAGCAGTATGATCTGAACCTGACCTTGCCCGAGCCGCTCTTGCCACGGCAGATGCGATTCACCGTGCCGGGCCGGGTGGATGCCAAGGGTGAAATCCTTGTTGATCTGACCCGCGAGGATGTTGAGGCTGTGGTGGACCGGATCGCCGAGGCCGGGTTTGAGAGCGTGGCGGTGGGGCTGATCCACTCCTACCTGAACCCCACGCATGAAGAGCTGGTGCGTCAGGTGCTGGCAGAGAAGCTGCCGGACGTGTCCGTATCCATTTCGTCCGAAGTGTCGCCACAGATGCGGGAATATGAGCGGTTCAATACGGTTGTGGCCAATGCCTATATCAAGCCGCTCATGGCGTCTTACCTTGGCCGTCTTGAAGATCGCTTGCGTGGTGAAGGGGTGGGGTGCCGCATCTTTTTGATGCATTCGGGGGGCGGGATCATTTCGATCCAGAATGCCGCTGATTTCCCTGTGCGCCTGGTGGAAAGCGGACCTGCGGGTGGCGCTGTGTTTGCTGCGCATATCGCTGCGCGTTATGGCCTGGATAAAGTGCTGTCTTTCGACATGGGGGGCACAACGGCCAAAATCTGTCTGATTAAGAACCAGACGCCCAAGACCAGCCGTGTGTTCGAGGTGGCCCGTACCTATCGCTTTAAGAAGGGATCGGGGATGCCGATTTCGATCCCGGTGATTGACATGGTCGAGATCGGGGCAGGGGGCGGATCACTGGCGCATGTGGATGGGATGCAGCAAATCCGCGTGGGACCTGAAAGTGCAGGGTCAGAGCCGGGGCCCGCGTGCTATGGCCGGGGTGGAGAGAAGCCCGGTGTGACCGACGCCGATCTGGTGCTGGGAAAGCTGGACCCAGACAACTTTGCCGGTGGGTCGATCCAGCTGCATCCTGACAATTCCAAATCTGCGCTTGCCGCCCATGTGGGCGATACGCTCGACATGGACGCGCTTGAGGCGGCCTTTGGCGTGGCTGAGGTCGTGGATGAGAACATGGCCAATGCCGCCCGTGTTCACGCGGTCGAAAACGGTGAGGACCTCAGTGAATACACAATGATCGCCTTTGGTGGCGCGGCTCCGTTGCATGCCGGGCGCTTGTGCGAGAAATTGGGGGTCGAACGCCTCTTAGTGCCGCCAGGGGCCGGGGTTGGCTCTGCCATCGGTTTCCTTCGTGCGCCGTTCAGCTTTGAGGCCAATCGCTCGGTTTACATGAAACTCAGCGATTTTGACGGCGAAAAGATCAAAAGCCTTCTGGCCGACCTCAACGAGGAGGCGACAGGGTTTGTGCGCACCTGCGATGCAGTCAGTCCGATTTTGTCGGAGTTCAAAGTCTATATGCGCTACACCGGGCAAGGCTGGGAAATCCCGATTGATCTGACGGAAGAGCAGGCGATGAGCCCGGATGCTGCGGTCTTTGAGGCGCGGTTTGAAGAGGACTATACAAAGCTCTTTGGCCGTCCGGTTGCGGGGATGGATATTGAGATCACTGTCTGGTCGGTGAATGCGACGACCCCGCCCGAGGCCGTGTCGCGCATCTCCGAAGTTGAGGGTGGTTCGGCAGCGGCATCGCATGGAGCCCGCCAGCTCTTTGATGCGGCGGCCGGATCGTATCTTGATGCGCCGGTCATCGACCGAAACGCGATGGAGACAGGGCAAAAGGCCAATGGCCCCGCCGCTGTGACCGAGGCGGAAACGACAATTATCATTCCTGCCAGCCGGGACGCTATTCGCCAGCCCGATGGCTGCATTGATGTGGTGACAAAGGGAGCACGCCCATGACCAAAGAGCCGTCAAAGGTCGCCTATCAGGTCATGTGGAACCGCCTGATTTCGGTCGTTGAAGAACAGGCGCAAGCGCTTGTGCGGACCGCCTTTTCAACCTCGGTACGGGAGGCGGGGGATTTGTCCGCTGGGGTCTATGACACCCAAGGACGCATGCTCGCCCAGGCTGTGACCGGCACGCCGGGCCATGTGAACGCGATGGCCGACGCGGTCGCGCATTTCATCCGGCGGATCGGGCGCGCGAACATGTTTGAGGGCGATGTCTACATCACCAACGATCCGTGGGAGGGGACGGGACACCTGCACGACATCACGATGGTCACACCATCGTTTCACGACGGCGCACTTGTGGGTTTTTTCGCCTGCACCGCGCATATCGTCGATATCGGCGGGCGCGGGTTCGGGGCGGATGCGCACAGCGTATATGAAGAAGGCCTATACATCCCGATCATGAAGTTCGCACAGAAGGGTGAGGTTGACGAAACACTCGTGCGGATCATTCGGGGCAATGTCCGCGAGCCTGATCAGCTGATTGGCGATATCTACGCACTCGCCACCTGCAACGAGATTGGTCACCGCCGCCTGATCGATATGATGGAAGAGTTCGATCTTCCTGATCTGGACGGGATCGCCGCATTCATCCTCGACAACTCCCGCCGTGCGACGATTGAAGCCATCGCCGCTTTGCCGCAAACCTCAGCGACGGGCGAGATGACGATGGATGGTTTTGACGTCCCGATCACGCTCAAGGTCAAAGTCAGTGTTGAGGGCGACCGGATTGTTACGGATTTCACCGGCACGTCCGGGCTCGACAAGAAGGGGATCAACTGCCCGCTTGTCTATACCAAAGCTTATGCGTGTTACGCGCTCAAGGTCGCGATTGCGCCAGAGATTCCTAACAACGCGGCCTCGCTTGCGCCGTTTGAGGTGACAGCACCCGAAAACACAATCGTGAACGCATTGCATCCCGCACCCGTAGCCCTGCGGCACATCGTGGGGCATTTCGTGCCGGATGCGGTTTTTGATGCCTTCGACAAAATCGTCCCGGGGCTTGTCCCCGCCGAAGGGGCAGGGTGTCTGTGCAACTTCCAAGTGTCCTTGCGCCCGCGCAGCGATGGCCCCGCCCCGTTGGACGCGCGCCGGTCCGAGGTGCTGACGTTCAATTCCGGTGGCTCAGGGGCCCGGCCAGATTATGACGGTCTGAACGCCACGGCCTTTCCGTCAGGTGTCATGACCATGCCGATTGAGGCCACTGAACACGCAGGTCCGGTCATAATTTGGCGCAAAGAGCTGCGCCCTGACAGCGGGGGTGCGGGCAAGACGCGCGGCGGGCTGGGCCAATACATGGAGGTCGGCGCACAAGAGGGGCATGAGTTCGATATTCAGGCGATGTTTGATCGCGGGACTTATCCTGCCCGCGGCAGG
Source organism: Flavimaricola sp. (assembly GCA_020629175.1). Classification (GTDB taxonomy): domain Bacteria; phylum Pseudomonadota; class Alphaproteobacteria; order Rhodobacterales; family Rhodobacteraceae; genus JALZWD01. Next base: position 1,518 of record JAHDDU010000071.1, on the reverse strand, counting down.
CGCGGTGGCCAGAACGGCGCCAACACGACGATTGAGCGCAGCGATGGTGCCAAGATGCACGTCAAAGGAAAGCAGTTCGTCCCGCACGGCGAACGTGTGCGCATGGCCTTTCCGGGAGGAGCGGGCTACGGCGACCCATCAGAGCGGCCTGTTAATCTGGTGAAGAGTGATCTGGCACGCGGATATATATCCAGCGAAACGGCGCGTCGAGACTACGGCTTATCAACAGCAGACATCGCAGCGGTGCAAGCCGCCGTCGCTAAGGGAGAGAACGTATGAGCAACCAAAGCCCGACGCAAAAGAGCTATGATGTTGTCATCATCGGTGGTGCTATCATGGGCGCGTCTACCGCCTGGTTCTTGTCCGACAACAAGGATTTTGATGGGTCCGTCCTCGTTGTTGAGCGTGACATGACTTACGAGGCCTGCTCGACCACCCACACGAATTCCTGCATGCGGCAGCAATTCTCGACGGAACTCAACGTTCGGATCAGTCAGTTTGCTGCTGACTTCGTGAAGAACATCCGCAGCTATATGGGCGGTGATGAGCGGGTGCCAGACCTCGGCATTCGATCGTTCGGCTACATGTACTTTGCGGATAACGAGGGATTTGCCGATGTCCTGCGCGAAAGCCAGCAGGTGCAATTGAAAGCTGGTGCCGCGACCCAGTTGATGACGCCTGATGACATCAAAGCGGCTTATCCGTTCTACAACGTTGATGATATTGTGCTTGGGTCTATCAATTTGGTGGATGAAGGCTACTGGGATGGCGCCGCGGTTAACGATTGGTGGCGCAGGCAAAGCCGCGAACGTGGGGCTGAGTGGATACAGAACGAAGTCGTCGCCATGACCCGGGACGCATCAGGGACCAAGGTGGAGAGCGTCACGCTTGCCTCGGGCGAGGTCATCGCCTGTGGTCAGGTCGTGAACGCGTCCGGCCCGCGCGCGGATCGCACTGCAAAAATGGCAGGCATCGAGGTGCCGGTGGAACCGCGCAAGCGATATTCATGGATCTTCAAGGCCGAGCAACCGTTGGATCAAGACCTGCCGCTGACCATTGATCCGTCCGGCGTCCACGTGCGCGAGAACGGCGGTGGGACGTATCAATGTGGCGGGCATTCCGACTACGACCCGGCCGTCGACTATGACGACTACGCTATGGATCATTCCATGTGGGAGAACCACGTTTGGCCAATTCTCGCGACCCGCATCCCCCAGTTCGAAGCCATCAAGGTGCAGTCTGAATGGGGCGGGCATTATGCGATGAACACCTTTGATCACAACGCAATCATGGGGCCACACACCGAAGTATCGAACTTTGTCTTCCTCAACGGTTTCTCTGGCCACGGATTACAGCAGTCGCCAGCTATGGGACGCGGCACGGCTGAATGGCTGACTTACGGCGAATATCGCACGCTCGACATGAGCCCGTTCAATTTCGAGCGTATCCCGGCGGGTCGCCCGATCATTGAAAAAGCGATCATATAATGGAACTCGCTCCGAACCTGTTCACTCGCGC
>JAHDDU010000033.1 GCA_020629175.1 Flavimaricola sp. | reverse complement strand
CGCGGGCGGATCATGCACTCAGCTTTGGGGCGATGGTCTGGCCGCATATGCTGGTTCGGGTGATGCTGGCCGAGCAGTTGTATCGCGCGGCGTCAATCCTGAGCGGTGGGCCGTATCACCGCGCTTAATTTAGCCGTTCACCTGTAAACGCCGCTGGGATAGACACAGCCCAAATTGCTAAGGAGTAGTCTATGTCCGTCCACAAGCCTGTTGTGTTGTGCATTCTTGATGGCTGGGGGATCGGCGCGGGCGGCGATGCGGATGCGCCAGTGCAAGCAGAGACACCTGTTTTTGATGACATCATGGCAAACAGCCCCACCGCGCGGCTGATCACGCATGGGCCGGACGTTGGCCTGCCCGAGGGGCAGATGGGCAATTCCGAGGTGGGACACACCAATATCGGCGCCGGGCGCGTTGTTTTGATGACGCTGGGCCAGATTGATGCCGCAGTGGCAGATGGCGCCTTGTGCGATAAACCCGCGCTTGCGGCCTTCATCGCCGAAATGAAAGAGAGTGGTGGCACTGCGCATGTGCTGGGCCTCGTCTCTGATGGCGGTGTGCACGGAATGTTCAGCCATACCAAAGCGGCTGTTCTGGGCCTCGCGGCGGCGGGCGTGCCAGTTGTGCTACATGCGATGACGGATGGCCGGGACGTCGCCCCGCAGGACGCCGCTCCATTTCTGGCCGAGCTTGAGGCTAACATGCCGGAAGGATGCCAGATCGGTACGCTGACCGGCCGATATTACGCCATGGACCGCGACACCCGCTGGGAACGCGTGTCGCAAGCCTATCACGCCATGGTTTTGGGCCAGGCAGATCGCCAAAGCGCAACCGCGTCGGACGCGCTGGAGGCGGCCTACGCGCGGGGTGAGACGGATGAATTCGTGCAGCCAACTGTACTGGGGGCGTATTCCGGTATGGTGGCGGGCGATGGCGTGCTTTGCCTCAATTTTCGTGCAGATCGTGCGCGCGAGATCATGGCAGCCATTGCGCAGCCAGGTTTTGACGCTTTCGACATCGGTGCACGGCCCAAGCTGGCCGCTGTGTCGGGAATGGTCAGCTACTCGACAGAGCATGACGGCTACATGACGACGGTCTTTCCCAAGGAGCCCATCGTCAACACTTTGGGGGAATGGGTGGCCAAGCAGGGCAAGCGGCAGTTTCGGGTGGCCGAGACAGAGAAGTACCCGCATGTGACGTTCTTTTTGAACGGTGGCAAAGAGACGCCGGAAGTGGGCGAGGATCGCCGCATGCCGAAGTCGCCGAAAGTGGCGACCTACGATTTGCAGCCCGAAATGTCGGCGGGTGAAGTGACGGATGCCTTCGTAGAGGCGATTGAGGCCGGGTACGACCTGATTGTGTGCAACTATGCCAACCCAGACATGGTGGGCCATACCGGCGACATGGCGGCAGCGATGGCGGCGTGTGAGGCGGTTGATCAGGGCTTGGGCCGGGTTGTGGCTGCACTCGAGGAGGCGGGTGGCGCGATGATTGTCACCGCGGATCATGGCAATTGCGAGGTGATGATCGATCCCGAAACGGGTGGCCCCCACACGGCTCATACGACGAACCTTGTACCTGTGGCCCTTGTTGGTGGTCCTGAGGGTGCCGCGCTGATGGATGGACGGCTTGGTGATCTGGCGCCGACCTTGCTGGCATTGATGGGATTGGAGCAGCCCTCAGAAATGACCGGACGGAACCTGCTGGGATGATCCGTGCCGCCGCAATCGTGCTGGCGCTTTGGGCCGGGTCTGCCTCGGCGCAGGGGGAAACGGCGCGGGCCGCGCGAGAGGCAGCGGTGGCGCTGAACGCGGCGGCGGACATGCTCTCTACCGCCCAAACGCGACGGGACCGTGTGGCCGCGCTGACCGAAACGGTGCGGGCCTATGAAGACGGGTTGGTCACATTGCGTGATGGTTTGCGGCGCGTCGCCATTCGGCGACAAGCGATCGAGGCCGAGCTTGCTGCACGGTCTGACGAAGTTTCAGAGCTATTGGGCGTTTTGCAATCCATGAGCCGGGCGCAATCGCCTGTCTTGATGCTGCACCCGACGGGGCCGCTGGGGACGGCACGTTCAGGCATGATCCTTGCCGATGTCACACCTGCGCTGCAGGCTGAAGTTGAGAGGCTTCGGGCGGATCTAGAAGAAGTGCAGGCCCTTCAATCAGTCCAGGACGATGCGGCCCGCACATTGCATCAAGGTCTGGCGGGCGCGCAAACAGCGCGTTTGGCTCTCAGCACTGCGATTTCCGAGCGGACTGATTTGCCGCAACGGTTCAGCGAAGATCCCGCCAAGCGGGCGGAATTGCTGGCCTCCACTGAGACTTTGGCCGCTTTCGCCAATGGGTTGGCCGCGATTGTGGACCAGGAGTTTACGGGCACGGTGCCCGATGCGCGGGCGCTGCGTGGGCAAATGCCGCTTCCTGTGCAGGGTCGCATCCTGCGTCGGTTCGCTGAACCAGATGCTGCAGGCATCGTCCGCCCTGGTTGGGTCATCGCCGTGCGGCCTCGTGCTTTGGTCTCTACTCCGGTTGCGGCGACAGTGCGGTTTCAGGGCCCGCTGCTCGACTATGGCAATGTGATCATCCTTGAACCGGCAGCCGATGTGTTGTTTGTCATTTCGGGGCTGGCAGAGGTGTTTGGCGAAGCGGGTCAAATCCTGCCTGCGGGCAGTCCGGTGGGGCTTGTGGGCGGAGAACAGCCCAGTGCTGACGCAATTTTGACCGCCGATGGCGGCGGGAATGCTGGTTCGCGCACACAGACCCTTTATCTTGAGGTCAGAGAAGGGCAGTCTGCGATCGACCCGGGCGTCTGGTTCGCCGGTACAGAATAACACCCGCGCCGTTGTGCGGGGCAGAGGCAATGAGGAAACGGTATGAAGAAATTTGCGATGGCGGCATCGGTTGGCACATTGCTCGGGCTTGTGACCACAACGCAGGTGGCTGGCCCCCTGATCGCGCAAGAAGCGGCCAGCAACGCGAGCGTTTACGAGCAGCTTGATCTGTTTGGCGATATCTTTGACCGCATCCGCGACGAATATGTCGAAGAGGTCGACGAAGCGGCGCTGATCGAAGCGGCGATCAATGGCATGCTGACCTCGCTTGATCCGCACTCAAGCTATTTGTCGCCCGATGATGCCGCTGAGATGCGCACGCAAACGCGCGGATCGTTCGGAGGTTTGGGCATTGAAGTGACGCAGGAAGAGGGCTGGGTCAAAGTCGTCTCACCCATGGATGGGACACCTGCGGATGCTGCGGGCATTCAGGCGGGCGATTTCATCACGGCTGTGGATGGCGAGAATGTGCTCGGCCTGACGCTTGATGAGGCGGTGGATCGGATGCGGGGGCCTGTCGGCTCCGAGATCATCATCACGGTCGTTCGCGAAGGCATTGACGAGCCGTTCGATGTGTCGATCATCCGCGACACTATCAGCCTGACCGCGGTCCGCGCCCGCACTGAGGGTGAGACGGTTGTCTTGCGGATCAGCACCTTTAGCGACCAAACGTTTCCCAACCTGCAATCCGGTTTGGCCGAGCAAATTGCCGAGGCTGGCGGTATTGAGAATGTGAATGGCGTTGTTCTCGATCTTCGCAACAATCCTGGCGGATTGCTCAATCAGGCAGTCTTCGTGTCAGACGCTTTCCTTGATGCCGGTGAGATTGTCTCAACCCGCGAGCGCATTCCCGGTGCGGGGGATCGCTATAATGCAACAGCCGGTGATCTGGCGCAGGGTCTGCCGATCGTTGTACTGATCAACGGCGGATCGGCGTCTGCGTCCGAGATTGTGGCCGGCGCGCTGCAGGATCATCGACGTGCAATTGTCATTGGCACACAGAGCTTTGGTAAGGGCTCTGTGCAGACCGTGATGCCTCTGCGCGGTGATGGCGCCATGCGCCTGACCACGGCGCGGTATTACACGCCATCAGGTCGGTCGATCCAGGCGTTGGGCATTTCGCCGGATATCATCGTGGAGCAGCCCTTGCGCCGCCCGGATGAAGAGGAAGGAGAAGACGAGGGCTTCCGCCGGACAACAGAAGCCGACCTCCGTGGTGCGTTGGGCAATGACAGTCTGTCAGAAGATGAACTGCGGGTAATCGAAGAAGATCAGGCCCGTGCAGAGGCAGCGGCTGCCCTGCGTGAGCAGGATTACCAGCTGGCCTATGCCATCGACATCCTCAAGGGCCTGTCGGCCTTGCAACCGGGTGGCGAATGACACCCGAAGACATCAGCGCGCTGCCGTACCGGCCGTGCGTGGGGATTCTGCTGGTGAATGCGGACGGCAAGGTGTTCACCGGCACCCGCGTGGATCGCGACACGGACGCATGGCAGATGCCGCAAGGCGGTATTGACCCAGGCGAAGACCCCAAGGCGGCAGCGCTACGCGAGTTGGAGGAGGAGACGGGGATCACCCCTGACCTTGTCACGCTCGAGGCGCTAACGGACACGCCCATTCCCTATGATCTACCGCATGAGATCGTTCCGAAAATTTGGAAGGGCCGGTATCGCGGGCAGGCGCAGCATTGGGCGCTGATCCGGTTCCACGGTGATGACAGCGCGATCAATATTGCAACTGAACACCCAGAGTTTTCCCAATGGCGGTGGAGTGCGCCAGAGGATTTGGTGCCCGGCATCGTGGAATTCAAACGCGATGTGTACCGCCGCGTCATGGAGATATTTGGAGACCAGATATGAACGGACGCCTGATCCGATGGGCATGGGTCGCAGCTGCTTTCATGCTGGCTCACCCGGTCTCGGCGCTCAGCTGCCTGAGGCCCGATGTGGCGCAGATGTATTTGGATGCCGCATCGTCGGACCGGGTGTATTCGGTTCTGCTGGGGGAGCTTTCGTTTGATGAGAGCCTCTTGCCCCGAGGTGTCCGCGCTGGAGAGGGCGAGGGTGATCCCGGCCCGATTGCGGCCAGGTTTTCAGGCCGTTTTCTGGGGCAAGGTGGATTTGTGCAAGCGACCGAATTGCCGATCGTCATCGAACCCTCTTGTTCAGGCCCATGGTGTGGCGGCCTGCCTGCCAATGTTGAGGCGCTTTTGTTCGTATATCAGCGATCAGGTTCATTGATCCTGGAAGTCCCGGCCTGTGGCGACTGGCATTTCCATGTGCCGTCAGCTGAAGACGTTGCCCGGGTTGAAGCCTGCCATGCGGGTGGACCCTGTGCGCCGGTCGGTCGGCGCTAGTTCTCGCGCAGATGGTCCAGCAGCCCCAGGCTGGGGTAGCCGTCGGGGACGAGTCCTGCGCTGCGCTGATACCGGCGCGCGGCGTTGATCGTGTTGGGGCCGATGATGCCGTCAACGCCGAGAGTCGAATACCCCGCGTCGGTCAAGAGCTGTTGCAATTCACGGCGTTCATCAAAGCTGAGCGCGCGGTCGTCCGTGGGCCAATCTGCGGCAAACGCAGGACCACCTCGCAGGCGGTCCGCCAAGTGTCCAACTGCGATGACGTAGGCATCGGCCTTGTTATAGCGTTCGATCACGGCGAAATTGCCGAAGATCATCAGCGCTGGTCCCCGGTGCCCAGCAGGCAAGAGGATCGAGCCGCCGCCGTTGTCATCGCTGATGTCTGCCCCATCAGCAGCGACAACCCCGACGCTGGCCCAGGCCGAGGGGAGGCGGGTCCCGGTCCGGCGCGCTTCGTTATAATCAAAGCCATCGGGCAAACGCACCTCGACACCCCAAAGTTGACCAGTGGTCCACCCCGCATCTGCCATAAACGCTGCCGCAGAGGCGAGCGCATCAGTCGGGTCATCGGACCAGATGTCGCGCCGGCCGTCCTCATCAAAGTCGACAGCTAATGCCTGAAACGACGTGGGCATAAACTGCGTGTGTCCCATAGCACCTGCCCAGGATCCGCGCATATGATCAGGCGTGGTATCGCCTGACTGCAAGATTTCGAGGGCTGCGATCAACTGCGCCTCAAAGAAACTGGCGCGCCGTCCCTCATGTGCGAGGGTTGCCAATGCAGAGAGCGTGGGCACGTCCCCGCGCACGGCGCCATAGGCGGACTCCAGCCCCCATATCGCTGCGACGATATGGCGATCAACGCCGTAGGTATGCTCAATTTGAGACAACACATCAGCATGTTCAGTAAGGGCACGCTGGCCATTGGCGATGCGTGCATCAGATACGGCAGTTTGGAGATAGTCCCAAATGGTCTTGGAAAACTCGTTCTGGTTGCGGTCGCGCTCAATCACATCGGGCAGGAATGCCACCTCTGCGAGTGAGACTTCCAAGGTCGTGGCAGTGATCCCTGCGGCCTCAGCACGCGGGGCGAATTCCTCGGTAATCCAGCGGGCGAGTGTGTCGTCTGACAATGCAACGTCCTGTGCAGAGGCCGCTTGGGCCAAGATCAAAGCTGAGGCCAAGATACGCATTTAGCGCAGCCGGTCCAGCAGAGCGCGGCTGGGCTCGCCCGTGACAGGCAGGCCGTTGGCCGCCTGATAGGCACGGATGGCGGCGCGAGTGTTGTCGCCAAACACACCGTCGATCCCTTGCGTGTCAAAGCCCGCTGCGGTCAGCCCTCGCTGTAGAGCGATCCGGTCCTGCAACGTCAGGCCATTTGCATCTGGGCCAAAGCTGCGCACCAAGGGGCCGCTCCCAGCGAGCCTGTCAGACAAATGGCCAACGCCGATCCCGTAACTCTGCGAATTGTTGTAGCGCAGGATGGCGCGGTAGTTGCGATAGGTCACAAAGGCTGGGGTTCCGGCGCCTCCAGGTTGGATCACCTGACCCTCTGCCGCCGGATTGCCAGCCATATCCCGCAGCTGGCCATTGACGCGCTGCACTTCCATGCCCCACCGCTCGCCCCGCCGCCAACCGGCCCCGCGCAGATAGGCCGCCGCAGAGGCAAGGCCGTCCGTGGGATCGTCTGACCATATGTCGCGCCTGCCATCGCCAGCGAAATCAACGGCATAGGCCTGATAGGATGTCGGAATAAACTGCGTGTGGCCCATGGCCCCGGCCCAGGAACCTGTCATGTTCCGGACGCTGACGTCGCCGTTTTGCAGAATGCGCAGCGCCGTCACCAATTGCTCGGTGTAGAAATCGCCCCGGCGACCGTCAAAGGCAAGTGTGGACAAGGCGCTGATGGTCGGGACGGTGCCGCGCCTGCGGCCATAGTTGCTTTCCATGCCCCAAATCGCGGTGAAAACGGGGGCAGGTACGCCGTAGCGCGCCTCAATCTGCGCCATCAGATTTGCGCGGCTGGCAAGTTGCCTGCGCCCTTCAGCGACACGGTCCGGGGCGGTTGCGATGGCGAGATAGTCCTCAAACGTGCGGCGCGTCTCAATCTGAGTGCGGTCGCGCTCGACCACGCCGGGGATGTATCCGGCCGTGGCAAAGGCCGTGTCAAAAGTGGCTGCCGATATTCCGCGAGACAGTGCGCGGGCCCGAAACCGGGCGACCCACGCATCGAAGGCTGCATTGGGGACAGTCGGCAAAGGGGCGGATTGCGCGATTACCGGCCCCGCACCTGGCACGCCACACGCACCAAGGGCTGTTACGATCAATCCAAGCGTCACATGGCGTCGGGTGGGGGTCACAGCCTGTCTCCTGCTTTGCGTCAAAGGTACCGCTTTGACGCGCGGGAGGGCAAACATCCTTGGGTCCGATCAGCGGGGAATTGCCGCTACTTTTTCCGCGTCCGCTTAACCTTGCGTTTGCCTTTGGAAGCGGCACCACGCCGATGTTTGTGCGCACCACCCTTGCGCCTGCGGGACGCGCCTTGTGGGAGGGTCTGCCCATCCAATTCGAGAATTTCAGCAACGACACCTCCGGTAGTAGGTGTAACTTCTGAAAGTTTCACAACAGCACGGGTGCCAAGGCCGATCATCATCCCACTGTCGGCCCCCATGAGCGTTTGGCTGTCAGCGTCATAGTGGAAAAATTCGTCGCCGATGGCGCGCATCGGCACGAGGGCATCTGCCCCCGAGCCATCGAGTTTGACGAAGATCCCAAACTTTGCAATGCCCGCAACCCGGCCTTCGAACGTGTTGCCAACTCGGTCAGAGAGATAGGCCGCTAGATAGCGGTCGGTCGTGTCGCGCTCGGCCATCATTGACCGCCGTTCCGTGTCCGAGATTAGTTTGCCGGTGTCTGCCAGATGCTCAATATCCCAAGGGCTAAGCCCATCATCGCCCCAACCGTGTGCTGCGATCAGAGCGCGGTGAACGATCAGGTCGGCATAGCGTCGGATGGGCGAGGTGAAATGCGCGTAGTCCCGCAGGGCGAGGCCGAAATGCCCCAGATTGTCTGGGCTGTAGTAGGCCTGCGTCATCGACCGCAGGGTTGACATGTTGATGGTTTCGGCATGCTCGGTGCCCGCCGCCTGTGCCAGCAATTTGTTCAAATGGCGGGTATGGAGCACCTGACCTTTGGCCAGCACCATCCCGGAACCTTGCGCCACTTCGCGCAAGGCATCGAGCTTGTCAGGATTTGGTTCTTCATGCACCCGGAAAAGAAGCGGCGTCTTCTTGGCCTTCAGGGTTTCCGCGGCCGCTACATTGGCCAGCACCATGAACTCCTCGATCAGTCTATGCGCGTCGAGCCGTTCCTTGAATGCGATGGATGTCACCTCGCCTGCGTCATCGAGAACGATTTGGCGTTCGGGCAAATCAATCTCCAAAGGCGCCCGCGTTTCCCGCGCCTTCTTCAACGCGTCATAGGCGGCGAACAAGGGCTGCAACACCGTCTCGAGCACAGGCGCTGTTTTTGCATTGGGCTGACCATCGATGGCCTGTTGCACTTCTTCGTAATTCAAAGAGGCCGGTGAGCGGATCAGCCCGCGTGTGAACCGATGCGCGATCTTTTGGCCGTCTGCATTGATCGTCATCCGTACCGCGATCACCGCGCGATCCACATTCTCATGCAGCGAACACAGATCGCCTGACAGCGTGTCGGGCAGCATTGGGACAACGCGGTCTGGGAAGTAGGTGGAATTACCGCGTTTGCGGGCCTCGCGGTCCAACTCGGAATTGGGCGTCACGTAATGAGACACGTCGGCAATCGCGACCCAGAGGTGAAAGCCACCGAGATTAGAAGGATCGTCGTCTGGGATTGCGAGGATGGCATCATCCCGGTCACGCGCGTCGGCAGGATCAATGGTCAGGATTGGCAGATCGCGAAGGTCTTCACGCTTGCCCAGCTTAGCAGGACTTGCAGCATCCGCCTCTGCGACGACGGCATCTGGGAAATGATCGGGGATTGCGTGCTGGTGGATCGCGATCAATGAGATCGCGCGTGGCTGTGTTGGATCGCCCAGTCGTGCAACGATACGTGCCTTGGGCAAACCCATGCGCGACCGCGGGCCAGTGTTTTCGGCTTCGACCAGCTCACCGTCTTTGGCGCCTTCGGTGGCGCCTGCGGGGACGAGCCATTCCTTATCATTACCCTTGTCGATGGGAAGAATGCGGCCTCCTTCAGACCCAGCGCGGAATACGCCCAATATGCGGGCAGGGTTGGTGCCAATCCGTCGGATGATGCGCCCGGTGTGCGTGTGGTCTGGACCCGGGTCCTCGGTCAGGCGGGCAAGGATGCGGTTGCCTTGGCCAAGCGCAGGATCAGATGATTTCAGTGTGAGCAGAATACGCGGCTCAGGTCCGTCGCCTTGCCATTCGACGGGTCGGGCAAACAGATCACCATCCGAGTCGGGGGCGAGAACTTCAAGCACCGCAACCGGTGGCAGGACATTTGGATCCCGGTAGGTCTTGGTGCGTTTGGCAAGCTTGCCCTCGGCTGCCAATTCCTTGAGCATCCGCTTGAGATCGATCCTCGCGGCACCTTTAATGCCAAAGGCGCGGGCGATGTCACGTTTGGTGGTGCTGGTTGGGTTGTCGGCAATCCAGTCGAGGATTTGCTGTTTGGTGGGCAATTGCTTCATGCCGCTGCCCTATCACGGCGGGTGCGGCGCCGGAAGGGCGGGCGGTTGGTCACTCTGGCGCGCCTTGTAGCGGGCAGTCCATGTCCCGGTGCGGAATTCCCGCGTCATCATAAACGGGGCCATGTGCGACAAAGCCAAGCCTCTCATAAAATGGAATCGCATGCGTCTGAGAGCCAAGACGTGCAAGCCTTAGATCAGAGTTTCGTCTCAAAGTAGCGATGGCGGCTCGGATGAGCTCTGCCCCCACGCCTGTGCCACGATGCTCCTTGAGGACGCAGACCCGGCCAATCTTGCCAATGTCACCATTGATTAGCAATCGAGCGCTCCCAATAGGAAGATCGTCGAGCATTGCGAGCAAGTGAATAGCCTCGCGGTCCTTGTCGTCCACCTCATCTGCTTCTGACACACCCTGTTCTTCGATAAACACAGTGCGTCTGAGGGCCCGACATGTCGCAAAATTGCGGGTTTCTTGGATGGACAGGGTCATTGGGCCTCCCCGAAACGAGCGAGATACGGACATCACAATGCCACGCGCGGAAATCAATCATTCCCAAATTGCGTCACATTTGAGGGATATCACACCCCAAATGGTATCCAATTGGAGAGAAAGAAATGGATAGTGTCCTGACATGGATGTCGGAAAACGTGGTTCTGTCTGTTGGCATGGGCGCATTTGCCTGTGGCGTGGCGCTCTTCTATCTCGTTATGCGCCGGACGATGAAACATCGTGATGCGACATCTGACCAGTAAGCTTTCCTAAAGGCTGCGGAGTGAGCGGAGAAACAGACCAAGTCCGCCCACCAGCAGCACCAGGATGACGATCAGGTCAAAGGCACTCATCGCCGCGAACTGCAGGTTCAAATTAGCGATAACGCCAAAAATCAGTGCCACAAGCGAGCCGCCGGCCAAGAGCCAGCCAAGCCAATTGCGTGCGCTGTAAAAAATCATCCCGACGCCAAAGGCGAACGGGATCAAGATCATTCCGCTGGTGACGGGGAAGCCGCCCAGGGAATAGATTGCATTCCCCAAGCCGAAATTCGGACGCACGATGATGCCGCGGAGGAGCAGGTAGCCACCGCCACACATCATGATCAGCCCGAGCAGAAAGCTGCCCTCACCACCATTTGTTCCGCCTGCGCCACGTCGTGCCATGGTGAGTTCCTTTGCTATGCGAAGTAATCTGCCAGAATTCGGCTGTAGATGGATTTCAGCTGTCCGATCTGATCAACGGCCACGCGTTCATCGACCTGATGCATGGTCTTGCCGACCAACCCAAATTCTACAACCGGGCAGTGATCTTTGACAAAGCGCGCGTCAGAGGTGCCCCCCGAAGTCGAAAGCTCTGGCCGTCTGCCCAGCTCGGCCTCAACGGCACCCGCAATCAGATCAGACAGTTCGCCGGGAGGTGTCAGGAAGGCCTCGCCTGAGATTTTGATGCGCGTTTCGATCTGAACGCCAAAGCTGTTGGCCACCTCATTTGCTGCGGCGCGCAGCCAGTCAGACAAGCTTGCGCCGGTGTGCAAATCGTTGAACCGAATGTTCACGCTGGCCCGAGTTTGCCGAGGGATGACGTTGGTGGCCGGATTGCCTGTGTCGATGGTCACGATGGCAAGCGTTGATTGATCAAAGTGGTCTGTACCTTGATCCAGCTCATAGCTGGCCAGCTGATCCATCAACCGCGCCATTGGGGGTAGGGGGTTGTTGGCCCGGTGGGGATAGGCGGAGTGGCCCTGCGTCCCCGTCACGGTAAAATGTGCTGTCAACGAACCGCGACGGCCGATCTTCATCGCCTCGCCCATGTCGTTGGGTGAGGTCGGCTCGCCCACAAGGCAATGGGTCATGCGCTCGCCAGTCTCGCTCATCCAGTCGAGCAGCGCGACGGTGCCGTCGGCGGCCACATCCTCTTCGTCTCCGGTGATGGCCAGAATGATAGCGCCATCCGGGGGGGTATCTTTGACAAAGTCGATGGCAGCAGCAGCAAAAGCCGCGACACCCGATTTCATGTCTGTGGCGCCCCTGCCGTAGAGATAGCCGTCCTTGATCTCCGCCCCAAAGGGATCCACCGTCCAGTCTTCAGGGTTGCCCAAGGGAACTACATCGGTGTGTCCGTTGAAGCCAAAGGTGCGGTTTGCGCCTTTACGACCCCAGCGGGCAAAAAGATTGCTAATCCCGCCGCGATCCACGCGGGTGCAGTCAAAACCAGCGGCAGAGAGGATCTCTTCCAGCAAAACTAACGCGCCACCTTCTTCTGGCGTGATAGAGGGGCATTGGACCAGTGCGGCGGTGAGGGCGACGGGATCAGTGGACATTGTCGTCCCCTTCGAAAAAGGGTGTCATCTGCGCGACGATCACCGCGTTTTCGGCCAAGGCACGCTCCATCAACGCGCGCTCTTCTGGTGCAATATCGTGGCCTTCGGCCAGTCGCTCGTCCAAGGTCCCGTATCCAGACACGTCCAACGGTGCCATGTCGGCCTGCTTTAGGATGGCAACGGTTTCGCGTACCGCTTCGGCCTCGTCCACGCCAGAAGCGTAACACATCAATGCCGCGCCCGTGGCTTCCTGCGGCAGGCCGTCGCCGTCTTTGCGGCCCACCTCAACAAGAAGAGTGTAGACTTGTTGGCGCGAGGTCTTCTTGCTCATAGGGGCATTCCCGTATTCCTTGCGCCTTGCATAGACCATGCGCGGACCAGAGGGAACGGGCAGCTTAGCCCAGTGCGTAGCCTGCGCCACGGACCGTGCGGATCGGGTCCTCTCCGCCGGATTTCATGAGCGCTTTGCGAAGGCGACCGACATGGACGTCTACCGTTCGGGTATCCACGTAGATGTCACGTCCCCAGACCCGATCGAGCAATTGATCGCGCGACCAGACCCTGCCAGGCTTTTCCATAAAAGTGCTAAGCAATCGAAACTCTGTCGGACCCAGTTTCAACTCGGTGTCCTGACGGGTGGCGCGGTAAGTTTCGGTGTTGAGAGTTATATCCTGGAACCGGAGCTCTTCGCCCATAGATGAAGGCCGGGCCCGTCGCGCCTGCAGGCGAACGCGGGCCATCAGCTCTGACACGGAATAGGGTTTGGCCACATAATCATCAGCGCCAGTTTCCAGCCCGCGGACTTTGTCCACGTCTTCGGATTTGGCCGATAGCATGATGATCGGGATCTGGCGCGTCTCTGCCGAAATCTTCAGCCTGCGGCAGACCTCGATCCCCGAAACCGCGGGCAGCATCCAATCGAGCACGATGACGTCAGGCGCGTCCTCGGCCACAATCAGCAGCCCTTCCTCGCCATCCGCCGCTTGCGATATGCGGAAACCCTCTGCCTCAAGGTTGTAGGCGAGGACTTCGCGCTGAGCGGGCTCATCTTCAACAATCAAAACATGCGGCTGGGTCGTCGCCATAGGATTACTCCGGCGCGCTGACGTAGGCTGTTTTGTCGTTCTTTGGCCGATCCTCGTCCGGCATCTCACCAGTGACAAGGTAAATCACTTGTTCGGCCATGTTGGTCGTCAGGTCGCCCATGCGTTCGATGTTTTTGGCCATGAAATGCAGGTGCATGCAGGGGGTGATATTGCGCGGGTCTTCCATCATGTGGGTGAGGAAGTTGCGGAAGAGGCCGTTGTACATCTGGTCCACGTCCTGATCATGCTGGCGCACATTTTCGGCCAGATCTGCGTCGCCGCGGACATAGGCATCAAGTGTGTCCTTGAGCATAGATTGCACCTCACGCGCCATGCGCCGCAAGGCTGCATCCGACCCGTTGATCGGGCTGGTGTCCGCAATGGCGCTGGTGCGTTTGGCGATGTTCTTGGCATAATCCCCAATCCGCTCAAGCGATGCGGCGAGCCGGAGCACGGTGAGGATTGTGCGCAAATCCTTGGACACGGGCGCGCGCAGGGCGATGATGCGGGCGGCTTCGTCGTTAATCTGCAACTCCAGTGCGTCGATCACCTTGTCGGCGTCTTTCACCTTTGCGGCCATCTCTGGGTCGCGCGCGGCGAGGCTGTCGGCGGCTTTCAGAATCGCATCCTCAACAAGACCGCCCATTTTGACGATCAGCATTGTGATTTGCTCGAGGTCGCGGTCAAAGGCAGAGGAAATATGTGGATCGCTCATTTCGTTTGCTCCTTACCCGATCCGGCCAGAGATATAGCTCTCGGTGCGGGGATCTTCGGGGTTGGTGAAAATCTTGTCGGTGTCGCCATATTCAACAAGGTTGCCGAGGTGGAAGAAGGCGGTCTTCTGACTAACCCGTGCGGCTTGCTGCATGGAGTGAGTGACGATAACGACTGTGTAGTCTGAGCGCAGCTCATCGATCAGCTCTTCAACTTGAGCCGTCGCAATCGGGTCAAGCGCCGAACAGGGCTCGTCCATGAGAAGCACTTCGGGCTCGGTTGCAACAGCGCGGGCGATGCACAAGCGCTGCTGCTGACCACCCGAAAGGCCCGTTCCGGGGGCGTGCAGGCGGTCCTTAACCTCATCCCAGATCGCGCCGCGACGCAGCGCCTTTTCGACGATGTCGTCAAGGTCAGCCTTGGATTTCGCCAGACCGTGAATTTTGGGACCGTAGGCGACATTGTCGTAGATGGATTTTGGGAAAGGGTTCGGTTTTTGAAAAACCATCCCAACCTTGGCCCGCAGCTGGACGGGATCGACGCGGGGGTCATAGATGTCTTCGCCATCTATCAGAATATCGCCTTCGACGCGGCAAATGCTGATCGTGTCGTTCATCCGGTTCAGGCAGCGGAGAAACGTCGACTTGCCGCAGCCCGACGGACCAATAAAGGCGGTCACAGTGCGCCCTTCGATCTCGACGTCAACGTCTTTGATCGCTTGGTTCTTGTCATAGTAGACCTGCACACCCTTGGCGCTGATCTTGACGTCATTTTGTGTGCTCATGGCGCGGTCCGTTTCAGTTGTATCTTTCATAATAGCCTCTTTCACCAGCGACGCTCAAAACGGCGGCGCAGGATAATGGCAAAGAGGTTGAGGGCAAACAGCAGGACGAGCATCACGATGATAGCTGACTGGGCGAGGCCCTCTCGCACCGGTGTGTCCTGATTTTGCGAAAAGAGGTAAACGGCTGTGGGCATTGATTGGGTTTGCTCCAGCAGGCCACCTGTAAGGGGGGAGGACAGAAGTTCCGCGCCTGTGGACACCGATAGGCCGATCAGAAGAAGCGGTGCCGTTTCGCCCAAAGCCTGAGCGATGCCGATGATCGTTCCAGTCAGGATGCCTGGTGCCGCCAGTGGTAGCGTGTGGTGAAACACTGTTTGGATTTTTGATGCACCAACTCCGAGAGCTGCATCGCGAATAGACGGTGGCACAGCCTTTAGAGCAGCCCGGGTTGCGATGACGATGGTGGGCAGGGTCATCAATGATAGCACGATGCCACCCATCAATGCCGTCCCGCGAATACTGTCCCCAAACCCAAGGTTTTTGAGCGTGATCAGGATCGCGGCGCCTAAGATGCCAAAGACGATGGATGGCACCGCAGCAAGGTTGGCGATGTTGATCTCAATAAAGTCGGTCAGTCTGTTTTTGGGCGCGAATTCTTCGAGGTAGATGGAGGCCGCGACGCCAAAGATCAGCGAAAAGACCAAGACGACCAGCATCATATAGGCCGACCCCATCAGCGCAGGGCCAATGCCCGCTATCTCACCAGATTGGGAGTAGACGTTTGAGAAAAAGTTCCAACGGAATTTTTGTTCGATCAACCCTGCCTCAACCATCTGATCAATCAGATCAAGCTGCGCGCGGTCAATGCCAGGTGGCATCGAGCTGCGGTCAACACCGGCCAATTCGCCCGACAAGTAGCGCGTGACGGGGCTGGCAATCGGTACATTGAACGGCACCGTCTGGTCCAAAAGATCAAGGTTCTCAACAACACTGTCGCGCACGTCCCGGCGGTTGGCGGCATAGATCAGGTTGCTGAGGTCCTTGTCTTTGAACTCCTCAGTATTGATGCCGTTGCCTTCCAACGTCGCCCGCAAGCTATCTGCAAAGATACCCCTCTCATATCCCGATCGCAGGCTTCTGCTACCGATTTCTTCAGGGTCGAGCGTGCCATCGGGATCAAGCGTTTCTGCGTCATAAAACAGCTCAATTTGGGCCTGGTATTGGTAGAACGCCGGGACCCCGCGTGAGAGGATTGACCACAGCAGGACGGCCAAAAACAACAGCACCAAGGAAATAGCGCCAAGGCCCAGGTAGCGCAGCGTGTTGCCCGCGCGGTTGCGCTTGGCCACATTGGCGGAGCGGACATAGAGCGATGTGTGTGGGGTGTCAGACATCAGTCATATTGCTCCCGGTATTTGGCGACGATCCGCTGGGCCAAAAGGTTCAAGCCCAGAGTAATAAAGAACAGTGTGAATGCGAGGGCAAAGACTGCCAGTGTGTCGATGCTGTCAAAGCCAGAGCTTTCGCCTTGAAGGACAGCTACGATGCGGGTGGTGACAGTAACAACAGCGCCAAACGGGTTGGCCTCAAGCCCCGATACGCTCGACAAGGCGCCTGCTGCCAGAACGACTATCATTGTCTCACCGATCGCGCGTGAGGCGGCAAGGACGATGGCCCCGACGATACCGGGCAGGGCCGCGGGTAGGATGACCTTTGTGACCGTTTCGGACTTTGTGGCGCCCAAGCCCAGCGATCCATCCCGCATCGCCTGCGGAACCGAGTTGATCACGTCATCCGACAATGAGGAGACGAACGGGACGAGCATCATGCCCATAACGGTGCCAGCCGTGATGACTGAGACAGTGTTGGGCATGATCGTTGTTCCCACCACCGCCTGAAGGAAGGGACCCACAGTCACGAGTGCGAAAAGGCCGTAGACGATGGTGGGTACGCCAGCGAGGATCTCCAGTGCGGGTTTTACCCAGGCCCGGAAGCGTGCGGTGGCAAACTCCGAAAGGTAAATTGCGGCCATCAGACCCAAGGGGACAGCGACGATCAGTGCGACGAATGAGATGTAGAGCGTGCCCCATAGCAGCGGCATAAAACCTAGCTGGCTGGCATATTCACCGTTTTCTCCCTCAGGCTGGCCCACCACATCACCCGCGATCGACCAGTCAAAGCCGAATAGGAAGTTGAGAAAGCCGTACTCAGAAAAAAACGTGAGCGAAGGGACGGTGACTGCGGCGAGGATGGCAACGGTCGTCAGGATTGCCATGGTGGAAGCGAAGATCAGGAACCCCATGATCCAGCGTTCCACAACATTGCGGGCACGGAATTCCGCGCCAATCCGGCCAAACGCCCAAAAGAACCCTCCGACCGCGAGGACCATCGCAATGGCGGGCCCGATCATCGACAGTCTTGTTTGCAACGCTTGAAGATCAAGAGCTGCATCAAGCATGCCGGGGGTGATATCGGCACTCACCACTTGCCCCGCATCCCGGAGGTTGTTGGCAAGGGCCTCGTAATCGGACGTGGCAATATCAATCGATGGACCTGCCCCTGTCAGAGCCGCTGCGAGCGTCTTGACGTTTTCGGCGAAGAGACCCCGTTGCGCCGCTTCACGTACAACAATCGTTTCTTCGCTCAGAAGCGCGCGTTGCGCCTCAGGGATTTGCAGGTCTGGCAACGAAGGGTCGATGTTCGCGTTCAGGATCGAATTCGACACGAGGCCCTGAAGAAATGACCAGAAAAAGAGGACGAGAATGGCGGGGACTGCCGTTGCCAAAACCACGTGCCAGCCATGATGTATCGGGCGCGAATGCAGTTTTGGCAGGTCACCCATAACGCTGGCTCGGGCGCGTCCGCGGCCTAAAACAAAGCCGATGATCGCCAAGACGATGACCGCAAGAAGGACGTTTGGGAGGGAGAGAAAGGTATTCATCAATCGTCCTTGGAACTTCACCGAGTGGGGCGGGCCATCACAGCCCGCCCGCTGTGATCTTAGAGTGTTTCTTCAGCGTCAATCATGTCCTGAGTGGCTTCAAGCTCAGGATCAGCGACGAGGCCGTATTCAGCCAAAGGTCCGTCTTCGCCGGCAATGTCGTCTGACATGAAGAACTCGGCATATTCTTTCAGGCCGGGGATCACGCCGATGTGGGCCGCTTTGATGTAGAAGTAGAGTGGTCGCGACACGGGGTATTCGCCGGAGGCGATTGTGTCGACGTCAGGTGTAATGCCGCCCATCGTGGCAACTTGCAGGCGGTCTGTGTTGTTCTCGTAGAATGCGAGGCCAAAGACACCAATGCCTGTAGGTGTGCTGTCGAGGTTGGCGAGCGTTTGTGTGTAGTCCCCTTCGATGTCGACGGAAGCACCGTCGGTGCGCAAGGCCATGCACTTCTCTTCTGCTGTGTCCTCGTCAACGCCTGCGGCCAGCATCGCGTCAAAGAAGCCGCCCTGCTCACAACCGGCAAGGATCACGTTCTCGTCGAATACTTCGCGTGTGCCGTGGTTTGTACCGGGAACGAAGGCGTTGATTGGCTGGTCGGGGAGATCACCTTCAATGCCGAGCGATTGTGCGATGGCCGCAACTTCGGTCCAGTTGGACAAAGTGTTGGCGGCAAGTGCGCCATCAACGAAGTGCTCGTTGGCCAGTGCGATGTACCAGTGAACCGGCTCGAACACGAACTCGGGACCAGCGATATCGGAGGCGAAAACGATGCCATCATAGCCGATGCGCACCTCGATGATGTCCGTCACACCGTTGGCGGCACATGTCTCGACTTCGCTGTCCTTGATGGCGCGTGAGGCGTTGGCGATGTCAATCGTGCCTTCGCCAAGGCCCTCACAAAAGCGGCGCAGGCCGGTCGAAGAACCACCGCCTTCGACGACAGGTGTGGCGAAATCCGTTTCGGCGGCAAAGGCCTCCGCCACGATTGTGGCGTAGGGAAGAACCGTGGATGAGCCGGCGACCGATACGTTGTCTCGCGCGGAAGCTGTTGTCGCAGCTACGGCTGTCAGGGCAATAACGGAAGCGGTGAGGGAGAAGGTAGACATGGAAGCTCCTAGGGTCTGTTTCTCGGCCAAGGCTTGGCCTTGGCGTGGGAGCTATGCCCCGCGCGTGACCCGTATGTAAAACTTCTGTAACAGTTTTATGAAATCGTGAAATTTATTGGGAATATTGATAAAAGTGTTTTGCAACAGAGGTTTAGATCCCGTTCAAATCGTGAAAGGGGAGAGCTCGCCAACTGGCAGGCCCTAATCGCTGGCGAAATATCTATCGTTTGATCACGTCTCACGACTCGGACTTCTAGAAATCCAGATTCTCGACACTCAGCGCATTGTTCTGGATGAACTCGCGGCGCGGCTCAACGACGTCGCCCATAAGCTTGGTGAAAAGATCATCCGCTTCGACCACATCCTCGACCTTCACTTGCAACAAGGTCCGTGCGTCGGGGTCGAGAGTTGTTTCCCACAGCTGGTCCGGGTTCATCTCCCCCAGGCCCTTATACCGCTGCAGGCTGAGGCCCTTCTCGCCCTCTTCGAGGATGGCAGAGAGGAGTGTTAGCGGGCCGTGGATCACTTGACTGCGATCTTTGCGGTTGAGCGTGGCTGCGGTGCTGTAGATCTCCTGCAAGTTCTCGGTGAACGACCCGGCCTTGCGGCTTTCGCCAGAGCGCAGCATCGGGCCATCCAGCGTCCGCACCTCTTCCACGCCGCGCAGGATACGGGCGAGCCGGATGCCATGATCCTGTGTGATCCGGCCCTGCCAGCCCTTCTCGTACTCCAGCGCAATGAGGTCGAGCCGCTCGGCCACCATGTCCGCCACACCTTGAAGGTTCGCATCCACCGCACCGGGCACAAAAGCACCTGCAATGGCGGCTTGTTCAAGGATGTGACGTGGATAGTGGGTGGGGAAGGCGTCGAGCACACGTTTTAGCTGGCGTGCCTCATTTACCACCCGGGTCAAATCATTACCGTTGATCTCCGCCCCGTTGCCAAGCCGCAGGACCGCGCCCTCAACGCCTTGGTTAATCAGGTAGTCATCCATCGCGGCCTGATCCTTGAGATAGACCTCAGATTTGCCGCGGGACACTTTGTAGAGCGGCGGCTGGGCAATATAGAGATGGCCGTTTTCGATCAGCTCAGGCATCTGGCGGAAGAAGAAAGTCAGCAGCAGCGTTCGGATATGCGCTCCGTCCACGTCCGCGTCCGTCATGATGACGATCTTGTGGTAGCGCAGCTTTTCGAGGTTAAACTCATCCCGCCCGATCCCGGTGCCAAGCGCCATGACAAGGTTACCGATTTCCTGGCTGCCGAGCATGCGATCAAACCGTGCCCGTTCGACGTTCAGAATTTTACCCTTTAGCGGCAGGATTGCCTGCGTTTGCCGGTCACGTCCCGTCTGTGCTGAGCCACCCGCGCTGTCGCCCTCAACCAGGAATACTTCGGTCTTGGCGGGATCTTTCTCTGAGCAATCCTTGAGTTTGCCAGCAAGGAAATTCACATCCATCGCCGTCTTGCGGCGCGTCAGTTCGCGCGCCTTGCGTGCCGCCTCCCGCGCCAAAGCTGCCTCAACGATTTTGCCAACGATCTGCTTAGCCTCGTTCGGGTTTTCCTCAAACCACTCGGCAAGCTTCTCACCCACGAGGCTCTCCACTGCAGGACGCACTTCAGAGGACACGAGCTTGTCCTTCGTCTGGCTGGAAAACTTGGGGTCCGGCACTTTGACCGAGAGCACACATGTCAGCCCCTCACGCGCGTCATCGCCCGTAAAGTTGACCTTTTCCTTTTTCGCAATCCCGCTTGATTGCGCATAGGCGTTGATCGTCCGGGTCAGCGCGCCGCGAAAGCCCGCCATATGGGTGCCGCCATCCTTTTGTGGGATGTTGTTGGTAAACGGCAGGACCATCTCATTGTAGCTGTCATTCCACCACATCGCGACCTCGACGCCGATGTCGTCACGCTCGCCCTTCACATAGATCGGCTCGCTCATCACCGCCGATTTTGACCGGTCGAGGTATTTGACGAATTCCTTCACGCCACCGTCGTAGTAGAGCTCGGTCCGCAACGCCTCGGCTGGCCGCTCATCCTCCAGAATGATGCGCACGCCCGAGTTCAGGAACGCCAGCTCACGCAAACGCTTTTCCAGCGTATCAAAGCTAAAGTCGCGGTTGCTGAACGTCTCGGTGCTGGCCAAAAACCGGACCTCGGTGCCCTTGCGGCCATTGGCCGGGCCCTCGACGCGCAAATGCTCGGTCGTGTAGCCGCCTTCGAACCTGGCATAATGCTCTTTGTCATCGCGCCA
The DNA here is from genome assembly GCA_020629175.1 of Flavimaricola sp. Taxonomy (GTDB): domain Bacteria; phylum Pseudomonadota; class Alphaproteobacteria; order Rhodobacterales; family Rhodobacteraceae; genus JALZWD01. The sequence continues at coordinate 14,248 of JAHDDU010000033.1, read as the reverse complement.
GATGCGCAATTCCAGATAATCGGACAGGGCGTTGACCACCGACACACCCACGCCGTGCAAACCGCCCGACACCTTGTAGGAGTTGCTGTCAAATTTACCGCCTGCGTGCAGCTGGGTCATGATAACCTCGGCCGCCGAGACGCCCTCTTCCTTGTGCATATCGACCGGGATACCGCGGCCGTTGTCGCCCACAGACACGCTGCCATCGGCGTGGATTTTCACGGTTACATGGTCCGCGTGTCCGGCCAAAGCCTCATCAATGCCGTTGTCGACAACCTCGTACACCATGTGGTGCAGACCGCTGCCATCGTCCGTATCGCCGATATACATGCCGGGGCGTTTGCGAACAGCCTCTAACCCCTTCAAAACTTTGATGGAATCGGCGCCGTATTCTTCAGGAGAAGCGTTTTCGTCAGACATGTAGTTTTTCCCAAGTCAATCACGCAAAATATACTGTTTTTGCAGGGGATTGTCACGCGTCTGGCACAAGATTTTGTGGTCTTGGGGACATGCTAGGTTAGCGGGATGATGAACCCCACAAGGATCAGCAAAACCCCGGCAAAAATGTTCGCGCGTTTCATCGCAGAAGGCGAAGTGAGGAACCCGCGCAGACGCCCCACAAACCCCGCCAAGAGCAGGTTACCAATCATGGGGACAGCAGCAGATAATCCGCACACAAGCGCGATGTCGACCCAGGTCAAAGCGGTGATGTCAAAGAATTCCGGAAGAATGCCCATGTAGAACAACACAGCCTTTGGATTGGCGATGATCACAGTGACACCCGCCAGAAACCCCGGCAAAACCCCCGGTCTTGTCAGGCGCCCATCAGATCTGATGGGTTTATCCGCGCCCCGAATGATCAACAGACCCATGACGATGAAAGTGATGGCGGCAAGGGCTTTGGTATAGAAGATGAAATCCTCAAACACACTGGCGATCCACGTTACTCCCAAAATGGCAAGGAGGGGCCAGAAGATGTCGCCCAGCGAGACGCCAACCGCCAGCGGCCATGCTCCGCGAAACCCGCCAGACAACGCACGCGCAAGCAGCGCGACCCAGACGGGGCCTGGCGTCAGAAACAGGATTAGGAGCGCGCCTGCGTAGGCCAGCATCTCCAGCATGGTAATCGTCATCAGAACTTGAACCCCAAAAGATCAATCTCTGCAGTATCGTCCCACCGAATGTCGCTCAGCTCCATCACCATCAGGTCCTCTTCTGTTTCGCGCACGATTGCGCCCGTGCGCGCATGATCGAACGGGGTGCACAAGATGGGATTGCTAACAGACCGGAAGCCGACACCCGCATAAATCGGCCGGACCCCGTAAAGCACAAAAAAGTCTGCCTGACTGTCTTGCGCCACCTCTATGGCCTGGCGCATCAACGCGCTCGCAATGCCCTTGCCTCGGTGCTCCGGATCCGTGGCAACCTCGGCAAGCCCCATGATGTTGACGAGCGCGTCGCCCATCCGAATGGCGCGGTAGCACAGCGCCATGTGGCCGATGATCTCGGGGTCTCGAGCGATAAGGCGGATGTGATGACGTTGCTGATGGAACGACCGCCCTTCAAAGAACTCGCCGAATGCGCGGTTGAGGAGGACTGCAATCGCCTGCTCGTCGTCTTTCGCAAGCTGCCATTCATGGATCATCTCAACCTGCATGGCGCACCTCCGACTGCATCTCGGCTTCAACCACCTCAAAATGCTGAGCGCGGGGCCCCAGTTCAGCAAAGAGTTCAGGACCCGTCCCTGTCATAAAGGCCTGCGCCCCCAGCCCGCAAATCTCGTCATACAGGGCCGCGCGGCGATCTGCATCTAAGTGGGCCGCGACCTCGTCCAGCAACAGGATGGGCGCCTCCCCCATCTGCGCGGCCAAAGCGCGCCCATTGGCAAGAATGAGGGAAATCAGAAGTGCCTTCTGCTCGCCCGTTGAACAATCCTTGGCGTCGACCCCCTTCGCCTTCCAAACGGCCTGCAGATCGCTGCGGTGAGGGCCCACTAGGGAGCGGCCCGCCGCAAGATCGCGAGGACGGGATGCGGCGAGAGCCTCCGCTAGGTCCTCGCTGGGCTGGTCTGCATGGGTGAGCGATAGGTCTGCAGCTGGAAACACTGTCTCTGCACCTGCCTGGGCCGCCATCAGGGCATCGAGTGTCGCCTGACGGCCCGCAGTGATCCGCCTGCCCGCATCAGCCATCGTCCGTTCAAGAGCAGTATACCAATGCGCGTCCCGGACCATGTCCTTAAGGAGGCGGTTTCGTTCACGCATTGCTTTTTCATAGGTCAGAACAGCTTCACCGTGGCTCGGATCAAGGCTAAGGACGGCGCGATCCAGAAATCGTCTGCGTCCATCGGCGCCTTCAATCCAGAGCCGATCCATCGCGGGGATCAACCAGAGAATGCGTGCGACCTTAGCGAGCGCTATTTGCGGTCCCAGCTTGCTGTCAATCCGCACCTGCCGCGCACCCCCCGGTTCGGCAGTCGTTTCCAGACTGTGACCCGCAATTTCTGCAGTGACTTTCCAGCCAAAATTTTCTGGTCTGCGGATGAGCTCCTCACTGGTGGCGCGGCGCAGTCCGCGGCCCGGCGACAGCATTGAAATAGCTTCGATTAAATTGGTCTTTCCCGCACCATTCGCGCCAAAGATTGCGACAGGCCTGCCGTCAAACTCTGCATCAACCCGCCTGTGCGAGCGAAAATGACGCAGACTTATCGACGCGAGGTGGCGGCCGGGCATTGGACTGGTCCAGTTTTCTTTGGGCCGCTACCCCCGCCGGAGGCGCAGGTCTGGGCCCGCGCTAAGGTCGGGTCAAACACGCATCGGCATGACGACATAGACGGCCGTAGTATCGTTGCCTTCACGCATCAACGTTGGGTCGCCAGAGGAATTGAACATGAACACCGCGTTCTCGCGGTCCACTTGGCTTGCAATCTCGAGCAAATACTTGGCATTAAACCCGATCTCGAGCGGCTCATCACCGTAAGCCACAGCCAATTCCTCTTCCGCAGCACCGCTGTCAGGTGCGTTGACCGAGAGTGTCAGGCGGTCCTCTTCCAAGCTAAGTTTTACCGCACGGGAACGTTCGGACGAAACAGTTGCGACCCGATCAACGGCTTTGGCAAACTCGGCGGCATCGACTTCAAGACGCCTTGTGTTTCCTTGCGGGATTACGCGGGTGTAGTCGGGAAATGTGCCATCAATCACTTTGGAGGTGAGCGTAATGGCCGGGGTGGCAAAGCGGACTTTGGTTTCCGAGACCGAAACCGCGATCTGGGCCTCATCATCATCAAGAAGCTTGCGAAGTTCGCCGACCGTTTTGCGCGGGACAATCACACCTGCCATATCCGCAGCGCCTTCGGGCAAATCGGTGTCAATACGGGCCAACCTGTGGCCGTCCGTTGCCACGCCGCGCAGGACCTTGCCGCCATCCCCATCGGCCACATGCATGTAGACACCATTGAGATAATACCTGGTCTCTTCCGTAGAAATTGCAAACTTCGTCTTGTCAAACAATCTGCGCAGCGCTGGGGCGGATGCCGCAAAATTCGCCGCGTATTCGGATGACGCCATTACGGGAAAATCTTCTTTGGGCAGTGTGGCGAGGGCAAAGTTGGATCGGCCAGCATCGATGGTCAGGCGGCCTGCAGCGCTGTCATCGGTCAAAGTCACCAGCGCGCCATCGGGAAGTTTGCGTACAATTTCATTGAGCGTCACGGCATTGACCGTTGTTGCCCCCCCTCGCTCTACCTGCGCGGGAGCCTTGTCCACGACCTCGATATCTAGGTCAGTGGCGCGGAACAGAACGTCCGATCCCTCCGCTTCGATCAGCACGTTTGCAAGGATCGGAATGGTATTGCGGCGCTCAACCACGGATTGGGCTTGGGCCACTGCTTTAAGGAGAACGCCGCGTTCGATCGAAAATTTCATGTCCCAAGCTCCGCTATCACCGGCAATCACAGAGCCGGGAGCGGAAAACTACAAGTTTTCAGCTCCTGCTCAAGTGCTTTGTGATGAATGTCTGTTAGTGATGCAAGCGCGTCAAGTTTCGATGGCGCGACGCAGCAGCTCGACATCATCCGCGATCTGGCTGTCTGTGGTCATCAGCTCTTCGATGCGGCGCACGCCATGCATAACTGTAGTGTGGTCCCGCTTGCCAAAGTGGCGGCCAATCTCGGGCAGCGATCGGCTGGTGTGCATTTTGGCCAGATACATTGCGATCTGCCGGGGCCGCGCATATATCCGCAATCGCTTTGGGCCGACCAGATCGGACATACGAATGTTAAAGTGATCGCTGACTTTGCGCTGAATTTCTTCGATGCTGATCTTGCGATCGCTGGACTTGAGGATGTCGGCCAAACAATCCTGCGTCAGCTCCATCGAGATCTCACGCCCGACCAAGCCGGCAAAGGCGAACAACCTTGTCAACGCGCCTTCCAGCACGCGGACATTGGTCGAAATCCGGTGCGCCAGAAACTCCAACACGCCGTCATGAATAACAAGATCGGGATATTGGCCCCGATAGTAATCCTCTTTGGATTGGAGGATACCAAGGCGTAGTTCAAAGTCGGTCGGGTGCATGTCAACAACCAAACCACTTTGCAGCCGGGACCTGATACGCTCTTCCAGATCCCGGATTTCGCCAGGCGCACGGTCGGCCGAAATGATGATCTGCTTACGTGCATCGATCAGGGCATTGAAGGTGTGAAAAAACTCTTCTTGCGTGCTGTCCTTGCCCGCCATGAACTGAATGTCGTCAACCATCAGAACGTCGACAGACCGGAACAACTGTTTGAAGTCCATCATCCGCTTGTCGCGGAGTGCCGTGATAAACCGATACATGAATTGCTCAGCAGATATGTAGAGCACATTCAGATGCGGCTGCTTTTCCCGCAGTTCGTGGGCAATTGCGTGCATCAGGTGAGTCTTACCCAGACCGACGCCGCCATAAAGAAACAGCGGGTTAAAAGTAACCTCTGCGCCCTCCGCAACACGGCGCGCTGCGGCATGGGCCAGTTCGTTCGGCTTGCCAACAATGAAGCGGTCGAACGTAAAGCGCTCGTCCAGGTCGGCGCCGGTGTCGGCTCGCTTTGCGGCAGGTGCGTTTCGCGACATGCGGGTTGGAGCGCGCCCCTGTTTGTTGACCGAAAAGGTCAGGCGCTGAACGCGTGCACCGGCATTCTGCAACTCGAAAATGATCTGTTCGCCGTAATTGCTCGACGCGTAGTTTCCCAAGAATTGGGTCGGAACGTGAAAGGACGCAACACCGTCAGAAACACCACCAAATTCGAGCGGTTCGATCCAATTGGTGTAATTGTTCTTGCCCAAAGCCCCCTTTAGCGCTGTTTGAACTTTGCCCCAAATCTCGTTCGTCATATTGTCCCAACCCAGTTCCCTGTCAGACGGTGCCCCAGCCCGTCTTTGCCTTTCGCCAAAGGCCGTTCTTCATTCAGATCGTTCCGCAATCCAAAGCGCCGCCAGTGCGCCAAACAACGTGGCACCGGACTGCGCTTCGGTCTCACCAGAATGGAGGGCCGCAGTACCGCAATTGGCACTTGCCGCGAACACGGCGATGCGGCGATTGTGACAGCTCAGGGCGCACCCTGCTCCAACGTCCTCCGCCGCTTGCCTGCGACAGAATTCAATGGCACCAGACCAGAGTGAAGATGTCCCCAAGGGCATCATACATACCCTTATCTTCATACTCTGTTTACGACTGGCCTGTCCCTGTTCCCCCAGGAACGATGTGAATCGCAGGGCCAACGTAGCAAGGGGTTTGCGAGCGCTTCAACACAACAACGCGCTTGACTCTGGCTTTGTCAAAACCGAATCCCAAAGCGGCTTGAATCTGGCCCACTTAGCGAAATCGATGTGACGCAAAAACCCGCCGACCTTTCGTTTTTTGGGAGCTGTGTTCAGAGCATTTGACTCCCGAGCACAAATTTTACGTGAGAGAATCTATACACTAGGGTCGAACGAAAAACGGCGCACCCGCAAGGGTACGCCGTTCAGAAATTTCTGACAAATCGGGTTTAGCTGAGAGCTTTGACGCGGCTGCTCAGACGGGACATTTTCCGCGATGCCGTATTCTTGTGGTAGATGCCCTTCGTAACGCCGCGCATCAGCTGAGGCTGTGCCGCGCGAAGTGCTGCGGTTGCGGCCTCTTTGTCACCCGAGGCGATTGCTTCTTCGACTTTACGCAGTTCAGACCGAATACGCGTACGGCGCATTTTGTTGACCGCAGCGCGACGCTCGTTCTGACGGGCGCGCTTTTTTGCTTGAGGGCTATTTGCCATAGTTGAGGACCTTTCCGGGTCAAAAATCTAATTCATCGCGCGGGCGACCCATACCGGATCTTTCCACCGGTGTCCTCTTGCCAGAGCGGGCATCACGCGCATGTACAGCGCGGCGTATAGGCGAGTCGCCGCGCGAAGGAAAGTGTTTTTACCGATCCCGAAATTGCGCTTCACGCTTTTCTTTAAACGCGGCCATGCCTTCGGTCTGATCTTCGGTAGCGAAGAGCGATTGAAACACCGCCCGCTCATACCGAATGCCTTCGGCCAATGTCGTCTCATAACTGCGATTGACTGCGTCTTTTGCGGCGATAGCGGCAAGCTGCGATTTCTCCGCAATTTTCTGTGCGGCCCCTTTGGCCTCATCCAAAAGCTTTTTGGCAGGAACAACGCGGCTGACGAGACCAGAGCGCTCAGCCTCCTCGGCGTCCATAAATCGACCGGTCAGGTGCATGTCCATGGATTTGGACTTTCCCACAAACCGGGTCAGGCGCTGGCTTCCACCAAGTCCTGCGATAACGCCCAAATTGATTTCTGGCTGACCAAATTTGGCGGTGTCTGAGCAGATGATGAAATCACACATCATGGCGAGTTCGCATCCACCGCCCAGCGCATAGCCCGACACAGCCGCAATGATTGGCTTTCGAGTGCGTTCGATCCGCTCTCCATAGTTCGAAAATGGGGACGCGGTGTACATGTCGACAAACGATTTGTCGGCCATCTCTGTGATGTCTGCACCGGCGGCGAAGGCTTTGTCTGACCCTGTGACGACGATGCAGCGCACTTTGTCATTGCCGTCCGCATCCTCGAGTGCGTCAGACAGCTCACCCAACAGCTGCGGGTTCAGCGCATTCAGAGCGTCCGGCCGATTGAGGGTGATCAATGCAATCTCGTCGCTGATATCAACGATGATGGTTTCATAGGCCATGCGGCGTTCCATGTGCTGTCCCAACAAGCCCCGAGACTTAACAAAGCCGTGAACGGGATCAAGTTATCTTTGGCATTGACGGCAGAAGAAGGTGGATCTGCCAGATTGGACGATCCGATGAATCACGCCATCGCACCCAGATGTAGTGCATGACTGCCCTTCACGGTCATAGGCCTTGAAGGCATGTTGAAAATATCCAAGTTCGCCATTTGTCTGGCGATGGTCCTGCAAAGATGACCCGCCAGCGGCGATGGCCTCTGTCAATACATCGCGGATCAGCGGAATGAGGCTGGCCACGCGCTGTTTCGAAAGCCGGCCTGCTTTGCGTCGTGGATCGATTCCCGCACGGTGCAGCACTTCACAAACATAGATATTGCCCAATCCGGCGACCAGCTTTTGATCCAGAAGGGCCGTTTTGACAGGCATGTTCTTGCCCGCAAATTTCGCGATGAGATACGCTTCATTGAAGGCATTGCCCAAGGGCTCGGGGCCAATGTCGCGGATCAGCCAATGATCTTCCAGCGTAGCGGTATCGCCAAGATCCATCGCGCCAAAGCGGCGCGCATCGTTGAAGGTGACGCGTGCTCCATTGGCCATATCAAAGACGACGTGATCGTGCTTGGCCGGAGCCGGATAATCGTGGTGGAAGCTGCCCAATACATCGCCCGAGATTTGCATGCGTCCTGACATCCCAAGGTGGATGATCAGCGTCTCAGCAGATGAGAGATCAGCGAGGATATATTTCGAGCGACGTCGCAGCGCTGTCACGGTTGTGCCCGTCAGGCGGTCTGCCATGTTTGGCGGGAACGGCCATCTCAAGTCAGGACGATTGACATGCGCCTTGGCAATGACCTGTCCCTCCATCGCGGGGATCAGGCCTCGTCTGACAGTTTCAACCTCGGGAAGCTCGGGCATGGGGGGGCGTTTGATACCTCTGATAAAGCGCTTGCAGCTCTGCTTGCCCGTCCAGATTTTTGAGCACAAGTGGTTTGTGACCTGACGAGAAGATGAGGCGGTTGCTGTAGGCGCCGTCATCCTCGACGTCGAGCAGATCGTTCAGGCTGAACGTGCGCGGTTTGAACCAATAGGTCGGCAAGGTGATCTTATCGCCTTCGACCGTGACCTCATAATGCCAGATATATGCAAGGTACCAAAGCGCGAGGAGACTACTGATCGTGAAGGCCGTTAGCATGTTGTTGGGGCCACCAATAAACGCTGGGTTGCGCCATAAAAAGATCAGCATGCCAAAGGATAGCGCCGTCGCAATGAGGCGAACCGTCAGGCTAGTGGGGTAAATCGTGCGGTCCAGTGATGGCCGCGATTGACGCGCAGGTGCCATATCAGCCGCCTTCGTCAGGGCATCCAGATGTTCGGCCGAACGATTGGCCGCCTTGTCGAGCGCTTGCCGGGTGCCTTTGGTTCCAAAGCGGTTGTTGAGCCAGACGACAACGCCCGCAATTGCCAGAAGCAGTAGCAAATGGAACAGGTTATCTGATCCAGTGAGTGAAACCTGAGACATTTCTGCGTCCTTTCATCACGGTTCGTGCGAGTTGTATCTGCGAGAACCGGGCTATACTTAGAATGCGAATAGAATAGGGCGTTCGGATGACACACGACGGTGACACCACAACCCACTTTGGGTTCGAAGAAGTTGCAGAGAGCGAAAAGGCCGGACGCGTGCAGGGGGTCTTCAGCTCGGTTGCCAGCAAGTACGACATTATGAACGATGTTATGTCGGGCGGTATTCACCGGATCTGGAAAGAGGCGATGATGGACTGGCTGGCGCCGCGATCCGGGCAGCGCCTCTTGGATGTTGCGGGCGGGACGGGCGACATTTCGTTCAAGTTCCTCAAACGGGCAGGCGAGGGGCATGCAACCGTCCTCGATCTGACTGAGCCCATGTTGATCGAAGGCCGCAAACGCGCAGAAGCTGCCGATATGGCCGAAAGCCTCGATTGGGTTGTGGGCGATGCCATGGCCTTGCCATTCGCTGATAATACATTCGATGTCTACACCATCAGTTTTGGCATTCGAAACGTGACCCGCCCGCAGGAGGCGTTGAACGAGGCTTACCGCGTTTTGCGTCCCGGTGGGCGGCTCATGGTGTTGGAATTTAGCCAATTGCCCAACCCAATGATGCAAAAGGCCTATGATCTCTATTCGTTCAACGTCATTCCGCGGATGGGGCAGGCCATCGCGGGGGACAGAGACAGTTATCAATACCTCGTAGAGAGTATCCGGAAGTTTCCTGACCAAGAGACGTTCCTTGGCATGGTCAGAGCCGCGGGATTTGAGAACGCCAAGTATCGCAACATGACGATGGGAATTGCCGCGCTACACTCAGGGTGGAAACTCTAGCCAATGCGCGGACCGCATAACATCATCCGACTGATCCGAACGGGCGCCACGCTCGAGCGGACCGGCGCCATGAAGGTCATTCTAGATGCGCTTGACGCGGGCCCCTTGCTGCGCGTCACGTTTCGGACACTTGTTTGGCCCGTCCAGTGGCTTGGTTACAAGGGCGATGTGACCATGCCGCCCGCTACGCGGGCGTTGACGGCCTTGGGCCCCGCGTACATTAAGTTTGGCCAGGTTCTGTCCACCCGACCGGACGTTGTGGGCGACGAATTGGCAATGCAGCTGAAAGTGCTGCAAGACAAACTGCCGCCCTTTGCAGTGAGTGTTGCCAAAGCAGAGGTCGAAAAGGAACTCGGTGCGCCGCTGGGCAAGCTCTTCTCTTCCTTCTCAGAGCCGGTCGCTGCGGCATCCTTGGCTCAGGTACACAAAGCCACGCGCGCAGACACAGGCGAGGATGTTGCCGTAAAGGTTTTGCGCCCAGGAATTGAGAAGGCTTTTCGCAAAGACATCGACGCCTTCTATTTCGCCGCCCGGTGTATTGAAGTTCTGTCGCCAGCCTCGCGCAGGTTGCGGCCAATGGATGTGATTGAGCATTTCGAGGGCGTCGTCACGGGCGAACTTGATCTGCGGCTTGAAAGCTCGGCGGCGGCAGAGTTTGCGGCCAACACCGAGGGTGACCATGGATTCCGCGTGCCAGAGGTTGTCTGGCCTTTGTCAGCTCGCCGCGTCATGACGCTGGGCTGGGCAGAAGGTCTGAGTGCGGCAGACGTCGACGCGATCGAAGCGGCGGGGCATGACCGGAGGGAATTGGCCACGCGCGTTTTGCAGTTGTTCCTACGGCACGCTTTGCGGGACGGGTTTTTCCACGGAGACATGCATCAGGGCAACCTCAAGGTCGCGGCGAATGGCGACATCCTCGCCTATGACTTCGGGATCATGGGGCGGATTGATGAGTACACGCGCAGGGTCTACGCTGAGATCCTGTTCGGCTTTATCCGCAAGGACTACAAGCGCGTGGCAGAGGTTCACTTTGAGGCGGGCTACGTCCCGCCGGATCGCGACGTGGACGAATTTGCCCGTGCGCTGCGTGCGGTGGGTGAGCCAATTTTCGGCATGGACGCGAGCCGTATTTCGATGGCGCGGTTGCTGAACTACCTCTTTGAGGTGACGGAAAAGTTCGGGATGGAGACGCGGACCGAATTGATCCTGCTGCAGCGGACAATGGTTGTTGTGGAAGGCGTGGCGCGGACGCTTGATCCGCACATGAACCTGTGGAGCGACGCGCGGCCCGTCGTTGAGGACTACATCAAGGAAAGCATTGGTCCCAAAGCGCTCGCGCGGGATTTGTTCCGCACGGCCCGCGTGCTGTCACGTTTTGGCCCACGCCTTCCGCAGATGGCCGAAGCCGCGCTCATCCGCACAACCAACCCGCCGCAAGAACCGCCCCGCAAGCGGGTTTGGCCAAAACTTGGCTGGATGTCGGCGGGGGCTGGAGTGGCCTTGGCCGCTGTGTGGGCGAGCCAGTTTTTCTAGCCGGGCTGTCGCACCGCCGTGACCGAAGACGCGAGAACGGGGGTGCCACCGTCGAGGCGAACATAGACTTGACCGGATTGCGCAAAGACTTCGCGGACGAGCGTATAGGTCTCTGCTGTCGACGTGGCGATGACCTCACCATTGGCCGAACTGACGACATCAAATGTATATTGCCCGGGTGCGAAAGGCTGACCGTTTGCCTGAACACCGGCCCATTGGATTGGCTCGTCCGACACCGGTAGCGGCAGCCTTTGAACCTCGGTCCCGCGGTCATTCCTGACGATCAGTTCGACCGTGTCTGCGACACTGGCTGGTGTGGGAACGATCGTGATCGGCGCGCCGCTAAAATACCCAGCGGCAGAGGTGCGCGCCTCTTGTCCGACCCAGCCCGACAAATCTGCCAACCCCGTCGTCGTCATCTGGGCGCTGAGGGCCGTCAAAAGATCATTGGTCTGGACCTGCTGCTCGACGGACGAGAACGTGGCAAGCTGGACAGCGTAATCTGAGGAGTCAATCGGATTGAGGGGGTCCTGATTTTCCATCTGGACCGTCAACATCTCAAGAAACGTCTGGAAGTCGGATGATATTTTGCGGGCGGAGGCGGATGGTGCTGTGGCAGCCGAAGCACCGGCGCCTGCGATTGGATCTGTGATCATGGTGTCTCCTCAAATTCGCAGGTCAAGCTGACCAGTGGCAATGTGCGATGGCGGCGTCTCTTCGACATCATTTGCGCCGACTGGCTGGTCATCCGTTGCCTGATCTTGTGAGTTGGTTGTGCCGGCAGAGCCCCCACGTTGTTCAAATCCAAAGCTCACATCTTGGTATCCAAGAGCGCGCAAATCGGCGCCTAATGTCGCGATGGTCCGGCGCATGAGGTCCAGCGTTTCGGGCCGTTCAACAAGGATTGCGACATGGATGGCACTGTCTTGAACCTGCACTGACATCCGTACGCGCCCCAACTCTTCGGGGGAGAGAACAATATCGCGGCCCTGCAATTGCGGCGTTGTCGCAATCTGTGTGAGTTGGGCTGCGATGTGCGAAGGCGATGGGACTGCGCTGGCTGAAGGAACATTGGCCAGAGGAGGAGCCACTGCGTCGGGACGCATCAATGGAAGGGCAGCATCCTGATCAGGGTTGATCCCCAACATTGGAGAGGACGTCCCTTCGTTGGCAGGCGCGATCGCGACGGCGGGTGACAAAGAGGTGTAGGCTCCAGCAACCTGTTGTAGCGGCATCGGCTGGGGATTGGTCGCGACAGCCCTTGCATCAATGGGGGGAGGGATGGCAGGGGACTGTCGCGGCACCGTGATCTCCTCACGCGTGACCTGCATCTGGGGGTCAGGTCGGTGAGGAGAACGGTGATCTGGTGAAGGATTTGGACCGATATCGGGCGCAGACCGTGCCGGATGCAGACGCTGGTCGCTGTGCATCGTTGGACGAACAGGTTCGATGGCGTCCGGTGTCTCAGGTGGGTTTGATGCAGCAACGTCAACGCCAGTCAGACGGGCGGCGGCCAACGCTGCGGCATGGGTTCTCAACCTGTTGGGGCGGGACAATTGCATTGCGTCATCCTCTCTTTCTTGCGGCAGGGTTCGTGTTCCGGCCTCGTGATTTTTCGCCAGCGGCATGGAGGTCTCGGACATCTGCGGGATTTCAGACGTGTCTGCAGCGGGGGCCTGTTTGCCGACTGCGGCTGCCAAGGCGAGTGACCGCAGGGGCGCTTCCGTCGGATTTGACGTATGGGCGCGCTGATCGATAGCCGTCGCGGCAGGCAGCGCGATACCGGTTGTATCTTGGGCGGGCCATACCAGAGCCCGAACTGATGCTCTTTCGGTTCCAGCCTCGGTTCGCGTACCCAGGGCACTCGGTAGTAGTTCCGCGGCTAGTGCTGTTGATCCATGATCAATTGGTGCAATCTGATTGGTATCGACGCCCGGTGTCGGACGCTTCTCGGCCCCCTGAAACTCCGCAGTTTGTTCGACTCTGTTAGGACTGTCTGGATCGGTCGCTCCCTCGATCTCCGTATCTGAAAATTCGGGGGCGCCCATTTCGGCCGAGGTTTTCGGTGCCGCAGGCAGGTCCAAAGCGAGAAGCTCCGACGCAAACCGTGCGCCGCTGTCTTCCGCCCCAAGCGGACCAGAGGTCTCCGTCTCGACATGGTCCGGATCGACGGTGATCAAATTCTGGACGAGTAGTTGAAGCATTGGCCCCCCAAATGTCACGCATTGGATTTGGCCCAGAAAACTTACTGATCCTTTACCGGTCACATGCCAGCATCTCTCGAAATCATTCGAATTGGAGACAAAGTGGTGGATTCAATCGCGCACTCATCCGTGCCTATGCCTCAGCCAAGCCGGCCAGACCAAGACAGCCGCCTGATGGCCGCAGCCCAAGCGCTGGAGGCGGGGTTCCTAAGCGAAATGCTAAAGGCCGTAAACTTGAACACGCAGCCTGGCGCCTTTGGGGGAGGACAGGGGGAGGAGCAGTTCCAATCCTTTCTACGGGATGCACAGGCCAAACATATGGTTGAGGCTGGCGGGATCGGGCTGGCCCAATCGTTGTTTGAGGCGATGAAAGCTGATCTTAATGACTGAGAGCCGGACACTGGCACGCATTCTTTCCCGTGAGAGAGAAGCGATCTTGCGAGGGGACTTCCCTGATCTGGAACGGATTGGGCCTCTCAAAGAGTCACTTTTGCAAAAGATGCGCGACGCCACTGCCAAACCAAGCGAGCTGCAAGCTTTGAGTGACGCGTTGGCGCATAATCAGTCTTTGCTGGCTGCTGCAATTAACGGCATCAAAGACGTCAATGACAGAATTGACGCGTTACGCGTGTCGGCGGAAGGGTTCACCGCCTATGGCCAAGGTGGGCAGACATCCCACATCGGCCCCGGACGAAAAGGGTTTGAGCGAAAAGCATGACTCGCCGGTCCCCCGCTCGGTTTAACTAAATTCTAAGCAAGTGAGTGTTTCGAATTAAGGTCTTGTTAAGCGCCATCTCACAGGTTGCCCGGGCATCCAGTGGATGGCACCGCCTGCCTCAAACAAGCAGGTGCGTACACGTCAGAATGGCCACCATGCCGCGCCAATGCGGTATCCCGAAAACGCTGCGCAAAATGCGCAAACATCTTAGGACACTTGCTCAT